>JAMLJD010000020.1 GCA_023953775.1 Rhizobiaceae bacterium | reverse complement strand
GCCGCGAAGCGCTCGCGCACGGTGTCGACGTCGAGCGGCTGGTTCTGGTCCGGACCGAAGATCGCCGGGAAGAATTGGGGCTGCAGCTTGCCGAGCATGAGATTGGCGTCGGTGACGGCGAGGGGGCCGCCGCGGCGGTAGCAGGCGGGGCCGGGATTCGCACCCGCCGAGTCCGGCCCCGCCTGGAAGCGTCCGTCCTCGTAGTGCAGCACCGAGCCGCCGCCGGCGGCGACGGTGTGGATGCGCATCATCGGCGCGCGGATGCGTACGCCGGCGACCTCGGTGTCGAAGGCACGCTCATATTCGCCATCGTAGTGGGCGACGTCGGTCGAGGTGCCGCCCATGTCGAAACCGATGGTCTTGTCGAAGCCGGCGAGCCGCGCCGTCTCGACCATGCCGACGACGCCGCCGGCAGGGCCTGACAGGATGGCGTCCTTGCCCTGGAACTTGTCGGCGGCGGTGAGCCCTCCCGACGACATCATGAACATCAGGCGCGGACTGTCGGCCGCGTCGAGTTCGTCACGCCCGAGTCCCAGTTCGCCGGCGACCTGGCGCACATAGCGCGACAGGATCGGCGACAGGTATGCGTCGACCACGGTCGTGTCGCCGCGACCGACGAGCTTGATCAGCGGCGACACCTCGTTGCTGACAGATACCTGCGAAAAACCGGAGTCGCGGCAAAGCCTTGCGACGGTCTGTTCATGTGCCGGGTGCTTCCACGCGTGCATGAAGACGATCGCCACGGCGTCGATGCCGGCCGCCCGCGCCTCTTCGAGCGCCGGCCTGATCGCGTCGACGTCGGGAACCGCCTCGACGATGCCGTCCGCGCGGACGCGCTCCTCCACCTCCACGACGCGCTCGTAGAGCTGTTCCGGCAGGATGATTTCCTTGGCGAAGATGTCTGGCCGTGCCTGGTAGGCGATGCGCAGCGCGTCGCGGAAGCCCTTGGTGATCAAGAGCAGCACGCGGTCGCCCTTGCGCTCCAGAAGCGCGTTGGTGGCCACGGTCGTGCCCATCTTGATGTCGCCGATCTGCGCTGCGGGAACCGGCTCGCCGGCGGCAACGCCAAGCAGGTCGCGGATGCCCTGTATCGCAGCGTCGCGGTAGGCCTCGGGGTTCTCCGACAGAAGCTTGCGGGCGTGAATGGCGCCGTCGGGATCGCTGCCGATGACGTCGGTGAACGTACCGCCGCGGTCAATCCAGAAGTCCCATTTCCCGCTCGCCATCGAGTCTCTCCGCATATCGTCTTTCAGGACATCTGTTAGGGCCGTTGAAGCCGGCAGGCAACGGCCGCGGATGCTCATCCCCGGTTCCGCCGCTGTAACACGGCGTCATCCTTCGTGACGAAACCGATGCCGGGACGGGGACGTTTCCAACCCGACACGTCCGCAGGGCGCCGTCTGACGAGCATCTGAAAAGGAGAGTACCGATGAAGAAGCTCTTGCTTGCCTCCGCTTCCGCGATCGCCGTTCTCGGCCTGGCCGCGTGCAGCGACACCGACAACACGACCACGCAGTCGGTCGACCAGCCTGCCGTCGAGCAGCCGGCCGCGCCCGATGCGACGCCCATCGAACCCATGGCGCCGGCCGACGAGCAAACGGGCACGGACGATACGACCACGCAGTCGATCGGCGAACCCAGGATGGAACAGCCCGGCGGAGAACAGTAGGTAGCATCCGCCGGCCGGAACGGGAAACTCTCTCGCCGGGTAGGAACCCTTCGCGAGCAGAGAGTGACCCGTGCGGGAGAAAGGCCGGCCCCCATCCGGCCTTTTTCCCTGCCTCGTTCATGCCTGTTCGCCGCGGCGCCGGGAGGGATGAAATTCCATACTCGGCAGTGGGCGATCCGAGGCGATTCCTTTCTCGCCATCCCTGCCGATTCACTTTAGAAAGCCCCGATGTCGATCTGGTCGCGCATCGGCGATTTCGTATCGCGGGTCTCAACCACGGCGCTGGGCGGCGTCGTCGAGGCCGTGCGCACGGTCTTCGAAGGAGATCCGCAGCTTCGCCGCCGGGTCGCGTTTTCCATCGCCATGATCGCGCTGTCTGCAAAGATGGCCAAGGCGGACGGCGTCGTCACCCAGGACGAGGTGCGCGCCTTCCAGGAGATTTTCGCGGTTCCCGAGCGGGAGCGGCGCAACGTGGCGCGTCTTTATGATCTCGCGCGTCAGGACGTCGCCGGGTTCGAGGCCTATGCGCGGCAGATGGCGACCTTGTGCGGCTCCGGCCAGCCGAACTGCGCCATGCTCGAAGACATCCTCGACGGCCTGTTCCACATCGCCAAGGCGGATGGTCTGGTGCACGAGCGCGAACTGTCGTTCCTGCGCCGCGTCGCCGAGATCTTCGAGATCGACGGTCAGCATTTCGAGGCGATCCTGTCGCGGCATGCGATCGCCGGCCCAGCCGATCCGTACGCGGTTCTGGGTGTCAGCCGCGAGATGAGCTTCGACCAGATCCGGCGCAGCTATCGTGCGCTGGTCGCCGAAAATCATCCGGACAGGCTGATCGCACGCGGGGTGCCCGAAGAATTCCTCGCCATCGCGAATTCGCGGCTGGCGGCCATCAACGAGGCCTACGAGACCATCGAGAGGGCAATGGTGCGCGGATGACCGGTTTCTCGCCGGATCATCCCGACGCGGATATCCGCGTTTCGCCCAATTTCGGTCCGCGCCGCGACGTGGCGCAGGCGGACATGATCGTGCTGCACTATACCGGGATGGAAAGCGGCGACGCCGCCGAAACCTGGCTGTGCAACCCGGCCAGCGAGGTGTCGTCGCACTACATCGTCCACGAGGACGGCCGCATCGTGCAGATGGTGCGCGAAGCCGACCGCGCCTGGCATGCGGGCAAATCGTCGTGGCGCGGCGTGACCGACATCAATTCGCGCTCGGTCGGCATCGAGATCGTCAATCCGGGGCACGCGCTGGGCTACCCGGACTTTCCCGACGCCCAGATCGATGCCGTCATCGCGCTCTGCCGCGGGATCGTGGCGCGCCATCATGTCGCGCCCGAGCGGATACTGGCCCATTCGGATGTCGCGCCGGGGCGCAAACTCGACCCCGGCGAGAAGTTCCCATGGCAGCGGCTGGCGCAGGCAGGCATCGGTCATCTCGAGCCGTCCGCGACGATCCGCGGTGGCAGATTCATGAGCCTCGGCGACCGCGGAGAGCCCGTCGAGGCGCTGCAATCGATGCTTGGTATCTATGGTTATGGTATTGAGATAAATGGACTTTTCGACGACCGGATGCGCATTGTCGTCGAAGCGTTTCAGCGCCATTTCAGGCCCGAGCGTGTCGACGGCGTCGCCGATTCCTCGACGATAGAAACGCTGCACGCGCTGCTCGCCTCGCTGCCGCGCAGTCCGGCGGTCTGACCGGCAACGGCCGGCGGGCGAGATTACAGCCGGTCACCGAATGTGATTTCGCCCGCCCTTTTTGCTTCCCATTCCCTCGGCAATGGCGACCGCTCACCCACGCCGGGGCGCGGCCCGCGTCTCCGGCACATGTAAACACCCTGCCGTGCGTGTTCCCTGCGCGGCGAAATCAAACGGTTTGAAATGAAGAGATCAATCTTGGCAGCGGTGGCTGTGGCCGCCGCAGTGACTGGTATTGTCGCGCAAATGGAGGGTGCGCGCGCCGAAGGAAGTTTTCACGATGCCGCCATCAATGGCGCCATTCCCGCCGCCGAACGCGCAAAGTTCAACCATGCGGCCGTCGACCCGACGACGACCAGCGCGATCGTCAAGGTCAAGACGGGCAAGGGGCCGAAATATTCATCGATCATCGCACGGCATGCGGCTGCGAACGGCGTGCCGGTTTCGCTTGCGATGGCGGTCGTCGGTGTTGAAAGCAACTATCGGCCGAACGCGCGCGGTCGCGCCGGCGAGATCGGCCTGATGCAGATCAAGCCCGCGACCGCCCGGATGATGGGCTACACTGGCAGCGCCAAGGGGCTGTACGATCCAGAGACCAACATCAAATACGGGATGAAGTATCTCGGCATGGCGCACAAGCTGGGTGGAGGAACCACCTGCGGCACCATCCTGAAGTACAATGCCGGCCACGCCGCCAAGCGCATGAACCCGGTCTCGGCCGGCTATTGCTCGAAGGTGAAGCGGCGCCTCGGTTCCTGACCGGAAGCCGACCGTCGATACGGCCTGGGCCTCGGGCGGCTTTGCCATTGCGTTTTGCCGTCCGAATGCCTTTATACGCATTGCCAGCCGGCCGGGCGGCCGCGCCTGCAAACGCCGAAAGGCTGCAGGCGAGGAAAGTCCGGGCTCCACGGAAACACGGTGCCGGATAACGTCCGGCGGGGGCGACCCCAGGGAAAGTGCCACAGAAAGCAGACCGCCACGGTTTTCGACGCTCCCAAAGGTCGACAAGGCCCGTGGCAAGGGTGAAAGGGTGGGGTAAGAGCCCACCGCGCGCCTGGCAACAGGGGCGGCATGGCAAACCCCACCGGGAGCAAGACCGAATAGGAGCGGCGAGAGGGGAAACCCTCGGGCGGTTTCCAGCCCAGCCGTTCGGGTAGGTTGCTCGAGGCCGATGGCAACATCGGTCCCAGATGAATGGTCGCCACGTCCGGGCGCATCCGTGCGCCCGGGCCATACAGAACCCGGCTTACAGGCCGGCTGGCATTTTCTCCCGCATCATCCCAGGCGATCGAGCGACCGTTCGATCGCGCTCCACAATTCCTCGACCGGCTCGCAGCCCACCGAAAGCCGGATGAAGCCCGGCTCCACGGCGTCGCCCCAGCGCGCGCGGCGTTCGGCCGAAGAATGCAGGCCGCCGAAGGACGTCGCCGGCTGCAGAAGCTCGCAGCTATCGATGAAGGCTTCCGCCTGCGCATCGCCGTCGAGAACGAACGAAATCAGGAAGCCGAAGCGCTCCATCTGTGCACGGGCGAGATTGTGCGAGGGATCGCCGTCGAGCCCCGGGAACCGGACGGCGCGCACGGCCTTATGCGCCGCCAGCCGCGGGGCAATCGTTTCGGCCGAGGAGCACATGCGGTCGAAGCGGACCTCCAGCGTTTCCAGCCCGCGATGCACCAGCCAGGATTCGAATGGCCCGGGAATGCCGCCGGCCAACTTGCGCCAGTCCCTGACGGCCTCGATCACGGCTGTGTCGCGGCTTGCGACATGGCCGTACAGCGTGTCCGAATGACCGTTGGGCGCCTTGGTGTCGGCCGCGACGACGATGTCGGCGCCAAGGTCCAGCGGGCGCTGGCCGTAGGGCGTCATTGTGGTGTTGTCGGCCACCACCATCGCGCCGGCATCGCGGGCGAGCTTTGAGACGGCTGCGATGTCGCACAGATCGAGGCCGGGATTGGCCGGCGTTTCGACGAACACCATGCGGTAGCCCGCGAAGCCGCCGTCGAGGAACGACGCGGTCGGGCGGGTGTCGTAGGCGATCCCCATCGGCTTCAGGAAACGCTCGGCGAGCGAGCGGGTCGTGTAGTAGCCGTCGGACGGCAGCAGGATGCGGTCGCCCGACTTCAAAAGCGCGAAAAAGACCGCGGAAATCGCCGCCATACCGGACGGAAAGGCCACGCAGGGCGCGTCTTCGAGGTGCGACAGCAGCGTCTCCGTCGCTTCCCATGTCGGATTGTGGAAACGGCCGTACTGGTTGAAGCCGGCCGGGTCGCCGGGAACGTGGAAGATCGAGGCCATGGTGAGCGGCAAGGGGACGGGGTCGCCCTTGTCGAGTTCGTCGCGGCGAAGGTGGGGCAGGCGCGCGGCGCGCGACCGGGTGGGTTCGGTCATTTCTGGTTGTCTCCAAACCGTATCACGATCCGCTCTATGCGGGCGCGACAGCCGGAGCAAGCCGAAACGGCGCCCGGCCAGGGCGATCGAAACGGTTCGTTAGGCTTAATGGAGCATAAATCGGCGATGACCCGCAGAAGGAGCGAATTCGGCTTCCGGAACGCCGATCGTGAAGCCAGTTCCCGTTGACGCCCATATCAGCCCATGTTATCCCGTAAAGCCAGTCAGGATGTCGTTTCAGTAAAGGTCGAAGCGTTGCCCAAACCTGCTGCCTTTGCGGCTGCGGGAACAGGAAACGCATTGTCTGACTGGAACGGGCGGGACGTATCGAGGAGCCGCGTGCGGCGCGCGGAAGGTGCGATGAGAAGGGGTGCGGCGGCGCAAGCGGCTGTCATGCGTGATGGACCTGTTTCTGTCCAGTTCGGTGAACAGGATCGACGCCAAGGGACGGGTCTCCGTGCCGGCGAAGTTCCGCACGATTCTCCAGCAGCGCGGCTTTTCGGAGCTCTATGCGCTGCGGGCACTGGACATTCCGGCGCTGGATGTCGGCGGGCAGGATCTGCTCGACGTCTACCAGAAGCGGATCGCGCAGGAGGACCCGTTCCTCCAGACCGCCGACGACATGGCCTTCTTCTGCTACGGCGACGGGGCATTCCTGAAGCTGGACCAGGACGGGCGCATCACGGTGAGCGAGTTCCTGCGCGGGCATACGGGCATTACGGACGAGGTGGCCTTCGTGGGGCGAGGGCACTTCTTCCAGATATGGGAGCCGGGCAGGCTCGCGGCCTATGGCGCGGAAGTACGGGCCCGGCTGCTGCGACTACGGCAAGCCGCCTCGACGAGGGCGGACGGGGGCACGGAATGATGGCGGGCCCCGGCGCGGACCTCCACGCCGGTGGCGGACCGGCCCGCCACATTCCGGTCCTGCTCGACGAGGTTCTGGCCGCGCTGGCGCCGCTCGACGGAGCGAGCGTGGTCGACGGCACCTTCGGGGCCGGCGGCTATTCGCGGGCGCTTCTGGACGCAGGCGCGACCGTCATTGCGATCGACCGTGACCCCGACGCGATCGCGGCGGGGTCGGCGATGGTCGAGGAATTTCCGGGCCGGCTTCGGCTGGTTCACGGCCGGTTTTCGGATCTTGCCGGGATCGCCGGCGAGGCTGTTGACGGCGTGGTGCTCGACGTCGGCGTGTCGTCCATGCAGCTCGATCAGGCCGAGCGCGGCTTTTCCTTCCGCATGGACGGGCCGCTCGACATGCGTATGGCGCAGGACGGACCGTCCGCGGCCGATGTCGTCAACACGTTCAAGGCTTCCGACCTGACCCGCATCATCGGCATCCTCGGCGAAGAGCGCCATGCGGGACGTGTCGCACGCGCCATCGAGAAGCGGCGCGCGACGCGGCCCTTCGAGCGCACGCGCGATCTGGCCGAACTGGTCGAAAGGACCGTCGGCAAGGGTCCGAAGGACAGGATCCATCCCGCGACGCGGACCTTCCAGGGGCTGCGCATCTTCGTCAATGACGAGCTCGGCGAACTGGCGCAGGCGCTGTTCGCGGCCGAGCGCGCGCTGAAGCCGGGCGGACGGCTGGCCGTCGTGAGCTTCCATTCGCTTGAGGACCGCATTGTGAAGCGGTTTCTCGCCGACAGATCGGGCAAGACCGGCGGTTCGCGCCACATGCCTCAGGTCGCCGAACGGCCCGCAACCTTCGATCCGGTCGCCAAGCCGGTGGCGCCCGCCGAAGCCGAGACCGAGCGCAATCCGCGCGCCCGGTCGGCCCGGCTGCGCGCCGCGGTGCGTACCGACCGGCCGGCGCTACCCGCCGACCTGTCAATTTTCGATATTCCGAGACTTCCAGACGCCCGCGCCGCCGGGGGAGAGTGAGACCAAGGTGTTCCGTACGACCGACATGGTGCTGATCGCGGTGATGGTTTCGGCCGCCGCCTTCACCTACAAGACCAAGCATGACGCCGAGCGCCAGTATGGCGAGGTGCGGCGCCTGCAATCGGCGATCAATTCCGAGGAAGACCGGATCGACGTGCTGAAGGCCGACTGGAGCCTGCTGACCCAGCCGTCGCGGCTGCAGCGGCTCGCCGACCGCTTCCACGACGAGCTGCAACTGGAGCCGGTCGACGCGCGCCAGATCGCCGATCTGGACGAATTGCCCGAACGGCAGCTCGAGATCGAGGACTTTACCGAGAAACGCCTCGGCGGCGTCGCCGACAACGGCATCGACGACCAGAAGACCGGCGGTGTCGTGCAATGAGCGGCGGCACGATGGCAGACGCCCATTCCGCCACCGGGCATCGCATCGTGATGCAGGGCGCCGGCAAGTCGGTGATCGGACGGGCGCGCCTGCGCGTCCTGATGACGATGATCATCTTCATGTCGATCTACGGCGTGATCGCGGCGCGCCTGCTCTATTTCGGCTTCCAGGACGTCGACGCGAGCGGCAGCCCGGCGTCGCGGGTCACGGCATCGCGGCCGGATATCGTCGACCGCAACGGCGAGGTGCTCGCGACCGACATCAAGACCGCCTCGCTGTTCGGCGAACCGCGCCGGATCGTCGATGCCAACGAGGCGATCGAGAAACTCGCGACCGTCCTTCCGGATATCAACTACGAGCAGACCTACAACCGGCTGACCAGCGGCGCGGGCTTCGTGTGGCTCAGGCGCCAGCTCACCCCGCGCCAGCAGGGCGAGATCATGCAGCTCGGCATTCCCGGCATCGGGTTCCGCACCGAGAAGCGCCGGTTCTACCCAGCCGGCGTCACGGCAGCCCATATCGTCGGGCTGACCAATATCGACAACAAGGGCATCGCCGGCATGGAGAAATATGTCGACGATCAGGGCCTCGCCGACCTTCAGGCGACCGGCCTTGCCGCCGACCTCGCGCCCGTGAAGCTGTCGATCGACCTGCGCGTCCAGCATGTCGTGCACGACGAACTCACCCGGGCGATGGAGCGCTACAAGGCGATCGCGGCCGGCGCGGTGATCCTCAGCGCACGCACCGGCGAGGTGCTGGCGATGGCCTCACTGCCCGACTACGACCCCAACAATCCTTACAACGCCAACGAGAAGGACCGCCTCAACCGCATGTCGGCCGGCGTCTACGAGATGGGTTCGACCATAAAGGCGTACACGCTCGCCATGGGTCTGGATTCCGGCAAGGTCAATCTGAACTCGACCTTCGACGCGACGCGACCGCTGCATTTCGGACGCTTCACAATCAAGGATTTCCACGGCAAGCGCCGGGTGCTGACGGTTCCCGAAATCTTCATCTACTCGTCGAACATCGGCAGCGCGAAGATCGCCGATACGATCGGCATCGAGGGTCATCGCGAGTTCATCAAGCGGCTCGGGCTGCTCGACAGACTTGATACCGAACTGCCGGAAGTCGCCATCCCGACCGAACCGACGGAATGGAAGAAGCTCAACTCGATCACCATCGCCTTCGGCCACGGCATGGCGACGACGCCGCTCCAGACGGCTGTCGGCGCGGTGGCGCTGATGAATGGCGGCCGGCTCATGAACCCGACATTCCTGCCGCGCACGCCCCAGGAAGCCGACGCGAAGGCGGTGCAGGTGCTCGATCCGCGCACCACCGACGCGATGCGCTACCTGTTCCGGCTGAACGTCGAGAAAGGCTCCGGCCGGCGTGCCGACGTGCCCGGCTATTTCGTCGGCGGCAAGACAGGCACCGCCGAAAAGGTCGTCAACGGGAAGTATTCGAGCGACAAGCGCTTCAATGCCTTCCTGTCCGCTTTTCCGATCCAGGATCCCGAATATGTGGTGCTGGTCATCCTCGACGAACCGAAATCCGAGAAACCGGGCATCGGCGCGACCTCCGGCCTGAATGCCGCGCCGCTGACGTCGGCGATCATCAGCCGCGCGGCGCCGCTGCTTGGCGTGAAGCCCGAATTCGGCCATGAAAGTGGGGCTCTTCTCGTCTCGCATCAGTGATTCTCTTTGCGGCGGGGAGCAGGGGACCATCGGCGATCCGAGACTTTCGACTGGAAACTGATGAAACTCAGTGAATTTTCCCGCATCCTGCCCGTCGACAGCTCCGGCGGGCTCGAGGTCGGTGCCATGACGGCCGACTCGCGCGCCGTCGTTCCCGGCGCGCTGTTCTTTGCCGTCCACGGCTCCAAGACCGACGGCGCGCGGTTCGCGCAGGACGCCGCCGCGCGCGGGGCGGTCGCGATCGTCGCCGCGCGGGATGCGGTGGCTGGCGATTTTCCCATCCCGGTGCTTGAGGTAGAGGATCCCCGCCTGGCGCTTTCGCAGGCCGCTGCGCTGTTTTTCGGCCGCCAGCCCGCGACCATGGCAGCGGTGACCGGAACCAGCGGCAAGACGTCTGTCGCTTCCTTCCTGCGCCAGATTTGGGAACACGCCGGATATGCCGCCGCGAGCATCGGGACGACCGGCGTGGTAGCGCCCGGCCGCAGCGAATATGGTTCGCTGACGACGCCGGACCCGGTGTCGCTGCACCGACTGCTCGCCGAGCTTGCCGATGGCGGCGTCACCCATGCGTCGATGGAGGCGTCAAGCCACGGCCTCGACCAGCACCGGCTGGACGGGGTGAAGCTGGCGGCGGGCGGCTTCACCAATCTCGGGCGCGATCACCTCGACTACCACCCCGACATCGAGGACTATCACCGCGCCAAGATGCGGTTGTTCCGCGATCTTCTCGGCAAGGGTGCGCCAGCCGTCATCTTCGCCGACGATGCGTGGTCGCAGCCGACGATCGAGGTCGCGGCAGATGCGGGTCTCCACGTCCGCACAGTCGGCCGCAAGGGCGACTTCATCTGCCTGAAGCGGACCGAGCACGAGCGCCATCGGCAGCGCGCCGAACTCTCCTTCGACGGCACGATCCGCGAGATCGACCTGCCGCTCGCCGGCGATTTCCAGATATCGAACGCGCTCGTCGCGGCCGGGCTGGCGCTCTCGACCGGCGTCGATCCCGATACCGCCTTCGCGGCCCTCGAACGGCTGAAAGGCGCTTCGGGACGGCTCGAACTCGTCGGTACCGCACCGAACGGGGCGCCGGTCTATGTCGACTATGCCCACAAGCCCGAGGCGCTTGAAAACGTGCTGACATCGGTGCGGCCGTTCACGACCGGCAGGGTCGTGGTGGTGTTCGGCTGCGGCGGCGACCGGGATCGCGGCAAGCGGCCGATAATGGGCGAGATCGCGACCCGGCTTGCCGACGTCACGATCGTGACCGACGACAATCCGCGCACCGAGGACCCCGCCGCCATCCGCGCCGAGGTGATGGCCGCGGCACCGGGCGCACTGGAGATCGGCGACCGGCGCCAGGCGATCCGCGAGGCCGTGGCGGCGCTGGCGCCCGGGGATACGCTCATCGTCGCCGGAAAGGGTCACGAGGAAGGCCAGACCGTCGGCACCGAAACGTTTCCGTTCTCGGACCACGAAGAGGTGCGCAAGGCGATCGCGGAGCGGGCCGCATGACGGCGCTGTGGGACACGCAGGCGCTGGTCGCAGCGACCGGAGGCCGCCCGCTGGGCAAGCTGCCGGAGACGATCGGCGGCATCTCGATCGACACGCGCACGCTTGAGCCGGGCGATGCATTCTTCGCCATCAAGGGCGACCGCTTCGACGGCCATAAATTCGCGACCGCGGCGATGGCGGCCGGTGCCGGGCTGATGGTCGTGGCGGAAGAGAAGCTGCCCTCGCTCGGCCGGCTGAGCATGCCGATGATCGTGGTCGCCGACGTGCTCAAGGCGCTCGAAAAGGTCGGTGCCGCCGCCCGCAAGCGCAGCAAGGCGAAGATCATCGCGGTCACCGGCTCGGCCGGCAAGACGACGACCAAGGAGATGCTGCGGGTCGCGCTCGGCGCGGCCGGCAAGGTGCACGCCGCCGACAAGTCGTTCAACAATCACTGGGGTGTGCCGCTGACGCTGGCGCGTCTTCCCGCCGACAGCGATTTCGCCGTGTTCGAGATCGGTATGAACCATCCGGGCGAGATCCGGCCACTGGTCAAGCTGGTCAGGCCGCATGTCGCGATCATCACGCTGATCGCGCCTGCGCATCTTGGCCATTTCAAGAGCCTGGAGGAAATCGCGCAGGCCAAGGCGGAGATATTCGAGGGCGTCGAGCCCGGCGGCCACGCCGTCGTGAACCGCGACGATCCGCGCTGGAAACTGCTCGAGACCGCCGCCAAGTCAGCCGGAATCGCCAACATCCACGGTTTTGGCGCCAATGCCCGCGCCAATTTCAAGCTGCTGAGCTGCGATCTCGCCGGCGACCATTCGGATTTCATCGCCCGCATCGCCGGCAAGGAGGTGTCGGGGCGTATCGGCGCGCCCGGCCGGCATATCGTGCAGAACGCGCTTGCCGTGCTCGGCACGGCAAAGCTCGCCGGCGCCGACGTCGCCAAGGCGGCGTCCGCGCTCGCCGGTTTCACGGCCGAACGCGGCCGCGGCAAGCGTCACGTGCTTGCCCACAAGGATGGCGAGATCGTCCTGATCGACGAGAGCTACAACGCCAACCCGGTGTCGATGAAGGCGGCGCTGGAACTGCTGGCCTCCGCGCCGAAGGGCGAGAAGGCGCGGCGTATCGCCGTGCTCGGCGACATGCTGGAGCTTGGCCAGCATTCGGCGAAGTTCCATACCGCGCTGGCGCAGAACGTCGTCGCGGCAGAGCCCGATATCGTGCTTCTGGCCGGCAAGGAAACGGCGGCGCTCGCCGCCGCGCTGCCGCCGGCGATCAGCAGCGAATATCGTGAGGACACCGACGCGTTGAAACCGCTTCTTCTCAAGATGCTGAAGGGCGGCGACACGGTGATGATCAAGTCTTCGAACGGCGTCGGGTTTTCCCGGCTCGTGGAGGCCGTCACGGAGAAGTTTCCGGCCGCCCAGGTGCGCCGATGAGAGGGGCTAAGATGGAAGGGGGAACTCCATGCTGATGCTGCTCGTCGGCTTTGCCGACCAGATCGCCGCTTTCAACGTCTTTCGCTACATCACCTTCCGGACCGGCGGGGCGCTGATCACCTCGGCGCTGCTGGTGTTCATGTTCGGGCCGATGATCATCAATTCGCTGCGCATCCGGCAGGGGCGGGGGCAGCCGATCCGCGCCGACGGGCCGCAGACCCACTTCAAGAAGGCGGGAACGCCGACGATGGGCGGCCTGATGATCCTGACCGGCATCATCGGCTCGTCGCTGCTGTGGGCGAACCTGTCGAGCGTCTATGTCTGGGCGGTGCTGCTGGTGACGCTGTCGTTCGGGGCGATCGGCTTCTACGACGATTATCTCAAGGTGACGAAGCAGACGCATCTCGGCTTTTCGGGCAAGCTGAGGCTCGCGGCCGAGTTCGTGATCGCGCTTGCCGCCGGCTGGTTCATCGTCAATGCCGGCGAGGAACCGTTCTCCTCGTCACTGACCTTTCCGTTCTTCAAGGACGTGCTCCTCAACCTCGGAATCTTCTTCATCCCGATTGCGGCATTCGTGATCGTCGGCGCCGGCAACGCGGTCAATCTGACTGACGGCCTCGACGGGCTGGCGATCGTTCCCGTCATGGTCGCCGCCGCCTCGTTCGGCGCCATCGCCTATCTGTCGGGCAATGCTATCTTCGCGGACTACCTGCAGATCCATTTCGTGCCCGGCACTGGCGAGCTGGCCGTGATCCTCGGTGCCGTCATCGGGGCCGGGCTCGGCTTCCTCTGGTTCAACGCGCCGCCGGCCGCGATCTTCATGGGCGATACGGGCTCGCTGTCGCTCGGCGGGCTCATCGGCACGGTCGCGGTTGCGACCAAGCACGAGATCGTGCTTGCCATCATCGGTGGTCTGTTCGTCGTCGAGGCGTTGTCGGTGATCATCCAGGTCACCGTGTTCAAGCTGACCGGCCGCCGGGTGTTCCTGATGGCGCCGATCCACCATCATTTCGAGAAGCTGGGCTGGACGGAAAGCCAGGTGGTGATCCGCTTCTGGATCATCGCGGTGATCCTGGCGCTGGTCGGCCTCTCGACGCTGAAGCTCAGATAGCCATGATCCCGGTCGCCACAGCCAGAGGCCGCAAGGTCGCGCTGTTCGGGCTCGGCGGCTCGGGCATCGCCACGGCCCGCGCGCTCGTGGCAGGCGGCGCGACCGTGGTGGCGTGGGACGACAATCCCGACAGCGTCGAGGCCGCAATGCGCGAAAGCGTAGCGGTCGGTGACCTGCGCGATGCCGACTGGTCCGGCTTTTCCAGCTTCGTGCTGTCGCCGGGCGTTCCGCTGACCGATCCGAAGCCGCACTGGACTGTCGACCTCGCGCACAAGGCCGGCGTCGAAATCATCGGCGATGTCGAGCTTTTCGGGCGCGAGCGTGCGGCGCGCGCTCCTGCCGCGCCGTTCATCGCCATCACCGGCACCAACGGCAAGTCGACGACCACCGCGCTTCTGTCGCATGTGCTGGCGGCGGCCGGACGCGACACGCAGATGGGCGGCAATATCGGCCGCGCCGTGCTGACGCTCGATTCGCCGGAGCCGTTGCGGCACTATGTCGTCGAGTGCTCCTCCTACCAGATCGACCTTGCACCCTCGATCCATCCGAGCGTCGGTATCCTGCTCAACCTCACGCCGGATCACCTCGACCGCCACCGCACCATGGAGCACTACGCCGAGGTCAAGGAGCGGCTGGTGCGCGGCAGCGATATCGCCATCGTCGGCGTCGACGATCCGTGGTGCCGGGCGATCGCGGACAGGCACGAGGCCGCCGGAAAGACGGTGGTGCGCATTTCCGCCGAGACGGAGCTTTCGGACGGCTATCACGCCGAGGGGACGCTGCTGATGCGCGCCCGCGGCGGCAGGACCGAGGCTCTGGCCGACGTCGCCGGCATCGGATCGCTGCGCGGCCGGCACAACGCGCAGAACGCGCTTGCCGCGCTTGCGGCATGCCTGGAAACCGGGCTGACGCCGGACGAGGTTCAGGCGGGGTTCGCCGGCTTTCCCGGCCTGGCGCACCGCATGGAGCAGGTCGGTCGCAGCGGCGCCGTCCTGTTCGTCAACGATTCCAAGGCGACCAACGCGGAGGCCGCCGCGCCGGCGCTGTCGAGCTTCGAGAACATCTACTGGATCGCCGGCGGACTGCCCAAGAAGGGCGGGATCGAGCCGCTGCGCGAGCTGTTCCCGCGGATCGCGCGCGCCTACCTCATCGGCGAGGCGGCGCCGCTGTTCGCCGCCACGTTGGGCGATGACGTGCCCTATGAAATCTCGGACACGCTGCCGGCGGCCGTGGCGCATGCCGCGCGCGATGCGCGGCGCGACAAGGCCCACGAAAGCGTGGTGCTGTTATCTCCAGCCTGCGCGAGCTTCGACCAGTTCAGGAATTTCGAAGTGCGCGGCGACGCCTTCCGGACAATCGTGTCCGAGCTCGGCGATGTCGAATTGATCGGAGGAAAGCGCTGATGGCCAGCCGTACCGACCGTGGCATGATCGCAAACTGGTGGTGGACGATCGACCGCTGGTTCCTCGCCGCCTTCCTCGGCCTCATGGGGCTCGGCATATTGCTGTCCTTCGCGGCAAGCCCGGCGGTTGCCGAGCGCATCGGCCTCGACAGCTTCCATTTCGTCACCCGGCAGATCGTCTTCATGATCCCCGCGCTCGGCGTGATGCTCGGCGTGTCCTTCCTCGACGACAGGCAGGTGAGGCGGCTGGCGCTGGTGACGCTGGTCGGCGCGCTGGTGCTCATGGTGGCGGTTCTCTACATCGGCATGGAGGTGAAGGGCTCGCGCCGCTGGCTGCACATCCTCGGCGTTTCTGTGCAGCCTTCGGAATATCTCAAGCCAGCCTTCGTCGTGATCTGCGCCTGGCTGTTCTCGCAGAACGCGCGCCAGCCGGAGATTCCGGGCAATCTGTTCGCGATGATCCTGCTCGGGCTGGTGGTCGCCCTTCTGGTCGCGCAGCCAGACGTCGGGCAGACCATGCTCGTCATCGGCACCTGGGGCGCGATGTTCTTCATGGCCGGCCTGCCGTGGATGTGGATCGGCCTTCTCGCGGCTGCCGCCGCCGGCCTGGCGCTCATGGCCTACACGGTGTTTCCCCATGTCGCCGAGCGCATCGACCGCTTCATCAGCGGCGAAGGCGATACGTTCCAGGTCGACATGGGGCGCGAGGCGCTTCTGAGAGGCGGCTGGTTCGGTCAGGGTCCCGGCGAGGGGACGGTGAAGCGCGTGCTGCCGGACAGCCACACCGACTTCGTCTTCGCGGTCGCCGGCGAGGAATTCGGCATCGTGCTGTGCTTCGTGATCCTGGCGATCTTCGCCTTCGTGGTGCTGCGCGGCCTGAGCATCGCGCTCAGGGAGCGTGACGATTTCACCCGCTACGCGATCGGCGGGCTGGTCATCCTGTTCGGCTTCCAGTCGATCATCAATATCGGCGTCAACCTGCAGCTACTGCCGGCGAAGGGGATGACGCTGCCGTTCATCTCCTATGGCGGGTCGTCGCTGATCGCCACCGCGCTGTCGATGGGCTTCGTGCTGGCGCTCAGCCGCAGCAAGCCCGAGAAGCGGCTCAAGACCGGCTACAGCTCCAGCTCGCAGACGGTGCCCGCGGAATAGATGGCCGGCAAGTCGATCCTGCTTGCCGCCGGCGGCACCGGTGGCCACCTGTTTCCGGCCGAAGCGCTCGCCCACGCCCTGATCGCGCGCGGCTGGACGGTCCATCTTGCGACCGACGACCGCGCTGCGCGCTACGCCTCGGGTTTCCCGGGCGAGGTTCACCAGATCGCCTCGGCGACGATAGGATCACGCAACCCGATAGCGCTCGCCCGCACCTTCGCAGCGCTGTGGCGCGGCTTCCGGCAATCCTCGACGCTGCTGGCACGGCTGAAGCCGTCCGTTGTCGTCGGCTTCGGCGGCTATCCGACGCTGCCGCCCCTGTTCGCCGCGACGCGCCGCGGGATCCCGACGATCATCCACGAGCAGAACGCCGTGATGGGCCGCGCCAACAAGGCGCTCGCGTCGCGCGTGACGGCGATCGCGGGCGGGTTTCTGGACGAGAGCGGGCCGTTCGGCGCAAAGACGGTCACCACCGGCAACCCGCTGCGCCCGGCGGTGATCGACGCGGCCGCTGTGGCCTACGAGCCGCCGGCGCGAAACGGCCGGTTCCAGCTTCTGGTGTTCGGCGGCAGCCAGGGCGCGCAGTTCTTCTCCGAAGCCATGCCGGCCGCGGTCGCGGCACTGCCCGACGCGCTCCGGTCGCGGCTCGATATCGTCCAGCAGGCCCGCGCGGAAGACGAGGCGATCGCCAGGGACGGATACGAGGCGGCGGGCGTCGATGCCGAAATCGCTCCGTTCTTCACCGATCTGGCGCAGCGCATGGCGAAAGCCCATCTGGTGATCTCGCGCTCGGGCGCCTCGACCGTGTCGGAGATTGCCGCGATCGGCCGGCCGGCATTGCTGGTGCCATATCCCTATGCGCTCGATCACGACCAGGCCGCGAACGCGGCGGCGCTGGCAGCCGCCGGCGGGGCCGAGGTTCATCCGCAATCGACGATGACGCGGCACAAGATCGCCGAACTGCTGGCCGCATTGATGAGCGACCCCGGTCGGCTCGGCGCGATGGCGAAGGCGGCCAGGGCAGCGGGAAAGCCGGATGCGGCCATGTTGCTTGCCGATCTGACAGAGGTTATTGCCTCGGGTCGATCAGCAGACGACTTCAGGAAGGGAGCGCGGCCATGAAGATGCCGCAGACCATCGGCCTTGTTCATTTCATCGGCATTGGCGGCATCGGCATGAGCGGTATCGCCGAGGTCCTGCACAATCTCGGCTACAAGGTCCAGGGCTCCGACCAGGCCGAGAGCGCCAATGTGCAGCGGCTGCGCGAGAAAGGCATCCAGGTCTTCGTCGGCCACAAGGCCGAAAATCTCGGCGATGCGGAAGTCGTCGTGGTGTCGACCGCGATCCGCAAATCGAACCCCGAGCTTGCCGCGGCGCGGGAACGGCACCTGCCGATCGTGCGGCGTGCCGAGATGCTGGCCGAGCTGATGCGCTTTCGCCAGGCAATCGCGATCGGCGGAACCCATGGCAAGACCACGACGACGTCGATGGTGGCGACGCTGCTCGAGGCCGGCGGGCTCGATCCGACCGTCATCAATGGCGGCATCATCAACGCCTACGGCACCAATGCGCGCATGGGCGAGGGCGAGTGGATGGTGGTGGAAGCCGACGAGAGCGACGGCACCTTCCTCAAGCTGCCGGCTGACATCGCCGTCGTCACCAATATCGATCCGGAGCATCTCGACCATTACGGCTCCTTCGACAAGGTCCGCGAGGCTTTCGCGAGTTTCGTCGAGAACGTTCCGTTCTACGGTTTCGGCGTGATGTGCATCGATCATCCCGAGGTGCAGGCGCTGGTCGGCCGCATCGAGGACAGGCGTGTCGTCACCTATGGTGAGAACCCGCAGGCCGACGTGCGCTTCGAGCGCCATCACATGGAGGGGACGATCTCGGTCTTCGACGTCGTGATCCATGACCGCAAGTCGCCGACGAAAACACGGATCGACGGCCTGCGCCTGCCGATGGCCGGCCGGCACAACGTCTCCAACGCGGTCGCCGCGATCGTCGTCGCGCACGAGCTGGGCATGACGCCGGACGACATCCGCAAGGGCCTGTCGTCCTTCGGCGGGGTCAAGCGACGGTTCACGCAGACCGGAAGCTGGAACGGCGTCCACATTTACGATGATTACGGCCATCACCCGGTCGAGATCCGTGCCGTGCTGAGCGCGGCGCGCGATTCCTGCAAGGGAAGGGTCATCGCGATCGCCCAGCCGCACCGCTACACGCGCCTGCGCGATCTGATGGGCGACTTCTCGGCCTGCTTCAACGATGCGGATACGGTGTTGATGGCGCCGGTCTACGCCGCCGGCGAGGATCCGATCGACGGCGTTTCCTCGGATGTGCTGGTGTCGCGGATGAAGGCTGGCGGCCACCGCGACGCCCGCACCATCGAAGGGCCGAACGAGATTGCGCCGCTGGTGCGCGAGATCGCCAGGCCGGGTGACTTCGTCGTGTTTCTCGGCGCCGGCAACATCACGCAATGGGCCTATGCGCTGCCGGACGAACTCGCTGGCAAGGCGGCTGCCGAATGAGCAAGGGCGGCGACCTGCTGGAGCGGCTTAGAGAGCCGCTCGCCTCGATCCGCGGCCGGCTGACCCCGGATGCCGCGATGGACAAGATCACCTGGTTCCGCGCAGGCGGGGTGGCCGACGCGCTGTTCCAGCCAGCGGACGAGGATGATCTCGCCGCCTTCCTGAAGGTGGTGCCCGCCGACGTCCCGGTAATGCCGGTCGGCATCGGCTCGAACCTTCTGGTGCGCGAGGGCGGTATCCGTGGCTTCGTGGTGCGGCTTTCGGCCAAGGGGTTCGGCGAGGCCGAGCGCATCGGCGACACGCGGCTGCGCGTCGGGGCGGCGACGCCGGACAAGCGTGTGGCGGCGGCCGCGCTCGAGGGCGGCATCGGCGGCTTCCACTTCTACCACGGCATTCCGGGTGGCATCGGCGGCGCGCTGCGCATGAATGCCGGCGCCAACGGCGTCGAGACGCGCGAGCGCGTCGTCGAAGTGCGTGCGATCGACCGCCAGGGCGAGCTTCACGTCCTGTCGAACGCCGACATGGGCTATGCCTATCGCCATTCGTCGGCCGCGGGTGAACTGATCTTCACATCGGCCGTCATGGAAGGCTACCGCGAGGACCCGGCGGCGATCCGGGCTGCCATGGACGAGGTCCAGCATCATCGCGAGACCGTGCAGCCGATCCGCGAGAAGACCGGCGGTTCCACCTTCAAGAACCCCGAGGGCACGTCGGCCTGGAAGGAAATCGACAAGGCGGGCTGCCGCGGACTGATGATCGGCGGCGCGCAGATGTCGCCGATGCACTGCAACTTCATGATCAACACCGGAAGCGCGACCGGCTTCGATCTCGAATATCTCGGCGAGACGGTGCGCGCACGCGTGCTTGAGACGTCAGGCATAAAGCTGCACTGGGAGATCAAGCGCATCGGTGAGTTCAAGCCGGGTCGCGAGATCGACGAATTCCTCGGCCAGATGCTCTGAGCGGACGTCTTTGCGTGCCGATCCGGTCACAATTCGCGAAAAGCGGAAAAAAGTGAATCGCAAGGAATCTCCGGGCCTTGCCACGGAATCAAACCTCTGATTCTTTGGGTCAGATTCGTTTCCTGATTTGAGTCGAGACCGCGTTTCCCGCGTTGCGTCTGGCGGTCGCCACGCGATGGGACTCGGACTCTGAATCGGCGAACGTCACTGCGGCCCGACGGAGAGGGGAATGCCGGGCATGGCAAGAAAGCACGTAGCCGTTCTCATGGGCGGATTCTCGTCGGAGCGACCGGTGTCGCTGGCGTCGGGCGCGCCCTGTGCGGATGCGCTCGAAGAGGCCGGCTACCGCGTCACGCGCGTCGACGTTGATCGCGACATTGCCAGGGTGCTTGCCGACCTCAGGCCCGACGTCGCCTTCAACGCGTTGCACGGCCCGTTCGGAGAGGATGGCACCATACAGGGCATCCTGGAATATCTCTCGATCCCCTACACCCATTCTGGGGTGCTGGCTTCGGCGCTCGCCATGCACAAGGAACTGGCCAAGACGGTCGCCAAGGCGGCGGGGATCCCGATCGCCAACTCCCGTGTCGTCAATCGTTTCAAGATCGGCGCCGATCACCCGATGAAGCCGCCCTATGTGGTCAAGCCGATCAATGAGGGGTCGAGCTTCGGCGTCGTCATCGTCAAGGAGGACCAGTCGCATCCGCCGCAGATCATCTCGTCCGAGGACTGGCGATATGGCGAGACGGTCATGGTCGAACGCTACGTCTACGGCCGCGAGCTGACATGCGCCGTGATGGGCGACGTCGCGCTCGGCGTGACCGAGATCATCCCGCAGGGGCATGCCTTCTACGATTACGACTCGAAATACGTCGCCGGCGGCTCAAAACACGAATGCCCGGCAAAAATTTCACCGAATATTTACCAAAAAATACAGACACTGGCCCTTAAGGCGCACCAAGCGATCGGTTGCCGGGGCGTGTCCCGGTCGGACTTCCGTTACGACGACCGCCATTCCGAGAATGGCGAGCTGATCTGGCTCGAAGTCAACACCCAGCCTGGGATGACGCCGACATCGCTGGTGCCGGAGATCGCTGCCCATGCGGGGCATGAATTCGGTGAGTTTCTGAGTTGGATGGTGGAGGACGCATCGTGTCTGCGTTGAGTGCGCGAAGGGGGCTCTTGTCCCGGTTGGGCCTGTCCAGCCGCGCCGCGGCGCCGGACGGAGCGCTCGTCCTGCCGCGCTGGCTTCGCCGCCCGGCGCGTGCCTTCCGCCACCTTCTGTCGGGCGAGGTCGAGGCTCCGCGCTACGCGGCGACCGCGCTGACCGCGGGGTTTTTCGCCATCACCGGCGTCTACGGCATGATCGTCGGCGGCCACACCTCGACCGTCGTGCAGGCCTTTACCGCGCGCAGCGGCTTCGCGATGAGCGACATCCGCGTCTCCGGCAATGTGGAGACGTCGGAGATCGACATCATCCAGCAGATCGGGCTCGACGGCTGGACCTCGCTGATCGGCTTCGATGCCGAGGCGGCGCGTGCGCGCATCGCGGGCCTGCCCTGGGTTGAAAGCGCTTCGGTGCAGAAGGTTTATCCCGACCGGATCGACGTGAAGATCACCGAGCGCAAGCCATTCGCGATCTGGCAGCACGGCAGCCAGCTCACCGTCGTCGAAAAGGACGGATCGATCATCGCGCCGTTCACCAGCCAGCGCCACGCGGCGCTGCCGCTGGTCGTGGGCATGGGCGCGGCGCGCGAAGCCGGCGCGCTTGTCGACCGGATGGCGCAGTTTCCCGGCATTGCCTCGCGCGCCGTCGGATATATGCGCATCGGCGAGAGGCGCTGGGATGTCCGGCTTGAAAACGGCGTGACGCTGCGCCTGCCGGAGGGACGCGAGGACGAGGCGCTTGCCGAAGTGGCCGAACTCGACGACGCCTACGACATCCTGTCGCGCGACGTGCTGGTGGTCGACCTTCGCCTGCCGGATCGTCTGGTGGTCAAGCTTACGCCGGAGGCCGCGACCCATCGCGCCTCGATGATCGAGGATCGTCTCGATTCCAAGCGCAAGGCGGGGCGGCGGATATGAGCTGGCTCGGCGGAAATGGCGGTGCGCGCAAGTCCGGCATCATCACGGTTCTGGATATCGGTTCGAGCAAGGTGTGCTGCATCATCGCGCGGCTGAAGCCTTGCGCGCCGAGCGAGGTGCTGCGCGGGCGTACCCATCAGATCCAGGTGATGGGCATCGGCCACCAGAAGTCGCGCGGCGTGAAATCCGGCGTCATCGTCGACCTGGCGCTCGCCGAGCAGGCGATCAGGCTGGCGGTCGATGCGGCCGAGCGGATGTCCGGGCTGACCGTGGAATCGCTGCTGATCAGCGTCTCTGCCGGCCGGATCCGCAGCAAGGTCAGCTCCGCCTCGATCGAGCTCGGCGGCCACGCGGTCGACGACGCGGACATCAAGCGCGTGCTGGGCGCCGGCGCCAAGCAGGCGTTGCGTGCCGAACGCGAGGTGCTTCATTCTCTGCCGGTCGGCTTTTCGCTCGACACCGAGCGCGGCGTGCGCGATCCGCGCGGCATGGTCGGCGAGCTTCTCGGCGTCGACATGCACGTGCTGACGGCAGACGCGGCGCCGCTGCGCAATCTCGAGCTTTGCGTCAACCGCGCGCATCTGTCGGTCGAGCGCATGGTCGCTACCCCCTATGCGAGCGGTCTTGCGGCGCTGATCGAGGATGAGACCGAGATGGGCGCGGCCTGCATCGACATGGGCGGCGGCACCACGACGATGGCGGTGTTCGCCAACGGGAAATTCGTTCACGCCGATTCCATTCCGGTGGGCGGCAACCATGTGACCATGGATCTGGCGCGCGGACTGTCGACCCGCATGGAACATGCGGAGCGTCTCAAGGTCATGCACGGCTCGGCGCTGACGGCGAGCGGCGACGAGCGCGACATCGTGTCGGTCCAGCCGATCGGTTCGGACGACGCGGAGGTGCCGCTTCAGGTGCCGCGCGCGGTGATGACCCGGATCATTCGCGCGCGCGTCGAGGAGACGCTCGAGATCGTGCGCGACAAGCTCAACCAGTCCGGCTACGGCAATGTCGTCGGCAAGCGCGTCGTGCTGACCGGGGGCGCCAGCCAGCTCACCGGGCTCGGCGAGGCGGCGCGGCGCATTCTCGGACGCAATGTCCGCATCGGCAGGCCGCTCGGCATTGCCGGGCTGCCCGAGGCCGCGAAGGGGCCGGCCTTCTCCGCCCCCGTCGGACTGATGATCTATCCGCAGGTTGCCGGCTTCGAGAGCCGGCGCTCGGCGGGCGCTTTCGGAGCACGTGCCACGGGGACGGGCGGGTCGTTCCACAGAGTAACCCAGTGGTTCCGGGAAAGTTTTTGAATCCAGGGGGATAGCCCCACAGGCGGCCGCAGCGGCGAAGCGGCAGGAAAGGCGAAAAGGACGAGGCCATGACCATCAATCTGCAGAAGCCGGACATTACCGAGCTGAAGCCCAGGATCACCGTGTTCGGCGTGGGCGGCGGCGGCGGCAATGCCGTCAACAACATGATCACCGCCGGCTTGCGGGGCGTCGAGTTCGTCGTCGCCAATACCGACGCGCAGGCGCTGACCATGTCCAAGGCCGAACGCCTGATCCAGCTCGGCGCGCATGTCACCGAGGGCCTCGGGGCAGGGTCGCAGCCTGAGGTCGGCCGCGCCGCTGCCGAGGAGTGCATCGACGAGATCGTCGACCACCTGTCCAACACCCATATGTGCTTCGTCACCGCCGGCATGGGCGGCGGCACCGGGACCGGTGCCGCCCCGGTCGTGGCCCGCGCTGCGCGCGAGAAGGGCATCCTGACCGTCGGCGTCGTCACCAAGCCGTTCCACTTCGAGGGCCAGCGCCGCATGAAGACGGCGGATCTCGGCATCGAGGAGCTGCAGAAAAGCGTCGACACGCTGATCGTCATTCCGAACCAGAACCTGTTCCGCGTCGCCAATGACAAGACCACCTTCGCCGACGCCTTCGCGATGGCTGACCAGGTGCTCTATTCCGGCGTCGCCTGCATCACCGACCTGATGGTCAAGGAAGGCCTGATCAACCTCGACTTCGCCGACGTCCGCTCCGTCATGCGCGAGATGGGCAAGGCGATGATGGGCACCGGCGAGGCCTCCGGCGAGGGCAGGGCGATGGCCGCCGCCGAGGCCGCGATCGCCAATCCGCTGCTCGACGAGACCTCGATGAAGGGTGCCCGGGGCCTGCTGATCTCGATCACCGGCGGCCGCGACCTGACCCTGTTCGAGGTCGACGAGGCGGCGACCCGCATCCGCGAGGAAGTCGACCAGGAAGCCAACATCATCCTGGGCGCCACCTTCGACGAGGAACTGGAAGGCGTGATCCGCGTCTCGGTCGTCGCCACCGGCATCGACAAGGTGGCGGCGGAAGTCGGCGCCCCGGTCAATCCGCGCCCGATGCCGAAGCCGATCGCCAAGCCGGCCGAGGCCGTCGAGGCCCGCCCGGTCGCCCAGCCCGCACCACAGCCGGCGCCGCAGCCGGTTGCGGAAGCGCCGCGCCGCGCCGATCCCGTTGCCGAAGCGATCCGCGATGCCGAACAGAACGCAGCGTCGCTCGCCGCTCGTGCGCCGCAGCCGCGCGAAGAGGAGTTCCGTCCGCAAAGCCGCCTGTTCCAGCAGCCGGCGGGAAATGTCGCGCCGCTCCGTGCTGCCGCTCCGCAGCAGCCGGCCCATGTCGAACAGCCCGAGCCGCGCATGCCGCGGGTGGAGGACTTTCCGCCGGTGGTGAAGGCGGAGATGGAATCGCGTGCCTCCGTTGCGCCCGACCACGACGACCGCGGTCCCATGGGGCTGCTCAAGCGTCTCACCAACGGCCTGTCGCGCCGCGAGGAAGAGGCGGCCCGTCTGGAGCCCGCGCAGCCGCGCGAGCCGAAGCTGCGGCAGCCGGCGCCGGAGGCCCGTCGCCTCGGCAGCCAGGACCCGCAGCTCTACGCACCGCGCCGCGGCCAGCTCGACGACCATGGCCGTCTCGTGCCGCAGCAGCCGTCGGCGCAGGACGACGATCAGCTCGAGATTCCCGCGTTCCTGCGGCGTCAGGCGAACTGACCGTTAACGAGATGTTACACAAGATTACGGGCGGGCCGGCGACGGCTCGCCCGTCGTCATGAGAAGCGAAGCAAAATCATCGGGTTAGATTCAAGTCTCAATGCAGAGGCGGCGTTACACAGGGTAAGAAAGCGTGATTTGGAGACTCTCCGCCGGGAGATTATCTTCCGCGGCGAGAATACCGGAAGGCTGGGGATTTCGGGGACACGCACCGCCTTTGGAGAACAAGAACCCGCGCGATGTGTTTCATACGACGCAGCGGGCAATTGCGGATGGGCCGATGGGGATCGAGTTGCACGATTATCAGACGACACTGAAGTCACGCGTATCGCTGTCCGGCGTCGGCGTGCATTCCGGAAAATCCGTAACGATCCACCTCAATCCCGCCGATCCCGACACCGGGGTGGTGTTCCAGAAGATCGATGCCGCACATGACGGCGCCGAAATCCGGGCACTGGCGTCCGAGGTCGGGGCGACCGACCTGTGCACCGTTCTCGGATCGCCGGCCGGCGCGCATGTCGCGACGGTCGAGCATCTGATGGCTGCACTGTTTGCGCTCGCCATCGACAACGTATCCATCGAAATCGACGGCAACGAAGTGCCGATCCTGGACGGCAGCGCCGAGGCGTTCGTCGAGGCGATCGACCAGGCCGGCATCGAGGCTCTCGCCGTCAAGCGGCGCTATATCCGCGTCGTCAAGCCCGTCCGCATCGAGAACGGCTCGTCCTGGGCGGAATTCCAGCCCTATGACGGAACCCGTTTCGAGATCGAGATCGACTTCGAATCGCCGCTGATCGGACGCCAGTCCTTCGCCGCCGACGTGGACGCCGCCGTCTTCCGGCGCGACATTGCGCGGGCGCGCACCTTCGGCTTCATGAAGGATGTCGAGCGGCTGTGGGCCGCCGGCTACGCACTCGGCTCGTCGCTGGAGAATTCCGTTGTGATCGGCGACGACCACAAGGTCATCAACATGGACGGCCTGCGCTTTCCCGACGAGTTCGTCCGCCACAAGACGCTCGATGCGATGGGCGATCTGGCGCTTGCCGGCGCGCGCTTCATCGGCTGCTTCCGCTCCTATCGCGGCGGCCACAAGCTGAACGCGGCGGCGCTGCGCCACCTGCTGTCGGACCGCAGTGCGTTCGAGATCGTCGAGACCAAGCGCCGCGAGCGCAACCGGGGTGCCGAGATGATCGCCGTGAACGCCCCGGCCTATGCGCCCTGGATGATCTGACCGGCGCTTGCGACCGGCCGTCGGCGCCATGTCGCATTGTGCGACGCTGCCACAAAAATGCGCCATTGCGGAGCAATAGCGTTGCCGGACGGGGGCGGTTGATTTAAGGCTGCGGCCTGCCGATCCCATTGATTACGCCGGAGGGGCGGATACCGAGAATGTATTGGACACGTACAGCATCGTCGAAGGCGGTCGCGCGCATGCGAGGACTGATCCTGCCGGCAATCCTTCTGCCGCTGCTCGCAGCCGGCTGCGCGTCCGATGACGACATCGACCTGGCGACCTATGTCGAGACGATCGAGCCGGCCGACGTGCTCTACAACCAGGGCCTCGCCAACCTCGAAAGCGGCCGCCTCAAGGAGGCCTCGGCGAAGTTCCAGTCGCTCGACCGGCAGCATCCCTATTCGGAATATGCCCGCAAGGCGATGGTGATGAACGCCTTCACCAATTACCGCCAGGGCAACTATCAGGACGCGATCAACGCCTCGCAGCGCTACGTCTCGCTCTATCCGACGAGCGAGGAGGCGGCCTATGCGCAGTACATCATCGGACTGAGCTACTGGCGCCAGATCCGCGACGTCACGCAGGACCAGAAGGAATCGCGCCGCACCATCGAGGCGATGAACGCGGTGGTCGAGCGCTGGCCCGAATCGGAATATGTCGAGGATGCTCAGGCCAAAATCCGCTACGCCCGCGACCAGCTCGCCGGCAAGGAAATGCAGATCGGCCGCTACTATCTCGAGCGTCGCGAATATCTTGCCTCGATCAAGCGGTTCCGCACCGTGGTCGAGCAATTCAACAATACCCGCCATATCGAGGAGGCGCTGGCGCGCCTGACCGAGGCGTATTACGCGATGGGCCTGGCATCCGAGGCGCAGACGGCGGCCGCCGTTCTCGGGCACAACTACCCCGAGAGCCAGTGGTACAAGGATTCCTATGCGCTGCTCCAGTCGGGCGGGCTCGAACCCCGCGAGACGAAGGGGTC
Source organism: Rhizobiaceae bacterium (assembly GCA_023953775.1). Taxonomy (GTDB): domain Bacteria; phylum Pseudomonadota; class Alphaproteobacteria; order Rhizobiales; family Rhizobiaceae; genus JAMLJD01. Next base: position 41,600 of record JAMLJD010000020.1, on the reverse strand, counting down.
GTGGCTTTCCATCGCAGGGGCTTTGATCACAGGAAGCTGACGGCTATACAGGCCTCATGCTCGTCCATCTGTCGATCCGCGATATCGTCCTGATCGAGAGGCTGGACATAGCCTTCTCCTCCGGCCTTTCGGTGCTCACCGGCGAAACCGGCGCGGGCAAATCCATTCTCCTTGATTCACTGTCGCTGGCGCTTGGCGCGCGCGGCGATTCCTCGCTGGTGCGCCAGGGTGCGTCGCAGGGGCAGGTGACGGCGGTGTTCGACCTGGCGCCAAGCCATCCCGTCCGTGCGCTGCTTTCCGAGAACGATATCGACCATGAGGGCGACGTGATCCTGCGCCGCGTGCAGTCGGCCGACGGGCGGACGCGGGTCTTCGTCAACGACCAGCCGGCCAGCGTCGCGCTGATCCGCGAGGTTGGCCGCGCGCTGGTGGAAATCCACGGGCAGCACGACGAGCGGGCCCTGGTCGACACGGCGTCGCACCGGAACCTGCTGGACGCCTTCGGTGGCCATGGCGCGGCCGCTGGGCAGGTGGCGGCGGCATGGCGGCGCTGGCGTGACAGCGAACAGACCCTTGCCCGCCATCGGGCCAAGGTCGAGGCCGCCGCCCGCGAGGCCGACTATCTGCGCGCCTCGGTCGAGGAACTGTCGAAGCTCGACCCGATGCCGGGCGAGGAGACCGAACTGGCTGAAAAGCGCGCGGCAATGATGCGGGCGGAGAAGATCGTGTCCGACATCAGCGACGCGCAGGACGTGCTGTCGGGGCCCGATTCGCCGGTGCCGCAGCTCTCGAGCCTGCTCCGGCGGCTGGAGCGCAAGGCTGCGGATGTGCCGGGCCTGCTCGACGGGATCGTGCAGCCGCTCGACGAGGCGCTGGTGTCGCTGGACGCCGCGCAAGGTGCTATCGAGGAGGCGATGCGGGCAAGCGAGTTCGACCCTCAGGAGCTCGAACGCAGTGAGGAGCGGCTCTTCGCGCTCAGGGCCGCGGGGCGCAAGCACAACGTTTCCGTCGACGATCTGGCACGGCTGCGCGACGAGATGGCGGCCGATCTTGCCGATCTCGATGCCGGCGAGGAACGGCTGGCGGGGCTGGAGCAGGAGGCGGTCGCGGCGCGCAATGCCTATGACGAGGCGGCGGCTACACTGTCCGGGCAACGCGATGCGACGCGGGCGAAGCTGGTCGAGGCGGTGATGCGCGAACTGCCGGCTCTGAAGCTCGAAAGGGCCGAGTTCATCGTCGAGATGTCGAGCGAGGCGGACGACCGGCGCGAGGATGGCATCGACGAGATCGAGTTCTGGGTGCGGACCAATCCGGGTACGCGGCCGGGGCCGATGATGAAGGTCGCGTCGGGCGGCGAGCTGTCGCGGTTCCTTCTGGCGCTCAAGGTCGCGCTGGCGGATCGCGGGTCGGCCCCGACGCTGGTCTTCGACGAAATCGATACCGGGGCGGGCGGCGCGGTAGCCGACGCGATCGGCCAGCGTCTGGCGCGGCTTTCGGAGCGGGTCCAGGTGCTTTCCGTCACCCACGCGCCGCAGGTCGCGGCGCGGGCGCGGACCCACTACCTCATTTCCAAGACCGGCGGCGCCGATCGCGTTGCAACCGGCATCTCGGCGATCGAGCATTCCGACCGACAGGAAGAGATCGCCCGCATGCTTGCCGGCGCGACGATCACCGAGGAAGCCCGCGCGGCGGCGCGGCGCCTGTTGAGCGAAAACCCGGCGACCGCGGCTTCCTGATGTCAGCAGATGTCGCCGAAGAGCGGATTGGGTTGCAGTTCCAGCTTCGCGGCGATTCCAATTCCGCCTGAACGGTTCTAGTTTCGTCGCCGTCCTGGCAATCGGATCCCTTCCATGAGCAGCACGCAGATTCCCGTCGACACGCTGACCGCCGAGCAGGCTGCGGAAGAGCTCGCAAGGCTCGCCACCGAGATCGCCGAGCACGACCGGCGCTACCACCAGGAGGATGCTCCGTCGATCTCGGACGCCGAGTACGATGCGCTGCGCCGGCGCAATGCGGAGATCGAGGCGCGCTTTCCGGAGCTCGTCCGCAGCGATTCGCCTTCGACGTCCGTCGGCGCCGCGCCGGCCGAGACGTTCAGCGCCGTCACCCATGCAAAGCCGATGCTGTCGCTCGACAATGTCTTCTCCGACGAGGATGTCGCCGATTTCGTCGCCTCGGTGCGGCGGTTCCTGAACCTCGCCGAAGATGCGGAGCTCGTGTTCACGGCCGAGCCCAAGATCGACGGGCTGTCGATGTCGCTGCGCTATGAGAAGGGGCGGCTGGTGACGGCGGCGACGCGCGGCGACGGCACGACCGGCGAGAACGTCACGGCCAATATCCTGACCATAGACGAGGTGCCCGAGACGCTCGACGGCGATTATCCCGACATCGTCGAGGTGCGGGGCGAGGTCTATATGCGGCGCGACGACTTCATGGCGCTCAACCAGCGCATGGCCGAGACCGGCCAGAATTTCGCGAACCCGCGCAACTCGGCGGCGGGAAGCCTGCGCCAGAAGAACCCCGAGGTGACCCGCTCGCGGCCGCTGAAATTCTTTGCCTATGCGTGGGGCGAGACGTCGGAGCCGCTGGCCGAGACGCAGTTCGCGGCCGTCAAGCGGCTGGAAAGCTGGGGATTCAGCACCAACGAGCTCATGGCGCGCTGCGCGTCCCTGGACGCGATGCTTAAGCGCTACCGGCTGATCGAGGAGAAGCGCGCGTCTCTGCCCTATGACATTGACGGCGTCGTCTACAAGGTCGACCGGCTCGACCTTCAGGAGCGGCTCGGCTTCCGCTCGCGCAGCCCGCGCTGGGCGACGGCGCACAAGTTCCCGGCCGAGAAGGCGACGACTGTCCTCAGGGAGATCGACATCCAGGTCGGGCGCACCGGAGCGCTGACGCCGGTGGCGCGGCTGGAGCCGGTGACCGTCGGCGGCGTGGTGGTCACCAATGCGACGCTGCATAATGAGGACTACATCAAGGGTATCGGCAACAACGGGCAGCCGATCCGCGACGGCCGTGACATCCGCGTCGGCGACACGGTGATCGTCCAGCGCGCCGGTGACGTGATCCCGCAGATCCTCGACATCGTGCCCGAAAAGCGGCCGAAAGGCTCGCAATCCTACGTGTTTCCCGTCCGGTGCCCGGTCTGCGACAGCCATGCCGTCCGCGAGGAGGGCGAGGCGGTTCGCCGCTGTACCGGCGGTCTCATCTGCCCGGCGCAGGCGGTGGAACGCATCCGCCATTTCGTGTCGCGCAACGCGATGGATATCGAAGGGCTCGGCGAAAAGCAGATCGAGTTCTTCTTCAACCACGAGGATCCGGCGTTGAGCGTCCGGGCCCCGGCGGACATCTTCACGCTGGAGAAGCGGCAAACGGCCTCGCTGACCAAGCTGGAGAATATCGACGGCTTCGGCGCGGTGTCCGTGCGCAAGCTCTTCGCGGCCATCGACGAGCGCCGCAGCGTGGCACATTCGCGGTTCCTCTTCGCGCTCGGTATCCGCCATATCGGCGAGACCAATGCCAAGCGGCTGGCGCGTCATTTCCTGTCGTTCGAGGCGCTGCGCAAGGCCGCCGAGGCGGCGGTGATGCCCGAGGGCAAGGGCGACGCCGGCAATGCGGAATGGCAGGAACTCGTCGGCATCAACGGGATCGGCGCGGTGGTGGCCGAGGCATTGGTCGAGTTCTTCGCCGAGGAGCACAACCGCGATGCGGTCGACAATCTCCTCAAGGAGGTGACGCCGCAGGACGAGGAGCCGGTGGGCGACGTGCAGTCGCCGGTGGCCGGCAAGACGATCGTGTTCACGGGCGGGCTGGAGCGCATGTCGCGCGACGAGGCCAAGGCGATGGCCGAGCGGCTGGGCGCCAAGGCGGCCGGTTCGGTCTCCGCCAAGACCGATCTGGTCGTTGCTGGACCGGGAGCGGGATCGAAGCTCAAGAAGGCGGCGGAACTCGGCATCGAGGTGATCGACGAGGACGGTTGGTTCCGGCTGATCGGCGGCTGAGTTCAATCATGTTGATGGGTGGCTCAACCGATTGCGCGGGACAGGTCAGTCTCATTGACGTATGACCCCGACATGATCGCCTCCCGCTCCGATTCCGCCTTGACCGACATGCTCGCCGGCGCGCGGCAATGCCTGCCGGTCATGCTCGCGTCCGCGCCGTTCGGTGTGCTCTACGGGGCGCTGGCGGTCGAGAACGGCCTGTCGGTGTTCGAGACCGTCGCCATGAGCGCGCTGGTGTTCGGCGGCGCCAGCCAGATGGTCGGCATCGAGCTCTTTGGCCAGAAGGTCGCGCCGTGGCTGATCGTGCTGTCGATCTTCGCGGTCAATTTCCGCCATGTGCTCTATTCGGCCGCCGCCGGACGGCTGACGCGCCACTGGCGGGGGGCGGTGCAGGCGCTCGGGTTCTTCTTCCTGACCGACCCGCAATTCGCCGAGACCGAACGGCGCGCCGAGACCGGCCGCGAGATTTCGGTCGCGTGGTATTTCGGCATGGCGGTGCCGCTCTATCTCGCCTGGATCGCCGATGCGTGGGTCGGGGCGCTGTTCGGGCCGATGATCCCGGACACCCATGCGTTCGGGCTCGATTTCCTGCTGCCGATCTACTTTCTCGGCCTGGTCATGGGTTTTCGCAGACGTCCGCTTTGGCTGCCGATCGTGGCGGCCAGTTCGGTGGCATCGATCCTCGCCTTTCTCTATGTCGGCTCGCCTTGGCACGTCTCGATCGGCGCGGTGGCCGGCGTGATCGTCGGCGCCGTCATGACGCCGGTCCGCAAGGCCGGGGCAGGCGATCGCGCCGTGGAGGCGCCGCGATGAGCGTCAACATGTGGATCATCGTCGCCGGCGCGGTGCTGACCTATGTCGCGCGGGCCGGCGGACATCTCGTCCTGTCGCGCTTCGAGCGGATTCACCCGCGCGTCGAGGCGGCACTCGACGCCGTACCGGCAGCGGTCCTGACGACGCTGGTCGCACCGGCCGCGTTCGGGGGCGGGCCGGCGGAACTGGCCGCGCTTGCGGTCGCGGGGCTGGTCGCGCTTCGCGGTGGCATGACGGCGATGTTCCTCGCCGGCGCGTTCGTGCTGATCGTGCTCAGGAACCTGCCGCTCTAAGCCTGTCTAGAGCGCCTCGGTGGCCCGATCGAGCCAGCCGAGCACCTCGCCGTCGAGCATCGGGCCGATCTCTTCGCGGACCCGCGCATGATAGGCGTCGAGCCAGTCACGCTCCTCCCGGGTCAGCATGTCGGCAACGATCAGGCGACGGTCGAAGGGCGCCAGCGTGAGCGTCTCGAAGCCGTGCATGGCGATGTCGCCGCCGTCGATCTCGGTCTTCTCCGTCACCAGGACGAGGTTTTCCAGGCGGATGCCGTAGTGGCCTTCCTTGTAGTAGCCGGGCTCGTTGGACAGGATCATGCCCGGCAGCAGCTTTTCGGTCCCCGTCTTCGCGATCCGCTGCGGGCCCTCGTGCACGGACAGGAAGGAGCCGACGCCGTGACCGGTGCCATGCGCGTAGTCGATGCCGGCCTTCCAGTGCGCCAGCCGCGCGACGGCGTCGATGTCGAGCCCGCGCGTGCCTTCGGGAAACCGCAGCAGCGAAATGCCGATCAGCCCCTTGAGTACGATCGTATAGCGCCGGCGCATCTCTTCGGTCGGCTGGCCGACCGGCACGGTGCGCGTGATGTCGGTGGTTCCGTCGCGATATTGTGCACCGGAATCGACCAGGAACAGGTCGCCGTTGGCGAGCCTGCGGTTGGTCGTAGTCGTCACCCGGTAATGGATGATGGCGCCGTTCGGTCCCGCGCCGGAAATCGTGTCGAATGAGATATCGCGCAGCGGCATCTGGAGGCTTTCGCCTGTTGTGGCGCGGATTTCCTCAAGGCGTTTCGCGGCGGTGATCTCGTCGATGCTGCCCGGCTCCTGGCCATCCAGCCATGCCAGGTAGCGCACCATCGCCGCCCCGTCGCGCAGATGCGCGGCGCGGGTGCCGGCGATTTCGGCCTCGTTCTTGGTCGCGCGCGGCAGCCGCGCGGGGTCCGCGACGCGCGCGACCGTGGCGCCTGCAGCCTCCACGATCATGCGCAGTCGGTCGGCGGCCAGTGCCGGGTCGAGCGCGATCCGCGCTCCCGTCCGGGCCAGTTCGGCAAGATGCGGCTCGAGGGCCGCCGGCGCCGCGATGTCCGCGAGCTGGGTCAGGTAGGCCTTCTCCTCGATGCCGAGCTTGCGCTCGTCGATGAAGATCACCGGCCGGTCCTCGGCGCCGACGATCGCGAAGCCGAGTGCCAGCGGCGTGTGCGGTACGTCGCCGCCGCGAATGTTGAACGTCCAGGCGAGCGAAGACGGATCGGTCAGGACGGCATGCGTTGCGCCGGCCGCCGCGATAGCGCGGGACAGGCGGGCAATCTTGTCCTTCGCGAGCTCGCCGGCATTGTCGGCGGCATGTATCTCGACCGGGGCGAGGGGAGGTTCGGGCTGGTCGTCCCATATCGCATCGACGAGATTGACGCTCAGCGGAACCAACTCCGCCTTGCGTGCCGCCGCTGCCGCGCGCAGGCGGTCAACCTCGCCGAGCGTGTGCAGCCAGGGGTCGAAGCCGATGCGTGTTCCGCCGGCGAGTTCCTTCGACATCCACATGGGCGGCGGGTTGTCGACAAGGCTTTCCACCTCCCAGGCGGCCGGGTCGGCCTGCTCGCGCGCCTGCAGCGTATAGCGGCCGTCGACGAAGAGCAGGGCGCGGTCCGCCAGCACCAGTGCGACCCCGGCCGAGCCCGAAAACCCGGTCAGCCAGCGCAGACGCTCGGCGCGCGCAGGGACGTATTCGCCCTGGTGTTCATCCGCCCGCGGCACGAGGAAGCCGTCGACGCCCTGTCGCGCCATTTCCCGGCGCAGCCGATCGAGACGGTCGGTGCCTTGGTCGGCGTCGGGTGCGGGGTCGAACGACTGGAACATGGTCTGTGGGGGTCTCCGTGGCGTGAGGCGCGAACGTAGAACATCCCGGATGCCAGGGGAACGTCTTCGCCGCTTCCTAAACACTTCTGCGGGGCCGCAGTTCCGGGCCAAGGGGGCGCCAGCCCCGCATCCCCAAAATCGGGCAGGTGCCATGCAGGATCATGGCTGGTGAAAAAGGTCAGCCGTGCTTACCTTTTGCGGCGTGGAGGACCTCTTCCAACAGGTTACGGAGACCGAACATGGCACAGGGTTCCAAGAGTGGATTTTTCCGCAGTGCGTTCGATTCGCTGGTCGAGGCGCGGTCGCGCCAGGTCAGCCGCTACGTCAACGGCGCGCTTCTGCTTCTCGACGACGAGACGCTGAAGGCACATGGCTACGACCGTGAAGAGCTGCGCCGCCGCGGCGGAGCCTATTACGGCTTCTGATCGCGACGCATCGAGCGCGCTCGAGGAAAGGCGGCTTCGGCCGCCTTTTTTCATTTCCGCAGAACGGTGAGACCGCTCCGCCCTCCCGCGTCGTCTATGCGGCGCGCCCTCACATGTCCGGCGAAGCCGGATCAGCGCTTGAGATGGAGTGTCACCCAGCCTTCGCGGTGGGTCGTCTTCACGTGCCTGAACCGCTGGCCGACATAGGCGGCGACGACCGCGTCGCGCTGCTCGTCGAGGATGCCGGACAGGACGATCGAGCCACCCGGCGCGATGTGCCGGGCCATGTCGGGCGCAAGTCGCATCAGGGGACGGGCGAGGATGTTGGCGACGATCAGATCGTAGGGCGCGCGCGCGGCGATCTCTCGGTGGACGAAGCCCGTGGCCGTCACGGCCCGCACGAGGCCGTGCGCGTGGTTGAGTCGGATATTGCGTTCGGCGACGCGGGTCGCGATCGGGTCGATGTCGGTCGCCAGCACGGCTATGCGGGCGAGCCTGGCAATGGCGATCGCCAGCACCGCGCTGCCGGTTCCCACGTCGAGCACGTTGACCGGGCGCTCGCGCCTTACCACGTCGCCGATCATCTCCAGGCACCCGGCGGTGGTACCGTGGTGGCCGGTTCCGAAGGCAAGCCCGGCCTCGATCTCGATGGCGATCTCGCCGCCGCGCGCGGTGCCGCGATTGTGCGATCCATGCACCAGGAAGCGCCCGGCGCGCACCGGCGTCAGGTCCTTTAGCGTATGGGCGACCCAGTCGATATCCGGCAGCAACTCGCGCTCGATGGCGACATCGGCGGCAATCGGACGAACCAGCTCGGCGACGACGGCCGCGATGGTATCGACCGCGTCCTCGACATAGAGAGAGACTTCGAACAGGGCGGCCTTCTCGTCCTTTTCGAGGATCGCCAGCGGATAGCCGTCATCCTCGAAGCGCGCTTCCATCAATCGATAGGCTTCCTCGGCCGCTTTGCGGGGAAGGGTGAAGTTGAGGCGGGTCTGCGGCACCGTCGGTTCAGGCTCCACCGGCAAGCCGCTTGAGCTTGGCCTTGGCATTGTCGGGATTTTCGCCGTAGGCGATCGTGCCTGCGAACCCGCCGCCGGAGTCCAGCAGGATGATCGAGGCGGTATGGTCCATGGTGTAGTCGTCGCCCTCGAGCTCTACCTTGCGCACGAAGATGCCGAACGACTTCGCCATGGCCGCGACCTTTTCGGGATCGCCGGTGATGCCGACAATGCGGTCGGAGACGTTGGAGACGTATGCGTCCATCACGTCGGGCGTGTCACGTTGCGGGTCAATCGAGACGAAATAGGCGTCAACGTTCGCGGCCTCGTCGCCGAGCTGCTTGAGCCAGCCGTCGAGTTCGAACAGCGTCGTGGGGCAGACTTCCGGACAATGCGTGAAGCCGAAGAACACCGCGGACGGGTGGCCCCGGAAAGCCTGTTCGGTGATCGTCTCGCCCTTCTGGTCGACAAGCGTGAACGGCGCGCCATAGGGACCGCCTGACATCTGGCTGCGGTACCAGTCGAATGTGAGCCAGCCGACGCCGATCGCCATCAATGCGAGGATGCCGACGAGGATATAGCGCATCATCTTCGTTGTGCCTGCTTTTCGGGATGTCGCGACGGTGAGCCTAGAAACACCAGGCGAGGCCGGATTCGACCAGCGCCATGAAGATGCCTGCGCCGTGCTGCATCCACGTCGCGAAGGCAATGCCGGTCGCGGCGGCGAATGCGAGCGTGATCGTGCCGACCAGAACCGGTTTATGGGAGAGCGAAGGCTGTTTCATGCCACCATCATAAGCCTTCGAGATCGCCGGAACAATCGGGACGCATTGCCGCAAAGCGCGCTGCGCGGGGGCGACAGCATCTTGTAACCCGTCAATCGGGGACCCAACTGTGAGGTCCCGCTGGCTTCGGAGATTGGAAATGTCCCGCATCATCATCGCAATCATGTCGATCGTCATGCTCGTCACGATGTTTCTTCCGGTACGCGCGGAAGAAGTCGGCAAGGTCGGCGTCGACTGGGTCGGCAACGACATCGTGATCGAGGCAATCCACGATCCGGAGGTCGAGGGGGTGACCTGTCACGTCTCGTATTTCGACCGTAGCGTGATCGACCGGCTCCAGAAGGGCAACTGGTTCGAGGACCCGTCCAATTCCTCCATCGCCTGCCGCCAGACCGGCCCGATCAAGATCGGCGAGATCGACATGAGCGAGGACGGCGAGGAGGTCTTCAAGCAGGGCATCAGCCTGATCTGGAAAAAGCAGGTCGTGAACCGCATCTACGACAAGGCCAACGATACGCTGATCTATCTGGCGCATTCGCGCCAGGTGCAGGACGGTTCGGCCAAGATGGCGATCTCGACCGTTCCGCTCTACGGCCAGCAGGTCGAGTGGAAGAACGGCAAGCCGGAATAACCGCAGGCCGTCGGAACGGCCAAGGCTTGCCGCCGTCATGCGCCCGGCGTAATGCCGGGCGATGGACGATCTTCGCTTCACCGATCCCGCGCCGCGCATCCACTCCACCGCGGAGCTGAAATCCTGCCGCCTCGGGCGCTATTCGGCGGTCGGCGAGCGGGTGGTCCTGCGTGAGGTGACGGTCGGCGACTTCAGCTATTTCGAGCGCCATGCCGAGGCGATCTATACGACGGTCGGCAAATTCTGCTCGATCGCCGCGAACACCCGCATCAACGCGCTGGACCATCCGCTCGACCGGGCCACCACGCACAAGGTCAGCTACCGCCCGAACGAGTATTTCCGCTATCTCGGCGTCGACGCCGGCTATCGCGAGAAACGCCGGTCGCGGGCGGTCACGATCGGCAACGACGTGTGGATTGGCCATGGTGCTGTGGTGAGACCGGGCGTCAGGATCGGCAACGGCGCGGTGGTCGGCGCAAACGCGGTTGTGACGCATGATGTCGGGGCCTACGAGATCGTCGCCGGCGCGCCGGCGAAGACGATCAGGATGCGCTTTGCGCCGCCCATTGCCGAGGCCTTGCAGGCGATGGCCTGGTGGGACTGGCCGCTCGAAACGCTGTTCGAGGCCATTCCCGACATGCAGGCGATGGAGATCGAGCGCTTCCTCGACAAATGGACGCGATAGGCGTCGAAGCGCAGTGCAGGCGACCGTGCTGATTTGACCGATGCCGTAGCGACGGCTCTCCGTTGACCCCTCCCGCCATGGGGGTGGTTTGGCGGGAGGGGGGAGCGACCGCCCTGGAGCGGAAGGAGCAGGCTCTCGCCTGCATGAGAGACAATACAACCGAAGATTGCATAGTCTGTATAAAATGCACTTCAAGCGGCAGTTGCAGCAGGTTGTGCCCATGTCCGGGCGTTGCGACGTCCGCGTGGACTGAATAGCATCGCGCTGCCCGGGCGACTCGTCCGGCCGAAACCGGAGGGAGGTCCCGCGACGTGCGTGTTTTCCTCGCACTGTGCGAATGGCTCGATCGCGTGGCGACGGCGGTTGCCGTGATCGCATGCATATGCGTGGCCGTCCTCGTGCTGGCCATCGTCGTGATGCGTTACTGCTTCGGTGTCGGCTATATCGAGATGCAGGATCTCGCCAATTATGCCTTCGCGGTTCTGCTGATCTTTTCGCTGCCGGTCTGCCTGCGCCGGGGAGGCCATGTCCGTGTCGAGGTGTTTTCGGAGCGCTTCCCGCCCTCCTACCAGCGCCGGGCGGATGCGCTTGCGCTGGTCGTGTTCCTGATCCCGGTCTTTTCCATCGCGGTCTGGGCGTGGTGGCCCGAACTCGCCTATTCGTGGTCGATCCTGGAAGGATCTGTTGAAACAGGCGGCCTGGGCGGCCTGTTCGTCGTGCGCACCGCCCTGCCTGCCGGCGCCGTCCTGATGATCCTGCAAGGCATCGCGATGGTGCTGGACCCGGCGGACGCCGAATGACGATCCACGCCGTTTTTCTCGGCATTCTGGTGCTGTGTCTGTTCGCGGGCATATTGAGCGGCGTCCCGGCCATGCTTGCGATCGCCGGCGTGCCGCTGGTCGTGGCGGTCGTCGCCAGCCTGTTCGGTGCGTTCGACCTGTCGTTTCTCGCCTTCTACCCGAGCCGTGTGTGGGGCGTGATGACCAACGGCCTGTTGATGGCCGTGCCGCTGTTCGTGCTGATGGGCGTGGTTCTCGAGCGCTCGCGGCTCGCCGAGAACATGCTCAACGTCCTGCGCGACATGCTCGGCTCGTCGGCGCGGGGCCTTGCGCTTTCCGTCCTCCTGTTCAGCGCGATGATCGCGGCCTCGACCGGCATCATCGGCGCGACCGTGGTGATGCTCGGTCTGGTCAGCCTGCCCGCGATGCTGAACGCCGGCATTTCGCCCCGGCTTTCGAGCGGCCTGATCTGCGCCAGTGGCACGCTCGGCCAGATCATCCCGCCTTCGATCATCCTGGTGCTGCTCGGCGACCAGATCGGCAACGCCTATCTCGAAGCTCAGCAGAAGGCCGGAAACTTCGCGCCGGATCCGGTCTCGGTCGGCGACCTGTTCGCCGGAGCGCTTTTGCCAGGGCTGATGCTCGTTGGTCTCTATGGCCTGTACGTGCTGTTCGCGCTGAGGCGGGGCAAGGCGGGACCGGCCGCTCCGGTCGAGCGCGTCGCCGTTCCAGCGCGGCGCGTGCTCGGGACCTTCCTGCCGCCGCTGCTCCTCATCGTCGCGGTGCTCGGCTCGATCCTCGGCGGCATCGCGACCACGACCGAAGCCGCCGGCGTCGGAGCGGCGGGCGCCGTGCTCCTGGCGGCATGGTCCTGCGGCGGCAAGAGCAGGCTCGGGCGGGGGCTGGTTCTGGGGGCAGGGCTTGCCGCGCTCCTGCTCGTCACATTGCGCAGTACCGGGCAGCTTCCGCCCGTGCCCGGATCCGCGACGGCGATCCTCGCGACCGCGGCGGCGCTGCTTCTCGGCGCCGGCGTGGCGGCGGCGGGCTTCAGGCTCAATCGCGCCGGCATCTTCCTGCCGGCGATCATCGATACCTTGAAGATCTCGGGCATGGTGTTCGGCATCGTCGTTGCGGCGTCGATGCTGTCGCTTGTCTTCCGCGGCTTCGGCGGCGAGGAGATCGTCGGCGCGTTGATGGACGCCGTTCCCGGCGGCGAATGGGGCGCGCTGGTGATCGTGATGATCGTGATCTTCCTGCTCGGCTTCATCCTCGAGGCGGTGGAGATCATCTACATCGTCGTGCCGCTTCTGGGCGCGCCGATCCTGGCCAGCGATTTTTCACCGGTCTGGTTCGCCATCCTGATCGCGATGAACCTGCAAACCTCGTTCCTGACGCCGCCCTTCGGCTTCGCGCTGTTCTACTATCGCTCGGTCGCGCCGCGTTCGATCTCGACGGCGGAAATCTACCGCGCGATCATTCCCTTCGTGGCGATACAGATCGTCGCGATCATGCTAATCGTCAGTTTTCCCGACATCGCCACATGGCTGCCGGGACTGCTTTTCTAGGACCATCATCAGGGATCAGGAGGAAAGACAAAATCATGAAACGCAGGACTTTCCTGAAGGCCGGCGCCGGTGCCGGCGCGGCCGCGGCACTCGCGGCGCCGGCCGTCGCGCAGGGCAAGATCGAGTGGAACCTCGCATCGAGCTTTCCGAAGAACGCGCCGGGCGTCGGCACCAACGTCACCAATTTCGCCGAGCTCGTCGGCCAGATGTCCGACGGACGCCTGACGTTCAAGGTCTATGGCGGCGGCGAACTCGTGCCGCCGTTCGGGGTCGAGGATGCGGTCCAGCAGGGCAACATCCCGGTCGGCCACAATCCTCCCTACTACGCCGCCGGCAAGAACCCGTCGCTGCACTGGTTCACCGCGGTGCCGTTCGGCATGACCTCGGCCGAGCATTATGCCTGGCTGCGCTTCGGCGGCGGACAGGAGCTGTGGGACGACATCTACGCGCAGCGCAATCTCAAGCCGTTCTATTCGGGCAATTCGAACACGCAGAGCGGCGGCTGGTTCAAGAACGAGATCAAGTCGGTCGACGATCTCAAGGGGCTCAACATGCGCATCGCCGGCCTCGGCGGCGAGATGCTGCGCAAGCTCGGCGTCAATGCCGTCCTCATGCCGCCGCCGGAAATCTTCCAGGCGCTGCAGTCGGGCGCGCTCGACGCGGCCGAATGGGTCGGGCCGTTCCTCGACCAGGCCTTCGGCCTGCAGAAGGTCACCAAGAACTGCTACCTGCCGGCCTATAACGAGCCGTCGGCCGCGCTGGCGATCGTCTTCAACACCGACGCCTGGGCCGAGCTGTCGCCCGACCTGCAGGCGATCTGCAAGTCGGCAGCGCTTGCGGCCAGCCACGACGCGATCGCTCAGTTCGACTATTTCAACGCGGCCTCGCTCGCCTCGCTGAAGGCGGACGGCGTGATGTTCCGCAACTTCCCTGACGATGTCGTTGCCGCGATGCGCGGTGCGTGGGAAGAGGTTCGCGACGAACTGACGGCGCAGAGCGAGGACGTCAAGCGCGTGCGCGAAAGCTATGACGCCTTCCTGGCGCAGACCATCGACTACAACAAGGCGATGAACCTGCCGCTACTGCAGGGCCGCGCCTGACGCAAACGGATTGTCGCCCACAGGCCCGGCGCGCTGCGCCGGGCTTTTTTGTTCGCTGCGCTGTCCGGCTACATATTGTTGATGTGCAGGATGTTGCCGTCGGGGTCCTTGAACCAGGCGGTTTTCATGTCGCCATGGACGTGAATGTCGCCGCTGCGGCCCATGTCGTCATAATGCTAGAACACCACGCCCTTCGACGCCAGGTCGCCGACGATCGTTTCGAGGTCGTCGCCGACACCCCAGACGACCGCATTCGCCTTGTTGGTGCCGGCCATGTCGGAGCGATAGACGACGAGTTTGGTCGACCCCGTCCGGAAGCTGAGCACCTGGCCCATGAACTCGCTCTCGAGCTCGAGGCCGAGCGTATCGCGATAGAAGTCCCGCGCGCGGTCGATGTCCGAGACGGCGATGATGGCGGAGGAGGAGTGATCCTTCAGCATGGCGTTGTCCTTCGTCGGTTCGATGTCCTTGCTTCAAGATGACGTGCGAGGCGGCGCGATCCGGACATCAGGGGCCGGAAAAGACCGCCGCGTCAGTATTTCGACGGCACATAGAGCTCCGGAGGCAGGACGGCGCGCTCATATTGCGGGTTGAAGACGCGCTCGGGCAGGGCAATCTCCTCGTGCGGCACGGGCTCGTAGGGGATCTGCGCCAGGAAATGGTCGATGCAGTTGAGCCGGGCGCGCTTCTTGTCGTTGCCCTCGACGATGTACCATGGCGCTTCGGGGATGTTGGTGCGGGCGAACATCTCCTCCTTGGCCTTGGTATACTGCTCCCAGCGGACGCGTGACTGGAGATCCATCGGCGACAGCTTCCACTGCTTCATCGGGTCGTGGATGCGCATCAGGAAGCGCATCTGCTGTTCCTCGTCGGTGATCGAGAACCAGTACTTCACCAGCCGCACGCCGGAGCGCACCAGCATGCGCTCGAATTCCGGCACGTCGTTGAAGAACTGCTCGACCTGGTCGGGGGACGCGAAACCCATGACGCGCTCGACGCCGGCGCGGTTGTACCAGGAGCGGTCGAACAGCACGATCTCGCCGCCGGCCGGCAGGTGCGGCACGTAGCGCTGGAAATACCATTGCGACTTCTCGCGGTCCGTCGGCGCAGGCAGCGCGACGACGCGGGCGATGCGGGGGTTGAGCCGCTGGGTGATGCGCTTGATGACGCCGCCCTTGCCGGCGGAATCGCGCCCTTCGAAGACGACAACGATCTTCTCCCTGCTGTGCGCCACCCAGTCCTGCAGCTTGATCAGCTCCGACTGCAGCCGGATCAGCTCGCGGAAATAGGTCTGGCGGTCGATCGTGTCGGGATGCGCCTTCCTGTAGATCTTGCGGATTTCGAGCGACAGCGCCGGCTCCGACAGCTCAAGCTCGAAATCCTCGTCCAGCGTGTCGGCGAGTTCCGCCTCGAGCCAGTCCTTGCCGCCTTGTGCCGCCGCGTCGTCACCGGTCTTCTCGTCCATCTCGATCCCTTCCAGTTTCCCTTGCGCTGCCCTGGTGCACCATATCCGCCGAAGGCACCGCCACGGTACCGGTTTAGGTGTGCTTCCATGAAGCTTTTGTGGCAGTGCCGGCCCAAGTCCGGCAGCGGTTCGGCCATCCCTGCCGATTCCGGCAGGGAATTCCGTGGCGAACGCGGGTCGGCGCCTTCGGCCTTGCGCGACATGCCGTTCGGCACGCATTCTGCACGGGGAGACGAGGGGACGACTGTTTGGGAGCGAGCGCGTGATGTTCGACGTGATGACCGGCTTCATCTTCGTCATCGCAACCATCGGGCTGACGCTCGGCTGCTACTTTGTCATGCGATGGCTGACCGGGGGAGATCCGGAAGCCAAGGATCGCGATCTCGCGAGTTCGGTCATCTTTCGCATCTCGGCCCTGCACGGGCTGATCCTCGCGCTGGTCTTCGCCCAGGAGATGGTCGAATATCAGCAGTTGCGCTTCGAAAGCACCATCGAGGCGAATGCGATCGCCGACATCTACAACGACGCGAGACGCTACGGGACCGAGGACAGCGACCTGATCCGCCGCGCGGTCGCAACCTATCTCAACGTCGTGGTCGGGGAGGAATGGGAGACGCTCAGCACCACCGGCCGGCTTTCCGGCGTGGCCTGGGGCCATTGGGACGTGGCCTATGGCGCTGTGTTAGACCTCGATGCGCGCACGCCGCGGCAGGAGAGCCTGCGCGACCATATGCTCGAACAGATCCACACGATTTCGGCGACACGCGTGAAACGCGAGAGCCACACGGACGGCGCCTATAGCGGGATGTTCTGGTTCGCGGCGGTCTCCGGCGTGGTGTTCATCGCGCTGGCGTATTATTCGTTTCCGCCGGAGCGCTACAACGTGCTTCTCATCTCGATGTTCGGTGCCTTCACCGGCATCATCCTGTTCTTCATCTACGCCTTTTCCAATCCCTACAGTCCGCCGGGAGCCATCCATGCCGGGCCGTATCTGCGGCTGATCGACCAGATCGACCATACGGAAGCGCTCGACTGACCGACGTTGCCTGTCGATGCCGCGTCACGGCGGGGGATGCCCCACGCGAGGCAGGCTGGACCACGGCAATCGTTCGGGCGACACTGGCGCGTCCACCAACAGGGGCAGGAACGATGCAGGCAGGCAGAGCGCGGGTCGCCGTTGTGATCGTCATCCTTGTCGTCTGGGCGGCGATCACCTTCAATTTCGGGCGCGACTGGGGCGGCGAGCATCGCCCGCTCGAAGATGCGGTCAACGCCGGTTTCAACTGGAACCTGTTCTTTGCCGGCCTTTTCCTGGCTGCAGCCCTTGCCGTGTTCAGATGGCGCGACGTCGGGCTCGCCGCGCCGAGGCCGCATACGCTCAAGCTCCTCTGGCTGCCGGTTCTGTTCATCGTCCTGTTCTTCGCCGTCGCGGTTCTGATCGGCCTGCCGCCGCTTTCCATCCTCGCCATCATGCTGGTGAACAGCCTGATTGTGGGCTGGTCCGAAGAGATGGCTTTCCGCGGCATCCTGTTCTCGGCACTCAGGACGTGGACCGCGATCTGGCCGGCGATCATCGTGACGACGGTCCTGTTCGGCGCCGTCCATGTGCTCAACGGTTTCGGTACGGGCGACTGGGGCAATGCGGTTATCCAGGCCTGTACCGCCGCGATGAGCGGGCTGATCTTCATGGCGATCCTGATCCGCACGGGCTCGATCATCCCGGCGATGGCGGTTCACGCCTTCTGGGACTACGGTCTTTTCACGATGAGCGCGGCGATGCGCGACCTTTCCGGTGAGGCTCCGGCTGTCGACACGGGCATCGCCGTTCTGCTCGTACCGTTCGCGCTGGCACTGCCGAACTTCCTCTATGCGCTCTACCTCCTCAGGAAGGTGCGTCACGAGCCGGCGTGAGCGGAGTTCGCAGCGCAGGCCGGCAGTGCGAGCCATGTTCTCGCCGCTTTCGGAATCGGATATTCAGGAGGGTGGCGGCTTCATGCAGGCAACGACTTGCCGCGCCGCAAGGCGAACCGGGGGGTTCCGATGACCGATTTCGAGCTTTTCTCAAGGCGCCTCGACCGGCGCGGTTTTCTCGGCGCTGGCTTTGCGGGCGCGACCTCGCTCGCGCTGGCTGCCTGCACCACGACGGACGTCGTGACACCGCCGGTCGTCGCCGAGCCGGCGACGCCGGGCCTCGGCGATCCGGCGACGATGTATGCGGCCCGTGTCGACGAGGGCTACAACCTGCCGGCGATCCCGTTCGACAGGGTCGATCCGAAGTTCTACCGCCAGGTCGTCGACAACCCGACCGGCGAGGCGCCGGGCACCATCGTCGTCGATACCTCGCAGCACTTCCTCTATCTCGTCCAGCCGGGCGGCAAGGCGATCCGCTACGGCGTCAGCCTCGGCAAGGCCGGCTTCGGCTGGACCGGCAGCGCCGTCGTGCAATGGAAGAAGAAATGGCCGACATGGACGCCGCCGGCCGAGATGATCCAGCGCAAGCCGGAACTGGCCAAATATGCCGAGGGCATGCCGCCCGGGCCGCAGAACCCGCTCGGCGCGCGCGCCATGTATCTGTTCCGCGACGGCCAGGACACGATGTACCGGCTGCACGGCACGCCTGAGTGGAGCTCGATCGGCAAGAACGCCTCGTCGGGCTGCCTGCGCTTCATGAACCAGGACATCATCGACCTCTACGGTCGCGTGAACGGCGTCGCCCCGGTCCATGTGCGCCCCAACCTGTCGGCCGCGGCACGAATGACCTCGACGTCGCGCCGCATGGCCGAGCCGATCGACGCCGGCGTGCCGAAAGGCGCGGAGAAGCTGGGGTAGGGGCGCCGCAGGGTATTGCCGCCTGCCAGCACGGCTAGCTTTCCGGCATTCCGGCTTCGCGCATGGCGGCCAGCCATCGCGCGCGCGTTCCTTCCGGCTTCCAGTCGGCAGGGTTGAGACGGATTTCGTCGGCGAGCGAATAGCCCGGCCTCGTCTTCAGGAAACCGGCCATGACGTCCTTCGCCTTCGCCGTCTCGCCCGCGCAGACGTAAAGGGCGGCAAGCATCGTCTTCGAAACCGCGGGCGGGTTGGCCATTGCACGCATGGCCTCCAGACCCTTGTCGCACTCCCGCTTCTGCCAGTACGCCCAGCCGAGTTGCCAGGAGAGCCAGTCGCCGTGCAGCGGGTCCACCGACTTCGCCCTTTGCAGCATGTCCATTGCGCGGTCGGTCTCGCCGGTAAACAGAAGCGGCAGCGACATGGCGATGAACACGATCGAATCCGATGGATTCAGTTCCGCCGCCCGCTCGTAGTGCTGCAGCGCCGCGGCGTAATTCTTCTGCACCGCGAGGATCCGCGCCGCAGCGTAGTGTGACATGTAGTTGTCCGGCGCGAGTTCCATTGCCTTTCCGGCAAGCTGGGCCGCCTCGTCCAGGATTTCCCCGCGCGGCGTCGATATCCATCCCTGGAACACGCCATTCAGAAGCATGAGCGATTTGCCGATGTACCCCCAGGGCGAGGCGGGGTCTTCCCTGATCGACATCTCTTCGAGCGCGAGCGCCTTTTCCCAGTGGGAGCGGGTGGGCTGGCTCATCAGCTTCCGCGCCTGCAGGCCGCGAAGGATCGAACCGGGATCGCGGTCCGGCTGGCGGTCGGGAAGGTGGGCCAGGACGGTTCCGCCGATGGTTGCCGCGACGTGGCCGACGATCTCGTCCTGAACGGCCAGCAACTCGCCGAGCCTGCGATCGAACTTGCGCGCGAAGACGTGCGTGCCCCGCTCGGTTTCGATCAGCTGGATTGTGATGCGGATGTCCTCGCCGTCGAATTGCTGGCTTCCCTCGACGACATAGTCGGCGCCAAGCGTGCCGCCGATCTCGCGGATATCGGTGGGAGAATCGCGGAACTGAAAGCTCGAATTGCGTGCAATCACCTTGAACTGCGGAAAACGGGCCAGCTCTGTGATGATCCCCTCGCTCAGCGCGTCGCTGAGATACCCGGCATGTTCCGGCGCGCTGAGGTCCTCGAGGGGAAGAACCGCAACTGCGGCGGTCCTGTTCGCGTCCTTCGGCCATGCCAGATATGCGACGACACAGATCGCCGCGATACCGGCAGCAATCGCGGCGCCAATCAGCAGCCGCGAAGCGCGTTCTACAGCCTGAACCGGCGCCGGGACGAGCCGGTATCCGAGGCGCGGCACCGTTTCCACGATGTTGCGCTCGGTGTCTCCGAGCGCGCGACGAATGTCTGCGATGCATTGAGCCAGACTGTCCTCGCTGACATGCGTGTCCGGCCATACGGCGTCGATAATGGTCTGACGGTCGACATTCTCGCCGGGGGTTTCGGCCAGAACGAGCAATACGCTCATCGAACGGTAGCGGAGCGGCACCGGGCTTCCCGACCGGTCGCTCAGCTTCCGGTTGGCCCTGTCCAGAACCATCGATCCCAATGTGATTTCAGAAGATTTCATGGGATTTCAATTGCCCGCAAGCCGCGACGCTCCCTTCAATCCCACTATACAGCGCGGCGGTCATGCGTCGAATCCCGTCGCGTTTGCCTGATGCGAAACGAAGAAGGAGACCGACATGCGACTTGTTCTGGCCACCACAGCGATCGTGCTTTTCGCCGGGCCCGCCCTGGCCCACGACCCCGTGACGTGGAACGGATCGGAGTTCCACGTTCTTCTCGAGGGCGGGGAGACCGGCGGGTCGATCGGGTTGTTCACCGAAACCGTTCCCGGTCCGGCCGGGCCGCCGATGCATGTACACGACGACGCCGACGAAGCGCTTTTCCTCCTCAAGGGCGAGGCACGGGTCGTTGCCGGGGGCAAGGAAAAGACGATCAAGGAAGGCGAGGTGGCGTTCGCGCCCAAGGGGTCCGAACACACTTTTCGGGTGATCTCCGAAAATGGCGGGAAATTTCTCATCATGCTGACGCCGGCTGGCTTCGAAGGGTTTTTCGAGGCGGTTGCAGCCGAAGACCTGAAGATCCCGCAGGACATGGAGCGCATCAACGAGATCGCGACGCAATTCAAGCAACGCCTCGTCGGTCCGCCGCTTGCCGAATGACCGCCCGGTTGCGCAAGCATAACGGAGGAACGTCATGAAATTCCTGGATTTTCGGCTGCTGCTGGCCGGCTTGATCGTCAGCACTTCGGCAGCGCTCGGGGTGAACGAGCCGGCTGCAAAGGATATTGCGGCCTGTGTCGCGGATGCGGTTTCGGAGCTGCGAGCCTCGAAAGGCAAGCCATTCGTAAGCGAACAGTTCCGGGTGATCTGCAAGCCCGGCCGCAATACGGACGGTTCGGTCGCCCCCGATTGCGAAGATCAGGCTCGCGACGAGCATTACGTCTACACCGCGCCCGAAGGCTTCCTGATCGGCGCGGCCAGGTTCGACGTGGTGATCAAGACGCGCCGGACCGAGATCGATGACCTCGTCGTGACCGAAAGAAAGGCGATGATCGGGCTGCATTGCCACAGCGCGTGCGGCGAGCAGGGCCACGTCATGGCCGGCGGAAACGTCAAGGGACGGCTTGACTACATCCCGACTGCGTCGGAGCGCGCTGAGATCGAAGCACGGTGCGCCGCGGCCGATGGCTGAGGAGCGCGAAACGTGCGCTGCGGGGCTCGACTGGCCAAGCTGAATTCTATGGTGAGCCTGCGGCCGGAAATCGGATATCGGTCACGGCGGCGATGAAAAATGGGAAATAATCGTCGGTGCCGAAGTGGTTGCCCGCTTCGACATGCGTGGGCAGGTGAAAGCCGCCGAACTCGCGGAAGTCCGAAAGATAGCCGCCGAACGGCTGCAGGCGAAATTCCCGGTCCGGATTGGCGTCCGTCCAGCGCGGCAGTTCCACCCTCACCGGGCGGCCCTGCGCGTCCACGGTGATGTCGACCGGCTGCTCGAGGCCGGCATGCGGCATCGTCACGCGCACCGTATCGCGGTCGACCGGCTCCCATGTCACGCCGGGCGTGACCAGCAGGGCCGCCGGCGTCCAAAAGACCGCTTCGGCGACGTAGCGTCCCAGCGCGGAACGGGCGTGGTCCGCCGAACCGCCCGCGCGCGCGACCGGGACGACGCCCAGCAGCCAGAACCGTGTCCACGATGCCGAGTCGGAGCCGGAAACCCGCATTGCGCCCTTGGCGGCCTGCATCGTCCAGACAAAGCCTTCGGGCGCGGCGAGGATCTGACGCGCCGTCATCGGCAGATAGTTCGGCCGGTTTCTGGTGCCGAGGCTGAACCTTCCTGTCATGTCGAGTTCCGCGACCGTGACGAGCGGCGTGCCGGGCGCGATGGCGAAACCGAAGAACCTTCGGGCAGGTTCGGGCAGTCCGGCGGTCATCGCCGGATCGAAGAGTTGCGGGCGTCCGGGTTGCAGGGCCGCGAGGCGGGCCCATTCCGCGTTGTCGGCCCGGCGATCGGCGTGACGCCAGGCGCCGAGGATCGAAACGCCCACAACCAGAACGATCGATGCGATGACGAGAATGCCCTGCATGGGAGGTATCTTGCACGGAACCGCACGGCGGTCTTTGACCCACGTCAGAGGGGCGTAGCGGCAGACGAGATGGCGGGCCTCACACCCGTTCGACGAACCCGTCGAGCACGCGTTTCTGGCCGGCCTTGTCGAAATCGATGGTCAGCTTGTTACCGTCGACAGAGGCGATGTTGCCGTTGCCGAATTTGAGGTGGAAGACGCGGTCGCCGACCTTGAAGGCCGACGGCGTATCGGAGACCGACTTGGCGACCAGCTCGCCCTCGATGACCCGGCCCTTCACCGAGCCGCGGCCGGCGCCGTAGCCCGAATCCACCTCGCCATAGCCGATGCGCTCGACGGCGTGGCCGGAGCGCGAGCCCCAGTTGCGGTCGGTCGCCTCGGTGCGGTTCTTCTGGGCGCGCGCCCAGCCGGGGGTTGCGTAGGTGTTGGAGAACGAGCCGCTGGCGTCCTTGCCGACAGTATCGAAGCGCGAGGCGCCGTAAGGGTTGCGGCGTCCGCCATAGCTGTCGCCGAAGCCGCCGGCGCCGTAGCCGCCATAGGAATTGCCGGTCTCCATCACCTCGACATGGTTCTCGGGCAATTCGTCGAGGAAGCGCGAGGGAATGGTCGACTGCCACAGTCCGTGGATGCGGCGGTTGGACGTGAACCAGAGATGCAGGTTCTTCTTGGCGCGCGTCAGCCCGACATAGGCGAGGCGGCGTTCCTCCTCCAGCCCGGAGCGGCCGCCCTCGTCGAGCGCGCGCTGGTGGGGAAACAGCCCTTCCTCCCATCCGGGCAGGAACACGGTCTCGAATTCCAGCCCCTTGGCCGAATGCAGCGTCATGATCGAGACGGCATCCATGTCCTCGTTCTTCTCGGCGTCCATGACCAGCGCGACATGTTCGAGGAAGGAGCGCAGGCTCTCATATTCCTCCATGGACCGGATGAGTTCCTTGAGGTTGTCGAGCCGGCCCGGCGCATCGGCCGAGCGGTCGTTCTTCCACATCTCGGTGTAGCCGCTCTCCTCGAGGATCGTCTCGGCCAGGTCGGTGTGGCTGGTGTTGTCGATCATGCCCTGCCAGCGCTCGAAGCCCTCGACCAGCGTGCGCAGCGCGGCGCGCGGCTTGGGCTTCAGCTCCTCGGTGGAGGCGAGGTCGCGCGCGGCTGCGAACATCGGGATGCCGGACATGCGCGCCGTGTCGTGGATCTGTCGCACCGCGGCCTCGCCCAGCCCGCGCTTCGGCACGTTGACGATGCGTTCGAAGGCGAGGTCGTCGGCTGGCTGGGCGACGACACGCAGATAGGCCATCGCGTCGCGGATCTCGGCCCGCTCGTAGAAGCGCGGGCCGCCGATGACGCGGTAGTTGAGGCCGAGCGTGACGAAGCGGTCCTCGAACTCGCGCATCTGGAAGGAAGCGCGCACCAGGATCGCCATGTCGTTGAGGGTGTGGCCGGCGCGCTGGTGCTGCTCGATCGCCTCGCCGACGGCGCGGGCTTCCTCCTCGGAATCCCACGCGGCGTGCACCATCACCTTGGCGTCTTCGGCGTCCGCCGCGTCGGTGAACAGCGTCTTGCCGAGCCGGCCCTCATTGTGGGCGATCAGGTGCGAGGCCGCACCCAGTATGTGGGCGGTCGAGCGGTAGTTGCGCTCCAGCCTGATGACGGTGGCGCCGGGA
This sequence comes from Rhizobiaceae bacterium, assembly GCA_023953775.1. GTDB lineage: Bacteria > Pseudomonadota > Alphaproteobacteria > Rhizobiales > Rhizobiaceae > JAMLJD01. The sequence goes on along the minus strand of JAMLJD010000020.1, from coordinate 18,088 downwards.
AAATCCTTCTCGAAGCGCAGGATGTTGTCGACCTCGGCGCCGCGCCAGCCATAGATCGACTGATCATCGTCGCCGACGCAGCAGATGTTGACCTTGTTTTCGCTCACGCCGAGTTCGCTTCGCACATCGGCTCCGCGGGGGCCTCGCAAAGGCTCGGACGCCCGGTCGGACTTGCGGCCTTCGGCCGTCTGCAGCGAAGTCCCGGCGGACTTCGGCTGAGGCCGCTGCGCCAGAAGCCGGAGCCACATATATTGCGCGGTGTTGGTGTCCTGATACTCGTCGACGAGGATGTATTTGAACTTGCGATGATATTCGGCCAGCACGTCGTGGTGCTGGCGCAGGATGCGGATCGGGTGGCACAGAAGATCGCCGAAGTCGCAGGCGTTCAGCGTCTTCAGCCGCTCCTGATATGCACGATAGAGTTCGCGGCCCTTGCCATTGGCGAAGGCGCGCGCGTCGCCCTCGGGAATTTCGTCCGGTCCCAGCCCTTTGTTCTTCCAGCCGTCGATCATCTGCGCGAACTGGCGCGCCGGCCAGCGCTTGTCGTCGAGGTTCTCGGCCTGGATGAGCTGCTTCAGGAGCCTGATCTGGTCGTCGGTGTCGAGAATGGTGAAGTTCGACTTCAGCCCGGCGAGTTCGGCGTGGCGGCGCAGGATCTTGACGCCGATCGAGTGGAACGTGCCGAGCCAGGGCATGCCCTCGATGGCCTCGCCGACCAGCAGGCCGATGCGCATCTTCATCTCGCGCGCCGCCTTGTTGGTGAAGGTCACCGCGAGGATCTGCGAGGGAAAGGCGCGGCCGGTGGCGAGGATATGGGCGATGCGCGTCGTCAGCACACGCGTCTTGCCGGTGCCGGCGCCGGCGAGCACCAGAACCGGTCCCTCGGTAGTTTCGACGGCAAGGCGCTGCTCCGGGTTGAGGCCGGAGAGATAGTCGGGTGCGGAGCCGCGCCTTGCGGCCATGGCACGCGCGGCGATGCCGGAGCCGCCGCGCTCTGGCGGGCCGCCGGCGGGGCCGTCGAAAAAGGGCATGTCGTCCGGAAAATCGGGCATTTCATCCGAATGTAGTGATTCGGGCGCGAAAGGCCAGACGAGCCGTTGGCGGAACGGGCCGGGAACGGCGGTTTGGACGGCCCGGCTATCCGGAGGCGCTGCCGGCCGCCGGATCGGAAGCCATGCCGATATTGCCGCCGCTGCCGAATTCATAGCCCCAGCCGCCGGCCGATTGCGCGGTGGGCACCAGCGGCAGAATGCCGAGGATCAGCGCCAGCAAAAGGGCGATGGCGGAAATCAGGGTCTTGCGCCGGGCGTTCATCGGTATCGTCCTCCTTGCCGGGTCCGGGCAGGCGCGGTTGCGCCGGCCTCGATCCTGTGTCGCGGCGGAGGGCGAAAAGGTTCACCGGGCGGCACGGTTGACGGCTGAACGGCCAGCGGCAAGAGTGGCTGACGGCCCGGTGCAGCCGGCAGACCCGCGCCTTTTTTCAAGGTATGGCGAATGCATCGAATCCTGGCTCCGTTGTTCTCCCTTACGTCGGCGAACGCGTCAGCAATGCGGGCACTGAGCACGCGGTTCGCCGGTGAAGAGGACGACAACCATGCGCAGCTATCTGGACGCCAAGGCGATGGCGAAAGCCTTGCGGGAGGCGCTTGCCCCGCGAAACATCGACATCACCCATTCCGAAGCGCTCGAGATCGTCGCTCGCCAGTTCGGGCTCGAGACGTGGAACGTGCTGTCGGCGCGGATCGAGAAGGCGTCAGGCGAACCGGGATCAGGCCGCATTTCCTTCGAGCCCGCCGTGCCGATCGTGCGCATATTCGACGTTGCCAAGGCGCATGAATTCTATTGCGGCTTTCTCGGCTTCGCGATCGACTGGGAACACCGCTTCGGCGACAACTTCCCGCTCTACACCCAGGTCTCGCGCGGCGGTCTCATCCTGCATCTGTCCGAACATTCCGGCGATGCCAGCCCCGGCGCCAACATGGTGGTCTACATGACGGGTGTCCGCGACCTTCAATCCGAACTCTCGGCGAAGGATTACCGCTATATGAAACCGGGTGTGAAAGAGCAGGACTGGGGGCCGGAAATGCAGGTCACCGATCCGTTCGGCAATCGTATACGTTTCATGGAACGTCGCGACGCGTCTACCGACCGGGCCGCGGATTGACTGCGTTGAGGGAGGGCGAGGCGGCCCGGATGGACGGAAAAGACGGATGGCGACGACATTCTACGACCTCAGTGTCCCCACCTTCCTGCAGACCGTAAGGGCCGTCGGCGGGTTCCTCGACCGTGCGGCGCGGCACTGCGCGGATATCGGTGCCGATCCGGACGATTTCGTGGAGGCCCGGCTGTTCGAGGACATGGCACCCTTCCACTTTCAGATCGAAGCCGCGTGGCACCATGCTGTGTGGGGCGTTGAGGCCGCGAGAACCGGCGTCTTCGCGCCGCCTGCCCTGGTCGGGCCGGTTCCCTTCGCCGACCTGCGGGCCATGATGGGCAGGGCGCAAACGGCGCTGGAGGCGTATAGGCCCGACGACGTCAACGGCTGGGCGGGCAGGGAGCTGGACCTTCAGATCGGCCCTCGAAAGCTCCGCTTCACGTCGGAGACCTTTATCCTCTCGTTCTCGCTGCCGAACTTCCATTTTCATGCCGTTACCGCGTACGACATCCTGCGCATGCGCGGTGTGCCGATCGGAAAACGCGACTATGAAGGAGAGCTTCGCACCAGGCCTGACTAGGACGGTTTATGCGCCCGGGTCGCCGGCCTGTTCCAGCCGCGTGATGCGCCGGTCGGAGAAATTCATGCGACCGGCAGCGATCGCCGTGATGATCGCGGCGAGTTGCTCGTCATCGCCCGCGAGGTCCTCGATGCCGGTCATCTGGTTCATCGCGATGCGGCGCAGGATATCGGCGCGGGGCGAACCGTCGCCGTCGCGGGGCAGGGCGACGACGGGCTGGATCAGGTCAGCGCCCGATGCATCGGCCCTGAGCGACCTCGCGTCGGGCCGGGACGCGCCCGTTTCCACGAAGGCGTAGATGCCGGAGCCCTTTCGGGGCAGGGGAAAATGCGCGAGGAAGACGTCGGTGACGCCCGGCACGGCGCGCAGCGCCTTCTCTATGGCCGCGCCCTCCTGCTCGATGCGGTCATGCGTGCCTTCGCCGTCCGACCAATGGAAAATCCCGCGCGTGACCGCGTTGTAGAGCTTCTTGCCCGTCGCCATCCAGATTCTGCTCGGCAACGATCGCCTGCCCAGTATCCGCCACGCGGTGGGTGTCATCAATTCGGGTGCGAAAGCGCGCATCTGCTTCAGGAGATGGCGGAAATCCTCATACGCCATCACGCGGTAGAGCGCTCCGCGGCGGCGATGGCGCGAGGCAAGCTGGAAGTCGATCACCGCGGCGCGGCCGTCGGGCGTCATCAGCCAGTTCTGCGGCTTGGCGAGATCGTTGTGCGTGATGCCGGCTCGGCGCAGGCATCGCAGGATCCGGAAAGCGTCTCGGTACCATTCGCGCGTCGCCGGGCGGCCGATATGCAGCGGCTCGCCCTCCGACCAGAGGCGGAACAGCCCGTCGGCATCGACCGACACCAGTTGCGGTGTGCCCTCGATCCCCGAAACGGCGCGCAGCGCACCGATCTCGCGCTTTGCCAGCAGCCACGCGAGCGGGCGCGTCCACCACGGCGACGCGGTGACGATGCGGCGGATGATCGGCGTCTCCGGTGCGTCGGCCATATGGCCCTTGTGCGTCTCGGAGAAGAGATCCCGCTTCAATACGGCTTCTGACTGGAAGGTGGTCATGTTCGGCCCGTTCGGGGGGTGGCAATAGTCCATCGTGGCGGATGCCGCAAACCCGCAATTCCGATTTTCGATCCGATAGGTTAGTCTTGACGTCGGGGACAGTTGGGAATGGCCCGTATCTGACGGGTCGGAGAGCGGGGAAATCGATGAGCTATCAAAACTCTTCCATCACGGAAACCACGTCCACGTCCTGGTTCACCCGGATCAAGAACTCGGTGGTCGGCGTCCTGTTCGGGCTGTTGTTGCTCGTCGCAGGTGTCGTGGGCCTGTTCTGGAATGAGGGCAGGGCCGTGACGACGGCGCGGTCTCTGGAGGAGGGTGCCGGCATCGTGATGTCGGTGGCAGCCGATCGCGTCGACGCCGCGAATGAAGGCAAGCTCATCCATGTCACCGGATCGACGACGACCGACAGCAAGCCGAGCGACGCCGATTTCGGCATCGTCGCCACCGGGCTGCGGCTTGAGCGTACGGTCGAGATGTATCAGTGGAAAGAGACGTCGAAGTCGGAAACGAAGGAAAAGCTGGGCGGCGGCACCGAAACGGTGACGACCTACACCTACTCGACCGACTGGTCGTCGCGGCCTATCGATTCCAGCCGCTTCAAGCAGGCCGAGGGTCATACCAACCCGCCGATGTCGATACAGAGCGAGACCTATCAGGTGCCGGCGGCGAAACTGGGCGCGTTCGACCTGAGCCCGCGGGTGATCGGCATGATCGGCGGCGACAAGCCGGTCGAACTGACGCCAGACATGGCGCCGGCGATCACCGATGCATACGCCGGGACACGGCGCGTCGCCGTCGCCGACGGGCGAATCTATCTCGGATGGGACTACACCGCGCCGCGTATCGGCGACTATCGGATCGGCTACAGCCTGGTGCCGCTTGGTCCCGTCAGCATCGTCGGCGAACAGCGGGGATCCGGGTTCGAGCCCTACCAGACCAAGGCAGGGCGCCAGCTCCTGATGGTGTCGGAGGGTACCGTGGCGGCAGACGTGATGTTCGCCGACGCGATCTCCGGCAACCGGGTGCTGACATGGATACTGCGCCTGGTGGGGCTCGTCGCACTGTTCATCGCGTTCAGCCTGGTCATGGCGCCGCTGGGGGTGCTTGCCAGCGTCATCCCCTTCCTCGGCAACATCGTCAGGATGGGGACCGGTCTCGTGGCCTTCGCGCTCGCCGTGCTGGTCGGTGCGGTCACGATCGCCATCGCATGGTTCTTCTTCCGGCCGCTCCTGTCTCTCGGCATCATCGTGGTCGGCGCGGCGGTTGCCTTCGTGGCCCTGCGCATGGCCCGCTCGCGGCAGGCGGAAGCGCCGCCGGCCGATCCCGAGCCGGCCTGACGCCGGCTATTTGTGCTCTTCTTCGCTGGCCGCGACGAGCGCCTTGTTGAAGTAGCGCAGCGCCCGGACCTGGCTCGCCCAGGCGATGACCGTCGTGCCGTCGCGCGGATCGACGACCGGCAGCCTCTCGTGGCCGCCGGTGTCGAAGGCTCTCAGCGCTTGCTCGAGCGTATCGGTCGGCCTGAGCGACGGCTGGCCGGCCTCGATGGTCTCCGGCGCCGCGTCGTCGGCAAGCGGGTCCATGAAGTCCATCACCTTGGTGATCGTTCCCACCGCCCGGTGGGGACCTTCCTGGACGAACAGGCCGCGCATTTCGAGCTGCCAGTGGAACCACGAATGACCGTGAATCGCCTGGGTGATGCCGTGCGCCACCGCCACCGACAGAAGCAGCGCGACGGAGAGCGCATAGCCGCCGGTGAGTTCGAACACGATCAGCGTGGTCGAGATCGGCGCGCCGAGAACGGCGCCGGCGACCGCGCCCATGCCGAGGATCGCGTAGAGCCCCTGGCTGGACGCCATGTCCGGCGACGCAGCGGCGGCGATGATGCCGAAGGCGCCGCCAGTCAGCGCGCCGAGATAGAGCGCCGGCGAGAAGATGCCGCCGCCGAAACGCGCGGCGAGCGTGATGGCGGTGGCGACGGTCTTGACCACGATCAGGGCCAGCATCATGGCGAGCGGAAGCCGGTTCCACAGCGCCATATCTGTGACCTCGTAGCCGACGCCCAGCACATGCGGAAAAGCGAGCGCGATGACGCCGACCGCGAGCCCGCCGGTGGCCGGACGCAGCCACAGCGGCATGTCGATGTTGCGGGCGGTGTATTCGGCCGAGAACAGCGCGAACTGGAACAGCACGGCGACGATGGCGGCGGTCACGCCCAGCAGCGCGAAGGCCGGGAACTCCCAGTAGGAGGTGACCTGGTAGGCCGGCACGAGGAACGCCGCAGCCTCGCCGAACCAGATGCGGGAGAGCACGCTGCCGGCGGCCGATGCGATCACGATCGGCACGAACGATCGCGTCGCGTAATGGCCGAGGATGACCTCATGGGCAAACAGCACGCCGGCGATCGGCGCGTTGAACGATGCCGACACCGCGCTCGCGACGCCGGCGGCCAGAAGCGTGCGCCGGCACCATTCGGGCAGCAGCATGCGCCGGGCAATGGCGGTGGCGATGACCCCGCCCAGATGCACGACGGGGCCTTCGCGCCCCGCGCTGGCGCCCGATCCGAGCGACAGTGCGGTGACGAAGGCCGACAGCAGGCCGTCGCGCAGGGTGAGTTCCTTGCCCGACAGGATGCGCGCCTCGATGACGTCGGCGACCGCGCCGGTGCGGCGCGCTGTAAGCAGATAGAGCAGCAGTCCGACGACGACGCCGCCGACCGTGGGGCCGGCGAGGCGCCAGTACCATTCGATATTGCCGGCCGCCGTCAGGACCTTCTCGGTGCGCGTGCCGAGCCAGCCGATCTGGACGATGCCGATCAGTTCGCGGAAGGCGATCGCGGCCACCGCCACGGCGAAGCCGAGACCCAGTGCGACCAGCCAGATCAGCGGCTGTCGCGAGGAGAAGAACTGACGGATGTTCGGCTCGACCCAGCTCGCAAGAACCTGCGGCATGCGGCGCACGAATGACGGCATGCGCATGGTCCGCGGGCCGCCGCTCACCCGCTTTTCCGGGCGATGCCGATCGACCGGCCGGCGCGCTCGGGCATCGGAAGGTCGCGATGGGCGGCGCGCATCGCCTCCACCCTGGCGAGGATGTCGTCGGGGAAGGGTGCGACCTTCGGGCCGGACATGTCGATGTGAAGCGTCAGCACTTCCGACGTCGCGGCGAGCCAGCCGTCGACATGGCGCAGTTCCTGATAGACGCGGAGCCGCTTTTCGTCATGGTCGATCAGGTGGAAGGTGGCCGTGACCTTGTCGCCGAGATGCAGCTCGCGCACGTAGCAGACGTGGATCTCGGCGGTGTAGACCGTCAGCCTGCGTTCCAACGCATAGGCCGGTCCCATGCCCATGATCTCGAAGGCCTCGTCGGCGCAGCGGTCGAACAGAACGTTGTAGTAGGCCATGTTCATGTGGCCGTTGTAGTCGATCCAGTCCTTTTCGACCTCGAGGACGCGCGAGACGAAGGGGGCTGCTATCGACATCGGGATTTTCCTGTACCATTGCTGAATTGCGGTTGCGCCGAGCGGCGGGCCCAAGCGGCCGCCGCGCCGGGATTGAACCGGAAAGGCGTACCGGAAACAAGGCCGTGAACGGCCGATCCAGGGAGGAAACGATGGCGCTGGCCGAGCTCGAACGGGTCGAACGCAACGAGGACGGCATCGCGACCGTGCTCGGCATCCTGAAGCAGCGCTACGCGGACCGGTTCCAGACCGGGCAGGCGATTCGCGACCAGCATGCCCACACGACCACCTACATTCCCAGCGAGGCGCCGGACGGCGTGCTGTTCGCCGAAAGCGCGGCCGACGTCCAGGACGCGGTCAGGATCTGTTCCGAGCACCGGGTCCCGGTGATCCCGTTCGGCACCGGCACCTCGCTCGAGGGCCATGTGAACGCACCCGGCGGCGGCATCTCGATCGACCTGTCGCGGATGAACCGCATCCTGCAGGTCAATGCGGAGGACCTCGACTGCATCGTCGAGCCCGGCGTCACGCGGCAGGAGCTCAACGACCATCTGCGCGACACGGGCCTGTTCTTCCCGATCGATCCCGGCGCCAATGCGAGCCTCGGCGGCATGGCGGCGACGCGCGCATCGGGCACCAACGCTGTGCGCTACGGCACGATGCGCGACAACATCGTCGGGCTGACGGCGGTGATGGCCGACGGGCGCGAGATCACCACCGCCAAGCGGGCGAAGAAGAGTTCGGCCGGTTACGATCTCACCCGGCTTCTGGTCGGCTCGGAAGGCACGCTCGGCGTCATCACCTCGCTGACCCTGAAGCTGCACGGCATCCCGCAGGCGATCTCCGGCGGGGTGTGCCCGTTCCCGACCGTCGACGCGGCCTGCGAGGCGGTGATCGCGACGATCCAGATGGGCGTGCCCGTCGCGCGCATCGAGCTGATCAACACGCTGGGCATGAAGTCGCTCAACAGCTATTCGCGGCTCGACTATCCCGAGAGCCCGTGCCTGTTTCTCGAGTTTCACGGCTCCGAGACCGGGGTGCGCGAGCAGGCGGAGACCTTCGGCGAGATCGCGGAGGATCTCGGCGGCGGCCCGTTCCTGTGGACCAGCGTCGAGGAGGAGCGACAGAAGCTCTGGAAGGCCAGGCACGACGCCTACTGGGCGGGTCTGTCTCTGCGGCCCGGCGCGAAGGGCCTTTCGACGGATGTCTGCGTTCCGATCTCGCGGCTTGCCGAGTGCATCGCCGCCACCGAGGCCGATATCGAGAGCATGGGCCTGGTGGCGCCGATCGTCGGCCATGTCGGCGACGGCAATTTCCATGTGCTGGTGCTGATGGACATGGACGATCCGGCCGAGGTCGCGCGGGCGGAGGAATTCGTGTCGAGGCTCAACATGCGGGCGATCGCGATGGAGGGCACCTGCACCGGCGAGCACGGGATCGGGCAGGGCAAGATGCGCTTCCTCGAGCACGAGCTTGGACCGGCGGTCGATTACATGCGGGCGATCAAGGCCGCGCTCGACCCGCTCGGCATTCTCAACCCGGGCAAGATCGTCGGCCGCGCCGGCTAGCCTGTCGTTTGCCACTTTATCGACAAGCTGATGGGGATAGACTGACCTCAGGCTTCATGATTTGCGGCGGAGGAATCACTGGCCCGGCTGTTTGTTGCGATCGGCGGATTGATCGTTCTGGCGCTGACTGCGGCGCTGGTCGGCCCCTATTTCGTTGACTGGACCTCCTACCGCGCCGATTTCGAGCGCGAGGCGAGCCGCATCCTCGGGCGCACGGTCACGGTCGAGGGTGATGCACGGGCGCGGCTGCTGCCTTTCCCTTCGCTGACCTTCACCAACGTCACGGTGGCCAGCGCCGAGCCGGGCGTGCCGGCGATGACCGTCGACGAATTCTCGATGGATGCCGAACTGGCGCCCTTCATGCGCGGCGAGGTGCTGATCTTCGACATGCGGCTGGTTCGCCCCGAAGGCCGCATCAGCATTTCCCAGGACGGGACGATCGACTGGGCGATGCGCCCGTCATCGCCGTTCGATCCCAGCCAGATCACGCTCGAGAAACTCACCGTGTCGGAAGGCCGGATCACGGTGTGGCATCAGGCGAGCGGCCGCGAACATGTTCTGAGCGAGCTCAATGCGGATATTTCGGCGCGCTCGCTCGCCGGCCCCTGGCGGATCGACGGATCGATGCGTCTCGACGGCGTATTGACGGCCATGTCGGTATCGACCGGAACGAGGAACGCGGACGGCCGGATGCGCGTGAGGACGACCATCCAGCCGGAACCTTATCCAGTCAGCATCGAGACCGATGGCGACGTGACGATCGCCGACGGCGCGGCGAAGTATCAGGGGAGCTTCCGCCTTGGCGCGCGGCCTGCCTCCGACCTCAAGCCGCGCGATGGCGAGGCGGCCACATTCCGTGTCACCGACGACCGCAGCCGCAGCGGACGAAAGGCGCCGTACCGCCTGTCGGGCAAGTTCACGCTCGACCATCAGCGTATGTGGGTGCCTGAATTCCGCTTCGAATCCGGGCTTGCGGAGGACCCGTACACCGCTGACGGCCAAGCCGTGGTCGAACTGGGCGCCGCGCCGCGCTTCTCCATCAACGCCGACGGGGCGCAGGTCCGCCTGGCCGATGCCGAGGATGAGGGCGGCAAGGGCGCTCTCACCTTCGAGGAGCGCTTCGCGGCGTTCAGGGACGCGCTGCTCGACGTGCCGCGCCCGTCGATCCCGGGGCGGATCGACGTCAAGCTTCCGGCAATCGTTGCCGGCGACACGACGATCCGCAACATCGTGCTTTCCGCCGAACCGGCGGCGGCGGGCTGGCAGGTCGGGAGGCTGGAGGCGACGCTGCCCGGCCGGACCACGCTCGAGGCGAGCGGTCTCGTGTCGATCGACCAGCTCGATCTGGGCTTCAAGGGCGACATGCTCCTGGCGATCGGCCAGCCGTCGGGCTTCGCCGCATGGATATCGCGCGACGTCGACGAGGCGATCCGGCGCCTTCCGGCGGCCGGCTTCAACGCCAAGGTCGAACTCACCGAGCGCCGGCAGAGTTTCACCGATCTCGAACTTGCGCTCGGCGACGCCGTGTTCCGGGGCAACATCGACTACAACCGGCCCGAGGACGGCAGGCCGTCTATGCTGCTCGACCTGTCCGGCGGATTGCTCGATGTCGACGGCATGGCGGCGTTCGCGTCGCTGTTCGTCAGCGACGCCGGGGTCAATCGCCTGTCGGACCGTGACGTCGACCTCAGGATCAAGGCCGGGCCGGTGGTGGTGGCGGGCATTGCCGCCGACAAGGTCGATGCCGCGCTCAGGCTCCAGCAGGGCGATCTCCAGATCGATCGTCTCGGGATCGAGGGGCTGGAAGGGGCCCGGATCGCCGCCACCGGCGGACTTCGCGGGTTCCCCGGCGCGGCGACAGGCGGGGTGGACGCTTCCGTCGTCGCCGACGACCTTGCACCGCTGGCTGGCCTTTTGGCGGAACGGTTTCCCGACAACCGGCTCGCGAGGGAAGTCGCGCAGCGCGCTGCCAGCTATCCGGGACTTTTCGACGATACCGAGATCGACCTTGCCATCGAGGCCTCGCCCGGCGCGGAAGGCGCGGGCAGGCTGGCCGTCACAGGTGCCGGCCGCGCCGGCGCAACCGATTTTTCGCTCACCGGCTCCGCCCGCAACCTTGCCGAGATGTCCGCTGCCGACATCCGGCTCGAGCTGAAGGCCGAGAACGACGAGGCGGCCGCGATCTATGCGCTGCTCGGCGTTCCATCGATCGGCCTGGGTCTGGCCGGCAAGGCCGAAACGGCCGTCGTGCTTTCCGGAGACATGAAGAACGGGTTTGCGGTCGAGGCCTCGATCGCGGGTTCGGACCTCACCGGGCGTTTCGACGGCACGGCCCGGATGGAAGATGAGGGTATCTCGGCTTCCGGCAAGGTTGCGCTCAAGGCGGACGACATCGAGCCGTGGCTGATGACCGGAACCCTTGCGCTTCCCGGCATGGGGCTTGGAACGCCTGTCGACCTTGCCGCTGAAGCCGATTATCGCGACGGGCTGCTGATCCTCGCCGGACTGTCGGGAACGGTGGCTGGCGGCGCGGTCAATGGCGACGTCAATGTCGAGCTGGCCGACGGGCTGCCGCATGTCACCGGAGAATTGACGCTCGATTCCTTCGATCTCGCGATGCCCGCGGCGATGCTCGTCGGCGAGGACGCGCTCGAGGCGGGTTCGAGCCTTTGGCCCGACGCGCCTTTCCGCCCCGATCTGGCGATGCCATTGACCGCCGACATCGCAGTCGAGGCCGATACGCTGTACCTTGCGAACGCGACGTCGTTTCGAAACGGCAGGCTGTCCCTGCGCCTGGATCGTGAGGAACTTGCCGTCAGCGACCTCAAGGCGGATTTCCGTGGCGGGGAACTCACCGGCATCGTCGACATCAAGAACAACGCCGGTACCGGCCTCGTCTCGGCGCAGCTTCGGCTGAAGGGTGCGCCGGCAGAGGCGATTTTTCCCGAGACTGGGCTTCAGGGCGATGTCGACCTTTCGGCCGTCATCTCGGCGAGCGGGAAGTCATTCGACGGTCTCGTGGCCGCGTTCTCGGGATCCGGATCGGCGAGCGTCGACGGCCTTGCGATCCTTGGCATCAATCCGGACGCCTTCGCTGCGCTGATAGCCGGTGCCGACGATGTCGGCCGGGATATCGACGCCGCTGCCACCGCGCGTTTTGCGCCTGGCATCGTCAGGGACGGGGTCCTGTCCACATCGCATGCAGAAACGTCGTTCACGATCGCCGGAGGCATTGTTAGGGCTCCGCCGGTGCGCATCGAGACCGGCCAGTCGACCGTGACCGGTGAAATGAGGGCCGACCTCAATGCCGGCACGATCGCCCTCGACGGCGAGATCGTCTACGAGCCGGGCGTCGAAGCGTTGGTCGGATCCGACGCTGCCGTGCGGTTTTCGCTGGCCGGTAAGCCGGGTGAGGCAATGCTCGAGCTCGATACCGAGCCGCTGGCGCAATTCCTTACCCAGCGCGCGCTTGAGCTGGAGCAGGCAAGGGTGGAGGCGATGCAGGCGAGGCTTCTCGAACGGCAGCGCCTGCGCCGCGAGACCCAGTATTACGTCGCGCTCGCCGAGCAGAGGGATCGCGCGGCCGATCTTTTCCGCATGCAGCAGGATGCCGAGAAGGCCCGTCGCGCGGCGGAAGAAGAAGCGCGCAGGCAGACGGAAATCGAGGCACGGGCTAAGGCTCGCGAAGAGGCTCGCCGCGAGGCTGCGCGGCTGGAGGCGGCGCGGGAGGCTCGCAGGGCCGAACGGGCTGCTGCGCGGGAAGCCGAGCGCAAGGCGGCCGAGGACGCGGCCCGCCAGGTCGAGGAGGAACGCCTGCGCGACCGTGCCACGGCCAGTCCGGCTCCGCTGCTTCCCGACGCGGTCGAGAGCGTTCCCACGAAACCTCCGGTCGAGGCGTCGCCGACCGCGGAACAGCCGCGTGTGGATACGGGGCGCGGCGACCGGCTCCCCGGCGTACGCGATATCTTTCGTGAGGAGAATCTCTCCGCCGAAAGGTTCGGGCCGACTGCGCCGACGCGCTGAATGCCGACATGGCGTGAAAGGGTCTAGTCGTTGTCCCTCACGGCATCGCGCTCCGCCTTCAGCCGCTCGAGCACGTAGAGCCTAAGGGCCGATGACAGGTTGACTTCGCGCGGACGCGTTTCGTCGATTTTGGAAACCAGGGCGGCAAGCGAGCGGCCGTTCGCGCGCGCAGCAGCCACGATCTCGTCGAAGAAGGGCTGTTCGATGGAAAAGCTCGTGCGGTGGCCATGCAGCGTCACCGAGCGCTTGACGATCGATCTGGTCGTCTTCTCAGCCATGACGTGCATGCATTGCTGAGCGGGCCGGCGAGATCATTCGTCGACGCTTTTGCGATGTCCGTCGAGATGGCGGTCGCGCTGCGTGCGTTCCGTTTCGGCGCTTGTCCGCTCGGCGCGCGTGCGGCCGTGAAGGGCGCGGTTCTGCGACGCCTGTAGTTCCTTCTGCGCGCGTGCCTTGCGTTTGCGGGCGAGGCGCAGATTGACGATTTCGGCCATGTCTATTTCTTGCGGAAGGCGTCGAGCGAAACGACCTCGGCGGACTTGCCGGCGTCAGGCGCTTCGTCCTGCCCGTCGGTCGATGCCGCCTTCTTGGAGGTGGCTTGCTTCGCTGGTGCCTTCTGCTTTTCCTGCTTGCCTTCCGACTTCTTCGGCAATGAAGCGGGCGGCGGCGCGGCGACTGCCGGTTCTTCCGCCTTGACGTCGAATTCGAGTTCGAAATTGACAGACGGATCGTAAAACCCGCGCACCGCGGCGAAGGGGATTTCGAGCTTCTCGGGGATGTCCGCGAAGGACAGACCGACCTCGAAACCGGTGTCGGTCACCTTCAGGTCCCAGTACTGGTACTGGAGCACGATCGTCATCTGCTCGGGATAGCGCTCGCGCAACCTGGTCGAAATGCGGACACCGGGGGCGCCGGTCAGGAAGGTGATGAAGAAATGGTGGTTGCCGGGAAGCCCGGTCCGGGCGACTTCCGCGAGCACCTTTCGCATGACTCCGCGTAGCGCTTCCTGCGCGAGAATGTCGTAGCGGATGTGGTCTTCTGCCATCGGCCTGCCGGTTCGCGGTTGAATCTCTTCGCCTAGCTCTAATCAAGCCGGGCGGTGGCGTAAACCGATATAGCGCGTCGAACCGTCGACGGGAACGGTCGAGCGCCGATCAAGGCGCGATCGTCGACAGGACGAACCGCGCGCGCTCCTTCACCGTACCCGGCGGTACGGTCACGAGTTCATAGCCGAGGCGGCGGTATGCGGCGGTGACGGCGTCGAAGGTCGCGATCGCCTCGGCCCAGTCCTGGCGCCGCTCGGTGTCGTTCTCGTAGATCGCGCGCCAGGGAGGACAGGCCAGCACGGTCCTCGCATAGCGGTGGATCGCGGCACTCTTTGCCAGATAGCCGGGCACCGGCACCCCGACCAGTTCCAGATAGCCGATCGTGTCGGGAATGCCGCGGTCGAACAGATGGAGGCCGGGCTGCCGGCTGGCTTCGGCATGCGATCGGGCGTCCCACACATGCATCATCGCGGCATAGGAGAGGGGGTCGGTCGGCGGTTCGGGTGCGCCGACCCGCGCTGCAAGCCGGATGATTGCGCGGCCGGCTTCCGGCCAAGTGCGACAGCCGGATTCCGACAGGGCGGCGAGCAGTGTCGACTTGCCGGCGCCGGGGCCGCCGGTCACGACGAAGAGGTTGTCTGGAGCACTGGTCATGGAACGGGTCCTTAGGGGCGATGGGGGGCGGGGCTGGCGCATTGCGCGGCGATGCGGGTCGTCTTCCGCTCGCTAAATGCATGGAAACCAATGCGTTAGCTGATCACACCGCGCGGCATGCGATATCGGTTGCTCGGGAAGATTGCTTAAGCGCGCGCAGGCTCGCGAACCGGTGCGCTGGCCAAGCGAGAGGAAGAGATAATGGGAGAGGGAAGTGGAGGCTTCTGTTGCCAGGTGCCTCCGGACCCCGCCTAGACCTGCGACGGCCTAGGGCTTGATTTGAAGCTGTCGCACCGCTTACGCGGCGAGACGGACTTCCGCATAGTTGTCGTTGGCAACTATAAGAGTAGCCCGATAACGGTGGTACAATGCCGGGCGAAAGTCCGCTCTTTACACCATCGTCGATCCTATTTCGCCCCCATCATCAGCCGCCGGTTTCGCGGCGGTTCATGGTGGAGGCGCCGGGTACCGCCCCCGGGTCCGATTGGCTTATTACAACGGCCGTTTATCGCCATAGTCAGGCAAGCTGACCCGCCGAATATAGTGAATGCCGGTCCGGTTTGAAAGTGTCCGGACCCGTTTCCGTCGTGATCGCCGCTCAAAAGCGGCATTGACTTGAATGCCGCCATTGCGGAAGTTTCGAGCGGTGGTGACAACCGCCGGGTGAAATGCCGGGGCGGTACGTTGACCGGCAAGTGGAGGCGGTGCCTCGCCAAACTATCGAGGGGAACTGAAATGGCAGACTACCTCGCCGACGTGAAGAAATACGATGCGGCGGCGGACGCCGATATCGTCAACAAGATCGTAAAACACCTCGGAATCGCCCTCAGGAATCGCGATTCTTCGCTGGTGTCGTGCTCGGATCCGAAGGAATTGGACCGCGTTCGCGAGAAATGGTGTGCAAAAAAGCTCGGAATCGACGGCGCTGCCGCGGATTCCTGCATCGAGAAAGTCTGCCAGGAAATGTCCGGCGACAACTCCAAGAGCCGGGTGACCTTCTACTATCTGTGCGCCAAACATCTGGGCAAGCTCGGCACGCTCTGACCGGGAAAATCGCGTTCACGAACGCCGGCGAAGCGATCACGCGGCTGTCAGCCAGCGTGCGCGATCGTGTTCCCGGCGGCGCGGGGTTCCATGCTATTTCCCGGGCGCTTAAACATTGCCCGGGAGCCGTTCATGGACCGCAGGACCTTCCTCATCGCCGCAACCTTTGCTACCGCGCTGGCAACCCGACCGGCATTCGCCGGCAAGGCAGCAGTCTTCACCGGGCTCGTCGACGGCGTCGGCGTCGGTGGATACGATCCGGTCGCCTATTTCACGCAACAAAGCGCGGTACCGGGCGACCCGGCGATCTCGGCCGTCCATGACGGCGTGACCTACCGTTTCGCCAGTGCGGAACACCGCGATGCCTTCCTCGCCGACCCGCAACGCTACCTGCCGCAGTTCGGTGGCTATTGCGCCTATGCGGTGGCGCAGGGCGCTATGGCCAAGGGCGACCCGGAGGCCTGGACCGTGCATGAGGGAAAGCTCTACCTGAATTACTCCGACCATGTCCGGGCGCAGTGGAGCCAAGACATTCCCGGCAACATCTCGAAGGCACAGACGAACTGGCCCAGAGTGCTGGAATAGGCGCCTCAGGCCTTTCCACAGCGGAAGCCCGGCTGGGGCGACGAAGCGGGTGAACGGCGAGCGTTTGTCGCCTATGATGGGCGCCGACGAATCGACCGGACCTCCGATGCGCCAGTATCTCGATCTCCTGCAGCATGTTCTCGACACCGGCGCGGACAGACCCGACCGCACGGGCACCGGCACGCGCGGCGTGTTCGGCTATCAGATGCGCTTCGACCTCGGTGACGGCTTTCCCGTCCTGACGACCAAGAAGCTGCACCTGAAGTCGATCATCCACGAACTGTTGTGGTTTCTCGCCGGCGAGACGAACATCCGGTATCTCAAGGACAACGGCGTCTCGATCTGGGACGAATGGGCGGACGAGAATGGCGATTTGGGCCCGGTCTACGGCGCGCAATGGCGTTCCTGGCCGGCACCGGACGGCGGCTCGATCGACCAAATAACCAATGTCCTGAATCAGATACGGACAAATCCTCATTCACGGCGTCTGATCGTCTCGGCGTGGAATCCGGCCGAAGTGGACCAGATGGCGCTGCCGCCGTGCCACTGCCTGTTCCAGTTCCACGTCTCCGAGGGGAGGCTGTCGTGCCAGCTCTACCAGAGGTCGGCCGACATCTTTCTCGGCGTGCCGTTCAACATCGCTTCCTACGCGCTGCTGACCATGATGATGGCGCAGGTGACCGGGCTGAAGCCGGGGTCTTTCGTCCACACGCTGGGCGATGCGCATCTTTATTCGAACCATTTCATGCAGGCGCGACTGCAACTGACCCGGACGCCGAAACCGTTGCCGCGCATGTGGATCAACCCCGATGTGAGCGACCTCTTTTCCTTCCGCTACGAGGATTTCCGGCTGGAAGGCTACGAGGCGGACGCCTCGATCAAGGCACCGATCGCGGTCTGAGCGGCACCAACAGGCGGCTGAATTAGCTGTTGCACTCGCCGGGCGCCGACCCGACAATCGGGTGCGTTTCCGCTTCGGGAGATTTTTCATGCGTGCATTCGCTGTCTTCGTCGCCGCCGCTGCCACCGCACTCGCGACGCCTGCGCTCGCCAACGACACGATGGCGGAACTCGAGACAGGCGGCCTGGTGTTCGTGCGCTCCGACGTCGTGCAGATCGAGAGTGAGGATTTGTACATCTCGCCGGACGCGGTGCGCGTCGCCTATTCGTTCCGCAACGGTTCGGACGAGGACGTATCCTCCATCGTCGCCTTTCCGATGCCGGAGATAACGGCCGATCCCTATTCCAATATCGCGCTTCCGGAACCGGGGCGGGACAATTTCCTGAGTTTCACCGTCACGGTCGAGGGCAGGGCGATCGAGCCCGAACTGGAACAGCGGGCCCTGGCGGCCGGTCTCGACATCACCGACGAATTGGCCGCCGCCGGCATCCCGGTCAATCATCTCGCCGATGGCGTGAGAGAAGCCTTGACGCAACTGCCCGCTGACACCCTGGCCGACTGGACCGCGCGCGGCATCGTGACGCCGGACAGCTATGATGACGGCTCTGGCTGGAAGACGGAATATGCGCCGCGCTGGACACTGAAATCGACCTATTGGTGGCGGATGGACTTTCCGGCCGGACGCTCGATCGCGGTGCGGCACGACTACAAGCCCAGCGTCGGTGGTACGACCGGGCTGAACTTCTTCTACGACGGCAAGCCCGGCGGGCCCTACTACGAAAACTACAAGCGCAAATACTGCATCGATGCGTCGCTCGAGCGGGCGCTCGTCAAGGCGGCCGCGCAGAACGAGAACGGCTATCCGCCATACTGGGAGAACTGGATCTCGTATGTGCTGAAGACCGGCGCCAACTGGGCGTCGACGATCGGGCGGTTCCACCTCACCATCGACAAGGGCGACACCGCCAATCTCGTGTCCTTCTGCGGCGATGGCGTGAAGAAGACCGGACCGA
>JAMLJD010000002.1 GCA_023953775.1 Rhizobiaceae bacterium | reverse complement strand
TGTGCTTAAGACCGGCGCCAACTGGGCGTCGACGATCGGGCGGTTCCACCTCACCATCGACAAGGGCGACACCGCCAATCTCGTGTCTTTCTGCGGCGATGGCGTGAAGAAGACCGGACCGACGACGTTCGAGGTGTCCTACCAGGACTTCTATCCGGAGAACGACATCGAGATCCTGCTGTTGCGCAAGTTCGAGAACTGAGGCGCAGGCACGATGACAACGATATCCCTGGTCGTCGCGATTGCGCGCAACGGCGTCATCGGCCGTGAGGGTGGACTGCCATGGCGCCAGTCCACCGATCTCAGGCGCTTCAAGGCGATCACCCTGGGAAAGCCGATCGTGATGGGACGCAAGACCTGGGAGAGCTTTCCGAAGCGGCCGTTGCCCGGCCGCGAGAACATCGTGATTTCGCGCGATATCTCCTACGACGCGCCCGGCGCTTCGGTCGTCACCTCGCTCGGCGCTGCGCTGACGCTTGCCAGAACGCGCGCGCGCTGCCTGGCGACGGGAGACGAAATCTGCGTCGTCGGCGGCGGACAGGTCTATGCCGAAGCGCTGCCGCTTGCCGACCGGCTCCACGTCACCCATGTCGAGGCGGAGATCGATGGCGACACGTGCTTTCCCGCGATCGACGCCGCGCAGTGGATTCCGGTATCGGAAAACATCGTGCCGGCCGGCGAAAAGGATGACCATGCGACTCGCTACGTTGTCTATGAACGCCGCCGAACGGTGGTGTGAAATCGGTGTGGAGTGCGGCCAAGCGCCGCGAAAGCACGTTCCCGGCGGGCGCGGCGCGTTGAAAGCGCTTTCCGGCATCCCTATAACCGTAAACATGAAGGTGGCCGGCGGGGTGTGATTCAGCTAGGCACCACGTTCCAGAACAAGAGGAAACGATGCCCTGGAGTAATCAGAGCGGTGGCGGCGGCCCTTGGGGCGGCGGCAACAATGGGGGTGGACCCTGGGGTCAGGGGCCGCGCGGTCCAAGCGGCCCGCAGGGATCGCCTCCCGATCTCGAAGACATCATTCGACGCGGGCAGGACCGGCTGAAGCGGGCGCTGCCCGGCGGTGGCGGCGCGAGCCCCGCGACCTTCGCGCTGATCGGGCTGGCGCTTGTCGGTCTGTGGCTGTTCCAGTCGATCTACACCGTCCAGCCGGACGAGCTCGCCGTCGAACTGCGCTTCGGAAAGCCGAAGGACGAGATTTCCGAGCCCGGACTGCACTTCCACTGGTGGCCGGTCGAGACGGTGGAGAAGGCGTCCGTCGCCGAAAAGCTGATCGACATCGGCGAGGTGCGCGGCGGTGGCTCTTCGGGGCTGATGCTGTCGGGCGACCAGAACATCGTCGACGTGAAGTTCTCCGTCGCCTACCAGATGGTCAATCCCGGCGCCTATCTCTTCAACGTGGCCAGTCCGGACGACATGGTGCGCCAGATCGCCGAGAGCGCGGTGCGCGAGGTTGTCGGCCGGCGTCCGGCGCAGGATATTTTCCGTGACGACCGCCAGGGCATTGCCGAGGAAGTCCGCAACATCGTCCAGACGACGCTTGACGACTACGGCACGGGCCTCGCCGTCAACGCGATCTCCATCGAGGACGCGGCCCCGCCGCGCGAGGTTGCCGACGCGTTCGACGAGGTGCAGCGCGCCGAACAGGACGAGGACCGCTTCGTGGAAGAATCCAACCAGTATTCCAACCAGAAGCTCGGTCAGGCGCGCGGCGAGGCCGCCCAGCTCCAGGAAGCCGCGTCGGCCTACAAGAGCCGTGTGGTGCTGGAGGCCCAGGGTGAGGCGCAGCGCTTCGTCTCCGTCTACGACGAATATGCCAAGGCGCCGGACGTTACCCGCAAGAGGCTGTTTCTCGAGACCATGGAATCGGTGCTGAAGGGCTCCAACAAGGTGATCGTGGAACAGGGCAACGGGCAGGGCGTCGTGCCCTATCTGCCGCTGCCGGAACTCAACAACCGCACCAACACCGGCACCCGCACGCAGCAGGGAGGAAACCAGTGATGAGCCGTCTGCCCGTCATCGCGGTCGCCGCCGCGATCATCCTTTTCCTGCTCTATTCGTCGATCTTCGTCGTCAACGAGCGTCAGCAGGCCATCGTGCTGCGCTTCGGCGAGATCGTCGACGTCAAGACGGAGCCGGGCATCTACTTCAAGATGCCGTTTGCCTTCGTCGAAGCCGACAACGTGCAGATCATCGAGGACCGCATCCTCCGCTTCGACCTGGACAATATCCGCGTGCAGGTCTCGGGCGGCAAGTTCTACGAGGTCGACGCGTTCGTCGCCTACCGGATCTCCAATCCTCGACTGTTCCGCCAGACCGTCTCGGGCAGCCTGCAACTCGCCGAGCAGCGGCTCAGGACTCGTCTCGACGCGGCGCTGCGCCGGGTCTACGGCCTGCGCGGCTTCGAGGCCGCGTTGTCGGAAGAGCGTGGCTCGATGATGCGCGAAGTGCGCGACCAGCTTCGGCCCGACGCGAATTCGCTGGGCATCGAGATCGCGGACGTGCGCATCCGGCGGACCGACCTCACCGACGAGGTGTCGCAGCAGACCTATGACCGCATGAAGGCCGAGCGCCTTGCCGAAGCCGAGAGGCTGCGGGCGCGTGGTCGCGAGGCGGCAGCGCGCATCAGGGCGCGCGCCGACCGCGAGGTGGTCGAGATCCTGGCCGCCGCCCAGAAGGAGTCCGAGATCCTGCGCGGCGAGGGCGAGGCCGAGCGCAACGCCGTCTTCGCCGACGCCTTCTCGCGCGACGAGGGCTTCTTCGAGTTCTACCGATCGATGGCCGCCTATCGCCAGGCGCTCGAGGGTGAGGGCACGACGATGCTGCTGTCGCCGGATTCGGACTTCTTCCGTTACTTCGGAGACGCTTCGGGGAAGCGGGATGTCCCGAATGACGAGCCGGCTCCCTCCGGTGGCCTGACGAGCAGCACAACACCGTCGCCCGAAGCCGGGCAGTAGCGCGTGGCGGACCTGATCGTGGCGATCGGCCTCGTGCTGGTCGTCGAGGGGCTGCTCTATGGCGGTTTCCCGCGCATGGTCAAACGCATGGCGGCCGAAGTGATCGCCATGCCGGAGGGCGCGCTGCGCACCGGCGGGGTGATCGCCGTCGCGCTCGGTGTCCTGATCGTCTGGCTGGTCCGGGGATAGCGCATAGTTGATTGCGGCCTGCTTTCGCGGGCCGCAAACACGCCGTATTTCTTGTGGAGTTTCGGGCGAGTCGCGTCATCGGGCCCGTTGTGGGCAGCGCTGGGAACAAGCGGAGGCAATGGGAATGGCATCGATGTTGAAAAGGGCCGGCATACGCGGCGCGCTGTTTGCGGTTTCGGCGCTGTTCGCTGTGGCGGCCGGGCCTGTGCCACCGCTGGTCTCGACCGCGCACGCGCAGGGCCCGCAGTCTGTCGCCGACCTGGCCGACAAGCTGCTCGGCGCGGTGGTCAACATATCGACCTCCCAGAAGGTTGGCCCCAGCAGCGGCCAGGTGCCGATGCCGAAGCTGCCGGAGGGTTCGCCATTCCAGGATTTCTTCGACGATTTCTTCCGCGACCGCCAGCAGCAGGGCGACAATTCCCCGCGCCGGGTCAACTCGCTCGGTTCTGGCTTCGTGATCGATGCCGAGGAAGGCATCGTGATCACCAACAACCACGTGATTGCCGATGCCGACGAGATCGAGGTCAATTTCTCCGACGGCGTGACGCTGAAGGCGGAACTGCTCGGCCGCGACCAGAAAACCGATATCGCGGTGCTGAAAATCGATCCCTCGCAGCACAGGCTGACCGCCGTGGCGTTCGGCGATTCCGACGGTATCCGCATTGGCGACTGGGTGATGGCGATCGGCAATCCGTTCGGCCTCGGCGGATCCGTGACGGTGGGCATCGTCTCGGCACGGGGCCGCGACATCAATTCAGGCCCTTATGACGACTTCATCCAGACCGACGCGGCGATCAACCGCGGCAATTCCGGCGGCCCGCTGTTCAACATGGAAGGCGAAGTGATCGGCATCAACACCGCGATCATATCGCCGTCGGGCGGTTCGATCGGCATCGGTTTCTCGATCCCCTCGAAGCTGGCCGTCAACGTGGTCGACCAGTTGCGCGAGTTCGGCGAGACGCGGCGCGGCTGGCTCGGCGTGAGGATCCAGCCGGTGACGGACGAGATCGCAGAAAGCCTCGGCATGAAGTCAGCGAAAGGCGCTCTGGTCGCGGGCATCATGGATGGCGGACCTGTGGCCGACGGCACGATCGAGCCGGGGGACGTGATTGTCCGGTTCGACGGGCGCGACGTCGTTGCGATGCGCGACCTGCCGCGCATCGTCGCCGAGAGCCCGGTCGGCAAGCTGGTCGACGTGGTGATCGTGCGCAAGGGCGTCGAGCAGACCGTTCAGGTCAAGCTCGGCCGGCTGGAGGAGGGCGAGAAGCTCGCCAGCGCCGAGACGGCGACGGAGAGCGATGCGCCTGTTGCACAGACGGTCGACGTGCTCGGGATGACGCTCGCCCCGCTCGACGACGAGACGCGCGCCAGGTTCGAGATATCGAACGATGTCTCGGGTGTCGTGATCGTCGAGGTCGCGCCCAATTCCGCCGCGGCCGAAAAGGGCATCCAGGCCGGCGAGGTGATCGCCGAGATCGCCCAGGAATCGGTGAGTTCGCCGCAGTCCGCGCGCGAGCAGATCACCGCGCTGAAGGGTCAGGGCCGCAAGAACGCGCTGCTGATGCTGTCGAGCAAGACCGGCGAGCTGCGCTTCGAGACGCTTCGGATGGACTGAGGCCCGCCGGCCTCATTCCCCGACGAATTCGGCCTTGCGGTAGCCCTGGAGGTAGAGCAGGGCCGTGAGGTCCGCATGGTCGATACGGATTGCCGCTCGTTCGGCGACCGATGGCTTGGCGTGAAGCGCGACGCCGCTTCCGGCCAGCGCCAGCATGTCGAGATCGTTGGCACCGTCGCCGACCGCGATCACCGCGTCGCGGTCGATGCCGAGCCGCGCGGCGATCTCGCGCAGCGCTTCGGCCTTTGCCTGGCGGCCGAGGATCGGCTCGGCAACGGTTCCCGACAGCCGCCCGTCCCGGGCAAGCAGCGTGTTGGCGCGGTTTTCGTCGAAGCCAAGCATGGCGCCGATGCGCCGCGTGAAGTGCTCGAACCCGCCCGATACGAGCGCCGTCCAGGCGCCGTTGGCGCGCATCGTGGCAACCAGCGCCGCGCCGCCGCGGGCGAGCGTGATGCGGTTGGCGATGACTTGGTCGATGACCGCCACGTCGAGACCCTTGAGCAGTGCGACGCGCTCGCGCAGCGCCGGCTCGAAGGCGATCTCGCCGTTCATGGCGCGGGCTGTGATGGCAGAAACATGCGCCTTCATGCCGATCTCGTCGGCCAGCTCGTCGATGCATTCCTGGTCGATCATGGTCGAATCCATGTCGGCGATCAGCATCTTCTTGCGCCGGCCCTCCGATTGCTGCACGACGACGTCGACGGGGAGGCTGCCCAAGACGTCGCGCAGCGACCGTTCAGTGCTGGCCGCCTCGGCCGCGCCCGGCAGTTGAAGATCGATCGCCTCGCCGGGGGCGAGCCAGACAATGCCGGTGGCGTTGACGGCGGCGATGACGGCATCGGCGAGCCCGGCTTCGATTTCGAAGTCGCGACCGGAGATCAGCGTGGCGACGAGGGGCATGGAGAAAACCGCGGACCTGGATATGACGGGCATGGTGAAAGGCGCGATCCTGATAGCGGGACCGACAGCCAGCGGCAAGTCGCGCGCCGCTCTCGAACTCGCTCGCCGGCTCGACGGGGTCATCGTCAACACCGATTCCATGCAGGTCTATTCGGTCCTGCGCGTGCTGACGGCGCGCCCGGACGATGCCGATCTCGCGGCAGCACCGCATCGCCTTTACGGGCATGTCCATCCGTCCGAACCCTATTCCACCGGCCGCTGGGCCCGGGACGTACGTGCGCTGATCGACGCCGGCCAGTTGGCGGAGCGCAGGCCGATCTTCGTCGGCGGGACGGGGCTCTATTTCCGGGCGCTGGTGGAGGGCTTGTCGGACATGCCGGAAATACCCGACGGCATGCGGCAACGATGGCGCGCAAGGCTCGCGGAGGACGGCGCGCTAAGGTTGCATCGGGTCCTCGCCGAACAGGACCCGGAATCCGCCGCGGAAATCCGTGCATCCGACGGCCAGCGCATCGTGCGCGCGCTCGAGGTGCTGGAAGCGACCGGCATATCGATCCGCACTCATCAGGCAATGCCCGGTCGGCCGCTCGTCAGCCTCGACGACGCGTTGGCCTTCGTGCTCGAGCCTGACCGTGCGGCCTTGCACGCGCGTATCGAGCAGCGGTTCGACGCCATGATCGATGACGGCGCACCGGCGGAAACACGCGCTCTGGCGCGATTGGAGCTCGATCCGGCGATGCCGGCCATGAAGGCGATCGGCGTTCGCGAGCTTATGGCGGTAGAGGCCGGGACAATGCCGGCCGCGGATGCGATCGACCGGGCGAAAGCTGCGACGCGGCAATATGCGAAGCGGCAAATGACGTGGTTTCGCAACCAGTTCGGTCCGCATTGGCAGCGCGTCTCGTCCGCCGAGGAACTTGTGCGGCGACTTCGCTGAACGGGCTCGTCCCGCGAAGCTTACCTTGCGTTATTTTTCGCGTTGCGGTTGCTGAAATTAACCGGGTGTAAGGTCCCGGCCAGCCATAGTCCGACAGGTGCTGGTTATGGGGACCTGATGCGATTTCACAAATCCGAGACGGCGTTCTTCGTGTTCGTCACGCTGGTTTCCGGAGCTTGCGTGCTCAACGTCTATGCGCACAACGTGCTGACGACGACGATCGGCGCGCTCGGGCGGCCAGACGAGCTGACGCCGATCTCCCAGCTCGGAACACTGATCTTCGCGTCCGGCGTCCTGCTCGCGACGGCGCTGTTCTTCGGCATTTTCCTCATCTATCCGCAGATCCGGACCCAGTTGAAGGAAGAGGGCAAGCTGCGTGCGATGACGGAATCGCTCAGCGCGCGCTCCGAGACGCTCGAGCATGCCGCGCTGACCGATCCGCTGACCGGCATGCAGAACCGGCGCTATTTCGACGATGCCCTGCGGGAATATCTCGAAGAGTTCCGAAGGATCGAGAAGCCCGTCGGGCTGATGATCCTCGACCTCGACCATTTCAAACAGGTCAACGATACGCACGGACACGATATTGGCGATCAGGTGCTGCGCGAGGTGGCCAACTGCTTGCGCGACCTGACGCGATATCACGATGTCGTTGCCCGCCTCGGCGGAGAGGAGTTTGCCGTGGTCGCTCCGAACATGGATGTCGACATGCTGTCCAAGCTTGCCGAGCGGATCCGCAAGGCGGTCGCTGGACTTGCGGTCGTGACAGGCAATGTCAGGCTCAAGGTCACCACGAGCGTGGGACTTGCGGTCTGGGACGGTAAGGAATCCGCCGAGGAGTTCTATCGCCGCGCCGACAAACTTCTCTATCAGGCCAAGCGCATGGGCCGGAACCGCATCTGCGCCTGAGACGCCGACGCGTCTGAACCTTACTCAGCGTGCTATCTCGGGTCGGCCTGCCCGCCGGTCCGCATGCCGGCGTCTGCGGAACACCGTCGACGGTTCGGCAAGTATGGGTCGAGCCCGACTGTAAAAGGACGGTGCAAGCGGCACGGAAATCCGGAACGGCGGCGTGCCTTGCCACCAGGCGCTCCGCTTCCGTCAGCACGTGTCGCTGCCCCATCTCGGCGCGAAAGGAACGGGCGAGGCGCAACGCTTCCTAGCGGGCTGACCCCGGCATCGGTCGAGCGCGGTCAATCGTAGAGGTGACGGAATGAGTGATCGTCGGAGCGGCGTCGAAAGCGTGACGTTTCGAGCGATCCGGCGGGTTCGTTTCCTGCCGCCCGATAACCGG
Source organism: Rhizobiaceae bacterium (assembly GCA_023953775.1). Lineage (GTDB taxonomy): Bacteria > Pseudomonadota > Alphaproteobacteria > Rhizobiales > Rhizobiaceae > JAMLJD01. The sequence goes on along the minus strand of JAMLJD010000002.1, from coordinate 136,737 downwards.
GGTCGCCCGCCTGCACCGACGCCCGCACCGTGTTCATGCCGGCGGCAGTGGCCGGCTGGTCGTTCTCGTCGGCTGAGCGCGGGACGTTGCGCAACCGGTTGACGATGCCGATCAGATCGACTTCGCCGTCATCTCCGGTGTAATCGTCGACGACATCCTTGCCGCTTGCGCCCGGGATCATCGATGGATCGATGTGTTCGAACTTGAGCCGCATGGTCGTCGCGACGCCTTCGCCAAAGGCGATCGCCTCACGCTGGCCCATGGACGACAGGAAGGACAGAGTAGATGCCGAGGAATCGGCGATTGCCGAGCGAATGATGTCCTGGTCGTGCTCGTTGGCCAGCCGCATCGCGAAGACCGTCGAGCATTGCGAGAGCACCGTCGGATCGAGTTCGCCGGGGCGCTGGGTCACCACGCCGAGATAGCAACCATATTTGCGGCCTTCCTTGGCAATGCGCGACATGGCGTGACGGGTCGGCGCGAAGCCGAGCCTCGGGTCGGCGGGCATGTAGCGGTGCGCTTCCTCGCAGAGAACGAGAAGCTTGAGTTTGCCGTTGCTCCAGAGCGCCAGATCGAAGGCCAGCCGCGCCAGAACGGAACAGACGGAATTGACGACTTCCGAGGGCATGCCGGCGAGCTGGAAGCAGGTAATCGGACGGCCTTCGTGCGGAACCCGGAAGATCTTGCCGATGGTCTGGTGGATCGTGTCCTCGATCAATCTCGATGCGAACATGAAGCGGTAGCGCGGATCGTTCAACGCCGCCTCGATGCGCATTCGCAGCGAACGATAGGCAGGGCGATCGTTCTTGGCTTCCAGCAGGCCCATGCGTTCGTCGATCTGCTTGAGCACGTCGGCCATGCGGTAGGGAACCGGCGTATCCGCGGTGATGGCGCTGGAATCGTTGGCTCGGCGCAGCTGGTTCTGCGCCGACGGATTCTTGTACAGCATCTTGGCGAACGGGATGATGTCGCGGAGGATCTCCACTTCCTCGGGTTGTGCTTCACGGCCGCGATAGAGAACTTCGACCAGTTCCTCCAGGCGGAACAGCCAGAACGGAAGATCGAGGGTCGGAGCGTCGATAGTGACCGACTGCTCGGGGAACGCGGTGGCGAACTCATTGTGGGGATCGAGGATGAGAACGCGCAGGTCCGGCCGCGCCTCGATGGCCTTGCGCAAGAGGAGTGAGACGGCAGTCGACTTGCCGACGCCAGTGGTACCTACGACGGCAAAGTGGCGGTTCAGCGTATCGTCGACGGCGATGCGAGCGCTGATCGCATCGTCCTGCGAAAGCTGGCCGATCATGACGGAGTTGCGGCCGCCGAGATCGTAGACGGCTTCAAGGTCGGCGGTGCGGATACGGTGCGCGATCGCGCCGATGTAGGGATAGACGGTGATGCCGCGGTCGAAAACCGGCTTCACGCCGGTGTCGCGGACTTCACCGATCAGCTCGACGCAGACGGAAATCGGATTGATCTCGCCTTCCTGCCAGACCCGGTCGGGGCGGTCGATCGAATAGACAAGCCCGACCGTTCGGGTCGCGCCGAGATTGATGGATACCATGCGCCCGACCGACCACATGCTGCCGGCCGCGCCCTCGACGTCGACCGCGATGGCTGCGATCGTCGCGCGCGCACCGTCGCACTGGACGACATGACCAAGCACCCGCGAATCTGGCTGCGCGCGGTCGCGCCGCTCCTGCGAAACGCTCTCGCCCTGCGTCGTTCCACCTTCAACGAACATGATTCACCCTTATAGCCCCGTGAGCGCAGACTAGCCGCATCCGGTTAAGGTGCCGTTTGGTCGAATGGTGTAGGCAAGGTTAAGCAAGGGCGTCGTTGCCTGCGCGCGCAAGAGCTGGCCCCCGGGCGGGTACCATGCCAGCGTGCAGCGGGTTTCGGCGGTCGTGCGCCAGTTGAAGGTTGGCCTATTTCCATTATAGTGGACAAATGTCTACTATGAGCGCTTCCGAAACTCGTCTCGCCACCTGCATCAAGGCGGAACGTCTCGCCCGCAACTGGTCGCTCGCCGAGATGGCCGAGCGCTCAGGCGTATCCCGCGCCATGCTGAGCAAGATCGAGCGGGGCGAAGCGAGCCCGACGGCGGTGTTGCTGGTGCGTATCGCGTCATCGTTCGGTCTCACATTCTCGGGGCTGATCGTGCGATCCGAGAAACGCGGGGGCCAGATGCTGCGGGCCGCGGACCAGCCGAAATGGCAGGACCCGGAGACGGGCTATGTCAGACGCCACCTGTCGCCGCCATCCGATGCGCCGCTCGAACTTGTCCATGTCGATCTGCCTGCCGGCGCGAGCGTCAGTTTCCCCGCCGCGTCATACACCTTCGTCGACCAGGCGATCTGGATGATCGCGGGGCGGCTGGAACTTCACGAGGGAGATATCGTGCACGTGCTTGATCCGGGTGACTGCTTCCGTCTCGGCGCGCCGGTCGATCGTCTGCTCCGTGCTCCCGGATCCGAGCCGGCGGCCTATCTTGTCGCCCTGTCGAAGCGGTGACCGCAATGGCGCGGCGTGCCCGGATCGGCGACAATGGCGGTCCGCCGCTCGATGACTATGAAGGGCCGCCATGGGGCAAGGGCGATGCCGACCGGTTCTTCCACTGGAAGCGCGCGCACGAAGCGGTGTGGAAGTCGGTTTCGCCGACCATCGCACTGATGCGGCTGGAACGGGCCGAGAAGCTGGGGCTCACCTACGAGGAATATTCGCTCGAGATCCTTGAACGGGGACGCTTCCTGCAAGCCGAGGACACGGTGCGGATCGCCGAGATCAAGGCCGCGCGCAGGAACCGCCGCCGACGGGCGCAGCACCAGCGATGAAAGCGTGTTGACTTGGCGGGCGATTGGCACCAATGTGCCGCCGCGATGAAACAGACGATCATTCTCGTAGTAGGAACGCGCATGGGCAAGGCGGTGTAACCGCCGGGCGACAGCCACTCATGCGCGACAACAGGCTCCCTCGGGGGCCTTTTTTATTGCCCGCAACAGGGATAAACGACCGGGAAAGCGCCGCCGCGACGGCAACAGGACGGGACCAGGACAATGAACAACCAGCACAACGATAACGGCCAGAACGAGATGACCGGCGCCGAGATCGTGATCCGGGCGCTCAAGGACAACGGCGTCGAGCATATTTTCGGCTATCCGGGCGGCGCCGTGCTTCCGATCTATGACGAGCTTTTCCAGCAGGAAGACGTCCAGCACATCCTGGTGCGCCACGAGCAGGGCGCCGGCCACGCGGCCGAGGGCTACGCTCGCTCGACCGGCAAGGCGGGTGTGCTCCTGGTGACCTCGGGGCCCGGCGCGACGAACGCGGTGACGCCGCTGCAGGACGCGCTGATGGATTCGATCCCGATCGTGTGCATCACCGGGCAGGTTCCGACCACGCTGATCGGCTCCGACGCGTTCCAGGAATGCGATACCGTCGGCATCACGCGGCCCTGCACCAAGCACAACTGGCTGGTGAAGGACGTCAACGAGCTCGCCGCGACGATCCACGAAGCCTTCCACGTCGCGACAACGGGCCGTCCGGGGCCGGTCGTCGTCGATATCCCGAAGGACATCCAGTTCGCACGCGGAACCTATACGCCGCCGCAGACCGCGCCGCGCATGAGCTACCAGCCGAAGGTCCAGGGCGATCTGGAGCGGATCAAGGAAGCGGTCGCGATGATGGCGTCGGCGAAGCGGCCGGTGATCTATTCGGGCGGCGGCGTGATCAATTCGGGGCGTGAGGCCAGCCATCTCTTACGCGACCTGGTGGACTTGACCGGGTTTCCGATCACTTCAACGTTGATGGGGCTCGGCGCCTATCCGGCATCGGGCAAGAACTGGCTCGGCATGCTTGGCATGCATGGCACGTTCGAGGCCAATATGGCGATGCATGATTGCGACGTCATGGTCTGCATCGGCGCGCGCTTCGACGATCGGATCACCGGACGGCTCGATGCGTTCTCGCCCAACTCGAAGAAGATCCATATCGACATCGACCCGTCTTCGCTCAACAAGAACGTGCGCGTCGACGTGCCGATCCTCGGCGACGTCGGGCGTGTCCTGGAGGATCTGGTGCGGCTGTGGCGGGCGACGGCGCGGGCCGACAAGGCGGCGCTCAAGCCATGGTGGGAGCAGATCGACCAGTGGCGCGCCCGCGACTCGCTTGCGTACAAGCCGAACAGCGATGTCATCATGCCGCAATTCGCGATCCAGCGGCTCTACGAGGCGAGCAAGAGCAAGGACGTCTACATCACCACGGAAGTCGGCCAGCATCAGATGTGGGCCGCGCAGCATTTCGGCTTCGAGGAGCCGAACCGCTGGATGACGTCGGGCGGCCTCGGCACCATGGGCTACGGCCTGCCGGCCGCGCTCGGCGTCCAGATCGCCCATCCCGACGCGCTGGTCATCGACATTGCGGGTGACGCTTCCGTTCAGATGACGATGCAGGAGATGTCGTGCGCGGTCCAGTACGAGGCGCCCATCAAGATCTTCATCCTCAACAACCAATACATGGGCATGGTGCGGCAATGGCAGCAGCTTCTGCACGGTAATCGCCTGTCGCATTCCTACACCGAGGCGATGCCGGACTTCGTGCTGATGGCGCAGGCGTTCGGCGCGCACGGCATACGCTGCGAGAAACCCGGCGATCTCGACGACGCCATCAAGGAGATGATCGAGGTAAAGAAACCGGTGATCTTCGACTGCCGCGTGGCGAACCTTGCCAACTGCTTCCCGATGATCCCGTCAGGCAAGGCGCACAACGAAATGCTGCTGCCGGACGAGGCCACCGACGAGGCCGTGGCCAGCGCCATCGACGCCAAGGGCAGGGAACTGGTCTGACCGCCTGAAATCTGTTTCAAACCAAACGGCTGGACCAAAGAGCCGAGATCTGGATTCACCCATGAACGCACAGCTTCAGCCCACGGGCTCCGCCTACTTCATCGCCAAGGAAACCGAGCAGCTCGAGGCCCATACGCTGTCGGTCCTGGTTGACAACGAGCCCGGGGTTCTCGCCCGGGTCATCGGCCTGTTTTCCGGGCGCGGCTACAACATCGACAGCCTCACCGTCTCGGAAACCGAGCATGAGCGGCACCGCTCGCGCATCACCATCGTGACGCGCGGAACGCCGCATGTGCTCGAGCAGATCAAGCACCAGCTCGAGCGCATCGTGCCCGTGCACCGGGTGGTGGACCTGACCGTGGTAGCGCGCGAGAAGGCGCATGACCGTCCGCTCGAGCGCGAGCTGGCGCTGGTCAAGGTCACCGGCACCGGCGACGACCGGGTGGAGGCATTGCGGCTGGCGGATGCGTTCCGGGCCCAGGTGATCGACGCCAATACCGAGCATTTCATCTTTGAGATCACCGGCCGCGTTTCCAAGATCGAGCAGTTCGTGGCCATCATGCAGCCGCTGGGCCTGGTCGAGGTCTGCCGCACCGGCGTGGCGGCGATGAACCGCGGCCCGGACGGAATGTAGGCCTGCCGCGGCGGCATTCCGCCTGCCGCCGGGCGTAACCCTGACCCAATCGTCAATACACGCTGACATATCGATCGGCCTCCGAAATTAGGTCATGATTGTTGACCTAATTGGAAGACTCTCATGTCCTACGACGTCTTTTCGGCGCTTCTCCTGTTCGCCTTCGTGTCCTCGATCACGCCCGGGCCCAACAACATCATGCTGCTCGCGTCGGGCGTCAATTTCGGGTTCCGCCGCACGATACCGCACATGCTCGGCATCGGGGCCGGCTTCGTCGTGCTTCTGCTCGCGGTCGGCCTCGGGCTTGGCGCGGTGCTTACCGCCTTTCCGGCACTTCATACGGCGCTGAAGATCGCCGGCGGCGCCTACCTGCTCTATCTCGCCTGGCGCGTGGCGACTTCGCGGACACTGGCCCGCGAGGGGGGCGAGGCGGCACGGCCGATGCGGTTTTCGGAAGCGGCCGCGTTCCAGTGGGTCAACCCCAAGGCATGGGTGATGGCGGTGACCGCAATGGCCGTCTACACCAGCACCGAGCAGCCGTTCCTATCCGTGGTCCTGGTCGCAGCGGCATTCGGCCTCGTCAACCTGCCGAGTGTGTCGACCTGGGCCGCATTCGGCACCGCCATGCGCGGGTTCCTCTCCGATCCCGTGCGGCTGAAATGGTTCAACATCGCGATGGGCGTGCTGCTTGCCCTCAGCCTGTGGCCGATGGTCCGGTGAGCGGCGTCACTGCTCGGAGACGAACGCGGCGAGCCCGGCCAGCGCGGCATTCCAGTTGATCGTGATCTCGTTGGTGCCGAAGCTCTCGATGTCGTCGACATAGCAGGTCTGCGGCGCACAGCCTTCGAGCACGCGCTGCGCCACGGGATCGACCAGCGAGGAATTCGGGCCGCCGGCGAGCGAGCCTTTCGGAGGATGCGGAAGCGAGGGGTCGGCCTGGTTGGCGAACCAGCGCGAATGCTGGTTTTTCGCGTAGACCGTTCCGTAGCCGGTCACATAGGCTATGTTGAGCGCGTTGCGGCCGAACAGATAGTCGAGGCTTTCGAGAACGGCGTCGCGGTATCGCGGCTCTTTCGTGAGATCGTAGGCGCGCGCCATGACGATGGCGTTCTGGACAATCAGGTGGTTGGAGCCCCAGTCGTAGCGGCCGCCGGGCGGCGCGTAGGGCTGGCCGAACGGCTCGCCGGCCTGGGTGTCGAGATAGCGGTCGGCGGCATCGACGATCGATTGCCGGGCGGCCCGGCGGTCCCGGTCGGGCAGGGTGCTCGGCACCGTCGCCAGCGTCAGCCGGCCGAGCGCGGCGACATTGGCCCAGTCGAAGCCTCCGGGGCCGAAGACCTCGCCCCGCCAATGACGCGAAGCCTCGAGATCGGCCAGGTAGCCGCCTTCGCCTGTGGTCACGTAGAGTTCGGCTGCCGCCCAGTAGAATTCGTCCGAGACGTCCTGGTCGTCGTAGGGGCCGCCGCCGACATTGTCCGTGCCCGGCGCATAGAGGTCGGGATGCGCCTTGGCGGCCGCGTAGGCTTTCCGGGCCGCGTCGAGCAGCTTCTTGGCATAGGCGGCGTCGAACGGCTGGAACAGCCTGGCGCCCTGCGCGGCCGCCGCGGCAAGGTTCAGCGTCGCCGCCGTCGAGGGCCGATGCAATGCGCGCGGCCGGTCGTCCTCGTGCGGCAAGAGCGGAATGCCGGTCCAGCGGTCGTCGTGGATCTTGTGATGCGCCATGCCCGCCAGCGTCTCGCCGTCGGGCACGACCATCCGCATCATGAAGTCGAGCTCCCACCGCGCCTCGTCGAGCAGATCGGGAACGCCGTTGCCGTGCTCGGGCAAAGGCAGCGCGCCGTCCGCGAAGATCGACCGGTCGGCGCCGTCGACCACGAGCGCGCGCTCGTAGGCGCCCATGAGCTGGGCCACCGAGATGCCGCCATTGACGACATATTTGCCGTGATCGCCGGCATCGTACCAGCCGCCTGATACATCCAGGGTATAGTGGCAGGTCCAGGGCTCGCCATAGGCGTCCATCGCGCTGTCCGGGGACATGCAGGGCACATCGCGGTCGCCACGATTGACCTCGCCGTCGCCCGGCGCGGCGACATGACCGGCGGGGCGGGCGTAGCGATCGCCGACGATTCCGGCCTCGATCGCGATACCGGAACGGGCGAGATAGAAATAGGACACCGCATCGCGGGCGAGGCTTGCATAAATGTCGTCCTCGATGGCGAAGGGATAACTCGTCTCGCCGTCCGCCTCGAGGACGAACCCCTTGCCGTGGGCTCCGGCTCGCGAGAAGTCGATCGTGTGGACGTTGACGCCGGCGGATGCGTCGACGCCGCGCGGTTCGGTCTCGCCGCTTGCGATCTCTGCGCCGCCGGGCGCCAGAAGCCGCCATGGCAGGGCATTCCTGCTTTCCGTCACAAGCGTCGCGCGCCTGGGGCCATCCGGCAGATATCCGACTTGGTTGACGCGGATGCGCGGGCCGGTGTTGCCGTGACCCGCCTTCGCGTCGGCATCGGTGTCGAGCGAGACCAGCTCGAAACAGGCTGTCCAGGGCTCGGCATTGCCGCCGAGTTGCAAGACGACCTGTGCGTCGCTTCGCGTCTCGGGAGAAACGAAGACCCGTTGTGATGTCGAGGATTGCGGTCCTGCCATGTCGTTGAGTTCGACGTAGAACGTATACGACTCCGTCGGCATCTGGACGAGCGCCCGGACCGGACCTCCGGGCTCGCCGGATGCCGTGTAGGTGAACCGGTAGGCTTCGCCCTCGTCGAGCCTGATCCCATCCTGACCGACGATCGCGTCCCACGGATTCGCCGTTCCGCCCGGAACGTCGGCGCAGAACAGGCCGTCCGCGCTGATGCGGGAGGTGAGGTTGGATGTGGTCCACCAATCGCGCTTGCCGTCGGCGAAATCTGGATTGGCGACGAGTTCGCTGGCACCGGCCGTGACGACGCCGAGCACCATGGCGATGCCTGTGAGGTTTGCGATCGCGCGGGGCGCCATGCCTGTTGCTCCTTCGGTGGCCGGATTGCCGGGCTCCGGGAAACTACACCGGCAAGGCCGTGAAGCGGACTGCAAAAGTATCTGGCCGGGGGACTGACGATCCATGTGGTTAACCGCGCGGCTGGCCGAACCCGGCGTCGATTTTCTATGCCAGGGGCGGGTTGCCCGTGCGGATTCCTGGAAAAATGCTAGACTTGGCGCATGATGCAGCTGTTCTCCCCCGCGCGTATCATAACCGTCGCCGTGGCGATGCTTGCCGTGCTGTTCGCCTTCGGCTGGGCCACGCGGCACGATCCGGCGGAAAAGCCCCTGATCCAGATTCTCGGTGGCGGGTTCATCTTCAACTACCGTATTGCCGACGTGCGCTACGGGTTCACCGCGGTGGTCGCCAAGCCGCTCGAATCCGGCTCGATCATCGAGGCCGCGTTCGAGAATCCGGCTGGTGGCGCGCCGCTGGTCGTGCGCGAGCGAGTCAGCCCGATAACCAATCGCTACGCGCTCGAATCGCCGCCGGTGCGCGGCGTCGAGGCAGGCAAGCCATACCGTATTTCGATCCGCGTCCTGGATCGCCTCGAGCGCGACGTCCTGTGGACCAGCACCTTGGACATCAAGAGCCAGATCAGCGACGATGTCGTTCCCGACGAACCGCTTACCATCGGCCCCGGCTATCACCGGCCGCTCAAGCGGGGCTGAGGACGCGCTACTAGCGCGGCCGGGATCGTCCGGCTCGCGGCTTCGGGGTCTTGCCGGACGCTCGCGCATCGACACCGTCCAGCGTGCCGTGCGCGTAGCTCACCTCGATCAGCCGCCAGGCCTCGTCGCCGAGTATTGAGCGGGCGGCATCCGCATCGAGCACGGTATTGTCGCGTGGCACCACCACCGCGCGGATGAAACGTCCGGATTCCCGTATCTGCACCCGCTTGCCCGGATTTTCGGCTTCCAGCGCGGTGCGGACGCGTTCGGCGGTCTCCGATATCGTCGGCGAGTCGATTGCGCGCGGTGCGCCGTCGAGCAGTTCGGCGAGCGCGGTACGGCAATTGTTGATGCCGTCCCACAGGATCGACAGCGAGATCAGCGCGGCGGCGAGTGAGTCCGCCCACCAGAAGCCGAAAGCGATCCCCGAAATTCCGACGATGCCGGCGGCCCCGGTCTGCCAGTCGGCGGCGTTCATGTCGGCGTCGGTGTAGAGGATCTTGTCGTTGATTGTCCGCGCCACCGGGCGCTTCAGGCGGCCGAGGATCACCGGCGGCACTATCGAATAGGCCAGGGCTGCTATCATCAGCCAGCCGAGCCAGACTTCATCCCCGAACAACGATACCGTGCTAATGGTCGGGTGTTCCGCCTCGAGAAGCGTCGAGACTGCCTCGAACAGCAGGATCGCCCCCATCGCTGCCAATGCGCATGCGGCTGCGAAGAAGGCGAGCGAACCGGTGCGATGAAATCCGTATGGGTAGGACCTTGTCGGATGCTTCTTCTCGATGTGCGCGGACACCAGAAACAGCGCGGGTGGTATGAGGCTGAGAAGGTCCTCGATCCAGGCGGTCCGCATGGCCTGGCTCGAGCCTACGACGAAGTACATTGCCAGAATGATCGTCAGCAGGGCGCCGAGCGTCCACCATTCGAGGCGCTGTCCCTTTGCGAGTGCCTCTTCGACATCGTGCGGCAGGGGCGGATAGCGGTTCATGGCGCGAGCGCCGCGATGCGTTCGTTGACGGCCTTGAGAAAGCCGTTCTCGCCGCTGCGGACAGCGAGAACGGTTCGTCTCGGCTCGCCGTCGATCTCGGTCTTTCCCACGGGCTTGGTGAGACCTATTCGCTCGGCAAAGACCGTGTCTTCGGGGAGGCCACCCAGCATCAGGTCGATCTTGCCGGTCTCCAGCCGCGCGACGAGATGTTCGGCGTCATCGGTTTCGTAGCGCGGCGTCGCCTGAAGGCTGGCAAGCAGCGATTGGAGAACCTTTTCTTCGGTTGGATCCGGTTCGCTTCCGGCAATCCGGCCGATGGAGATGTCTCCGCCGGTGATGCGATCCAGCGTGCCTTCCGGATCGCGGGGCAGGTCACAAGCGACGAGAAAGAACACGCCAAGTACTGTCGGGATTATGCGCACTGCCCGGATTCCCATTCGGACTACAAACGCAGCGGCAAGCGCCAGGTTCCGGCCCGCTTTTGGCTTGCGGAGCCCCGGCGAATCCTGTCTTTCGAGCCGATGGAATTCTCCCCGCAACAGGACGCGGCGCTGAAGGCCGTCTCCCGCTGGCTGAGAGACGGCCGTCCCCAGGTGTTCCGGCTGTTCGGCTATGCCGGCACCGGCAAGACGACACTCGCGCGGCATTTCGCGGAGCACGTCGATGGCTCCGTGCAATTCGCGGCATTCACCGGCAAGGCGGCGCAGGTGCTGCGCTCCAAGGGGGCGGTCAACGCACGCACCATCCACTCGCTGATCTACCGCCCGCGCGGCGAGGAAGCGGTATCGGACGAGTCGACCGGTCGAACGACCATGTCGCCGACGTTCTCGCTCAACCGGCAGAGCCCGGTCGCCAAGGCGGCGCTGATCGTGATCGACGAATGTTCCATGGTCGACGAGGCGCTCGGGCGCGACCTGATGTCGTTCGGCACCCCGATCCTCGTTCTGGGCGACCCGGGGCAGCTCCCGCCGATCTCCGGCGGGGGGTTCTTCACCGACCACGAACCCGACATCCTGCTGACCGAGATCCACCGGCAGGCACGGGACAATCCGATCATCCGGCTGGCGCTCGACGTGCGCGAGGGGCGGGAGTTCATGCAGAGCGACTACGGAACGGCCCAGGTGATCGGCAAGGGCGACGTGACGCAGGACCTCGTGCTGGCGGCCGACCAGGTGCTTGTCGGCACCAACCGGACGCGGCGGCGCTACAACCAGCGCCTGCGCGAGCTCAAGGGGTTCGATTCCGCCTGGCCGCAGGCCGGCGACAAACTGGTCTGCCTGCGCAACGATCCTGCAAAGGGACTGCTGAACGGATCCCTCTGGAAAGTCATGACCTCGTCGCGCGAGACCGTGAAGCCCGGGATCAACCTGCTGGTATCGCCGGAGGAGGACGATCCCGACCGTGGCGTTTCGAAGATCAAGCTGCTGAAGGCTGCCTTCGAGGAGCCGGAGTCCGACATTCCGTGGTCGACCAAGAAGCGCTACGACGATTTCGACTTCGGTTATGCCCTGACGGTGCACAAGGCGCAGGGCTCTCAATGGGACAACGTCGTGCTGTTCGATGAAAGCTACGCGTTCAAGGACACGCGCCAGCGCTGGCTGTACACCGCGATCACGCGCGCGGCCGAACGGTTGACCGTGGTACGTTAGCTGCCCGTCTCCGCCGCCTCGACATAGGCCCAGGCCTCGTTTTCGCTAGCCGGCTCGAAATGCCTGAGCGACGGGCAGAGCATCTCTTCGAGCAAGCCGGTGGCAAAACCGGCCGTACCGACCGCCGCGCAGCGGTTGATATGGCGTTCCGCCTGTTCCCGGCACAGGCGTTTGGTCTCGTCCGAGACTTCCGCCCAATCGATCCCCTCGACATCGACGAAACGGACCAGAAGGTCGATCCGGTCGTGCAGCGCGTAGGCGCCTTCAAGCAATCCGTAGAGGTTTTCGGCGTCGGCCGACGTCACGAAGCCGGTGATTTCGAACGCATAGGCATCGTCACGGTCCGTCGACAGCCTACGAACCGAGGGGATGGGGTCGAGTGAATGCATGTCGGCTACTACTCCCGGGAGCGTGGTTGCTGTTGGCCCAATATGAACGCGACAAACGCTCTTTCGCTCCAGCTTTGGAGACTATATCGCATAGTGGCGTCCATTGCAGGGTCGATGCCATGCCAGCCAGCCTTTCCGTCAATCTCAACGCCATTGCCATGCTACGTAACCGGCGTGATCTGCCATGGCCGAGCGTCACCGGCCTCGGCCGCATCGCGCTGGAAGCTGGTGCGCACGGGCTGACGGTGCATCCGCGGCCCGACCAGCGCCATGTCCGGTTCTCCGATCTGCCCGAGATCCGGGCGCTGATCGACGACGAGTTTCCGCGGGCGGAGTTCAACATCGAGGGCTATCCGACCCAGGATTTCCTCAATCTGGTCGCGGAGGCCGAACCCGAGCAGATCACGCTGGTTCCCGACGACCCGGAGCAGCCGACCTCCGACCATGGCTGGGACTTCGTGACCAATCGCGACATGCTGAAGGCGATCGTCGCGCGACTGCGCACGACGGGAACGCGCGTCTCGCTGTTCTGCGACCCGGATGCCTCGGAAGAACAGCTCGCCGCGGCGAAGGAGACCGGCTGCGACCGTGTCGAGTTTTATACCGGCCCTTATGGCGGCTGCTACGATGATTCCGAAAAGGCGGCCAAGGCACTGGCGGATCTGAAGAAAACCGCCCTGATTGCCGAGGGTTTCGGGCTGGGGGTCAATGCCGGGCACGATTTGACGGTGGCCAACCTGCCGGCGCTTGCCAAGGCGATCCCGCATCTGGCCGAAGTGTCGATCGGCCACGGGCTGACAGCCGATGCGCTCGAATACGGGATGGCCGAGACGGTCAGGCGTTTCCTGAAGGCGCTCGCCTAAAGCCAGAAAGTAGTCAGGCGCGCTCCTCCCAGATCTTCGCCAGCTCGACGATCGTCGCCACCGCCTTGTCCATATCCTGCCGGCTGACCCATTCGAGCGGCGAATGAAAGGCGTGGCCGCCGGCGAAGATGTTGGGGCAGGGCAGCCCCATATGGGAGAGCCGCGACCCGTCGGTGCCGCCGCGAATGCTGCCGAGCCGCGGCTCCATCCCGGCGCGGCGAACCGCCTCGACGGCGTTGTCGACGATTTCGGGATTGCGGTCGAGGACAACCTTCATGTTGCGGTACTGCTCCTTGACGTGAAAGGCGTAGGACGAGCCGGGATAGGCCTTCAGGACGTCGCGGACGAGTGCCTCCAGCCTCTCTTCCTTCACCTTCAGGCCGGCTTCCTCGAAGTCGCGGACGAGAAGCGTGATCGTCGCCTTTTCCATCGCACCGGAGATTGCGAGCGGATGAAGGAAGCCCTGGCGTCCCTCGGTGGTTTCCGGCGCCTCGTCCCCGGGCAGCCGGTCGACGATCGACGCGGCGATCTTGATGGCATTCTCCATGCGGCCCTTGGCATAGCCTGCGTGGATGGCGACGCCGCTGATCGCGATCTCGACGCCGTCGGCGGAGAAGGTTTCGGTCTCGATCGATCCGGCCGTGCTTCCGTCCATGGTGTAGCCGATGTCGGCGCCGAGCTTTGCAAGGTCGACCTTGTCGACCCCGCGGCCGATCTCCTCGTCGGTGGTGAACAGCAGCCTGATCGTGCCGTGGCGGATATCGGGGTTCTCGACCAGGACCTGCGCCGCCGCCACGATTTCGGCGACGCCCGCCTTGTCGTCGGCGCCGAGCAGCGTCGTGCCGTCGGTCGTGATGATGTCGTTGCCGATCTGGTTGGCGAGTTCGGGATTGTCGGCGACCCGGATGATCTGCGCGGCGTCTCCGGACAGGCGGATGTCGCCGCCCTGGTAGTTCTCGACGATCTGGGGTCTTACGCCCTTGCCGCTGAAATCCGGCGCCGTGTCCATATGGGCACAGAAGCAGACCACAGGGACCTTCTTGTCGGAGTTGCCGGGAACGGTAGCGTAGACGTTGCCGTGCTCGTCGAGATGGGCATCGCCGAGACCGATGGCCAGCAATTCCTCGACGAGCAGGCGGCCGAGGTCTTTCTGCTTTTCCGTCGAGGGTTGCGATGGCGACGTCGGGTCGGACTGGGTGTCGATGGCTACATAGCGCAGGAAACGTTCGGTTGCGGTGCTGGTCACGGCTCTGTCCGATTCGGAAACGTGGTGGCGGCATGATCTAACCCGTCCGGCCGAAAAACGCATCCTTCGGCAAGACAAGATCGATGCCACGAGCCGAAACGCCGGCCGCGGGGCCGGCGTTTCCGTTGTCGGATGGCGCTCAGCCGAGCAGGGCTGTCCGGTTCGCGCTGAAGAATGTCTCGAGCGGCGTCGGCGCACGCCCGGAGAGCCTGCGGATATCGTCGGTAACGAGATCGATGCCGCCATTGCGGGTGTTGGTGTCGAAGGACACGAGCATCGGAATGTAGGCCTCGGGAACGCCCGCCTGTTTCATGCCTTCGGCCAGTTGGTCATCGCTGACATGGACGACTTCCACCTGCCTGCCGAGCGCCTTGCCGGCCCGGGCAGCGATCTCCTCGGCAGTCAGCGCTTCCGGTCCGGTCAGCGTGTAGGTTGCGCTCTCGCCCTCCATGGAGGCGAGCGCGCCGGCGATCGCCGCCGCCATGTCGTCACGTGCTGCATGGGCGACGCGGCCCTGACCGGCAGCCGTATGCCATTTGCCGGAGGCGAGCGCCTGAGGGAGGCTCAGGAGCAGGTTTTCCTGATACCAGCCATTGCGGAAGATGGTGTAGGGGATGCCCGTCTCCTTGATCGCCTGCTCGGTGCCGTAATGCTCAGGCGCGAAGATTACGGCGTTGCCAGGCTCTGGGTTGGGCATCGAGGTATAGGCGAGGCGTCTTGCACCGGCTTTGGTGGCGGCTTCGACGGCTGCCTCGTGCTGTGCCAGGCGCTGGCCGATATCGGAGCCCGAAATGATCAGGACCTTGTCCGCACCCCGGAACGCGTCGGCCAGCGAGCCCCGATCGGCGAAGTCTCCGGGGCGGACGGCAACGCCGGCCTCGGCGAGGTCCGCGAGCTTCGCCGGATCACGGGTCACGGCAATGATCCGGCCAGGCTCGATGCCGAAGGTCGTGAGAAGGTGGCGGACGATGCCGCGGCCCAACTGGCCGGAGGCACCCGTGACGAGGATCGTGTCGGTCATTGTCGGTTCCTTTGAAAAATGCAACGTTGGCTGTTAGTCTCAAAATGAGAGCAGCACGAAAATAGGAATTGACCGACATCCGTAAAGAAGGCAGTTTCGCGGTAGCTGGTTACACCGAGGGAACCACGGAAAGCGGGCGCATGGACGCACGGCAAAGCGACTTCAAGACGAAACTCGAACTCTATCGCGCGCAAGGCGGCGAGCATGCCGATCTGGCCAACTGTCCGGTGCGGGGCGTGATGGCGAACATCAATGGCAAGTGGGCGCCGTTGTTGACGATGGCGCTGGCGGAGCGGCCGTACCGCTTCGGCGAACTCAGGCGTCTGGTGCCAGACATTTCACAGAGGATGTTGACGCAGACGCTGCGTGACCTGCAGCGCGACGGCTATGTGCGTCGCGAGGTCTTCCCCACCAAGCCACCAAGCGTCGAGTACAGCCTGACGGATCTGGGCCGTTCGATGTTCGGCCCGCTGAACGAGATGCTGATGTGGGCGTCGCGGAACTATGAGGCGGTCCGGGTCGCCCGGGCGCGCTTCGACGCCGACGAAGGCTGATGCGCGCTTGAAGCCGCTCACGATCGCCATTGCCGGGGCGGGACCAGCAGGGTTGGCGGCTGCGCTGTTCCTCAATCGCGCCGGCCACCGGGTCACCCTGTTCGAGCGCTTCGCCGAGCCTGCCCCGCTGGGCTCGGGCCTGATCCTGCAGCCGACCGGACTGACCGTCCTCGATGCACTCGGGCTGCTGCCGGCCGCGCTCGCGCTCGGTGCACGGATCGATCGCCTGTACGGCGCAGATGCGCGTACCGGCCGTACCGTCCTCGATGTCCGCTACAATGCCCGACGAGGCGGCCGCTTCGGCGTGGCCGTCCATCGCGCGGCGCTGTTTTCAGTGCTGTACGATGCGGTGAGGGCGGCGAGCATCCCGATAGAGACCGGCGTGGAGATCGCCGGGATGGAAGCCGGCGAACACGCGTCGCTGGTGACCGCCAACGGCCGCAGCCATGGCGGGTTCGACCTCGTGGTCGACGCGAGCGGCACGCGGTCGAGGCTGAGACGCCATTGCAACCGGCCATCGGAGCCGCAGCCGCTTGCCTATGGTGCGTTCTGGGCATCGCTTGCCTGGCGTGGTGACGGGTTCGATCCGCACGCGCTGGTGCAGCGTTACGACAAGGCCAGCGTGATGATCGGGGTCATGCCGATCGGAAAGCCGGAGCCCGGCGGGGAAAGCCAGGCGGCGTTCTTCTGGAGCCTGAAGCCGGATGAGGCCGACGCCGTGCGGGCCGCAGGGCTCGGCGCCTGGAAGGAGAGGGTCGCGGGCCTGTGGCCCCAGACCGGGGCCTACCTCGATCAGATCGCGTCCTTCGACCAGCTCACGCTGGCCCGCTACGGCCATCACACGCTGGCCGTGCCGGCAGGCCGGCGGCTCGCCGTAATCGGGGACGCAGCACATTCGACGAGCCCGCAGCTTGGCCAGGGAGCGAACATGGCGCTGCTCGACGCCGCGGCGCTGGCCCATGCGCTCGAGAAAGGCTCCGGCCTCGATGATGCACTTGCCGACTATGCGCGTTCGCGGCGGAACCATGTCCGGCTGTTCCAGGCCCTGTCGTGGATGTTTACGCCGTTCTACCAGTCGGATTCGTCGGTGTTGCCGTTCGTCCGGGATCGCCTGGTCGCGACAATCGCCAAGGTGCCGCCGGCGCCGCAGTTCCTCGCCGCCATGGTGGCGGGAACGGTAATCGATCCCTTCGCGGCGATCGGGATGGCCGAGACGCGATGGGATCGCTTGCCGGCACCCCGAGGCGACGTCAGCGGCTTGCGGCGTTAGACGAGCTCAAGCGTCGCCGGGAAATGTCCCGCCGCATCGAGGAGCTGTTTCTTGAACGGCTTGGCCAGGTCGTTCTGAAAGGGGTTCCAGACGATGTGCGCAGCCCGTCCGGCGACGGGCAGGCCGGAACTGGCGAGAATGTGGTCGATCAGCACGTTGACGGGGTCCTCGGTGAACCGGTCCGTGAAGCGCGCGGTCGAAGGCTCGAAACCATATTGGCCCCAGACCGGCTTTCCGACCCAGCTACGAAGGATCCGGTCCGGCTCGAATAGGTCACCCATGATGATCTCCACGGCCGAGCGTCCGAAGCGGAACTCGGCCGCGTCCATGCCCGGTCCGTCGTTGATGTCACCGGTGACGATGATCTGCCGGCCCTTGGCGAGCCATTCGTTGACGCGCAGGCGGACATGGCTGGTCTCGGCGAAGAGCTTGCGCCGGTTGCGCTGCTCCTCCCGCTCGTAGTGGATGAGGTCGTTGTTGGAGAAAATGCCCTTCGACTTGGCGTGAACGGCGATCAGCCAGAATTCGAGGCCATCGGCCAGGCGCTCGACCCGCATTTCCATCGGCGGGCGGTAGTGGCGGTAGACCTCGTAGACATTGTCCTCGTCGGAATCGTGCCGGAACTCCTCGTTGAACGGCGGATTTGTCTTGCTGCGGGCGCTGCCGCCGGGCTTGTGTTCGGCCGCGATCGTCAGCGGGTCGAACATCAGGGCGATCTCCTGCCGACCCGGAGACGGAAAGCCGATGAGGCAACGGGACTGGCGCAAGCCGAAAGTGGTGGCGAACCCCTCGAGGCAAGCGACGGTCGACTTGCCGCTCGACGCCGTCGTGCCGGGCGCCTCGAGGACGGTGATCAGGTCGGGATCGACGGTCTTGACGACTTCCGCAATGGCTGCGGCCTTGTTCTGCCACTTGGCTTCCGGCCTGAGCTTGTTGTCCGGCGAGAATGCGTCGTCGAACCACTCCATATTGTAGGTGCAAACCCTGATTCCCATTCGCGCCTCCTCACGAGTATTATGAAAATCATGCCGCTCCACATTAATATCAATTTTCTACTTTGAAGTCGACTGTATTCATTTGGGAGCGGCGCCTTATCTATTTCCCGTTCGACCTGTATTCGCGCTGCCAACTGCGTTCGCCGCCGGATGACTGAGGTAAAAGAACGGGGTAGGGGTCGACGGAGGTGGCAGCTCCAATGCGGCGCGCGGCCTCTTGCATTCCGGCGGGATTCGCGCGATAGCACCGAACCGTAACGTACGGTACGGCGCCGCATACATCCGGAGATCGCGTGAGCGAAGCCACTTCATCGATGCTGGACAGCGATCCCACGCCCCGCCAGGGCGAGGTGCTTGACGCCGTTCTCGGCCTTATGGTCGAGGGCGGCAGCCGGCTGACCATGACCGCCGTGGCGAGCCGCGCATCGTGCTCGAAGGAAACGCTCTACAAGTGGTTCGGCGACCGCGACGGGATGCTGACGGCGACGGTGCGCTGGCAGGCCTCGAAGGTTCGGGCCGGCAACTGGGATCGCCAGCACCTCGACGCGGAGGCTCTGGTGGAGAGCCTGGAAGCCTTCGCCGCCAACTGGCTGAACGTGATCAGCTCGAAGACCTCGATCGCGCTCAACAGGGTGGCGGTCAGCCATGCGGCGTCCGGAAAGAGCGATCTCGGGCGGATCGTGCTGGAGAACGGCCGCTTCGCGATCGGCGAGCGCCTGAAGCCGCTGCTCGAGGCGGCGCGCGAGGCCGGGCTGCTTGAGTTCGACGACACCGAGGCGGCTTTCCGCTCGTTCTTCGGCCTTGTCGGCCGCGACATCCAGATCAGGCTGCTTCTGGGCGACGATCTGCGTCTTTCTCCTGCCGATATCGCGCGGGATGCCCGCGCTGCGACCCGGCAGTTCCTCACGCTTTTCGGCGCCGCGCGCGGTGGGCCGAGAATTCGAACACCCTGATACCAACGCATAGCTCAAGGAAGGAACAACCATGCGTGTCTATTATGATCGCGACGCCGATCTGAACCTCATCAAGGGCAAGAAGGTCGCCATCATCGGCTACGGATCCCAGGGCAGGGCCCATGCGCTCAACCTGAAGGATTCCGGAGTCAAGGAGATCGCGATCGGCCTCAAGCAGGGCTCCGCGACCGCCAAGAAGGTCGAGGCCGACGGCCTGAAGGTGATGACGGTCGCCGAAGCCGCGAAATGGGCCGACCTGATGATGATGGCGACGCCGGACGAACTTCAGGCCGACATCTACGCGCAAGAGATAGCGCCGAACATCCGCGACGGTGCGGCGATCGCCTTCGCGCACGGCCTCAACGTGCATTTCGGCCTGATCGAGCCCAAGGGCACCGTCGATGTGCTGATGGTCGCGCCGAAGGGGCCCGGCCACACCGTGCGCGGCGAGTACCAGAAGGGCGGCGGCGTGCCGTGCCTCGTCGCGGTCAACCAGGACGCATCCGGCAATGCGCTCGACCTCGGGCTCTCCTATGCCTGCGGCGTCGGCGGTGGGCGCTCGGGCATCATCGAAACCAACTTCAAGGAAGAATGTGAGACCGACCTGTTCGGCGAGCAGGTGGTCCTGTGCGGCGGTCTGGTCGAACTCATCCGCGCTGGTTTCGAGACGTTGGTGGAGGCCGGCTATGCGCCCGAGATGGCCTATTTCGAGTGCCTGCACGAGGTGAAGCTGATTGTCGACCTGATCTATGAGGGCGGCATCGCCAACATGAACTACTCGATTTCCAACACGGCCGAGTGGGGCGAGTACGTGTCGGGTCCGCGCATCATCACCGCCGAGACCAAGGCCGAGATGAAGCGGGTTCTGGACGATATCCAGACAGGCCGGTTCACGTCCGAATGGATGCAGGAATACCGCTCGGGCATGGCGCGCTTCAAGGGCATCCGTCGCCGCAACGACAGCCACCAGATCGAGGAAGTCGGCGAGAAGCTGCGCGGCATGATGCCGTGGATCGCCAAGAACAAGCTGGTCGACAAGACAAAGAACTAAAGCGACCCACGGTCTTTTTCCCTGCGCGTCCTCGCCACGGGCTGCGGGCGCGCGGGCGATCGCCAGGAACAATCTGGTCGGCAAGACGAAGAACTGACCGCGATCCACGGTCTTTTTCCCTGCGCGTCCTCGCCACCGGCTGCGGGCGCGCGGGCGATCGCCAGGAACAAGCTGGTCGACAAGTCGAGGAACCCAGGCGATCCAGGTGCATTTCCCGCGTGCCTTTGGGCTTTTGCCGTCAGGCACGCGGGTGTTTTGCGGTCCGTCCGCCTTTGCGTTTGAACCTTATGGTCGCGCCGGCCGAACTTGCGCGGACGCGACCGATACGCTCATAGTCAGGCGGGTTTGTTTTGGGCGGCAGGAGCAGGATGGCGGATCAATCGGTAACCGCGCGTTTGGATGACAAAGCCGGACGCGGCGCCCCGCCCAGCATGTCATGGCCGGCGATCCACGAGGCTGTCGAAGGCATCATGGAGAGCTTTCCGCGCGGGCGGGTGCTCGACATGCCTTGCGGCGCCGGCGCGCTGACCTGGCGGCTGCTCAGGCTGGGATTCGACGCCACGGGCTGCGACATCGATACCGGCAATTTCGCGGTGGCGGGGCACAATGCGGTCGAGGGCGACCTGTCGTCGCGGTTTCCCTTCGAGAACGAAAGCTTCGATCATGCGGTCTTCGTCGAGGGGCCGGAGCACGTCGCCGATCCGCTCAATGCGTTCCGCGAATTCGCGCGGGTGCTGAAGCCCGGCGGAAAGCTGGTCGTGACGCTTCCCAACTACACTTCCATCACCCGGCGGCTGAAGTTCCTCCTCAACGGAACGCACGAGCCGGTCTTCTCGATGGAAGAAGCAACGGCGACGTTCGGCGACGCGCTGCCGATGATGCACATCTCTCCGATGACCGCGGCGCATATCTACCAGTTGCTCGAGCTGGCCGGCATGAGACTGGTTTCGGTCCACCGAGACAGGCGCAAGCGCAAGCAACTGGCGCTGCTGCCATTCGCTGCGATCGTCATGGCGATCGGCCGGGTCGACGCAAAAGCGACGCGGAAATACAAGCTCGGCATCGGCAACCAGTGGAATGTGCTGATGGGTGGCAATACGCTCATCCTCGTGGCGGAGAAGCGCTCGCAGTAGCCTGCGGGAGGCCGACAGCCATGGGTTGCCGGATGTGCGCTGCCAGAGGTTGCGCGGATGCGAGCCACCGACCGCACGAAATAAAGGTCAGTCTTGTTGACATAAATTGCTGGCAGGTTCAGATTTCGGTCTTTCCGCGGGAGGAGATGCGGCGTGGATCGACAGAAATCGACGGGCGAGGGGCTGGATTGGCCGGCCCTGTTCGCAACCCGCGCGGAGCGGATGAAGGCCTCGGAGATCCGCGAGCTCCTGAAGCTGCTCGAACAGCCAGACGTCATCTCCTTCGCGGGCGGCATCCCCGACCCGGCACTGTTTCCCGCGCAGGCGCTTGCCGATGCGGTCGGTGCGGCGCTGACCGGGGAAAGGGCCTATCAGGCGCTGCAATATTCGGTGTCCGAAGGCGATCCGGGACTGCGGAAATGGCTGGTCAAGCGCATGGCGAGCCTCGGGGTGCCGTGCGGCGTCGACAACATCGTCATCACGTCGGGCTCACAGCAGGCGCTCGACTACCTCGGAAAGCTGTTCCTGTCGCCGGGTGACACCGCGCTTGTGACCTGGCCGACCTATCTCGGCGCGCTGCAGGCGTTCAATGCTTATGAGCCCAATTACGATCGCCTGGATCCGATGGGAAATCGCGCCGCTGCCGATCTGGCCGAGGCCGCCGCCGGCAAGGGCGGTGCGGTGAAATTCGCCTATCTCTCCGCAGATTTCGCGAATCCGACCGGCGAGACGGTGGATCTGGCGGCGCGCGAGCGCGTCCTCGACCTTGCCGAGGAACTGGACGTTCCGGTGATCGAGGATGCCGCGTATCAGTCACTGCGCTATGACGGCGACGAAGTTCCGCCGCTGCTCGCCCTCGACGTCGAACGCCACGGATCGATCGAGAAGACGCGCACGATCTATTGCGGCTCGTTCTCCAAGACGCTGGCGCCGGGTCTCAGGGTTGGCTGGGTCTGCGCGGCCGCGCCGGTGATCCAGAAGCTCGTCCTGGTGAAGCAGGCGGGCGATTTGCATTCGTCGACGCTCAACCAGATCGCCGTCGCCGCCGTCGTCGAGCACGGGTTCGACGCCCAGGTCGAAAAGGTCCGCCAGACCTATCGCGCCAGGCGCGACGCGATGCTGGCCGCGCTGGCCATACACATGCCGAAGGGGACGTCGTGGACGCTGCCGGATGGCGGCATGTTCGTATGGGTGACGCTGTCCGAAAAGATCGACGGGGCGGCACTGCTTGCCGACAGCCTGAAGAGCCAGAAGGTGGCGTTCGTGCCCGGCAAGGCGTTCTTTGCCGACCAGTCGGGCGCCAATACGATCCGGCTGTCGTTCTCGCGCGCCGACGAGGCAACGATCGCCGAAGGCATTGCCTGGCTCGGGCGTGCGGTTGCGGCGGCTCTCGGATAGCGAACAGGTCATGACATCACGGCTTCTGCCGCCCTCCGCATCAGGCGCGCTGTCGCAGATCGGGAATTGCACCTGTTGTATCGGCCAAGATGTGTTCCGCCGCGGCACATGCGGCCTGGCATGGATTTCGCTCCATGTCCGGTGGATCACGGAGGACGTGCGATGACTGTGGAAATCGAAGCAGGCGCTGCCACCTTGCCGGACACGGGCGCCACCGAACGCCGCCGGTCGCAGCGTCGCCGCGTGCTGAAGGGCGCGACACTGACGTTCAACGGCGGATACGGATCGTTTGAAGGGACCGTACGGGATATGTCGGAAGGCGGCGCAAGGCTGCGCTTCGGAGATGCGCTCGGTGCGCCGGGACAGTTTTCGATGCGCGTATCGGGTGACGAGCGGAGTTTTGCCGCCGCCGTCCGGTGGCGCGAGGGGACGGATATCGGCGTGGTCTTTTCGGCACCTGCATCCCTGCCTGGAAAAGCCTAGGGGCACGAACACAGAAAGAGCGGCGCAATGCGCCGCTCTTCATGCACCATCCGGATCCGCCGGTCAGCTATAGGGCGACCAGCACTGTTTCCGCGGCCCGTGATAGGGCTGGTAGGTGTTGTCCCAGACCCGGTATGACTGGAAGCGGTTCTCACACCAGCGGATGTGAGCGCGCGACAGGCCAGCACGATAATGGCGCCGCGGGCGGGGCGTATAGACGCGCGGGCCGGGGATGCCGAAATGAAGGTAAATGCCGGTTCGACCGTAGCGATCACGACGGTGATGGCGTCGGTCCCAGCGGCGTTCATGACGGTCCCAACGGCGGTTGGTTCGGTCCCAGCGGCGGTCGCCACGATGCCAGCGCCTATGTTCGACTTTCTCGACCATCTGCGTGGCAGGCGTCACGGCCGCGGCCGCTGCTTCGGGGACGATCATCGCAGCAGAGGCGCTACCGGCACCGCCAAAGGCGAGTCCCAGCGCAAGAACTGCGGAGCCTGCAAGGGTGGATACAAGTTTTCGCATCTTATTTCTCCAGGTTTGCATGCGCGCATCCGGGCCTTTGGCACGCGCAGGAAAGACAAATGTCCCATTTTCAACCTGAACGGACAATGAACAGGAATTATCGTGATGGCCTGATTGCAGAAAGTCCTCGATGCGGCATTGCACCAAGGCAATGCTTTTCAATTTATATTTCAATAACACATGTTACGTGCGGAGCGAGCATGAAGTAACACTCGGACCACTTGCGTAATGTGTACCCTGAAGCCGTCAGCCTGCCTTCAGGGCCTGCGATTGAGATTGTCTCAGCTATAAGGCGAACGGCACTCGCGACGGGGACCGCGATTAGGCTTGAAGGTGTTGTCGCGAAGCCGGTAGCTCCGATAGTGCTTGTAGCACCACCGCACATGTGCATCCGACAGACTGCGCACCTCATACTCGTCGTCATAGTAGTCGTCCGCGTAATAGTCCCGGTAAACCGGCACCGGAACCGGGAAGACGGTCACACCGCGATCCCAACGCCTGTTGCGATGGTGGCGACGGCTGCGATCCCAGTTCCTGTCACGGTCCCAGTGGCGTTCGCGGGCCCAGCGGCGGCCCCGATCGACTGTCCGATTCTCCCATTGATGGGGCTGGGCCCACAGCGGTACGCCCGTAGTCAGGGGGCAATCGGTTCCGCCCCCGGCGCCCATGCACACGGCGGCCGATGGCGTCGCTGAAAACGCCAGCGCACCGGTCATCATTGCGCCGGCCAGAACCAGGCGCGAGATCAACTTTTTCATCGCCAACTCCTCTGCAAGCGATCCTTGCCGCACATTACCCCATACCAGCATGCGATTTGGGCACAACTACGCCCTTTCGGACATGAACGTGCGATGAACGGCATGGTTCCGGCGGTTGCCCGCCAAGGGCGTTGCAATGCGGTGCGCGGGAGGGCAGAAACGGGGCAATGTCGCTGCGCCTCGCCACATTCAATGTCGAAAACCTGATGAACAGGTTCGATTTCTCGGGATTCCGCAACCAGCTTTACCAGGATCGCGCTCTGGCGCTCTACGATATCGGCACGGAAGCGGAATATCGCCAACTCGAAATGGCGCGCGCGATTTCGCTCACCGACGATTCGCGCCAGTTGAGCGCACTCGCCATCGCCGCGACCAAGGCTGACATCCTCTGCCTGCAGGAGGTCGACAATCTCCACGCGCTGAAGGCGTTCGAGTACGGATATCTGTTCAAGATGGTCGGCTACGGCTATCGCGAGAAATATCTGGCGACGGGCAACGACAGCCGCGGCATCGACGTCGCCGTGATGGTCCGGCCAGAGACGCGCCACGGGCAGCCCATCGAGTTCGTGCGCATGACAAGCCATGCGCATGTGACGTTCGACGATTTCGGCCTGCATACGCCGGAACTCTCGTCGCTTGGAATCGAGGGACATGAGCGGATATTCCGGCGCGACTGCCTTGAACTGGACTTCAGGATCGGCGGCAAGCCGTTCACGCTCTACACAGTGCATTTCAAATCAATGGGCAGCCCCCGCAACGGCATGAACGGACGGGAGGCGACGATGCCCGTGCGTTTCGCGGAAGCGAGGGCGGTCAGGCATATCATCGAGGAGCGGTTCGGCAAGGACTTCGCGCCGGACAAGCGCTGGGCGATCTGCGGCGACTTCAACGATTATCGCGAGCGCATCGTCATCGGCGGCGATGACGATCCCGGCTACAGCTTCACGCCGGCTTCCGAGGAGGTGTCGGCCGTCAATGTGCTGGCTGCCGACAGTTTCGCCGAGAATATCGTCGAACGGCGACCGGTGATGGATCGCTGGACGCTCTACCATACGCGCGGACCGGAGGAGCGGCACCTCTGCCAGCTCGACTACATCCTTCTGTCGGCCTCGCTGGCGCGGCGCAACAGCCAAGCGATGCCGGACATCATCCGCGGTGGCCAGCCCTGGCGGACCCCGTTTCCGCCGGGCCAGGAGGTGGACCGCTATCCGCGAACGGGCTGGGACCGCCCGAAGGCATCCGATCACTGCCCGGTGGCGGTGACGCTCGACATTGTATGAGACGCATGGCCTTCGACCTGCCGCAGAACCGGATATTTCCGATCAGTTCAGCCGAAATCCGGCTCGATCCGGCTCCCCATCCCTTCGAGATCGAGCATCGGCATGCGATCGACCGCAACTGGGCGGACGAAAAACGCGCCAAGCCCGAACTGTTCGACGGGCAGGTGGCGCTGTTGTCGTCGCTTACATATGCCGGCGAAAAGGTCGAAGGCCGCTGCCATATCGTGCGGTTTTCGACCTTCATGTGGTGGCGGCGTCTGAGACCGCATCCCTCCGCGGGGCATGTCTTTGCGCATGCGGTTCCGGTGTCCAGCGACGGCATGCTCGTCGCGATCCGCATGGGCGCGCAGACCGCAAATGCCGGCATGGTCTACTTCGCGGCCGGATCGTTCGAGCCAGCCGACTTTTCCGGGGGAAGGGCGGACATAGCGTTCAACATGCAGCGCGAAGTGATGGAAGAGACAGGCCTGGATCTTGCGGCTGCACGTGCCGAGGAGCGGCTGTTCGGCCTGTCCGGGACGACCGGGACGGTGCTCTTCCAGCGCTATTTCCTCGACCGGACGGCGGCCGAGCTCGAACACGCAATCAGGGATTTCGTGGCGCGCGATCCTGACCCCGAGATCGAGGGGCCGGTGGTGATTTCCGACCCTGATCGCCTCCCGGAGGGGCTCGCACCGCATATGCCGGCGATTGTCGCCTGGCATTTCGGGACCTGACCTTCCAACTATTCGTGCCGCAAAGCGTCGATCGGGTCGAGGCGGGCGCCGCGCAGCGCCGGAAAGAAGCCGAACACCATGCCGATCAGCGCCGAGAAGCCTACCGCCAACGCGATGACGGCGAGGCTGGGGCTGAACGGGATCGACAATGCCATTGTGGCGGCACCGGCGATCGACAGGCCGATGACGATGCCGATGATGCCGCCCAGAAGGGACAGCACCGTTGCCTCGACGAGGAACTGGATCAGGATGTGGCGTTCGTGCGCGCCGATCGCAAGGCGGATACCGATCTCGCGCGTGCGCTCCGTCACCGAGACGAGCATGATGTTCATGATGCCGATGCCGCCCACCAGAAGGCTGACCCCGGCTAGTGCGCCAAGCATGCCCGTCATCACCGTCGTGGTCGACGTCATGGCGTCGGCGATCTGGGTCATGTCGCGGACGTTGAAATCGTCCTCGGCATCCTCCCGGACCCGGCGCACGCCGCGCAGGATCGTCTCGACCTGCGCCTGAACCGAAGCGGTCGGCACGCCGTCGGCGGCCGAAATGTAGATGGTCTCGATCTCGCGGTCTCCGGCGATCCGGCGCTGGAACGTCGACAGCGGCATCATCACGACATTGTCCTGATCCTGACCGAAGCCGGAAAAGCCCTTGGTCTCGAGCAGGCCTACGACCTTGCAGGTGACGCGGTTGACGCGGATGGTCGCGCCGTTCGGATCGCCAGACCCGAAGAACTCCTTGCGTACCGTCTCGCCGATCACGCAGACCGACAGGCCGGATCGTATCTCCGCCTCCGTGAATATCCGACCGGAGGCGAGGTCCCAGGCGCGGGCGCTGAAATAGTCCGTGTCGGTGCCGGTGACCGATACCGGCAGGCTCTGGGTGCCGTAGATGACGCGGACGATCTGCTGCGAGGCGGCCGATATGGCGGTTACGCCGGTGAGTTCGCGGCGCAGGGCGATCAGTTCCTTGTCCTCGAGCGGGCGGTCTGCGGAGCGGGGGCCGCCGGGCCTGCCGCCGGCGCCCGAGCGCACGACGAGCAGGTTGCTGCCAAGCTTGCCGATATCGGCCTTGACCTTTTCGGTGGTGCCGTTGCCGATGGTGATCATAGCGATCACCGACGCGACGCCGATAACGATGCCCAGCAGCGTCAGGAAGGAGCGAAGCGCATTGCGGCGCACCGACCGAAGGGCAAGCCGGACTGTTTCGAAGAACATCAGGCGTCCTCCCCGATACGGCTGTCGGAGGCGATGTTGCCGTCGAGGAAGGCGATCGTGCGCTTGGCGTAGGCGGCAATGTCGGCCTCGTGCGTCACCATCACCACGGTCAGCCCGCCGTCGGTATTGAGCCCCGTGAGGAGGTCCATGATCTCGTGGCTGCGCGCGGTGTCGAGATTGCCTGTCGGCTCATCGGCGACGAGAAGCGTCGGCTGCGTGACGATGGCCCGGGCGATCGCCACGCGCTGCTGCTGGCCGCCGGAAAGCTCGGCCGGGGTATGGTGTTCGCGGCCTTCGAGGCCAACCTTGGCCAGCGCGTCCATGGCGAGTGCGCGGCGATCGCGGGAGGGGACGCCGCGATAGACCAGCGGCAGCTCGACATTTTCGGCCGCGGTGGTGCGCGGCAAGAGATTGTAGCCCTGGAACACGAAG
This sequence comes from Rhizobiaceae bacterium, assembly GCA_023953775.1. GTDB lineage: Bacteria > Pseudomonadota > Alphaproteobacteria > Rhizobiales > Rhizobiaceae > JAMLJD01. Next base: position 108,651 of record JAMLJD010000002.1, on the reverse strand, counting down.
CCGATGTAGTGGTTGCGCAGCATCGCGCGGCGACCGCGGTCGAGCCTTCCGGCGTCGACGCCGAGGAACCCGTATCGTCCCCTGGTCGGCGTATCGAGACAGCCGACGATGTTCATCGCGGTCGATTTTCCGGAGCCGGACGGTCCCATGATGGCCACGAATTCGCCGCGCGCGATCGACAGGTCGACACCTGCGAGCGCGTGGACGCGCGCTTCGCCCTGGCCGTAGGTGCGCCAGACATTCTCGAAAGTGAGCAGCGGGATTTCGGCCATCGCGTTCATGGCAGACTACCGCGGACGCTGCACGGCCGAAACAACAACCTCGTCGCCCTCGGACAGGCCGGACAGGATTTCAACGCGGTCTCCATCCGTTGCGCCGGTCTCGACACGGCGGGCAACGGGCTGCCCGTTTTCCAGCACGTAGACCGTGCGTCCGGGCATTGTGCCGGACTGTCCGCCGTCCGGGCGCCCGCCGCGGCGGCCGCCGCGCATGCGCGGATTGAAGATGCTCATGAAGCTGAACCCGCGCGTCCGCCCACCTTCGGCGCTTTCCGGCGTAAAGCGCAGGGCACCGGTGGGCACGACCAGCACGTCGTTCGCCTCGCGGGTGACGATCGACACCGTGGCAGTCATGCCGGGACGCAGCACGAGGTCGGCATTGTTGACGGCGAGCCGTGCCTCGTAGGTCACCACGCCCTCGGTCGCCGTCGAGGCGTAGGAGATGTCACTGATTTCGGCGTTGAAGCGCTGCGCGGGAAAGGCGTCGACGGTGAACCGCGCCTTCTGCCCCTTCTTCACCATGCCGATATCGGCCTCGTCGATCGCGGCCTTGAGCTGCATGCGGCCGAGATCCTCGGCGATGGTGAATAGAACCGGCGCCTGCAAGGAGGAGGCGACCGTCTGGCCGGGATCGACGTCGCGCAACAGGACGATGCCGTCGATCGGCGCATAGATGACCATGTTGGCGAGATCGGCCTGCTGCAGCTTCAGGTCGGCCTCGGCGATGGCGAGGTTGGCCTTGGCGCTGTCGACGGCGCTCTGCGCGCGATCCCGCGCGGCGCGCGCGGTCTCCTGCGCCTGGTCCGAAACCATGCCGCGCTTGAAGAGCTGGTCGGCGCGGTCCAGCGCCTGGCCGGTCTCCCGCAGCGTCACTTCTGCTTCCCCAACGCGGGCGCGCGCCGCCTCGACGGACGCCTCGGCCTTTTCAACCTGAGCGGCAAGCCGCGTCTTGTCGAGTTCGGCGAGAACGTCGCCCCTGGCGACCGTCTGGTTTTCCTCGACCATGACCGATCGCACGATGCCCGAAAGTTCGCTCGAAATGTCGACCTGGGTGAGGGGCTCCAAGGTTCCGGTGGCGGCGACCTCGACCGTGATGTTGCCGCGTTCGACGGGAACGGCCTGGTAAACGGTCTGGGCGCTGCCTGGAGCAGTCCACAGGTAGTAGCCGCCGGCCAGGCCCGCCAGAACGACGAGGGCCGCCAGATAGGGCCATGCGCGGCGGCGTTTGCGCGCGCTGCCGTCCGGCGACAGCCCCAGCGCCTGTTCGATGGGAGGAGGCGCGGCCGGCTTCGGCCGCGTGGCAATCTGGTCCATGACGGACCCCCGTTCTGGCACGTTCACGGTCCCTATCGTTCGACACATCGTCCGGGAGCGATGATATTACAAATTAAATTTGCGCCATGTTCGGTTCGGGCCGGCGGGGCGAGAGCAAGGAAAGCGAGTCAATGACGGGCCGTAACTATCTGATCTACGACGTTTTCACGGACGAGGCGCTGAAGGGCAACCAGCTCGCCATCGTGCTGGATTGCGACGGGCTCGACACCGAAGCGATGCAGTCGATCGCGCGCGAATTCAATCTTTCCGAGACCGTGTTCGTCTCGAAGCCCGGCAATCCGGGCCATGCGGCCGCGATCCGCATCTTCACGCCGAGCCACGAAATGCCATTCGCCGGGCATCCGACCGTCGGTACCGCGGTGGCGCTCGCCGAAAGCCGCGGCATGGACGGCACGGCGATCCTGGTGCTGGAGGAGAAGATCGGGCCGGTGCGCTGCGCGGTTTCGCATCAGGGACGCGCGCCGTTCGCCGAATTCGACATGCCCCGCCTGTCGCAGGAGCTCGACTGGACCGCGAATGTCGAGGCGATCGCGGCCGCGCTCGGGATCGACCATCACGAGATCGGCTTCGAGAACCATCGCATCGGCCTGTGGTCGGCGGGTGTGCCCTATGTGTGCATTCCGGTTCGCGATCTGGGCGTCGCCGCCAAGGTGCGGGTCGATTCGGCGCAATGGCTGGCGCTGGCTCCGCGTCTCGAGGGAGCGATCGGCGATCCGTATGTCTATACGCGCGACACCGTGAACCACGATTGCGATTTCCACGTGCGCATGTTCGCGCCCTATTCCGGGATCGCGGAGGACCCTGCCACCGGATCGGCCGCGGCGGCGTTTTCCGGCGCGATCCTGAAATACGACCAGCCTGTGGACGGGCCGGCGCAGCTCTGGCTGGAGCAAGGCATCGAGATGGGGCGGCCTTCGCGGATCCGGCTTGAGATCGACGTGGACGGCCAGAAAGCCAAGGCAGCCCGCATCGGCGGCCATGCGGTGAAGGTCGCCGAGGGGAAGCTTTTCGCCTGAAGGCGCGGGGCTCGCTAGAGGCCGAGCATCTCCGTGGCCTCGTTCAAGGCCGCCATCGAGCCGTCGTGGTCGCCGGCCTTGTGCAGTTCCTCGCCCTTGGCGCGCAGTTCCATGACCTTGGCCTTGTCGGCGTCGGACAGGGTTGCCGACGGCATGGCAGCGTCGATGGCCGCCATGACGGAGGGGCAGGAGTGGGCGAAGGCTGCCGCCGGGGTAAGCAGGAGCGCGGCTGCGAGCATTGCGGTGCGAAGCATGGGCATGTCCTCCAAGCCGGCGCGGCGGGTGCCGCATTGCGATCCGGCGCGCCAACCATAGCGCAGGAAACGGCGCGCCGGAACGGGCATGCGCGACAGTTTGGCCAGCGGCGTTTTCGAGGTGCCGCGGCACTGGACAGGCGCGGCGGCAGCGTCTATAGACGCCGCACTTCCGCACGGCGCGACGCGCCGCCGCGACCGTGGGTGATTAGCTCAGTTGGTAGAGCAGCTGACTCTTAATCAGCGGGTCGTAGGTTCGATCCCTACATCACCCACCAATCTTTTCAATGATTTAACAGCCTATAACAGGTTGATGGGCGCTGAACGCGAGACGCAGCGGTTCCGTGTTCACGAGCCATGTCCGGCGGCCCGCCCACAGAAAGCCTGCAAACCAGTGTTGCGCGTCGAGTTTCCGCTCGTCCTCGAACCTGATGATCGGATTCCATAAGCTTTCCCAGTTCAGATTGGAGCAAGGGGAGGAGAAGATGTCTGTGGACGAAATGCGAGCCATGTTACGCGAGTTGCAGGATCGCGCGGAAATTCATGACTGCCTCATGACCTATTCCCGTGCAGTCGACCGGCTGGACAGGGAACTGTTGCTGACCGTCTATCACGCCGACGCCGTCGATGATCACGGCGTGTTCGTCGGCGGGCCGGAGGCGTTCGCGGACTGGGTGATCGACATGCACACCCGGACCCATCTCTCGCACCAACACTGCCAGTTCAACAGCACGATCGAACTGGACGGCGATGTCGCCCATACCGAGACCTACTACATGTTCGTGGGGCTGAACCGCGAGGGTAAGCCCCTCGGCATGTCCGGCGGCAGATATATCGACCGCCTCGAAAGACGGGGCGGTCGATGGGCGATCGCGGAGCGGATCTGCGTTCGCGACTGGGCACCGCTCGACGAAATCCCGAGTGAGCTCGACCAGTCGAAGATGACCGCCGTCAAGAACTTGCCAGAGACGGTCAAGACGCTGATGCGGACGGGTCCGCAGACCAGCCGTGACCGCTCAGATCCATCCTACATGCGCCCCTTGCGGGTCGACAGGTCGCGGATCGCAGGCGGCTGAAGTCGTGCACCAGAACGCCTCCGGATTGTAGCGCGAACGACAAACTGGCGGTGCCGCCACCGCCAGCCGTTTCCGCGTTCGCTCAGATAAGAAGCCCGGCCACGCATGCTGCAACGGTCCATTGCGACCTGTGCCGGATGTCACGGCGTTCGTCTGGGTCTAGCCTTTACCGCAACTTGCATGGGGCGTCGCGTTCTCGCGTCCCGATCATTTGCTCATCGCGTGGAGGAACTCAGTCGTGAAGCAGCCCGATTTCGATGCCGTCGTCGTTGGCGCCGGGGTGACCGGCATGTACCAGACCTACCGGCTTCGCGAAGCCGGATTCAACGTCAAGGGTATCGACGGTTCGAGCGGTGTCGGCGGGTCATGGCACGTGAACCGTTATCCGGGGTGCCGGGTCGATTCCGAGAGCCACACTTACAGCTATTTCTGGAACCGGGAGCTGCTCGAGGAATTCAACTGGACCGAACTTTTCGCCAGCCAGCCCGAGGTGCTGCGCTACCTCAACCGCGCCGCCGACTACATGGATATCCGCAAGGACTACATGTTCAATACGCGGATCAAGAAGTCGGTCTGGGACGAGGAGAACCAATATTGGGTGATCCATCTCGAGGAAGGCGGCGCGGCGCCGCTGACGACCCGCTACCTGTTTTCCGCTATGGGCCCTCTGTCGGCGCCGCAAATGCCGAGGATCGACGGTGTCCATACCTTCAAGGGCGAGATGCATCATACGGGCCGCTGGCCGCGGGACCCGAACGGCTTCGGAGGGGCGCCGGTCGACTTCAAGGGCAAGCGCGTCGGGGTGGTGGGCACCGGAGCCTCGGGCGTACAGGTCATCCAGGAGGCGGCGAAGGAGGCTGGCGAGCTCTACGTGTTCCAGCGGTCGCCGAACTGGTGCACGCCGCTCGGCAATCGGAAGTTCTCCGACGCCGACATGGCCGAGATCAAGTCGCAGTATGAAGAGATCAACGAGCTGTGCGAGACCACCCTTTCCGGCTTCGCACACAAGTGGATCGACAAGAGTGCGCTGGAGGTTTCCGACGAGGAGCGCGAAGCCACATTCGAAAAACTCTACTATGGCCCAGGCTTCTCATTCTGGCTCGGTACCTTCAAGGACGTCCTCTACGACAAGCGTGCGAACGACTATGCGACCGACTTTGTGAGGCGCAAGATCCGCAGCCGCGTGAAGGACCAGAAGATCGCCGACAAGCTGATCCCGACGGATCATGGCTACGGAACCCGGCGCGTGCCGCTGGAGACCAATTATTTCGAGGTCTACAACCAAGACAACGTCACGCTCGTTGATCTCAAGGAAACCCCGATCGAGCGCGTGACGCCAAAGGGCATCAAGACCGGTGACAACGAATACGAGCTCGACATCCTGATTTGGGCGACCGGGTTCGACGCCATCGTCGGGTCGCTCGGCCGGGTCGATATCGTCGGCGAGAACGGCGTCACCCTGAAGGAGGCCTGGGCGGATGGCGTGCAGACCTATCTCGGGCTCCAGATCGTCGGTTTCCCGAACCTTTTCACGCTGATCGGGCCGCAGAACGGGACTGTGTTTTGCAACCTGCCGCGCTGCTCGGTGACAGCCATCGACTGGATCACGCAGTTGATGGTCGACGCGCGCGCCGAAGGTGCGACGCGGATCGAGCCGACCAGACAGGCGCAACATGACTGGAACGAGCTGTGCCACGAATTGCTCGGCCATTCGCTGCTGGGCTCGACCAATTCCTGGTTCACGGGGGTCAACAACAACATCCCCGGACGGCAGGTGCGTCAGGTCTTGTTCTACGCGGGCGGGAATCCGAAATTCAAGGCGCTCTGCAAGGACATTCGCGACGACGACTATCGCGGGTTCATCTTCTCCGATGCGGGCGACAAGGGTGGCGGAAAGCCGTCAGCATCTGCGCGCGAGGCGGAAACCGCCACCGGCTAGATCAGCCTGAGCGGTGCCCGGCGTCATGTCCACATGCGCCGGGTCTGCCGCCTATCCTGGGTCATCGATGCCCATGTCGCGCAACACTTCTTCTGTATGCTCGCCAAGCTTCGGCGGCGGCAATCTGTGGCATGCGAGGTCGCCCAGCGGCAGCCTAAGCAATCTGAGGTCCGGAGCGTCGTCCGTCGGACTCGGATATATCAGGCTACGCTCCGCCACGAGGGGATGCTCGGCTGCCTGCTTCAGATCCTGAACCGCTCCGGCTGGGACACCAGCGGCGGCGAGCCGCCGAAGCCATTGCCCGACGCTGTCTTCAAGAAGCCTGGATTCGATCGCATCATGCAGGGCACGCCGATTTGCGACCCGGTCCGACATCGTCCGGTAGTTCGGTAATGTTGCAAGCTCTGGACGACCGATCTCCGCGCACAGTATGGCGAACAGCCTGTCGTTTCCCGCGGCGATCATTAGTTCGCCGTCGCTGGCCCGGAATATCTCGTATGGCGCAGTGCTTGGTGCACCAGAACCCTGTGGCTGTGGTGCGACGCCAGTCGCCAGAGTGCCGATCAGTTGATGGCACATAAGGTTGAGAGAAGCGTCGATCAGGACCGCATCCAGACGCTGCGGGGCGGAAATCCGGTCGCGTCGGGCAAGTGCCGCCATGATCTGGATGGCCGCCCACATACCCGTCGTGAGATCGATCGCCGATGGCCCGATGCGGACAGGGGCCTCACCGGGATGTCCGGTCGATTTGAGGATGCCTGAGAAAGCCTGCAGCAGAGCGTCATAGCCCGGCATGTCACGGCCCAGCCGTCCGGCGCCGAATGCGGAAATGGAACAATAGACGACACGGTCGTTTCCGGCGGCGACAGCGTCGAATCCAAGCCCCAATCGTTCCATGGTGCCTGGGCGGAAGCTCTCAATGACCACGTCGGCAGTCTGGCACAGCTTCAGTGCGGCAGCACTTCCAGCCGCCGTCTTGAGGTCGAGGACGACGCTTTTCTTATTGCGGTTCACGGCCAGGAATGCGGTGCTCTCCTGGCCCCATTTCGGCGGGAGATGCCGGGAATCGTCGCCCCTTTCCGCTTCGACCTTGATGACCTCGGCGCCAAGATCGGCAAGGATCATGGTCGCGAAAGGTCCGGCAAGTACCCTGGTGAAATCGACGACACGCAAGCCCGCATAGCTGGGTTGGATATGCTCCGTCATTCGTCGTACCTTTGCTGTCCCGCCCTGGTTTCCCAAGGAATCTCACATCATCGGCGGCGGCTTGCAGGCGCGGAATTTGCAAGGGTGCGTTGCTGAATCGGCTGTCGTATCAGCGGGTGTCGAACCTTATTGTCGTTTGTCGAGGCCAGTTGCGTGGCCGTACGTCGGCAGCCGTCGATCAAAGCTGGAGAGACGGAATGCATCCGGTTCACGGCGGCGGCGCGCTGTGTCACCACACGCTTCGATCCAGGGAGGATACCGTGAAGCCAATCATAACACTGTCTCTTGCAACCGCGCTGGGGCTTGGCGCGGGTGTGGCCGCTGCTGCAACGATCGACGAGGTCTGCGAGGCCGGCGCGGCGGAGCCGTCGCTGATCTGGTATTCGTCCCAGGATCCGTCGCGCAACGAAGCGGCAATCGCGGCGTTCAAGAGTGCGTATCCGGATATCGAGATAGAAGGGTTCCGCCTTTCCACCGGCAAGCTGGCCATACGCTATGCATCCGAGCGCGACGCAGGCGTTGTCAACGCCGACCTGATTTCGCTGGCCGATCCCAATTTCATCGCGGACGGATTCGCCAAGGACTGGTTCGTGAAGATCGAGAAGTCGGAGCTTCCGGCGCTGGCTGAGCTCGACGACAAATGGTTCGACGGCGGATCTGCTACCACCAGCATCAGCATGCTGGGCTTTGGCTACAACACGGACCTGGTGGGCGACAACCCGCCGAAGAGCTGGGAAGACCTGATGCGCCCAGATTTCAAGGGCAAGATCATTCTCGGTGACCCAAGAAACGTTCCGTCCTACATGGCGTTGTTCCGGATCCTGCGAGAAAAGTACGGGGACGATTTCCTGGAGGGTGTGGCCTCCCAGGAACCTGTCGTCGTGCCGAGCGTCGTGCCGGCGACGCAGCAACTCGCGGCAGGCGAGGTGACCGTCGTCATTCCGAGCGTGATGACGACGCTTCGGGTGTTGATAATCGATGGCGCACCGATCGACTTCGTCGCTCCGGAATTGACGACCGGAAACGAGTTCGAGACGATCCTCTCGCAAGGTGCAGACAGCCCGAACGCGGCGCGGTGCTTCATGAACTTCCTGTTCACCGAGGCTGGACAGCAAGCCTATAACGGGCCGACCAGCGTTTCGCCGCTGGCGAACATCCCCGATACGGCGCCGATGCCGTCTGACTACATCGATCCGCGCATCCCGGAGCTTTCGGAGCACAGTGCCGAAATCGTCAAGCTGCTCGGCTTGCAATAGCCGACGATGCCGCCGCCTGAGGCGGCGGCTTTCGTCTTGGCGGCCGTGATGACATTGTGAGCACGCTTTGCCCTTATGTACCTGAACGATGACAGGAGCGCGCTTTCAATGCCTGCCAAAGGCGATCTCCAGCTCAAGCTTACGAACCTCAGCAAGACCTATCGCCGCGCCAGCGGTCAGCTGGTGCACGCGATCGATAACGTCTCACTCGACGTAAGAAGCGGCGAGCTCGTTGTCCTGCTCGGCCCAAGCGGTTGCGGCAAGACCACGCTTTTGCGTTGCGTTGCGGGCCTCGAACAGCCCGATTCCGGTGCGATCAGCCTGGATGGGGACGACGTTTTCGACGCCGCCCGCAAGATTGAGGTGCCGCCGGAACGCAGGCACATCGGCATGGTGTTCCAGTCCTATGCGCTGTGGCCGCATATGACGGTCGGGCAGAATGTCGGCTATCCGCTCAAGATGAGCGGACTTGGACGCGGCGACATCGACGACAAGGTAGCTCGCATACTCGAGTTGATGCGGATTCCCGAACTTGGGGGGCAGTATCCCGGACAGATCAGCGGTGGCCAGCAGCAGAGGGTTGCCCTGGCCCGGGCGCTGGTTCGCGGCGACAATCTGATCCTGTTCGACGAGCCGCTGTCCAACGTGGATGCCAAAGTGCGGGAGCATCTCCGGCTCGAACTGCTGTCCATGCAGCGCGAACTTGGCTTCACTGCGCTTTACGTGACGCACGACCAGGAGGAGGCAATGAGCCTGGCGACGCGTATCGCGGTGGTCGCGGACGGTCGGATAAGCCAGCTTGGCACGCCCCAGGAGGTCTATTTTTCGCCGAACAGTCTAAAAGTCGCGCGCTTTATCGGTTCCGCCAACCAGATCGACGGACGGGTACTCGCTGCAGGAACGACGCCAGCCGTTGAGACATCACTGGGAACAATCGAGCTTCCGGCTGGAGCCGTTCCGGCCGCCGAGCGGATCGCCCTCGTCTCGCGGCCAGAGCGCTGGGAGATAGCGACCGCTCCCCTTGAAGGAGGACTTTCCTGGAAAGGCAGGATCAGGGCCTCGGCGTTTCTCGGTTCGCACAACGAGTATTTGGTCGACCTGAACGACAAGCACGACATCCAGATCTGGCAACAGGGTTCGGAGCTTCTCCCGATCGGGACTCAGGTCTGGTGTCGCGTCAAGGCCGACGCGTTTTGCGTCTTCGACATCGATGCAGAGCATCCATGAGCGACGTCGCTCGTGCAAGCATCCGCCCGGTCGGTCGGAGCAGCTTCTTCTTCGACTGGTTCTCGTGGCTCGCCGCTGCTGTCTCAATTTTCGTGGCGGCGGTGATCATCTATCCGCTCGGTTGGGTTGCCATCGACGTCTTCTTTGACGGCTGGACGCTCGATCCGGCACCCTTCGAACAGTTCATGCGTGAGCCCAATCTTGGCGCGCTGTTCCTCGACACGCTGGTCGTCGTCGGCGGTGCTGCGATCATGGCAATGATTGTCGGCGGCGTATTCGCCTGGCTCACGGAGCGTACAGATATCGGCATGCCGTTCCTGGGCAAGACACTGCCGATCATTCCCCTCCTTGTGCCGCCGATAGCCGGCGCGATCGGCTGGGTGCTCCTGGCGGCCCCGCGTGCCGGCTTTCTCAATGCCTGGGTAGCGAATGCCGCCGCATGGTTCGGCTTCGACGACGTCGGTCCGGTGTTCAACATCTTCAGTTGGCCGGGACTCATGGGTGTCTATGTCATTTACCTGGTCCCCCACGTCTATCTGACGGTCTCCGCGGCGCTGCGCAATCTCGATCCATCGCTCGAGGAGGCCTCGCGTATGAGCGGCGCGGGTCCGTGGGCAACGTTGCGGATGGTCACCCTGCCAGCGGTGATGCCGGCGATGCTGTCGGGCGGAATCCTGGCGTTGATAACCGGTTTCGCGCTGTTTTCGATCCCGCTGATCATCGGGGGGCAGTCAGGGATCGAGATACTGTCCGTGAGGATCGTTCATTCGATGATTGCAAGCTATCCGCCCAAGCCGGGTGTGGCGATGCTACTCGGGTTGATGATCGTCGGTCTCATCGGGCTGTCCTGGCTTATCCAGCGCTCGGTTATCCGCTCCGGCAAGTTCGCGACCATTGGCGGGCGGGGAATGCGTGTCGCGTTGGTGCGGTTCGGCATGTTCCGCTGGCCTATCAGGGGCTTGATGATCCTGTACCTCATCGTCACCTCCGTGTTGCCCTTGGTCGCGCTGGCGATCGTAAGCGTCCAGCCGTTCTGGAGTTCGAATCTGAACATCGCCAATCTCGGACTAAAACACTATGTCCGCATGTTTTCCGCCAACTCGATGGCGTGGGAAGGGCTGCGTAACAGCATCCTCCTCGGCATTGCGGGGGCGACTGTGGGAATGCTGATCGCGGCGATCGTGACGTTCTACATCGACCGCCACCGGAGTTCCGGCTTTGCCGCCTTCGTCGACGGAGCAACCAAGCTTCCCGCTGTCGTCTCGCATCTCGTGATCGGCATCGCATTCATCTCGGCCTTCGCTGGAGCGCCGTTCTTCATGCATGGCACGATGCTGATCCTGTTCCTGGCCTATATCGTGCTGTACATGCCGCAGGCGTCGCTTACCGCGGGTTCGGCGCTTGCGCAGGTGAGCCGCCAGCTGGTCGAGGCGTCGCTCGTCTCGGGCGCGTCGACCGGAGCGACATTCTTTCGGGTGACCCTGCCGCTTATCATCCCGGGTCTGGCGGCCGGATGGACGATGTTGTTCGTGCTTACCGCAGGCGATATCACCGCGTCGGCGATGCTGGCCGGAAACCGCAATCCGGTTTCCGGTTTCGTAATCCTGGAGTTGTGGACGAACGGCTCGTTTCCTCCGCTCGCCGGTTTCGCGCTCATCATCACGGCGATGATGAGTACCGTGGTGGTGATCTCGATGTGGTTGACCCGGAAGCGCTTCTAGACCCTTTCAGGGTGAGATGGAATCGTTCTGCCGGAGCGATTTCGGATCGGCATCGAGGGGGCCGACAAAGGCCGTAGCGGTGCTACGGTCAAGCCGGAACCCGATGGAAGCGGCCCGAAAGCGCCCGGCCCACCACCGGTCGCCGCCGCTTCTGCGAAGTGGCTCGGGACGACCGGCGCTCTCTGCCTGTTGGTTTTGCCGAAGGCAAACCAACTGGGTTTTCCGCTGGCGGGCGCCCGCGGCGTCGGCCGGCTTGGCCGATGAACAACATCGCCCGTCGCCGCCCTTCTGGCGGATCGCCGCACCATCGGAAAACAGAACCGTTTCCATCTCATCCTGAAAGGGTCTAAGGGCAGGGCCGGCGAAGGCAGGTCGTGTGGAACAGAAGGCCGCGCCTACCCGGGATCGATTACCGGCCAGGCGCGACGGCGTGACGACCGAAGGTGTGTTGGCTACTCCGCCGCCTCCACATATTCGTCAAGCTCGTCCTCGTTCTCCAGGCTTGGCCAGGCGCTGGCTTGCTGGCGCAGTTCCTCGACAAGGAAGTCGACGAAGCAGCGGACCTTGTGCGACTGGGTCCGGTTGGGAAGGAACACGGCGTAGATACCGTGATTGAATTTGTCGACGGTCACATCGTAATCGGCGAGGATCTGCACCAGCGAACCCGCCTCGAGGTCCTTGGCGACCGACCAGTCGGTAAGATGCGCGATGCCGTTTCCGGACCGTACCGCGCGGCGGATGATCGACCCGTTGTTGGTGACGAGATTGCCCTTCGGAACAACGCCGATCTCGTGGCCCGCCTTGTCCTTGAAGCGCCAGTGGACGGGACTCGGACCGGTCGTGAACCGGATGCAATTGTGATCCTCGAGATCATAGGGCGTCTGGGGTGTGCCGTGTTCTTCCAGATATGCCGGACTGGCCACGATCAGGCGTTTGGAGTCGGCGAGCTTGCGCGCGATGAGTGACGAATCCTGCAGCACGCCGGTGCGGATATCGATGTCGATATTCTTGGAGACGAGGTCCGTATCGAGATCGTTGGTGAGCCAGAAATTCAGCTCGATATCGGGATACTTGCCGAGGAATTTGGGGATCAGAGGCGCAATGCAAATGCTTCCGACCGCCATGCGCGCACGTACGTTAAGGTGACCCTTCGCTTCCGAGTGAAAGCCCCTGGCGAACTCTGTCGCATTGTCGAGTTCGGGAAGCAGACGCTGTACATTCCCGAGATAGCACTGGCCAGCTTCGGTGAGGCCGATCTGGCGGCTGGTCTTCAGAAAGAGCTGGAAGCCGAGCTGCTTTTCGAGGCTATCTATGCTGCGCGACACGGTGGCAGTGGAGATGCCGAACTTCCGCGCCGTGGCGGAGAAGCTGCCTTCCTCGGCAGCTCCGACGAAGAGTCGAAGACTATAGAGCGTGTCCATTGTTTTCCTCCCATGCACACTCGTTCGGCGACGGGTATTCGAGGCATCGGCGGAACGAGGATGACGCGCAAAATCTAGTCAGATCGTTGCACAACCTGCAACAAAAATCCGAACTTCGTTTCATTGCGAGAGAAGCCCGAGACAAGGCCATCGCCGCTCACGACAATCTCACGACACCTGAACAGGCGCATTCATAGCCGCGTTCTGGCTTTGCCATGGACGAGATTATCGTTTTCTAACAAGTGCTTGCGCGTGTCAGTTGCAGCGGGTGACGTGTTTCGCCGGCAAGGTGAGAGGCAGGTACGACCGCGCGGATGCAGTGAGAAGCGTCAATCGCAAAGGACCGTTACGTGGAGCGTGCTTCGCCGCCTTCGGGGCCGATGGTAGCGTTTCCTGACATCCGCGTTCGGGCATCTGGAGCGCGCAGTTGTTTTTTCATGGGGAGGAACCCGAAATGGTTGCGAAAATTGACGGCGCTACAGACGGTTCGCAGATCCGTCGGGCCGCGAGGCTCAAGAACATCGCTGTATATACGGCGATGTCGCTGTGCACGATGCTGGGTACGGCGGCTGGCGAGGAACTCCGGATCATCATACCGGAGCCGGATACCAACGCCTACGTGAAGGCGATGAAGAACTACGTCTCCTATATTGAGGAGAATTCGGACCTCGAACCGAAGCTCTTCGGCAAGGCGCTGATGCTGGCGCCAGACGTGCCGGCCGGCGTTCGCGACGGCATCGCCAATCTGGGCTTCGTTGTCCCGGCCTACGTGCCCGCCGAGTTTTCCGAGATGAATCTCGCGGCCAATCTGTCGATGCTGGCGACGAGCGGCGAGCCGACGGAATCGCCGCTCGCTGCCATGTCCGGTGCAATGATGGAGTATGTGCTCTTCAACTGTCCGGAATGCCTCGACCAGTTCAAGGCCCAGAACCAGATATTCCTGTCTTCGGCCTCGACTCCGACATATTCGCTCCTGTGCCGCGACCCCCTGTCCACGCTCGAGGACATGAAGGGCAAGCGCTTCCGCTCTGGTGCGGCGAATTTCGGTCGCTGGGCCGAGAGCGTTGGCGGCGTGGCGGTGTCCATGCCCAGCTCGGAAATGTACGACGCCCTTTCGCAAGGGGTGGTGGACTGCGTCATGCTCGACACCGGCGGTCTTCTCGGACAGCGCATGATGGACGTAACGAAAACGGTGATCCGCAACATCCCCGGCGGCGTCTTTGCCGGCATCGCCACGAACAATGTCAATCAGGACTATTGGCGCCAGCTCAGCAACGAGCAGCGAGCCACCTTGATCAACGGTTCGGCGGGATTGGTGGCCGATGTGGCGATGTTTCAGGACACAGGCGTTAAGGAATCGGAAGAAGCGGCAGTCAAGGCCGGCGTGACGATCAACGAACCGATCCAGGAACTCGTCGATGCCACCAATGCGTTCGTCGAGGGTGACCTGAACGTCATCTCTGAGCAGTTCGCCAAGCAATATGGCGTCGAGAACACCGATGAGAAAGTGGCCAAGGTCAAAGAGCTGATCTCGAAATGGAAGAAGCTTACCGATGGCCATGGAAGCGACTACGAAGCGCTGAGGGCGATCTACCAGAAGGAGATCTTCGACAAGCTCGATCCCGCCACCTACGGCATGAACTGACGCTTCCCTGAAGGACGCTCGCGGTCGCCAAGCCCCTGTTCGACGCAAGTCGGAAGGGGCGGGCGACTCCGGGTCGCGCATGAGGTACGGGATGTTTCGCCGGCTCGATAACCTGATTGCGATGTTCACCGGTCTCGCGGTCTCGGTAATGATTGTGCATGTCTGTGCAGACGTTGCCGGCAAGTACCTGATCAACCAGCCGATCCCCGGAACAATCGCGGTCGTCACGAACTACTACATGCCGATCATTACCTTTCTGCCGCTGGCATTCGTCCAGCGAGCCGACGGGCACATCTCGGTCGAAGTGATCACGAACTTGCTTCCCGAGAGTGTGCGCCGGCATCTTGTCGGGTGGACCTTTCTTCTATCGGCGGTCGTGTTCGCGATTCTTACCGTGTTCACGGGTCAGGAAGCCTTCATCAAGTTCACCACCGGAACGTTCCTGATCGAGAACGAGACCCGCATCGCCACTTGGCCGGGATTTCTGTGCCCGCCGATCGGCTACGGCATGATGACCATCCTGCTTTGTCTGCAATTTTTCCGATCGCTTTCGGGTGTTCTTCCGGCGGAACGCGCATGAATGAGACAGTCGGTTTCGTCGGCCTGGGTATACTGGTCCTCCTAATCGGCCTGCGCGTGCCCATCGGGGTCGCGCTGATCGGAGTCTCCTTCGGCGGGATCTGGGCACTGATCGGCCTGCCTTCGGCTGTCGGCATCCTCAGGATTGCTCCGTACAATTTCGCTGCCAACTGGCAGCTCAGTTCAGTGCCCATGTTCCTGTTCATGGGGTTTCTCTGTTATCACGCCGGCATTACCCGCGGCCTCTTCGAGGCGGCGCGGGTCTGGCTCTCGCGATTGCCCGGAGGGCTCGCCATCGCCAGCATCTTCGGCGCGGCCGGCTTCGCCGCGCTGACCGGATCCTCTGTGGCATGTGCGGCGGCGATGGGCCGGATCGCGGTCCCGGAGATGATGCGATCAAGGTACAATCCGGCCCTGGCGACCGGTACGGTGGCGGCCGCGGGCACGATCGGCGCGCTAATCCCGCCCAGCATACTGTTCATCATCTTCGGCATCCTGGCGCAGCAGCCGATCTCAAAGCTCTTTCTCGGCGGTGCGGCGGCCGGCATCCTGACGGCTGCCTCCTATGTCGCGGTCGTTTTCGTCTGGTGCACCTTGCGCCCGTCAGCGGCCCCGCGCGTTACGGAGACCTTCGGCTGGAACGAGCGGTTCAGGACACTGATGCTGATCCTGCCGGCCCTCGTGCTCGCCGCAGCAGTGTTCGGCGGTCTGTTCAGCGGCATCTTCACGCCTACTGAAGCAGGGAGCGGTCGGATCCGGTATCGGGTACCGGTCACCGCCGGAATGCGAACGCCAACCGAGTGCTTCAAGAATTCGGTGATCGAGTCGTTCGCGACCTCAGCGGCACTTTTCATCATTGCGATTGGCGCGAACCTGTTGACACGCTTCGTTGCGTTGAGTGGCGCGGGCGACGCGCTTGCGGAGCTTATCATCCAGGTGAGCGGTCATCCGGCGCTGCTGCTCGCGGGTATTACTCTGATCTATTTCGTCCTCGGAATGTTCCTCGACCCGATGGGGGCGATGTGCTGCTTACGCTTCCGATCCTGCTGCCGATCGCAGACGAGGCGGGCTTCGACATGATCTGGTTCGGCGTCATCCTGGCGAAGCTGCTCGAGATCGGCATGATCACCCCACCTGTCGGCCTCAACGTGTTTGTCATCAAGTCGGTTCTTGGCGACTCGGTTGAATTGTCGACCATCTTCAAGGGTGTGACAGTTTTCATCCTCGCCGATCTTCTGGTGGTGGTGCTGCTGATGGCGTTTCCCGACATCATACTCTTCCTGCCGCGCATGGCGGGTTGACCAAGCTCATCCAGAATAACCGGAACAGAAGGAAACCCGATCATGAACCTCGGGATAGCGGGCAAGACGGCACTGGTGACGGGTGGAAGCCGCGGTCTCGGCAATGCATGCGCAGTCGCGCTCGGCGAGGAAGGATGCCGCGTCATCGTGCTCGCGCGCGACGAGGCAGGCGTTGATGGAGCGGTCGATGATCTCATCGACAAGGGCGCTGACGCTCACGGGGTCGTTTCGGATCTCAGGGACAAGGGAAGGCTGACTTCGGCTCTACGCGCGATCAACGAGGAGTTCGGCACTCCAGACATCTTCGTCTACAACAATGGCGGCGCCGGCGACATGTATTTCGACCAGGCGAGCGACGAGGATTTCGAGGAAGCCTACCGTGTCTATGTGATGGGATTCGCCTGGTGCATGCGCGAGCTGCTGGAGCCGATGAAGGCGAAGGGCTGGAGTCGCATCGTCACGCTGGGCTCGCTTTGCGCGAAAGAGCCACACAAGGGCTATCCCATGATCATGCACAACATTGGTCGCGCCGCACAGGTTGGCATGAACAAGACGCTTTCCAACATGGTTGGCGACAACGGGATGACGATGAACATCATCGGCACCGGCATGATCGATCATGACGGCGGTTCGATTGCGCGAGCCTACGAGGCTCATTCCTTCGACATGGGAATGTCGAGAGAGGACATCCAGAAGTACCGGACAAAGGACATTCCGGTCGGCCGCATGGGAACGCGCGAGGATATCGGGGCCATGTGCGCGTTCCTCTGTTCGAACCGCGCGGGCTTCATCAACGGCCAGACAATCCCCGTGGATGGCGGGCGCGTCGCTTCGCTGTTCTAGGCGAGCTGGCGAGGGCAGCGTTACTCGCCCCGAGGGACAAGAGCGAACTTCTTGCGCTCGCCCGCCTCAAGCCGCGTATGGGCGGCCGATGCAGCGGACAGCGGCAGCGTTCCACGGACCGGTGGAATCAAAGCCGGAAGCTGCGGCAACGGCCAGTTCGGCCAGCTTCTGGACATCGGGATAACAGACGAAGTTGCGGACGACGATGTCATCGCGCGTTGGCGGCGGCAACCTGTTCGTAGACACCGAGCAGAATACGCCGCCGGACTTTAGATTGGGATAATACGCCGCCGCGATTTCTCCGCCGACCGTGTCGCAGATCGCGTCGAACTCAACATGGCATGCCTCGCCCGTTTCGATGACCGTGTCGGCCGCGCTTGCCTTCGCCCGTCCGGCCGGTCCTGACTGCTGCGGTGACGGTGGCGCCGCGACGGCGGGCTGCGAAAACGGCTGCGCGCCCAATACCCAAGCGCCCCGATCACCAGCACCCTGTCGCCATGCGTGACATTGAGGTCGTCATCGATCATTTCCACGCCCGTAAGTCCGGGCGTAGGCAATGCGGCAGCGAGAACCATATCGAGCGTGTCCGGCACCGGAGCAAAGAATCCAGCGGAACCGGTGGCGAACTCGGCATAGCTTCCAAGTCGTGAGGGCGGCAGCATACCGAAAACCCTGTCACCGCGTGAAAACCGGGTCACACCTCTCCGAGCTCGGTCACGTGGCCCGAGACATCCATGCCCGGGATCAGAGGCAGCGCCTTGGGCCGATGGCCGGACAGCGCACCCGAGCGGAATTTGTGGTCAGCGGGATTGACCCCGATCGCCGTGACTTCGACCGATATTTCTCCGGGAGCCGGCTTCGTCTGCTCGACGGTGCAGTATTCAAGGGTGCCAGGCCCGCCATACGCGGAAAATCTGACGGCGTGCATGGTGGCCAAAAGCTTGTCTCCATGGGTGGGCTGGAACGTCCAGCTTTCAGATCCTATAGAAGCGCCGCGCCGTACCGGCCAGCAAGGCGGATGCCTCGTCGCCGCACAGTTTCGCCGACAGCCGCCTGATGGCGTTGACCAGCGTCGTCAGCGTCATGGCATTCTTGTCGACGGGGAAGTTGGACCCGAACATGCAGCGCCGAGCGCCGAACGTTTCCAGACAGTGGTCGAACCAGGGGCGGAACAGTTCTTCGAGTTCCTGTGAGGACGGCGGCGCCTGCCGGCCTGAAGCCGACACGATGTTGATCCGGGAGATGGCGAAGCCGCTGATTTTGACATGCACGTTTTCGCATGTCGCGAGCGATGCCATGTTCTTCATCCACAGTGTCCGGACCTCTTCCGGTATCTGCGCATAAGGGCCAACGCCGAGTGGGCCGCCTTTATATGGTTTACCACGATCGGAAATAGTCGGGCGGCGAGCCAATGCCTCGACCTCCGGCAATTGCGTATGGAACGCGTAGACATCCAGCGAATGGCCGGCCGCGTGGAGCTTTTCAGCGCCGTCAGCACTTCCGCCTGACCGAGCAGCTCGGCGGGCACTCCCTTTTCGCCGTAGCCCACGGTGGGATCTGGATCGTGTGCTGCACGGATCCTGATACCGCGCAACCGCCCGTCCGATACGGCATCGAGCATTTCGAGAACGGGGACGATACGGTCTCCCAGCGTGACGTCGACCATGCCGACAATCGCTGCATTGAGTGCGAGCGAAGAGGACGAGTATCGTTCGGCCTGCTGCTGCGCGAACTCGACCTCGCCCACGACGCGCTCGTTGTCAGGACCGGTGTCCCGATAGGCCATCGTGCATTCGACGAACACCGATGCGGATATGCCGGCCGTGTTCGCATCGGCGCGGTAGGTATCGCCGAAATAGGGCGGCGTCGAAAAATCCCAAAGGTGGATATGGCTGTCGACCACCTCCATCGTCGTCGGCAGCGGTGGTTCGGAGTCCTGTGCCAACCATTCCTCGTCGACAGGTGGCACGTGTGGCTTGGTCTTTGTGGCGTCGGCCATGGCTTCCTCGTCCCGTTGCCAACCCGGTTGGGCGTCTCGGCCGACATTTTTCTCCATGCGTTGAACGATAGCCAGACAGGCACGGCGCGGCGGCGCGCAACGGTCCTTTGCGAATGCAAAGTAATGCCTCCCGGACCGATCTGGTGTGAATTGAGCTTATCAATTCTTCGGAGGATCAGGCCTGATGGCCGGAAGGAATGCAGCGATCGTCACGGGTGGAGCGGGGGGCATCGGGATAGCCGTCGCGCGGCTGCTCGCCGGCGAGGGCCATGCAATCGCGCTGGTCGACCTTCGCGAGGACGCCGTCTCGAATGCCGTCCATCTGTTGCGCAAGGACGGAGCCGTCGTCGAGGGGTTTGCCTGCGATGTCGCGGATGACTGTTCGGTAGGCGAGATGGTCAAGGCGGTGCTCAGGCGGTTCGCCGGCATCTCCGTTCTGGTCAACAATGCCGGCATCCTCCAGAGCCAGAGCACGCTGAAACTCGACACCGACCACTGGAGGAAGGTCTTCGACATCAACCTCGGCGGCGTCTTCAACTGCATTCGGGCGGTGTCTGAGGTGATGATAGCGGCGCGTTCCGGCGCCATCGTCAACATCGCATCCATCGCAGGCCTGATCTCGGTCCCGGGGCGCGCCGCCTACAATGCCTCAAAGCATGGCGTGGTCGGCCTCACGCGATCTTACGCGGGCGACCTTGCTCCATACGGCATCAGGGTCAACGCGGTGGCACCTGGCATGATCGAGACACC
Source organism: Rhizobiaceae bacterium (assembly GCA_023953775.1). Taxonomy (GTDB): domain Bacteria; phylum Pseudomonadota; class Alphaproteobacteria; order Rhizobiales; family Rhizobiaceae; genus JAMLJD01. The sequence continues at coordinate 88,805 of JAMLJD010000002.1, read as the reverse complement.
GATGACCGCCCGCTATCTCAGTGACGAAGCGTTCCGATCCGCGATCGTGGAATCCGTCGCGCTCGGCAGGCCGGGCAGGCCAGCCGAGATTGCCGACGCGGTGGCCTTCCTGGCATCTGACCGGGCATCATACATCACCGGCGCGGTACTGCCGGTGGATGGCGGCTTTACCGCTGAAAAGACATTTGCCCCATCTTCGCACACTGCTTTCCAGCCGGCGTGAGGCAAGAGTCCAACATGCCGATCGACTACAGGAAACTCCTTGAACTTGATATCCCCGAGGTCGAGCAGGTAAGACCTACTCGGAAAAGGACGTCATCCTTTATGCCCTCGGCGTCGGACTGGGTGAAAGCCCGGACGATCCCCGAGACGCTGCGCTTCGTCTTACGAAAAGGACCTGAGGGTGCTTCCGACCCTCGCCGTGCTTGCACAGCCCGGCCTGTGGCCGCGCGATCTCGACACGGGTATCGACTATCTGCATGTGCTGCACGGCGAACAGCGGCTCCGAATTCACCATCCGCTGCCGGTCCGGGGCACCGTCATCGGAAGGACGCGGGTCACCAACGTCGTCGACAAGGGGCTGAAGCGCGGTGCGCTGCTTCTTTCGGAACGCGATCTTCGACAAGGACAGCGGCGCCTTGCTGGCCACCGTCGGGCACACGGCCTTTTGCAGGAACGATGGCGGCTTCGGCGGGCCATCGGGCCCGCTGCCGCCGCGGGTCGCGATGCCCGATCAGGCACCTGATATCGTCTGCATGCTGTCGACAGTGCCGCAGATGGCCCTCATCTACCGGTTGAGCGCAGACCTCAATCCGCTTCACGTAGACCCCGAAACCGCGGTAGCAGCCGGATTTCGCCGCCCGGTGCTGCACGGCCTGGCGACATATGGCGTGGCCGCGCACGCCATCCTGCGCGCGGTATGCGACTACGACCCGGCCCGGATCCGCGCGCTGGACTGCCGCTTCACCGCGCCGGCCTATGCCGGGGAGACCTTTGCCACAGAGATATGGCTTGAAGGTTCCTCGCTTATTTTCCGAACCCGCGCCGTCGAACGCGACGTGGTCGTCATCTCCCACGGACGCGCGGAACTTGCCGCATGACGACAAGCCAGGATTTCAGGCGCGTCAAGCCAAGCGGAGCGGCGGCTTCGGCGAGCGCACCCCATGCGCCGAACCGCGTTCAGCGGACGATTGCCATGCAACGCTCCTTTGCAACCGTCGGGCTTTTTCGGCGTGCCAGTAGGTGTAACGTGAATATGACAACAGCTTGATCGTCGCTCCCGGCGTGCGCGCTTGTCCGTCGCGATTGAAAGTTATCCGTGTGGTCCAGCCGCACGAATATTTGCCGATCCGCCGTATTTTATTGGCCATTTTCTGGGTGCGCCCCGCGGGTGCGCCGTGGAGGAGTTATGACTGGACGTGTTTTCACCGATCCTCAGGAGAAATTCTTCGAGGATTTTCAGCTCGGCGATGTAGTCATAACCCGCGGCAGAACCGTGGAGGCGGCCGATTTCAACCTGTTCTCGGGACTGACCGGCGATTTCTATCCCCTCCATACGGACGAGGAATACTCGAAGAAAACCCGCTTCGGCGCCAGGATTTGCCACGGCCCGCTGACGTTCACCTTCGGTGTCGGCCTTGTCGGTCTCTCCGGATATCTGGGCGATGCAATCGTGGCGCTCAAGGGGATCGACGAGATGCGCGCCCTGGCGCCCGTCTTTGCCGGCGATACCCTCCACGTGCGTGCCGAGCTCACCGAGGTCGATGGCTCACGAAGCCCGAAATACGGAACCATCTCGATGCTCTACTCCGTCGTCAACCAGCGCGACGAGACCGTGATGACGTTCATCCAAACCATGCTTGCGAAGAAAAAGACCGGTGGAGAATGACGAATGGCAACTGACGCGCAACCACAGCTCTCGACCGACGCCAGGTCGCCCAACGATCCGGTCTTCATAGGGGTCGGCGAACTTCCGTCCGGGCGCTACCCCAATCGCAGCTTCATCGGCGATCTGGTCGAGGTGGCGCAGCGAGCGCTGGAGGATTCCGGCCTCAAGCACAGCGACATCGACACGATCATGCTGATCCCATGCCTGCATTCCTTTGCGGACCAGGCTGACCTCATCTTCTCGCGGATTGTCGAGGAACTCGGACTGTCACGTGCTGCCAAGTCGAGCTTCATGGTCCATTCCGGCGGCTCGACCAGCGACAATGCCGTGCGCGTCGCATCGGGGCTGATCGCCTCGGGTCATGCGCGCAACGTCCTGGTTCTTCAGGCGGAGCGTTGGGGTTCGGCCGACCTGGCGGAAATGGTGACGATGCTCACCATGAACGGCATTCCAAAGGAGTGGGAGCAGCCGAGCGGTATCACCTTCAATGCGATCGGCGCGCTGATCACCCAGCGCTATATGGCTGAAAGCGGTTCGACCCCGGAGGACATGGCGTCGGTCTGCGTCGCCTTCCGCAAGTGGGCGCGGCTCAATCCGAATGCGATGTACCGGGACAAGGACCTTACGATCGAGGAGATCATAGCCTCGAAGATGGTGAGCGACCCGATCCGTGCGAAGGAGTGCCCGATGCTGGCCGACGGGGCGGCCGCCTTCGTCATGACAACCGCGGAAAACGCGGCGCGTCACTCCGACAGCTGGGTGCGGATTGCGGGTTCAGGCGGTTGCGTAAGCCACTACAGCCTCGGGCAGGAGATCGATGCTGCGACGCTCGGCTGGAAGATCGCCGCCGGTCGTGCCTACGAGCACGCCAGTTGGGGTGCGGACGCCGCCGACTTCGCCCAGATCTACGATTCCTACGCCGCCGTCACAACGATCGGTGCCGAAGGCCTCGGCCTTTGCCCGCCCGGCGAGGCGGCGCGCTGGTTCCGCTCGGGCGCGACATCGCCCGGCGGCGCAATGCCGATGAACACCAATGGCGGCCTGCTTTCGGCCGGCCATACCGGGGTTGGCGGCGGCCTTGCCTTGCTGATCGAAGGGGTCCGGCAGTTGCTTCATCGCGCCGAAAAGCCGCGCCAGATCGAGAATGCCCGCAAAGGCATCATCGGCGGCTCCGGCGGCAGCTACATGGATGCGCAGGTCCTCCTGCTTGAACGTACGGAAAAGGGAGACCTGCAATGAGCGACATCGTGAAGGAATTCCACGACGGCCTCGCCGACGGGAAATTGCTGATTCAGGTCTGCAACGTCTGCAAGTCCAAGATGCTCTATCCCCGGCACCGCTGCATCTCGTGCCATTCAGACGACCTCGGATGGACCGAGGCATCGGGGAAGGGGAAGCTGCATACCTACACGATCGTCCGTGCGATCCCACCGACCGGCTTCGAGGACGAGCTGCCCTACGGGCTCGGCATCGTCAAGCTGGAGGAGGGCGTCCAGCTTCTGGGGCGCCTTGCCCCGGATTCGTCCAGTGGTGATTGGGCGACCTATGCCTGCGACGTCGAGGTTCGTTTTTGCGCGCCGCCGGAAGGCGCGGCAAAGCGCGCCGTGGCGTGGTTCGAACTCGCGTAACGGGATCGGTCGCTGCCATGAACACCTGTGCATTTCTGGCCAAGGCCGCCAAATATCATGGCGAAGAACCTGCGATCCGCTGGGGCGAGGAACTTCACTGCTACCGGGACTTCTACGACCGTGCGCTGGCGATCGGCGGCAACCTTCTTGCCAGGGGGCTGAAGCCGGGGGACAGGGTCGCCTTCGCCCTGGCCAACAGCCCGAGGATCCTCGAGGTCATCTTCGGCTGCTTCGCCGCCGGCCTGGTGGTCGTGCCCATCAACGCGCGGCTTCATGCAAAGGAAATGGCCTACATCGTCGGGAACTCAGGTGCGCGGGTTCTCGTGCATGGTCCCGAATATGACGATGGGATCCGACAGAACGCCGATCAGTTTGCAGTCCTCGATCTGAGGGTCTGCACCGATCCGCTCGAAGGAACGCTTCCATTCGATGCCCTGCTCGACCGGAATAACGCGCTGGCGACGCACGTCGATGCGGCACCGGAGGATCTTGCCTGGCTGTTCTACACCTCTGGGACCACGGGGAAGCCCAAGGGTGCGGTGTGGAACCACCGCACGATCCGCACGGTGGTCATGAACTACCTGGCCGACGTCCACAACATCAGCGGCGGCGAGGCCGTCCTGCATGCCGCGCCGCTGTCGCATGGCAGCGGCATCGTGGCGATGCCGGCCATCGCGCGGGGCGCCCAGAACATCATCCTGCATACGTCGAATTTCGATCCGCAGGAGATGTTCAGGCTGATCGAGACGCACAAGGTCGGCCATATTGCGTTCCTGGCGCCGACCCAGATCGTCAAGGCGACGGAGGAATTCGTCCCCGGTTCCTTCGACCTCGGCTCGCTGCGTTCCGTCTGCTACGGCGGAGCACCGATCTATGTCGAGCACCTGCGCAAGGCGCATACGGTGTTCGGTCCCGTCTTCTCGCAGATATACGGCCAGGGCGAAGCGCCGATCACGATCACCGGATTGCGTCCTGAAGAGCATGTACGCTTCATCGAGACAGGCGACCCGCGCATTGGCTCGGCCGGAACCATCCGTACCGATGTCGAGATGCGCATCGTCGATGGCGACGACAACGAGGTCGCGACCGGAGAGATGGGCGAGGTCGTCGCGCGTGGCGATGTCGTCATGCTCGGCTACTGGAACAATCCGGAAGCAACCGGCGAGACGCTTGCCGGAGGATGGCTTCATACAGGCGACATAGGGAAGGTTGACGAGAACGGCTACCTCTATCTGCTTGACCGCGCCAAGGACGTCATCATCAGCGGCGGCAACAACATCTATCCTCGTGAGATCGAGGAAGTCCTCGTAACCCACCCCGCAATCAATACCGCGGTCGTGTTCGGCGTACCCGACGACTACTGGGGCGAGGCGGTCCACGCCGTCGTCGTGCCCGAGCCCGGTGGCTCGGTGACGACGGAGGAGGTTATCGCCTTCTGCCTGGAAAACCTCGCCAGCTACAAGAAGCCGAAGTCGGTCGAGTTCATGACGGAGCTGCCGCTCAGCGGCTACGGCAAGGTCCAGCGCCGCGAGATGCGCGAAGCCCACTGGACAGGCTACTCGAGCAAGGTTGTTGGCGGCAAGGCCGCGGGTTCGCGATGAGTAAGGCAACGGGGCACCGAGATGCGTGATGTGATCGTCGCCGGTGCGGGCATGACCCGGTTCGGGAAGCTTCCGGGAACGGGTGTCCGCGACTTCGCCGTCAAGGCAGCAGCCGATGCGCTTGCCGATGCCGATATCGACCAGTCACGGGTCGAACGCATCTTCTTCGGCAATGCGGTGGCGCCGACAGTCAGCCATCAGGACATGGTCAAGGGCCAGGTCGCGTTCCGCCATACGCCGCTCGCGCATGTCCCCATAATCAATGTCGAAAATGCCTGCGCCTCGGGCAGCAGCGCATTGAAGCTCGCCTATGAGGCGGTCGCGACCGGGCTATGTGACGTGGCCCTCGCTGTCGGCGCGGAGCAGCTTTCCCATGTCGAGCGCGAACGAACTTTCACGGCGCTGCGCGGGGCAATGGATATCGGGGAGATCGGCGAAGTCGATCTTCACGAACATCCCGAAGCAAGCGCGGCGCTGATGGAGGGGTATGCGGCAGAAGGGCGCGAACTCATCCGCGACTATGGTGCCGAGCTCGCGGATTTTGCGCGCGTCGCGGTCAAGAACCGCCGGCATGCTTCGATGAACCCCAGGGCCCATTTCCGGACACCACTGACGCTGGATGAGGTGCTCGCCTCACGCGAGATCGCGCCGTCGCTGACGCTGCCGATGTGTTCGCCGGTGAGCGATGGGGCCGCCGCGGTCGTCGTTTGCAGCCGCGGGTTTGCCGCGCGCCACGGCATATCAGGTCCGCGTATCCTCGCGACCTGCATCGCGCCGGGGACCGGCAAGGGTTCGAGCCCGGTCGCTGATGCTGCGCGCAAGGCCTACGAAACCGCGGGTTTTGGGATCGGGGATATCGACGTCGTCGAACTGCACGATGCTGCGGCCCCTGCGGAACTGATCCAGTATGGTGATCTCGGCCTGTGCGGCGTCGGCGAAGGCCATCACATCATCCGCAAGGGCGAGACCGAACTGGGCGGCCGGATCCCGGTCAATGTGAGTGGCGGCCTGATGAGCAGGGGACATCCGCTCGGTGCCACCGGCTGTGCCCAGATTTTCGAGCTTTACAGCCAACTGAAGGGTCGCGCCGACAAGCGGCAGGTCGACGGAGCGCAGATCGCCCTGGCCGCCAATTCCGGCGGCTGGGTCGGCGACGCCTATGCCGTCGCCGTCGTCACGATCCTGTCTTCGGTACATTGAGGAGGCCGCCGATGGAAAGGCTCGCGGAGTTCGAGACCCTTTATCTGGATTTGCCCGCGGAAGGCGTGGGAATGCTGACGCTCAACCGTCCGCATCAGGGCAACGGCGTCGTGCCCGAGCTCATCCGCGACATGCTGGCCTGTCTCGACCAGGTCGATGCCGACCTCGGCATCCGCGTGCTCGTCCTCACAGGCGCGGGCAAGACTTTCTGCGCCGGCGCCGATCTCGATGCGATGAAGATCTATCTGGACGAGCGGATGGCGATCGAGGAGGAGCCGTTCAACGCCCGGCTGCTCGCACCGGTCACGCCGCGCCTGCGCAACCTGCGCATTCCCACCATCGCCGCGCTCAACGGCGCTGCGACCGCCGGCGGCTTCGACATGTCGCTCGCCTGCGACATGCGCATCGCCGCACGATCGGCACGCGTGGGCGAGACCTACATCCGGCTGGGATTGGCGCCAGGAAACGGCGGCGCTTACCTGATGCCGCGGCTCGTCGGATCGGGGATTGCGGCGGAACTCGCATTCACCGGCGATCTCATAGGCGCGGAGCGCGCGCTGAAGCTCGGACTGCTGAACGACGTCGTGGATGACGACAAGCTCCTCGAAACCGTTCTCGCGCTGGCATCGCGTATCGCTGCCTATCCGCGCAAGGCACTCGAGGCCACCAAGCACCTGCTTCGTGCCAGCTGGGAGACCGACCTCAACGGGTCGATGTCCGCGAGCTACTGGGCGACGTCGACGCTCCAGTACAGCGCCGACTTCCGCGAGGGCGTCGAAGCGGCACTCGCAAAACGAACTCCCGCCTACAACCGCCGGGACCGAAACACGAAGCCATCGCGCTGAATTGGAGGATCATCATGGATTTTCGTCATACACACGAACAGGAAATGTGGCGCGATACGCTCGACCGCTTCATGGAGAAGGAGGTCGGCCGAGAATATACACGCAAGCACGACGCCAGCCGCGAGTTTCCTGAGGAGGTTTACCGCAAGGTTGCCAAGGAGGGCTGGTTGGGAATCATCCTGCCCGAGGAACTCGGCGGCCTAGGTCTTGACCCCGTCATGTACGCCATTTTCTGCGAGAAGATCGCGAAGTTCAGCCTCGATACGGCTGCCTGCTTCATCCAGATGATCTTCACCGCGCAGAACCTTGCGACCAACGGCACGAAGGAACAGCAGGAGAAATATCTGCCGCCCTTTCTGACCGGCGACCAGCGCTTTGCCATCTCGATCAGCGAGCCGAATGCCGGTTCGGATGCGGCGTCGGTCACGACCAAGGCCGTTCGCGAAGGCGACGAGTGGGTCATCAACGGCGCGAAGATGTGGTGCTCCGGCGCGCATCATCCGAACACCACCATCGTGTTGCTGGCACGCACCGGCGAGGAGCGCTACGCCGGCCTGACCGCGATCCTGTTGCCGAACGACACGCCCGGCCTCGATATCCGCAAGCTGCCGACGATCGTGCGCAAGAGCCTCGGCACCACGCAGTACTTCCTCGACAATGTGCGCGTGCCGGTGTCGAACACGCTCGGCAAGGTCGGAGAGGGATGGAAGGTCATCGGACAGCATCTCCAGCTCGAGCGGATGAGCCTAGCGGCGACCTATGTCGGCAATGCCCGCACCGCACTTGATGACACCATCCGCTACACCAAGGAGCGGAAGCAGTTCGGCAGATCCCTGTCGTCTTTCCAGGTGATCAAGCACCGCATGGCCGAGAACGAGTACGAACTCGCTGCGGCCCGGCTGCTCGTCTACAACGCCGCCACCATGCTGGCGCGGGGCGAGAACGCGCTGAAGGAAGTCTCCATGGCGAAGGTCTTCGCGGTGGATACCGCCTTCAAGATCGCCTTCAACGGCATGCAGGCGATGGGCGGCTACGCCCAGATGCCGGAATTCGACATGGAACGCTATTTCCGCGAGGCAAAGCACGGCATGGTCGGCGGCGGCGCCAACGAGATCCAACGCAGCATCATCGCGAAGGAAATGGGCCTCTGACAGGCCGGAAGAGAGTCGCGCTCGTCACTGGCGGCGGAGGCGGCCTCGGCCGCGCAATCTGCAACGCGCTCGCTGCCGACGGGATCGTACTCGCGGTCGCGGACAGCGACGTCGACGACGCTCGTGCGACGGCAGCCGATCTGGGCAAGGACGAAACGCATGCTGCGTTCGGATGCGATGTTACCAGTGAAGGCGAAGCCGAGCGCCTTTTCCGGGAGGTCGAAGCTGGACTCGGCCCGGTATCGATACTCGTCACATGCGCGGGCGTTCTCATCAGCCACGGGGTTCATAGGACCGGCATCGCAGACACGACCCTTGCAGACTGGCGGCGGACATTCGACGTCAATGCGACCGGTACATTTCTGATGCTGCGAGAAATGTTGCGCCGCCGCCGCGCGGAACCGGTCGAGCACGGCCGCATCATCACGATCAGCTCCGTTGCGGCGCATGTCGGAGGTTTTCGCGGGAGCGCGGCCTATTCCGCGTCCAAGGGCGCGGTCCTGACATTGACCAAGACCGCCGCCGGAGAGGGCGCGGATATCGGTGTGACCGCAAACTGCATCGCGCCGGGCATGGTGGAATCGCGCATGCTGCGCCAGGTCGTTCCGTCCGGACAGGAAGGTCCGGCCGTCCTCAACGTCCCGGCAGGCCGCGTCGGGTCTCCCGGCGAGATCGGGGCACTCGCATCCTATCTCGCGTCGCCCGCTTCCGCGTTCATGACCGGGGCCACGCTTGATATCAATGGTGGACAGCACTTCCGTTAGATCCACGAATTGGACCCCGCGGCGCGAGGCGTGTCCGCCAGCCGCGGCGCGCCGCGACTGTAACGAACGGATGCCGTCGCGGTCCCGGTGGTCGCGCTTAGTCGACCGTGCCGGGAGAAGGGATCTGCACGTGCCCGCGTTACGCAGGAATGTTCGATGGCCAACATGATTGCGCCGATCATGAGCGAGCGCCGCATCAGCATCATCGGTGCGATGCTGATCGCGGTCGGCCCTGTATCGATGTACCTTTATTTGCCGGCAGTGTCGGAAATAGCCCAGAGCTTCGGAGCCACCGCCGCGGAGGTGAAGTTCACGGTTTCGATCTACTTCGCTGGCTTCGCCTGTTCGCAACTGGTCGTAGGGCCGCTATCCGACGCGATCGGCCGGCGTCCCGCACTCTACTGCTTCATCGGCTGCTTCTGCGCGGCGAGCGTCGCCGCCTATTTCGCCGACACGATCGGTCTGTTGATTGCGGCACGTTTCGTGCAGGGTATCGGCGCGGCGGCTGGCATGTCGATCTCTCGCGCCCTTGTGCGAGACGTGTTTACCGGAGATCGCTCAGCACGCGTTATCAATTTCATAGGCCTGATCCTGGCGATCGCCCCGGCCATATCTCCGATCATCGGCGGGGCTATGATCACCTATCTCGGCTGGCGCTCGGTTTTTCTCTTCATGGCCGGGTTCGGTATTGCGATCGTCCTGGTTACTCTGCTCCAGTTGCGGGAGACCGTCACCGCGGACTGGTCGCGGCTGAACTTCGCGGCATCCGTGCGCTCTTACAGAGAGATTTTGCAAGACCGGCAATATCTAGCCGCCACCGTCGCACTCGCTGCGCTGATTGGGGCCGTTTATGCCAACAACATCTTCCTTCCTTTCATCCTTATTGAAGTTATCGGGCTGTCCCCGGTCGAGTTCGGCGTCTGCTCGCTCGTGCATCCCGCCGGCTTCTTTCTCGGATCTCTCGCCGTGCGTCCGCTGATCGTCCGCGTGGCGCCGGACAGGTTGGCGGGTGCCGGTTACGTCATGATCGGCATAGCTTGTCTGGGCATGGCGGCGCTTGTCATCCACGCGCCCACACTCTGGCTTGTCTTGTGGCCCGTCGCGGTATTCTCGTTCGGCATTGCGTTCGTCATGCCGGCAATGACAGCCGCCGCCCTTGATCCGTTCCCTCGAAGCGCAGGTGCCGCGGCGTCTATGATGGGTTTCCTCCAAATGAGTTTCGGGCTCGTGTGCGGCAGCGCCGGCGCTCTGCTTCCCAATCCCGTATTGGCGTTCTCGACCATCATACCGGCGATGGGCGCCACGGCGTTTCTCGGCTTCGTCGCCTATCGCCGCCGCAGCTGACGTATGCCACGATCGTTACACATCCCCCTGCGCCGGCCGGATGCATGGCGGTTTAGCCGGCAGGACGACGCGCCCGTTTGCAACAGTCCATTGCACGATGCGGCAATGGTCATCGGGGATGCGGCTGCTAACGTTCTCACGCTGCAAACCGGGCCATCCCTGTCGCGTCCTCCGGGCTCAATGAGGCGCTTGATGCGGGGCCGGGAAGCGGAGCGCAACGAGGGTCGCCGATGATCGGCTGCCCTTACTCGGGAGGAAGTGGAATGAAGAAATTTATCCGCAACGGTGTAGCCGCTGCGATCTTGGCCGGCAGCATCTCGTCCCCGGCATTTACCCAGGAAGATACGATCAAGATCGGCGCCATCACACCCAATACGGGAGGCATGGCAATCCTCGGCAATGACCTCGCCCGCTGGTACGAGATGGCTGCGGAAGAGGCGAACGCAAACGGCGGCGTGGCCGGTCACAAGATTCAGATCATTCGCGGTGACGCGACCAACGCGCAGGAAGCGATCGCGGCGGTCGACAAGCTGACGACGGTCGATGAAGTCGATATCGTGACTGGCACCATTGCTTCCTTTATCTCCCAGGCTGCGAGCGAGGCGACGCTCAATTACAACAAGATGTACTGGGAGACCAACGCACTGGCCGTCGGCCTTACTGAACGCGGCCTGCCGAACTTCCTGCGTACCGGACCGAGCGCGGCCTACTATGCTCTGCAGGCTGCGGACGTGAGCACCAGCAAGCTTGCCGCCGACATGGGCAAGGATGTCGGCGCACTCAAGGTGTGGGTGGAGCACGAAGATTCAAACTACGGTTCGTCGATCGCCGCGGAGCTTGACCGTCTCATCAAGGAGAAGGGGAGCTCGATCCAGACGGCCGGGCACAAGGCGTCTTCGGTGGACCTCACCGACGCGATCCTGCGCGCCAAGGACTTCGATCCGGACGTCTACATCATCGCCGGATACGTGGTCGACACCAACCTCCTGCTTCGCACCATGCGCGAACAGCAGTTCAAGCCGCGCGCCACTATCCTGATCGGGCTTGGCGATTCCAAAGAGACGTCGGACGCGGTCGGCCAGGACTATCTTCAGGGCGTGCTGATCGTTACTTATCCGCGTCACCACATCAATCAAAGCTATGCACCCGGATCCGACGCTGCCAACGATGCGTTCCGCGCCAAATATGGCGAGGACCCGGTCGGCAATTCGGGTTTCAACGGCTATGTCGGGATGCAGGTCCTGTTCAAAGCCCTCGAAGCGACCGGCGGCGACACTTCGCCGGAGGCGCTGATCGCCGCGGCGAAGGAGATGGACCTTCCCAAGGGAACATTCCCCACCGGCTACGGCGTGAAATTCGACGACAATATGCAGAATACGCGCGCCGATGCCGTTACCTATCAGTGGCAGGGAGACATCACGACGGTGGTCTGGCCGCCCGAGGCGGCGCCTGAGGGTGTCGAGATGAAAGATACGGCCCGCCCGTAAGCACACATCGCTCCCGGCGGCGCGCAGATGTGCCGCCGGACTTTCCGTTCGATATGCGGGAACGGGTCAGACCCGTTTGAACCTTCGCGATCGATGCCACGCGCTCGCAATGCGCACCTCCGCCGGCCCCTGACAAGCGGATCTTCCAATGGAACAGCTCCTCAATGTCATCACACTTGGCCTGCTGCTTGGCGGCATCTATGCGCTGGTCAGCGTAGGACTGAACCTGATTTTTGGGGTCATCAGGATCATCAACTTCGCCCAGGGCGAGTTTCTCATGCTGGGCATGTACGGTGCCTATCTGGGCTACAGCGTTCTGGCGCTGGACCCGTATGTCACCGTTCTGATCGTCGTTCCCGCGCTGATCCTGCTTGGCGTCGTCGTCTACTGGCTCGTCATGCGGCCGCTGCAGAACGAGCCGATGATGCAGGTCTTCGCCAGCTTCGGCCTACTGCTTCTGCTCCAGAATATCGTGCTCGCCATCACTGGCGGGTTGAGCTTCAGCATCAACACGCCACTGTCGCAGGTCGCACTGTCGCTAGGTCCGGTGCAGTTCTCGGTCTCCCGGCTGATCGTCCTGGTGGCGGCGGCGCTCGCAGCGGCCGCGCTCGGGGTGTTCCTGGCCCGTTCGACCGTCGGCAAAGCAATCCGCGCGGTCGCCCAGGACCGCCGCGCCGCGCAGCTCATGGGCATCAACGTGCAGACTACGTATATGTGGACCTTCGGCATAGGGACCGGCCTCGCCGGTCTCGCCGGAGTGCTCCTGTCGCCGATCTACACCTTGTCTCCGCATATCGGGGGCAACTTCGTGATGGCCGCATTCGCGGTCGTCGTGCTCGGCGGTCTGGGGAGTGTTGCCGGTGCCTTCGTCGGCGGTTTCATCGTCGGGCTCACCGAAGCATTTGCCGGTTACTACATCGACCCCGAACTGAAGCATGCCGTCATTTTCATAGTGTTCATCGCCGTCCTCCTGGTCAGGCCGTCCGGCCTGTTTGGCAAGGTTGGAGCGGAAGAGGTGGGTCTGCGTGAGCAATCTTGATACGACGAGCGAGGGTCTCGGCATGCGGTCAGCAGCCGGCCCGGTTCCGGATACCAGGTCTGCTGTCGACGGGGTATGGACCGTTCGGAAGGAGCTGCCTATCTGGCTGGCCGTCGTCTGCGGACTGGGCCTGTTGGTGTTCCTTCTGTCAGGACAGTTCTTCTACCTCAACCTGCTGACAGTAGCGCTGCTGTTCGGCGGTCTGGCTGTTTCCTGGAACATCATTGGCGGATATGGCGGCCAGTTCTCGATCGCGCACAGCGTGTTTTTCGCTATCGGTGCGTACACGGCGGGTAATCTCTTCAAGCATTTCGACATATCACCATGGATATCACTCATACCTGCGATGGTGTTGAGCGCCGGGATCGCCGCGTTGGTTTCCTGGCCGGTATTCCGGCTCAAGGGCCCATTCTTCGCCATCGCAACGATGGCGTTGACCGAGGTAGCGATCGCCTTTGCGATGCACTTCGACCTTATAACCGGCGGTGCCAGCGGGCTTACCATTCCCTATCGTGCCGGGCTGGAGAACATGATCTTCCAGGCACGGTGGGCCTATGCCGTGCTGTTCCTGGGATATCTTGCCGCTGCGCTGGCGGTCTCCGTGATCGTCTACCGCAGTCGGCTCGGCTTCTATCTCCAGGCGGTTCGGGACAACGAGAACGCTGCCGAAGCGTCCGGCATCAACGTGCTGGCGACCAAGCTCAAGGGGATGGCCATCAGCGCCGCACTTACAGGAGCGGGTGGCGTCTTCTACATGATGTATGTGCGTATCGTCGAACCGGCCGGCCTGCTATCGCTGTTCGACGTCGGCGTGAAGATTGCGCTGATCGCCCTGATCGGAGGTATCGGGACGATCTACGGACCGCTACTCGGAGCCCTGCTGCTCATTCCGCTCGACTACTGGCTGAGGGCATTTGTCGGCAGCGCCGTTCCGGGCGGCAATCTGATGGTGCTGGCGCTGATCCTTATTCTCGGTGCGCTGTTCATGAAACGGGGAATATTCGGTGCGCTCAAACAGGCGCTTGACGCTGTTTGGAGACGGCAATGAGCGCAGTCCATCTGGGCATCGAAACCGTCTCGAAGCGTTTCGGTGGCATCGTCGCGGTCAATGATGTGTCGTTCGGCGTCGGCTCGGGAGACCTTGTCAGCCTGATCGGCCCGAATGGCGCAGGCAAGACGACTCTGTTCAACATCCTGACGGGTCAGCTCAGTCCGACGGCCGGGCGCGTGGTCTATGAGGGGGCCGACATCAGCCGAGAGCGCCCCAGCCGCAGGGCGCGGCTCGGTCTCGGGCGCACCTTCCAGATCTCCCAGACGCTGACTTCGCTGACGGTGCTCGAGAATGCGATGATCGGCGCCTTCCTGCATCACGCAGCGCTGAGAGAAGCGGCCGAAACGGCTCTTGCCGCACTCGAAAAGGTCGGTCTGGATCACAGGGCAGGCGAACTTGCCGGACACCTGACACTCGGCGAGCGGCGTCGGCTGGAGGTTGCGCGCGCTCTGTCGATGGAACCGCGGGTACTCCTGCTCGACGAGGTGATGGCCGGCCTGAACCAGACCGAGGTCAACAGGATCGTCGACCTTGTCCTCGCACTTAACGAGGCCGGACACACCATTATCGTGATCGAGCACAATCTGAAGGTCGTGCGGGCGTTCTCGAAGCGTGTTCTCGTGCTCGATCGCGGCAATCTCATCGCGGACGGCAGCGCGAGCGAAGTGCTTTCAGACCCGGACGTCATCGACGCTTACATCGGAAAGAAGAAGAGATGACGAGGATCCTCGATGTACGTTCGTTGGATGCGGGCTACGGCGAAGCCAACGTCATTCACGACGTGTCGATCCATGCCGACCAGTCGGAGATCGTTTGTATCGTCGGTGCCAATGGCGCCGGCAAGACGACCCTCCTTTCGGCACTCGCAGGACTGATCCGGCCGAGATCTGGCGAAGTCAAGCTTAACGGGGCAACGATTACCGGTCTTCCGGCTCATCTGCGACCGGCCTTGAGGATGGCGATGGTTCCTGAAGGCGGCCGTCTGTTTCCATTCATGACGGTGCTGGAAAACCTCGAGCTCGGCGCCTATGCAAAGCGTGCGCGAGCCGAGCGCGAGCAGAGGATGGCGGAACTCTTCGAGGTCTTTCCGATCCTGAAGGAGCGGCGTCAGCAACTCGCAGGGCAGCTCTCGGGTGGCGAACGCCAGATGTGCGCGATCGCACGCGCGATGATGTCGCGGCCGACCCTGCTGATGCTGGACGAGCCGTCCGTGGGCCTGTCTCCGGTCATGACGGAGCGGGTTTTTGAAACGATCCGGTCGCTGGTTGATAAAGAGAACCTGACCGTGGTCCTCGTCGAGCAGAATGTCGGCGAAGCGCTCGAGGTTGCAGACCGCGGTTACGTCATCGACCATGGCTCGATCGTGACGATGGGCACGGCGGGGGAACTGATGAACAATCCGCAGATCCAGGAAGCTTATATGGGACTTTAGCGGCGGCCTCAGTCTGCGGCGGCACCGTCCTGCAATCGCTTATTCCTGCGACTGTTTTCGATGACACGGCGCATTACGCCACGGGCCCGCTCGACGTCGGCGGGGGCGACGCCGTCCAGCAAAGCAGATTCGTGCAGGCGGATTGCCTGCGTGAGATCTTTCAGGCGTTCCTGCCCCTTATCTGAAAGCCGCAATACCCCACTCTCTGCAACGTCCACGAGACCTTGGTCACGGAGTGAGGCGATACCGTTCTCCGTCGCGTTGGTGCTCAGGTAGAGTTCGGGAAGCAGGGTTTCGGCCGTCCTGCCGGCGAAAGTCGCGATAGCGCCGAGTAGCCGTCCCTCGACCGGATCGAAGCCGAGCTCATGCTGTGCTTGCGTCATCCCAACGGCCAGTGCGCCGTATGCACGATACATAAGGCCGGCAAAGAACTCGTTGACTGGTCCTGCCGCGAAATCGTCCTTGGTTCCGCCCATGCCAGTCAACAGTTCGGGATGCTCCCCGACGACGCCGTACTTGCCCTGAACGAAGAGGAGAACGTTGCGGTCGAAATGGGTGAACCGTACGACCTGCCCCAACATGACGAGATGGTCTCCGCCGTCGAAGTCGCGGACCCTTCGGCATTCGATGCATGCGGCCGCGCCGCTCAGCAGCGGCAATCCATCGACACCAGGCGTCCACGAGATGCCGGAAAACTTGTCGTCTCCTGATTTTCCGAAGTGGCGTGACAGTGCGATCTGGTCGCTCGAGAGAATGTTGATCACGAAACCGGACGCCTCGGAAAACGCCTGGAAGCTCTGGCTGTCCCGCTTGACGGACCACGATACCAGCGGCGGATCGAGCGAGACCGACGAGAACGAGTTCGCCGTCATCGCGACGAGTTGCGACCCGCTCCTGGCCGTGACCACGGTCACCCCGGTCGCGAACTGACTGAGACAGCGGCGGTAGGCGTCGAGATCAGCTTCGGGCTCGTTGCGCGCGACGAGTCGCCCGGCATCCGCGTCCTCGATCTCCTTCGGTTCGTGGCGCTTGCGATCTGCCATGTCCGACCTCCGCGGGAGCTGTTCGCGGCCGCTGGCTGCGGCGGCATTTCTCTATCCGGCAGTGATACGTGGGGCGAGAAGGGCTTCGGAAGTGCGCGTCCTGCAACACTGCTTTACGCCGACACGCGGCCGCGTTGCTTGCAACCGCGCCATCGTGCGCGGGACAATGGACTTATCAAATCGAGGTGGGTGGTGACGCGTGAAATGGCGTTGCCGCAAGCCGCTCGACGGCCCGCAAGGCCGAGGGAGTAGACAAGGCATGCAAGAGAATCCGGTGGTCCTTAAGCACGGTGTGTTCCTCGCACCGTTCCACAATCCGGTCGAGAATCCGACGATCGGGTTACGCCAGGATATCGAGCTGGCGCGCATCGCCGATGACCTCGGCTACGATGAGTACTGGTTCGGAGAACACCACTCCGGGGGGCTGGAGACCATTTCATCTCCGGAGCTGATGATCGCGGCGGCGGCGGAGGTCACACGCAGGATCAGGCTTGGCACCGGCGTCATCACGCTGCCGTACCACAATCCGCTCATGGTCGCGAACCGTATCGCCCAGCTCGATCACCTGACGCGCGGTCGAGCCATATTCGGACTCGGGCCAGGCCTTCTGGTCGAAGATGCCGCGATGCTGGGCATCCAGCCGGGTCAGACCCGGCAGATGATGGCCGAAGCGATCGAGGTCATCCTGCGGCTTCTCAAGGGTGAAATCGTCACCGAGAAGACCGACTGGTTCACGCTTGAAAACGCGCGGCTGCATCTGCTTCCCTTCACCCGGCCGCACCCGCAGATCGCGGTCGCGAGTTCGGGCACCCCCTCGGGCGGCCGCACTGCCGGCAAATACGGGTTCTCGATGCTGTGCGTGGCGGCGACCGATATTGGCGGCTTCAATGTTCTGGCCGAGAACTGGAAGATCGCCGAGGAGATGGGCGCAATCCACGGCAACATCATGGACCGGCAGAACCTTCGTCTCGTTGCGCCGATGCATATTGCGGAGACTCGTGAGAAGGCCAGAGAGAATGTTCGCTACGGCCTAGAGCGCTGGATCCGATACTATTCCTGCGTCGCCCCGCAGCCGTTCGACACCCAGGGCAAGGATCCCGTCGACGCACTGGTCGATTCAGGTCGCGCCGTCATTGGAACGCCCGATGACGCCATAGCGCTTATTGAGCGCCTGCACGGGAAGCAAGGCGATTTCGGTGTGTTTCTCCACCAGCATGTCGACTGGGCTGACTGGGATCAGACGAAGAAATCCTACGAACTCTATGCACGCTACGTGATGCCGCATTTCAGCGGCGTCAACGCCAACAGGCTCGCGAGCTGGGAATCGCTGCAGATGAACGCCGCCGACTACCAAGAGAAGCGAAACAAGGCGGCGCAGGAGATGTTCGCGAAACATGCTGCGGACAAGGATTTCCACGCAAGGACGGGCAAGCCGTGACGAATCGCAGCCCGCGTAACGCACCGACCGGCGGTCACATCAGGTGCGGTCGCCACGAATTGCGCAACGGTCCGTTGCCGGCCGCAGCGCCCATGCAGCTTGTCTGGTCGCCGTTGGTGGAACAAAGTCTCAAAAATGATCCACAGACACATGACCTCCCCAACCCGGCTTCGGCTTGCTTTGCAAGGCAGAACAGCGCGCCATGACCGTTGAGACGCACATCCGGCTCTTCTCGACCAACGAGATCTCTTCGCTGGGCAGCGGGCTTAGTCGCCCCGAATGCGTGCTCGCGACGCCGTCCGGCGATCTTTTCACGCCTGACTGGACGCTCGGCATCGCACGCATCGCGCCCGATGGCGGTGTCAGTGCGGCCGTCGAGACACCGCTCATCGAGGGAGGTTTCCTGCCGAACGGCGTGGCGATTGCACCGGAGGGCGGTTTCCTCTTCGCCAACCTCGGAGAGAAGGGTGGAGTATGGCACGTCGGAAGCACCGGTCCGGCGGAGCCGTTCCTGCTTGACGTCGGGGGGTACAAGATCCCGCCCGCGAATTTCGTGCTCGTCGATGGTCGGCGTATCTGGATCACGGTCAGCGCATCGACCCGGTCCCACGAATACTTCACGAAAGACGAGGACAGCGGTGTCATCATCCTGGTCGAAGGCGGCCGCGCCCGGATCGTTGCCGACGGGCTGACGTGGACGAACGAGCTGCGTGTGTCTCCGGACGGCCGGCATCTTTTCGTCAACGAGACCTTCGCCTGTCGCACCACGCGGTTCGATCTTGAAGCCGACGGCTCCCTCGGGGCCAGGGCGCATGTCGAATTTCCCGCCGGTACCTTTCCCGACGGTCTCGCCTTCGACGAGACGGGTTGCCTCTGGACCGTATGTCCGGTGTCCAACCGGATCCTCCGCATCGCGCCGGATCTTTCCTGGGAGATCGTCTTCGAGGATTGCGATCCGGCTTTCTTCAACCAGATGTCCGAGGCTTATTCGAAGGGCCGGCTCACCCGCGACATGATCGTGCAAAGCAAAGGCAGCCGCGTCTCCAACCTTTCGAGCATCGCATTCGGCGGCCGGGATCGGAAAACCATCTATCTTGGCGCGTTGACCACCGCTTCGATCTCCTGCCTTCCGGCGCCGGTCGCGGGTGCCGCGCTCGACCATTGGGCGTGAAGTCGGTCTTACGGACCAGTCGGGCAGGGCCGCGATACCAAGGAAACGCAATCAAGGGACCGCGTTGTTACCGTGAGTGACTATCCTCTCCAGGGCATTCGAGTCATCGATCTGAGCCAGATCTATAACGGCCCGTACGCAACCTATCTGCTCGCCCTGGCTGGGGCCGAGGTGATCAAGATCGAGCCGCCAGCGGGCGAGCCGCTGCGTCGGCGCGGGGTTGTCGGCGGCGCGGCGCTGCCGTTCGCCATGTTGAACGGTGCGAAGAAGTCGATCTCGCTCGACCTCAAGTCCGAACTCGGCAAGAAGGCTTTCCTCGATATGGCCGAGACGGCCGACATCGTCGTCGAGAATTTCTCGCCCGGCACCATGGATCGCCTCGGCCTCGGCTTCGAAGCCTTGCAGAAGATCAATCCGCGGCTCATCTATGCGGCAAGTTCCGGCTTCGGCAGCACCGGTCCGTATCGCAAGTACCTCGCCATGGACCTGACGGTGCAGGCGATCTCGGGCGTCATGGCGACGACGGGATTTCCCGACCGCCCGCCGGTCAAGGCGGGTCCCGCGCTGTGCGATTTCTTCGCCGGAATCCATCTGCATTCGGCGATCCTGACCGCGCTCTATCACCGCGAACGGACAGGCGAGGCGCGGCGTGTGGAAGTGGCCATGCAGGATGCGGTCTATGCCTCGCTGAGCTCAAGCCTGGGCATGCATTGGGGAGGCCATGGAAGCGGTATCCCGCCGCGGACCGGAAACCGCCACGGTGGCATGGCCGAATCCCCGTACAACGTCTATCCGACCTCGGACGGCTGGATAGCCATCCTGTGTGTCGGCGAGGCGCAATGGCGGGCTCTCGTGAAGGCGATGGACATGCCAGAGCTTGCAGAGGATCCGCGTTTCGTCGACTTGAAGTCACGCGTGACGAACATGGACGTGGTGGACGACTATGTTTCCGCCTGGACAAGGCCACGGACCAAGTCGGAGATATTCGACATCCTGATGGCCCACGATGTGCCGTGCGCGCCGGTGCGCGATCTGGATGAGGTGATCTGCGACCGCAACATGCATGAGCGCGGCGCCCTTCAATATCAGGACCATCCTGAGATCGGCAGAATCATCGTCCAGCAAACACCGATCCGCTTCGACGGAATGGAGCCGATGACGATCCCGCCGAGCCGCAAACTGGGCGAGGATACGCGCGAGGTGCTTGCTCGCATCACCACGCTGTCGCCAACCGAGATCGACGACGTCGCCGGCGAAACCGAAGTACCGGTGCCTGCCAAGGCGGTTGCCGGACCGGGAGCGCGATAGCGCCAGCCGGTAACGAGGTATCGGATCTTTCATCGAAGAAGGCGCGACAGCGCACCGCGTGAGGAGTTGGCCCGCTGGCTCCAGACCGCCCGGAGTCGCTGCCTGACCGTGTTTGAGACGGAATGCAGAGACCGCCATCTCGCGTGTTGACGATTAGAGTTCCGGATATTGGTGGACGACCGTGATCACGTCACGGTCACGGACGACCCTGTCCCCCCAGGTGCGGGTAAAGTCGGCGACCATCGCCTCGAATTCGGGAGTTCCGACGATCTCGTCGTACCGTTCGGCGTTCTCGAACTCGTAGAACGCGTAATGGACGGACGGGTCCAGATGGCTCCAGCAGCGCCAGAACCGTTTCGGCTTGAACAGCCTGTATCCCATCGGCGAATGGTCCGTCGCATACCATTCGTCGAAGGCTGTGCGGTCGGCCGGATCGGCAACGACCGCGCGAACGTAGAGCAGTGCCGTCATCTGATCGTCCCCTTGCTCAAAATCACGATCACGGCAGGACTTTTTCCCGCCGGTACTGCGCCAGCTGGTCGAGCACCATGTCCTCGGTGTCGACGATGCGATGGAACCCGGCTTGTCTCAGCTTCGTCATCGACGAGATCACGTCGTAGTCCCAACTCAACAGGAAGTCGGCGAAGCCCCATGAGGCAACCTGGTCGAGTGCGAGCGGTCTCAGCCCGTTGACCTTGACTATTTCGTCCCACATCGGTGCCTTGTCGGCCATCCATTTGACCAGCGAGAAGTGCCGGACACGCCCCATCCGAAGGCCGAAGTGGTCGGCAAGCTTCGGCCATAGCTGCTCCCATCGAAACAGGTCGCCGTTGATGACGTTGAAGGCCTGGTTCTCGGCCGTCGGACTGCGGCACATCCAGAAGATCGCCTCTGCGAGCTGTGTCGCGTCGCTCATTTCCTGCAGGCTCGTGTAGTTGCCGGGTTTGCCCGGAAAGTCGAACGCTAGGCCCAGATGTCGGCAGAACGCCGCATAGACTCCGATCGTCGAGAGAAGGTTGGTGCCGACCCCGACCGTCACGCCACTGATGATATTGGGCCGGCTGGTCGACCAGCTCCAGCCCCGCTTGGCCGACCGCTGTTCAAGATAGCGCTGCTGGTCGAAATAGAAGTTGGGCGGCATATGTCCGGGATCGGATTCACGCGCGGGCGTCGTGTAGGGACCGAGGTGGATCCCGTACCACTTGCCGCCGGAAACCGCGTGAACGTGTTTCAGGGCCGGACCGTCGCACGCTTCGACGATGTTGCGCAGCATGTCTAGGTTCGGCCTGACGTCCTCGATCCCAACCGGGGCGTGAGGTGCCATCGCGGTGTAAAGGGTGTGCTTCGCACGAGCGGCGTAGACCAGGTGTGTGTACGGCCCGTCCTCGACGGCCTTGGCGCAGGAATCGGGGTCCGAGAGGTCCGCGGCGACGTAGCGTACGCCTGCGGGCGCCTCGGCTGGCGGATTGCGGCAGAGGCCGGTGACGGTCCAGCCTGGCGTCTTGCGGACAATCTCGATCAGGTGTTGGGTCGCGACGCTCGTGGCGCCTGCGACGAGCAGGTTTCCGCCATCCCTCATGCGATATGCCTCCCAGTGTCATGTTTCGAGATGAGTTGATTTCGTGCTGCCTGGTCGCGAACAACGGGCACGTTCGCCGTCGTTTCGTGCAAGCTGCCGGTCAGCCGACCTGCGACAGCTCGAAGCCGCGAAAGCCGTCGGCCTCGACCTTCTCGCAATATTTCCGGAAGTTCGGGTTTCCGCCGACGAAGAGCAGGGTCTCGCGCTTGTTGCGTCCGGCGATATTCTTGTTGATGCCGGTGAACCATGAGTCTGTCTTGCCGAGGAGCATCTTGCCGAGCAGATGGCCGCAATACGATGTCCATGAACCTGAGCTCGGGCGTCGCCTCGATCAGTTCGGATGTGGTTGTCACGGGCGTGATGCATGAGCTGGGTGAGCCAGTCGGTCACCAGAGCAGAGCAGCGGGGAATATTGCAGAAGGTGGCGCCGTTCTGGGGCCCGACGAGCATGAAGAAGTTCGGAAAGCCCGAGACCTGCAGTCCCATATAGGTCTTCACTTCCTCGTCCCACGTTTCCTTGAGCGAGACGCCGTTGCGGCCGCGTATGTCGATGCGGTTCCATGAGCCCTTGATGGCGTCGAAGCCGGTCGCGAAGATGATCACGTCGAATTCGTAGTCGGCGGATTCCGTGTGGATGCCGGTCGGGCCGATGCGGGAGATCGGCGTCTCGTTCAAGTCGACGAGGCTGACATTGTCCTGGTTGTAGACTTCGAAATAGCGCGTCTCCAGCGGCACGCGCTTGAGGCCGAAGCCGTGGTCCTTCGGGATCAGCTTCTCCGCGATCCGGGGATCCTTGACGCGCTGCCTGATCTTGTCCGCCACGAATTGCGAGACATAGGCGTTCGCGTTCTCGTCTGTCAGGACATCCTGATAGGCGCCCAGCCACAGCGAGAAGCCCGGCCCGTTGTAAAGTTGCTCCAAGGTGGCATCGCGCTCGGCCTTGGGAACGTCTGCCAGGTCCTTTTCGATAAACTGGTGCGGAAAGCCCGCAATCGACACGTCGCAGGCGGCAATGAACCGGTCGTAGTCCGCCTTGATCTCGTCCATGCGCTCCTTCGGCATCGGCGCGTTGCCGAGCGGCGTGCACCAGTTGGGCGAGCGCTGGAAGACCGTCAGATGGCTGGCGACCTTGGCCATCTCCTGGATCACCTGGACGCCGGAGGATCCGGTGCCGATGACGGCGATGCGCTTGCCGGAGAAATCAATCTTAGCGGGGCCGAATCCGGTTGGATCCCGTGGCCAGCGGGCCGTGTGATATGTCTCGCCCCTGAATGTGTGGACACCCTCGATATTGGGCATCTGGGGGGCGGAGAGAGGCCCCAACGCGCTGAACAGGAATCGCGTCGTCAATGATGCCGATCCGCCTTCCTGAAGCTCGATCGTCCAGTACTGGTTCTGCTCGTCGAAAACGGCGCTCTTGACGCGCGCGTTGAACCGGAAATCCTTGCGAATATCCATGTAGTCGGCGGCGCGATGCAGGTAGCGGAGTACTTCAGGCTGGGCGGCGAATCGCTCCGTCCAGTCGAATTCCTGCATCAGTTCACGGTTCCAGAAGTAGCCGTAGATCTCGCTTTCGGAATCAATGCGGCATCCCGGATAGCGGTTCTGGTGCCAGACGCCGCCGAGATCGTCGGACGCCTCGAGGCCGAGCACGTTGTATCCGAGCTCGCGCAGCCTATAGAGCTGGTACATGCCGCTGATGCCAGCACCGATCACGACGGCATCGAAATCCGGTTTCTTCATACTGATGGTTCTCCGGGCTGCGTTCCGCTCGGCGGTCTTCCGCTCTTCGGAATCTAACAAGCCGTCCGGCGCGCAGATAGCGGCCAACAGGTACCGTGGATGCAAACCATCGTTGCAGAGACGGCCGTTCAGCCGGCAGTTGCCGGCGCGCGCTCGGCGAAGAGCTGCTCCTCTCCGATCGGGATATCGGACGGGGCGATCGCCAGGCGGCCGGTGGCCACCAGCTTGCCGTTGGCGCCGGTTACCTCAACCGTGACCACGCAGATCGTTCGGCCTAATTTGACGACCCGGCTCCTCGCGGTCATGTCGCCATGGGCTGGCCGCAGATAATCGATGACCATGTCGACCGTGGAGACGCGCTTGTTGTTCAGCGCGATCAGCAGATAGCAGGCTGTGGCATCGATCAGCGTGCTGACCGCTCCGCCGTGAAGGCGGTCAATCTTCGGGGTGCCGAGGATTTCGCGACGCACCGGCATTCGGATTGTAAGCCCGTTCTCATCGAGATCGATCGCCGTCAATCCGAGCCACCGGTCGAACTGGGACATATCGATGACGGACTGGACCTGTGCGAGGGTTAGTTCCATCTGTGCTCCATTGGGAGAGGGCGCATGCCGGAAGTCAGAGCCCCAGCCTCTCTCGCGCGACTGTTCCGAGATAGACCCGCTGGGCCCGGCCGGTGGCGGTATAGGGGACATCGGCCTCGGTCACGAAGAGAACGTGCTTGGGAACCTTGAAGCGGGCCAGACGCTCCATGCAAAGCGCGATCAATTCGGAAACGGGAGGTGCTGCGCCGTCCGGAACGATCAGCGCACAGCCGACTTCGCCCATCTTCCGGTCGGGCACGCCCACCACGAGCGCGTTGCTCACCGCCGGATGTTTCATCAACAATTCCTCGACCTCCTGAGGCATGACCATCTCACCGCCGCAGCGATAGCTTTCCTTGATCCGTCCGTGCAGCGCGACATAGCCCTCGGCGTCGACCGTGCCGATATCGCCGGTACGCAGCCAGCCGTCGGTGGTGAACGCCGCTTCATTCTCTTCGGGCTTCTTGTAGTAGCCAGGCGTCACCGCGAGCCCTTTCACCAGCAATTCGCCTTCTTCGCCGTATGGAAGATCTTCGCCGCTTTCCGGGTCGATCGCCTTGTAGACTGCCAGACGGTCGTCCGGCTGGTCGAAGCCGGCGAGGCCGGCATCCTTCAGGCGTCCGTTGCTGGTCAGCAGATGGCGGTCATCTCCCTCCGGCAGGGTGCAGCAGGTCGAGGCAGTCGTTTCGGTCATCCCGTAGCCGGTCAACAGTTCCGCCGCGCCCAGCACTTCCCGGATCTCACCCCAGATCGATTGCGGCGACACGCCGCCGGAGTTGAAGAAGGCGACCAATGAGGGGCAATCGAAGCCGCGGACGCGGGCGAGGTCGATGAGTTTGAGCGTCATCAGCGGAACGCAGACGATTTCGCCGACCTTGTAGCGCTCCGACGCTGACAGCATGTCCTCAGGCTCGAAGACGATCCTTGGAGCCACGGCGCCGCCTACGAACAGGCACGCCAGCAGGCACTCGACATAGCCGAACACGTGGTACATCGGCAGCGCGAAAAGGATGCGCCTGCCGTCTTCCAGCGCTCTCGTATAAGCCGAAGCGTAGGCGGTGCGCAGCACCATGTCGTGGGTGACGACGACACCCTTGGGGCGGCCGGTCGTTCCCGACGTATAGATGATATCGCAACGGAAATCCGGTTTGGCCGCTTCCTCGGCGAGCCGGAGCTTTTCCAGGACGTCCGGCGACGGCCGGTAGCGTTCGTCGATCAGCGGTTCGGCGCCCGTGCGCGAACTGCCACCGCAGAAATGGATAAAGACCTCTTTCAGTTCGGGGAAAGCCACGCCGCCTCCGGAGGTTGCCCATCCCGGCATGATGGCGTCGAGGTCGTCCAGGTAGTTCCGGTCGCGAAAGCTGTCCATCGCGATCAGGGCGGCGCATTCTGACTGTCGCAGAACGTAGGCGAGTTCCTGTTGGCGGAGCAGGAAGTTGATGGGCACGGCGACAGCGCCGATCCGTGCGATCGCAAACTTCGCGATCGCGAATTCGACATAGTTGGCCATGTAGAGGCCGACATGGTCGCGCGGGCCGATGCCCCGGCTCAGCAGCCGGGCGGCCAATTGCCGCGATGCGGCCTGCATGTCCGCATAAGTCCATACGCGCTCGTCGGTGATGAAGAGCGGCCGATCTGGATATTTGTCCGCAGCCTGGTCGAGCGCCTGGCCGATGGTCATTGCCGTCCATGCGCCGATCGACGCTTCGAGGGCCTGCCGGCGGCTCGCCGGTGTCTTTCGGTCGGACGTTTCTTGCATGAATGACCGTGATTAGACCTAACTCGCTTTGGCGGGATTTAAGCTCGGCCAGCCAATCCAGCATTGCCGTAGAAGCATATCGCAGAGTTGCCGGCGCACGAGCCGCTAATGGCGCCGACTGGCGAAACGGTGCTTTGCGCTGATGGATATCGCCGGCCGTTCCGCATACCGGCTAAGGTGAGCGTTGCGATGAACCGGCGCGGCCCTCAGCAGATGCTGCGGCTGCCTTCAATCCTCCTCCCAAGGAGACCGGCCCGAAGCGCAGGCCCGGTGCGCGCTTCGGGCCATTCGCCGTTGCGAGGTGGTGTACCGAGCCGAGGTTCCTGAAACTGCAACGGTGGCTTGCGCCGCGCGGCTGATGACGCAGCTGTGCCCCCGCCGATAAGGTCGCTCGTCCTGACCCAATGGGTTGAGTTCGGACACCTCACCATTTCGATTGCGGGAGAAGTGCATATGGGCCTCTTGGAAGGGAAATTCGCTGTCGTCACGGGCGCGGGACGCGGTATTGGCGCTGCGGTGGCCAAGGGCTTCTCGCGCGAGGGAGCGCGTGTCCTGGTGGTCGACATCGACGGCGGTGCCGCCGAGGAAGTCGCCAAGGAAATCAAGGCGGCCGGCGGTGATGCGACCGGCGCGGCGCTCGACGTCAGCGACCGCAAGGCGGTTTATGAATTTGCCAAGCGGATCACCGATGAGCACGGCGCTCTCCATATTCTGGTCAACAATGCCGGCATCGCGCCGCGCGTATCGGTTGATGACGAGACGCTGACCGAAAGCTGGGACAAGGTGATTTCCGTGAACCTGAACGGGCAGTTCGACATGACATACGCCTTCATTCCGGCGTTGAAGAAAGAAGGCGGCAGCATCGTCTACACGGCGTCGATTGCTGCGTTCATTGCACCGCGTTCGAGCCCCGGTTACGGCGCGGCGAAGGCCGGTATCGTGTCATTGACCAAGTACATGGCGAGGGAGCTCGGAACGTACGGGATTCGTGTCAATGCGCTCGCCCCAGGCGTGATCAAGACCGCGATGACGGAGGGCAGCCGCGATACCGAGAAGGGCAAAAGCCATCTGGCGCGCGTCCCGCTCGGCCGCAATGGCGAGGCCGACGAGGTGGCGGGGCCAGCGATCTTCCTCGCTTCCGACATGGCCTCATACGTCACGGGCGTCACGATACCCGTCGACGGCGGCTTTCTGGTCGTGTGAGAAGATACTCGGCGAGCTCCGGCGCGGCCGAGTGACCGGGGCCGAACCGGATCCCTGCCGCGCTTCCATCCGCGGCATGTCGACCTCGGCAACCCGGTCTGCGGCGACCCGAGCCCCGACTGCCCTCCACTAACGCGATGGACCAGTTCTCGTCCGAAGACCGGTATTCGCATTTCGGGACGCTGGTTTAGTCCAGCTTCAGCGTTCGCAGCCTGAGCGCGTTGCCGATCACCGAGACCGACGACAGGCTCATCGCTGCCGCCGCGAACATCGGCGACAACAGCGTGCCGAAGACCGGATAGAGGATGCCGGCTGCAACCGGAACGCCGAGCGCGTTGTAGATAAAGGCGAAGAACAGGTTCTGCTTGATGTTGCGGATGGTCGCGCGGGCCAGCGTGCGGGCGCGCACGATGCCGTTGAGATCGCCCTTGACCAGCGTGATGCCGGCGCTTTCCATAGCCACGTCGGCGCCCGTGCCCATGGCGATGCCGACATCGGCAGCGGCCAGCGCCGGCGCGTCGTTGACCCCGTCGCCGGCCATGGCGACCTTCGCGCCTTGCGCCTGCAGGTCCTCGATGAGCTTCTGCTTGGCCTCTGGAAGCAGGTCGGCACGCACCTCGTCGATGCCGAGATGTTCCGCGACGGCCCGTGCGGTGCGGGCGTTGTCGCCGGTCGCCATGACTATCTTCAGACCACTGGCGTGAAGCGCGCGGATCGCTTCGGCGGTGGTCTGCTTGACGGGGTCCGCTACCGCGACGATGCCCGCTGCCCTGCCGTCGACGGCGACGAACATCGCGGTCTTGCCCTCGGCGCGCAATGCGTCGGCGCGATCCGCCAGCGTGCCGACATCGGCTCCGAGCGCATCCATCATCGCTCGGTTGCCGAGGGCGACCGTGCGCTTGCCGACCGTCCCGCTGACACCCTTGCCGGTGACGGCATCGAAGTCCGTCGCCTGCTCCGGCTTCGCGCCGCGCTCTTCGGCGCCGGAAACGATCGCCTCGGCCAGCGGGTGCTCCGAGCCCTTTTCGAGACTTGCGGCAAGCATCAGAAGGTCATCTTCGCCGATCTCGCCGTCTGCGACGACGTCGGTGAGCTTCGGCCGACCCTCGGTGAGGGTACCGGTCTTGTCGACGATCAGCGTGTCGACGGCGGCGAAGCGTTCGAGCGCCTCGGCGTCGCGGATCAGGACGCCGGCCTGCGCACCGCGTCCCGTCGCGGTCATGATCGACATCGGGGTCGCGAGGCCGAGCGCGCAGGGGCAGGCGATAATCAGCACGGAGACCGCAGAGACGATCGCGTAGACCATCGAAGGGGAGGGCCCCAGCAACGACCACGCGACGAACGCAACAACAGCCGACAGAACGACGGCGGGCACGAAATAGAACGAGACGCGGTCGGCCATGCCCTGGATCGGCGCGCGCGAGCGCTGCGCCTTGGCGACCATCGCGACAATCTGCGACAGGACGGTGTCCGCACCGACCTTTTCCGCCCGCACGACAAGCGTGCCGTTGCGGTTGAGCGTGCCGCCTGTCACTGTGTCGCCCTCGGTCTTCTCAACCGGAACTGGCTCGCCGGTGATCATGGATTCATCGACCGATGAGCGCCCCTCCAGCACCGTCGCGTCGACGGGAACGCTTTCGCCGGGCCGGATGCGCAGGCGGTCGCCGGCCGCGACTTCGTCAAGCGGCACGTCCGTTTCCGTGCCGTCGGCGGCGATGCGCCGCGCCGTCTTCGGCGCGAGATTGAGCAGTGCCCGGATCGCGGATCCCGTGCGCTCGCGCGCCTTGAGTTCCAGCACCTGCCCGAGGAAAACCAATGCGACGATGACGGCCGAGGCCTCGAAATAGACCGGCACGACATCGCCATGGCCGCGAAACTGGTGCGGGAAGATGCCCGGGAACAGCGCCGCCACGACGCTGTAGACGTAGGCGGTGCCGACGCCGATTGAAATCAGGGTCCACATGTTCGGGCTGCGATTGACGATCGATTCCCACCCGCGATGGAAGAACGGGATCGCCGCCCACAGGACGACAGGCGTGGCAAGCACGAGTTCGATCCAGATGGCGGTTCGCTCGCCGAGCCAGTCGCGGAACGGCAGGCCGACCATCGGCCCCATGGTGATCAGGAGCAGAGGGATCGACAAGGCCGCACTGACCCAGAAGCGCCGCGTGAAGTCGACCAGTTCGGGATTGGGACCTTCGTCGCCGGTCGGCACGCCCATCGGCTCGAGCGCCATGCCGCACAGCGGACATGAGCCCGGCTTGTCGCGGACAATCTCGGGGTGCATCGGGCAGGTGTACTGGGTGCCGGCGGGCATGGGTTCGGGCGCGGGGCGGTCGCCGAGATATTTTTCCGGGTCGGCTTCGAACTTTGCCTGGCAGCCGGCAGAGCAGAAATAGAAGCCGTGGCCTTCGTGCCGGGCAAAATATTTCGCGTTGGCCCGCTCGACCGTCATGCCGCAGACCGGGTCCGTGTCCGTCAAATAGTCGTCGGGCGCCTTGGAAAACCGCGTCCGGCAGCCCTCGGAGCAGAAATGATAGGTGTGGCCGTCATGCTCCAGCGTCGGTTTCTGCTTCGCCGGGTCGACCGTCATGCCGCATACCGGGTCGCGCAGAACCGCTGGTGCCGCCGTGCCGTGGCCGCCGCAGCAGTCGCCGTCGGCGTGGTCGTGGGGGTGATGTGTGTCGGTCATGATGTCTGTTCCGGATCGTGAGTCCGGCAACAGGTAGGCCTTCCAGTGACTGGAAGGTCAAGCGGTAGACGGAAACCTTATCCGAATATCACCGAAGCGAGTGCGCCGGCCATTCCGACGACGGCGGCGATGATGGCGAGCGATACCGCGCCGACCGCGACGCCGACGCCCAGCACGATGCCGTCGCGCTCCATGAGGCCGAGCGCCACGAGCGTGGCGGCGAGCGCCGGGAGCCAGTTCCCGAGCGGGACCGGAAGGGTCACGGCGATCGCGAGGATGAGGCCGATGACGCCGATGATCCTGTCGGCGGAATTGCGCGGGAAGGGCCAGTATCGCGGCTGGATCACGCGTTCGACCCGTTCGAGCCGGGGGATGAGACCGCTGCGCATGCGCGCCATCTGCTTCGGCCCTATGGTCTTTGCCAGCAGAAATCGCGGCAGCCACGCGTTCTTGTAGCCGGCCACCATCTGGAACGCGACGATGATCATCGGAATGCCGAGAATGACGGAGGTGCCGGGCGGCAGCGGAAGAAGATTGATGGCCGAGAAGATGAAAAAGAGCGCGGCGAAGCCGCGATCGCCGAGCGCGTCGCGCAGCTGGGCGACCGTAATGCCGTCCTTCGCACCGTCGGCGAGTTCGCGCAGCACCTGCGACAGGCGGCGCGGCGCGGCCATCGATGGATGGAAGACGCGCGCAACGGCTTGCGGATGTTGCGTTTCCTGTTTCATTCGTTCCGTCCGCGGACGGCGCCCCATTTCCCTTGCGGCAATTGTGCCGACATGGTGTTAACGCCCGGTGAGCGATGCGGGCCGGCTTCCGGTTGTCGGTTCACTAACGGCGCAATTCGAGAATATCCAGCTTCGATTCATAGGTAGGTGCCGGAAACTCGATCCTCCAGTGGTTGGATTCCGTCAGATACGCGTAGCCGACCTGATCGCTCTGCGGCCCGCTGCCATAGGCCGGCGCGTCTTCGCCGGAGACGTAGAACGATCCGAGATAGATCAGTCGCGTATCGCTTTCGGTGAAGAAGCGTCCCGTCGTGCGCTGCGATCCGGACAGCTTTTCCAGCCGCCAGCCGGAACCGTCGTCGGTGACGCGACAATTGAACCATCCGTAGATCACCAGGCCGGCCAGGCCGCCGGCCTTTGCGGTGCGGCACTTCCATTCGCCGGTCAAATCAACGGCGGAGAAGCTTTGCGGCTCGCCTGACATCATCGCTTCCAGTGTCGCGAGATCGCCTGGCTGGCCCATATCCCTGGCCTCGGCCAGGGCCTCCTTGCGCGTGGCTTCGTAGCCGTCGAGCCGGGTCCGGTCGGCGTCGGTGATCAGGTTCTCGATCTCGCCCGTGGCAAAGGCCGTACCAGCCTGCACAAAAAGGACGGCGGACAGGACGATGGCGCGGGCGGGCATGGCGTTCCCCCTAGAAAAGCGACCCGAGAGGACGCCCGGAATCAGGCGGTTTCGTGGTCCGGGCCGCGCCGGCAACGATGCGCCCGTCGCTGGGGTCGGCTGGTCACGCCGCCGACACCGTGCCCGACCATAGCTCCGGATAGTCGGTGACGAATCCCGTTTCGTGGACACTCAGCGTCGCTGCATAGTCGTGCGCAGGCGAGGCGTAGGCGATCGTGCCGCTCCCTTCGTGGCGGTAGATCTGCTCGATCAGCCCTAGTTCGCGCGTGAATTCCAGATAGTAGGCGGCCCGCGCCGGAACCTCGACGCCGGGCTCCATCGCAATGCGGCGGATCGGGAGAAGGTTCGTTGCCGGCGTGAAGCCGAGGTCAAGGTCGATGCATCCGGCCGCGGTGGCCTGCCGCCGGCCGTCGAGCAACCACTCTCCGTCACGCGTGCGTTCGATCTCGAAATCCAGCGGCTCGAAGCCCACGGATCCATGCACCGACGCGCGCTGCGTGTGCCATCGTGCATCGCAATCGACGGTGTAGTCGAGCATGCAGGTGCTACCCTCGTGGTCGAACACCGCAGCACCTGCGAGGCTCCAGCCTTCGTCGGTCCTGACGAGGCGGCAGGCATCGTGGCCCGCTGTATCGAGGCGTCTCCACAGCACAGTCGCGACGATTTCAGGCATTCTTTTCTCTCTCCCCCGCATGTGTTTGGTGCATCAACGTAAGGATGCTGCCACAACAGCCGGAAGACGGGTTGCCATTCGGCGGCCCGCTAAGAAGTCGGCGCCCTGCGAGCGGCCTCGCGAAGGGCGGGCGCAAGGTCGCCGTAGCCGGTACGGCGCTTTTCGTAGGCGAGGCCGAGCCATCGCGCGGCGTTTTCTGCAACCGCATCGAGCGCGGGATCGTCGGTCTGCGCGAGGTAAACGACCTTCTCGTAGTTGCCGAAGAAGTCCTTGGCCAGTTCCGGATGCCGGTCGAGGCCGAGCGGCCGCATGAAAAAGGCATCGAACTGGCGGCAGAGGAAGTCGGTCATGTAGAAGGTGGTCATGTCCGCATCCTCGATCTCCGCGAAGGCATCGAGCCCCTGATAGAAGGCGAAGCAGTGCGGTCCCGCGACGCGCTCGACACCGTGGCGCTCCAGCACGCGGTCGAGTTGCCCCCCGGTGCCGCAGTCGGCGTAGCCAGCAAAGACATGGCGGTATCCGGCGGCCCTGGCCTCGACTATCGCCTCGTCCATCGCGGCGGGGATTCGGTCGGGATAATAGTGAAAGTCGGCGGGCAGGCAGGTGAGGTCGATGTGATCGAGCTTCAGCGCGTCCTTTACGGCCAGAACCTCGCGCGCGATCATTCCGCAGGCGATGACCAGAACCTTTTCCGGCGCGGCGCGTTTCATCAGCGTCCGTTTGCGCTCTCCGACGGAGCGCGACCATCAGCCTGGAGTTCGATCATGTCCACCACCTTCAAGCGCCTTGCCGCAGTCCTCGCGATCGTCGCCTTCACGGCGGGCTGCGCCAACACCATTCGCGGCTTGGGCCGGGACGGCGCAAATGCGGTCAACGCCGTCGAGGATGCCGGAAACGAACTCGCGACCGCCGCCGAGTAACGCAGGCGCGGCTTTCGCGTTAGACCGCGCTGCGCTGGTTGTGGCGGCGCTTGACAAGGTCCTTGGCCGTCTCGACGGCCACAGCGGCGTCGCGACAATATGCATCGGCACCCACAGCGCGGCCGAATTCCTCGTTTAGCGGCGCTCCACCGACCAGCACGATGAACTCGTCGCGAATGCCCTTTTCCTTCATCGTGTCGATCACGACCTTCATGTAGGGCATGGTCGTTGTCAGCAGCGCCGACATTCCGACGATATCCGGCTGATGTTCCTCGATCGCAGCCAGGTAGTTCTCGACCGGGTTGTTGATGCCGAGGTCGACGACATCGAAGCCGGCGCCTTCCATCATCATGCCGACGAGATTCTTGCCGATATCGTGGATGTCGCCCTTCACGGTGCCGATCACCATCTTGCCCTGCTTCGGCGCGCCGGTGGCGGCGAGCAACGGGCGCAGGATCGACATGCCGGCCTTCATCGCGTTGGCGGACAGAAGCACTTCTGGCACGAACAGGATGCCGTCGCGGAAATCCTCGCCGACGATGCGCATGCCCTCGACAAGGGCCTCGGTCAGGACCTTGTAGGGCGCCCATCCGCGATCGAGCAGGATCCGGGTTCCTTCCTCGATCTCTTCCTTGAGACCGTCATAGAGGTCGTCGTGCATCTGCTGCACGAGTTCGTCGTCGGGAAGCTCGGAAAGGATGATCTCGTCGTCGGCCATCGAAAGCTCCTTCAGTCCGCGAAGCGGCGGGTGCATTGGCGGCGCATCACCCACGCCATTCATAATCTGGCGCGCGTCCACGCTCATAGCCGGATTGCGACGTCATGCAAAACGAAAACGACTGGCGTTTCAATGCCGTTTGCTGTCGATATTGCGACAGGCCTTGGCGTTGCCTGACCGTTCACAAAAGGGCGGGGGGCTACAGTCCGGCGAAAGTGCCGTGCTATGCACGCAATGTGATGTCGAGGACAGCGCGATGAACCAGATCAATGAAGCCGAGCTTTCGGGAGGAAGGCGGGGCCGTGGCGACCGGGGCGGGGCTAGCGCGCGCCGCGCCGCGCGTTCCGGTGGCGGGCCGGGGCAGCAACTTACCTATATCCGCCGCAGCATAAAGGTTTACGAGGTTCTCGACGAGGAAGGCATCGCGCTGATCGAGGCCAATGCCGACCGGGTCCTCGAGGAGATCGGCATCGAGTTCCGCGACGACGCCGAAGCGCTGGCGATGTGGAAGGAGGCCGGCGCCGACGTCCAGGGCGAGCGCGTGCATTTTCCCAAGGGCCTGTGCCGCGAACTGTTGAAGACCGCGCCGCCGGTGTTCACCCAGCATGCACGCAATCCCGAGCGGTCGGTTCAGATCGGCGGCGACGCTACCGTCTTTGCTCCGGTCTACGGTCCGCCCTTCGTGCGCGACCTCGACGGCAACCGTCGCTACGCCACGATCGAGGATTTCCGCAATTTCGTGAAGCTCGCCTACCTGGCGCCGTCGATCCATCATTCGGGGGGTACCGTGTGTGAGCCGGTCGACGTGCCGGTGAACAAGCGTCACCTCGACATGGTGCATGCGCACATGACGCTGTCGGACAAGCCGTTCATGGGGTCGGTGACCGCGCCCGAGCGCGCCGAGGATACGGTTGCGATGGCCAGGATCCTGTTCGGCGAGCAGTTCGTCGACGACAACACGGTCGTCATCAACCTGATCAACGCCAATTCGCCGATGGTGTTCGACGAAACCATGCTCGGCGCGGCGAAGGTCTATGCCCGCGCCAACCAGGCGACGATCATCACGCCGTTCATCCTCGCAGGTGCCATGAGCCCGGTGACGGTTGCCGGCACGCTGACGCAGATCCTCGCCGAGGTTCTCGCGGGCGCGGCCTTCACGCAGCTCTGCCGGCCCGGCGCGCCGGTGCTGTTCGGCACGTTCGCCTCGTCGATCTCGATGCAGTCGGGCGCCCCGACCTTCGGCACGCCGGAACCGGCGCTGGTCTCCTATGGCGCGGCACAGCTCGCGCGCCGGCTCGGCCTGCCGTTCCGTACCGGCGGCTCGCTGTGCGCTTCCAAGGTTCCCGACGCCCAGGCGGCCTATGAAAGCGCCAATACGCTGAACTCGACGCTGCTGGCAGGCACCAATTTCGTTCTCCACTCAGCCGGCTGGCTCGAGGGCGGACTGGCCTCCTGCTACGAGAAATTCATCATGGATGTCGACCAGCTCGGCATGCAGCAGAAGCTGGCGCAGGGTGTCGACCTGTCGGAGAACGGGCAGGCGATGGATGCGATCCGCGAGGTCGGGCCCGGCAGCCACTATCTTGGCTGCAGCCATACGCAAGCCAACTTCCAGACCGCCTTCTACCGGTCGTCGATCGCCGACAACAATTCCTACGAGCAGTGGCTTGCGGAAGGCGAGAAGACCGCGCCGCAGCGCGCCAACGAGATCGCGCGCAAATGGCTCGATGCCTACGAAGCGCCCTCGCTGGATGCGGGAATCGCCGACGGACTGAAGGATTTCGTGGCGAAGAAGAAGGAATCGATGCCCGACGCCTTCACGTGAAAAGGGCCCGCGGACGGCCGGGCTAAAGTGGCCGACATCATCCACAAGGAAGTCTGGCGTAGCGCGATCCGCGGCCACGACTGAGGCCACCGCCATTGCGGGAGGCGGTCGTCTTTCATGACCAAGTCGTAACTTGTCCGAGGTCAAGGCGGCCCGGTAAAGCTCCGGGATATCGATGCGCCTTCATCAACTGGACCTGAACTCGATGTCGACCAAACCTGCCGGCTATTCCACCACCCAGATCGCGCTCCACTGGATCATCGCGGTGCTGGTGATCTTCCAGCTTATCATGGGCGAGGACATCAAGCCTGCTTACCGCGCCTTCAGCCGGGGCAATACGCCTGCCGAAGCAGACCTGTTCTGGGCCAATATCCATGTCTATGTCGGCATCGCGATTTTCGTGCTGGCGCTGTTGCGGGTCGTCGTCCTGCTGCGCCGTGGCGCACCGGAGCCGCCGGCCGACGAGCACCGGCTGCTGAAGATGGCGGCGAGGGCGACGCACGGCATCCTTTATCTGGTCATTCTGGGGATGCCGATCAGCGGCGGTGTCGCCTGGTATTTCGGTATCCATGATGCCGGCGAGGTGCACGAGATGGCGAAGCCCGTCATCATCGCCGTGGTCGGTCTGCATGTCGCGGCAGCGCTCTGGCACCATTTCGTCAAGCGCAACGATGTCCTGAAGCGGATGGTGCGTTCCGCCTGATCGGTATCGATCGAACCTCGACGGTGAAGCGGTATCGAAACGGCTTGCAGGATGTGATCGGCACGGTAACTCTGGCTTTGCCAGGGAGACAATCTGCATGACGAAGCGCGAGCTGAAAATCGAAACGCCGGACGGGCGCGCGGATGCGGGCCTTTTCACCGTCGACGGGGCGGCCTCCAAAGGCGCTGTGATCATCTACATGGACGCATTCGGGCCGCGGCCGGCGCTCGACCAGATGGCGGAGCGGATCGCCGGCTTCGGCTACGCGGTTCTGGTGCCCGATACGCTGTATCGCTTCGCGCCTTACGGGCCACACGATGCCCGCACTGCGTTCGCCGACGAGGCGACGAAGGCTGAAATCATCGGCATGATCCGCGGCACGACCCAGGCCATGACGATCGCCGATACGGGTGCGTTTCTCGAGGCGCTGGCCGAAGCCGGCCATGACGGGCCGGTCGCCACCGTCGGCTATTGCATGGGCGGTGCGCGCGCCATCAATGCGGCCGCGCATTATCCCGATCGCATCGCGGCGGCCGCCAGCTTCCATGGCGGCGGACTTGCCTCCGACGCCGACGACAGTCCGCACCGCAATGCCGATCGGATCCGAGGCCGGATCTATGTCGGGTGCGCCGGCGTCGACGGGTCGTTTCCACCCGAGCAGTCCGCGCGTCTTGCGCGCGCATTCCGCGAGGCCGAGGTCGACCACACGATCGAGAATTATGTCGGTATGGCGCACGGGTGGTGCGTTCCCGATCACGGTGTCTTCGACGCTGCCGGCGCCGAACGCCACTGGAAGCGGCTCGAAATGCTGCTCACCGAGACGCTTGCGGGGTAGGCGATGCGCGACGCGCTTGCAGCCGCCCTGGCACGCAATCGGCTGACGCTTTTCGGCGGCTTCGATCTCGAACCCGGTGAGGACGAGCTGGATGGACCTTCCGGAAGACCCGCTCAGTCGATCGCGCTGGTCGGCAACGCCGGAGGCACGTTCTGGTCCGAATTCACGGCCTGGGTCGAACGGCAGCCGGACGTGATGGCCGATCCGCTCGACACATGGTCGGCGGAAGTCATCGGCCGGGTCGGCGAAACGTTCGGGGCGCGCCTGATCATGCCCAACGAGCGGCCTTTCCCGCCGTTCCAGCAATGGGCGCGCCGCGCAGCCAGGCTCGAGGCGTCGCCGCTCGGCATCCTCATTCATCCCGAATACGGACTGTGGCACGCCTTTCGCGGGGCTCTCGCCTTCGCAACGCCTTTGGGCTTTCCGCCGGTTCACAAACCGATTCACCTGTGCGACGCATGTCACGGAAAACCCTGTCTTTCCGCCTGTCCCGTCGAGGCGTTCGCCGGGCCTGACTTCGCCTACGGTCGTTGCGTGGCGCATGTCAAAGGTGTCCGGGGCGGCGCGTGCCGGGCAGGGGGATGCCTCGCTCGCAATGCCTGCCCGTATGGCCTCGACTATCGCTATCCCGCCGAAATGCAGGCTTTCATCATGCGCGCCTACGCCCGGTGATGCCCGTTCCGGGCCGGCAGTGAAGGCGCGCGCGACGACGCGCCTCGCCGTGCCGCGGGACACCCGCCTCAAAAAAATCTTCACATCACCCCAAGGAATGCCCACAAGCGGTCGTCCAACGGGCGATGATGGCAATGACGCTGGAAGACAGTGACCAACCTGACGAGACGCTGGTGGCAGGCGCGATTGCCGGCGACCGGGCGGCTTTCGCCGCGCTGGTCGAACGCCACTACGACTACGTCTACCGGGTCGCCTATCGCCTCGCGGGCAACCGAGCGGACGCCGAGGACATCGCGCAGGAGGTCTGCGTGCGTCTCGGCCGTGCCATCCGCGGCTTCAAGGGCGCGGGGCGGTTCACCACCTGGCTCTATGCCCTGACGCTCAACGCCGTGCGCGACATGGCCCGCAAGGGCGCGCGCGAGGCACGAAAGGCAAAGGAATACGGCGCGCAGGCGCTGATCGACGGCGAAGTGGCCGAAGAGCCCGACGATGCGGCCGGCCGGCTGTGGGCGGCGGTGCGCCAGCTTCCGGACAAGCAGCGCGACGCCGTCACGCTGGTCTATGGCGAGGGACTGAGCCATGCCGATGCCGCCGACGTAATGGGGCTCGCGGAGCCCACGGTGTCGTGGCACGTGCACGAGGCAAAGAAGCGGCTGAAGCAGATGATGGCTTCGGCCGGGGATGAGTGACGATGAACGACGATGATCTGAAGATGCTGCGCAGTGCCCCGGTCCCCGGACCCGGCCGTGACGCGCGTGCGCGTGCCGTAGAGGCGGCGCTCGAAAGCTTCGACGCGGAAAAAAATTCGAGCATACCCAAAGGATCGGCGGCGGGCCGTCGTCTCAGCGACAGAATGGCAAACATCTGGAGCGGGATGATGGAAAAGAAGCTGATGGCAACCCCGGCGATCGCCGGTCTCGTCGCACTGCCGATCGCCGGCTATGTCGGCTGGCAGATGCTGGACACGGTGAATATCGGCATGCCGCCGCTCGACCAGAAGGAGACCCGCGAGCAGGCGCCGAAGCCCGAGCCGGTCGGCAAGCTTGCCGACAAGCGGGCGGATGGCGAAGCCGACGAAGCCGCGCGGGAGCTGTCTTTCGACGGCGTCGCGTCGGAGAGCCCGGCACCGGCCCTGCCTGCGACAGGCGCGGCGCGGGATCGCATGTATCGCCAGTCGCTGGGCGGCCACAGTAAGACGATGGTATCGCCGCAACCGAACGTGGCCGTGCCCGACCCGGTGGTCGTCGAGGAAGAGTCCCGCGACCGGTTCGAGAATTTCGACACCAATCCGGTGCGCTCGGCACTCGAGAACCCGGTCTCGACCTTCTCGATCGACGTCGATACCGCGTCCTATGCACTCGTCCGGCGCACGCTGAAGGAAGGCGTGATGCCCAACCCCGACGCCGTGCGCGTCGAGGAGATGATCAACTACTTCCCCTATGACTGGCGCGGCCCGGAAGGTGCCGACCAGCCCTTCAATTCGACGATCACCGTGACGCCGAGCCCGTGGAACGACCACACCAAGCTGATGCATGTCGCGATCAAGGGATATGATGTGAAGCCGGCCGAAAAGCCGAAGTCGAACCTCGTATTCCTGCTCGACGTTTCCGGCTCGATGAACGCGCCCGACAAGCTGCCGCTGCTCAAGAACGCGTTCCGGCTGCTGGTCGACAGGCTCGATGCCGACGACACGGTGTCTATCGTCACCTATGCGGGCAATGCCGGCACGGTCCTGGAGAACGCCAAGGGGTCGGACAAGGCGGCGATCCTCGACGCGCTCGACAATCTGGAAGCCGGTGGCCGGACGGCCGGCGAGGAAGGTATCCGGGAAGCCTACAGGCTCGCCGAGAAGAGCTTCGTGAAGGATGGCGTCAACCGCGTCATGCTGGCAACCGACGGCGACTTCAACATCGGGCAGACCTCCGACGACGAGCTGAAGAGGCTGATCGAGGAGAAGCGTGAAAGCGGCGTCTATCTGTCGGTGTTCGGCTTCGGCCGCGGCAATCTAAACGACCAGATGATGCAGACCATTGCGCAGAACGGCAACGGCACGGCGGCCTATATCGACACGCTGGCGGAAGCGGAAAAGACCCTCGTCCAGGAGGCCGGGTCGACCATGTTCCCGATCGCCAACGACGTGAAGATCCAGGTCGAGTTCAATCCGCAGCAGGTCTCGGAATACCGGCTGATCGGCTACGAGACCCGCGCGCTGAACCGCGAGGACTTCAACAACGATCGCGTCGACGCCGGCGATATCGGCTCCGGCCATTCCGTGACGGCCATTTACGAGATCACGCCGAACGGAAGCCCGGCCGAGCTGATCGACGATTTGCGCTACGGCCAGGACGACGCCAAGCCCGCTGTCGGCGATACGTCGGACGAATATGCCTTCGTCAAGATTCGTTACAAGCTTCCGGGCGAGGATGTCTCGAAGCTGATCACGACGCCCGTGACGGCCGCGAACGAAGTCGACAGTTTCGCGAACGCTGCACAGGACGTGCGCTTCTCGATCGCCGTTGCAGCCTTCGGCCAGAAGCTGCGCAAGACCGACCAGACGGCCAGCTTCGACTACGACAGGATCATGCAGATTGCCACCGCCGCGCGTGGCTCCGACCCTTACGGGTACAGGGCGGAGTTCCTCTCGCTTGTGCGCCTTGCCTCGGCGCTCGACAGCAGGCGGTAGGTGGCAATATCGGCGGGTCCGCGTTCTTTGGGATCGTTTGGCGGCGCGGATCCGTCAGGGTGGGTGAGGCGGAGCCGGCAGGGAAACCTGCCGGCTCTTTTTTTATCCCGTTCGCTCACGGCAGCCTTTGAAGCCGAAGGCAGCTTTCCCGGTGTCGACGAATTCTCCTTGTAAAAAGATATATCGTTGAATAGATATATCGCAGATATGACGATAAGGAGAATGAGAATGTTTCACAAATCCTGCAATTCCTGGCGCGGCGAGTGGCGAATGAGCGGCCATGGCGGCGGCCCCGGCCGCCACGGCGGCGGACGCGGGCGCGGCGGCGGCTTCGGCGGCCGGCACGGCGGGCCGTTCGGAGGTCGGGGAGGGCGCTTCGATTCCGGTGCGCTGCGGCTTGTGGTGCTCGGACTGATCGCCGAGGAGCCGCGGCACGGCTACGACATCATCAAGGCACTCGAGGCGCGGTTCCAGGGCGCGTACAGCCCGAGCCCCGGCGCGATCTATCCGATGCTTCAGATGCTGGAAGAGGCCGACCTGGTGTCATCGCAAGCCGACGGCAACAAACGCCTCTACGCGATCACCGAGGCCGGACAGGCGTTTCTCGAAGAGCATGCGGCCGAACTCGACCGCATCAATGCCGGCATCGACGGCGCATCGGCCAAGATGAGCGGCGTCGCGATTGGCGACGAGTTCCGTGCCCTGCGCTGGGCGGTGTTTTCACGGCTGCGCAGCGGTTCGTGGACGCCTGAACAGGCCGAAACCGCGCGCGACCTCTTGAAGAAGGTCCGGCGGGACCTGGAGGATCTGTAGGGAAAGCCTGCTGCGCTCGGGTATCAGGCCCGCGCGCGGCGGCGCTCGCGCCGGCTGCCTTCCGGCACTTCTGCGGCTATCTTGTTGCGCAGCGGACCGATGCGATCGACGATATCGCTCGTGCTCGGACGCGCCGCCCTGGCGTGCGTGTCCAGCGCCTGGCGCATCGCTGCCAGATGCGCGAAGGACGTACCGCAGCAGCCGCCGATAATGCGTGCACCGGAATCGACTGCCATGCGCGCGTAGTCGGCCATCAGCTCGGGCGTACCCGAATAGTGGATTTCCGACCCGCGGAATTCCGGAATGCCGCAATTGCCCTTAACGATGTGGGTGGCCCCTGGCTTCTCGGCGGTCATATCCAGGAGCGACGCCAGGATGTCCGAGGCGCCGACGCCGCAATTCGCGCCGACGGCGACCGGCGCTTCTCCCAGGCCATCCGCTACGGCGTGGATGTCCTTCGGCAGGAGGCCCATCATGGTGCGGCCGGCCGTGTCGAACGACCCCGTATACGTGTAGGGGAGGCCAACGAGGATGGCAGCTTCCGCTGCGGCTCGTATCTCGTCAGGTGCCGACATCGTCTCGATCCAGGCGACCTCGGCGCCGCCTTCCTTCAAACCTTCGATCTGTTCGGCGAAGGCTTCCACCGCTTCCTGGTAGCTGAGCGCACCCAAAGGCTGGAGCAGTTCGCCCGTCGGGCCGACGGAGCCCGCGACGATAACGCGCCGGCCGGCCTTGCCGGCCACTGCGCAGGCGATCTCGGCGGCCTTGCGGTTGAGGTCACGGACGCGATCCTGCGCGTGGTGCAGCTTCAGGCGTTGCCGTGTGCCGCCGAAGGAATTGGTGAGGATGATGTCAGCGCCGGCATCGACGAAGCCCTGATGCAGCGCCGCAATCGTGTCTGGCGCGGTCTCGTTCAGGAGTTCCGGCGCGTCGCCGGCCTCGAGACCCATTGCAAAGAGATTCGTGCCGGTCGCGCCGTCGGCCAGGAGTACGCCCTTTTCGGCAAGAAGGGCGTCGATCGGATTCTGCATGGAAATCGTCCGTGAATGAATGAAGATAAAGATATAAAGAAGTCTTTATATAACGTCAATCGCGGCGCGGTGCGATCATGCCGGGACGAGGCCCGCAGCGAAGCCTGACACCTCATGCGCATTGATCGCGGCGGCGCGTATGAGGCCGTCGAAATGGCGCGTCAGCGTTTGAACGGGCTGCGTGGCATTGAGAACCAGATAGATGTCGCCGACATAGATCGCAGCGCGGATCGGGCCGAAAATCGTATAGGGGATCGAGAAGCGCGCGCGCCCGTCGTAGAGGTACAGACGGAACGTCGGATAAAGATCGTCGAGAAGGCGGGCCATGTGGGACATCTGCTCGGCCCGCGCCTCGACCGAAAGGCCGCTCCATATGCCCTGGCCGCGCGCGAACATTTCCAGCGTCTGCCACGGCATGCAGACTTCCATGTCGGTTTCCGGCCGGCGGTTGTAGTCGATGCGGTACTGCGCCTCGTCGATTTCGTATGCGCGGTCGCGTTTCGAGGGCGCGATCTCATAGGCAATGACGGCTTCGGTCCGCAGCAGGTCGGGGATGCCCGAGGGGACGTAGCGGATCTTGGTGCCTATCGCCTCGGAGTGCCATTTTGCCAACAGGCTGCGATCGAAGCCGTCGGGTGCCTCGGCGATCTCCAGACTTGCGC
This sequence comes from Rhizobiaceae bacterium, assembly GCA_023953775.1. Classification (GTDB taxonomy): domain Bacteria; phylum Pseudomonadota; class Alphaproteobacteria; order Rhizobiales; family Rhizobiaceae; genus JAMLJD01. The sequence goes on along the minus strand of JAMLJD010000002.1, from coordinate 45,910 downwards.
GCAGTTCCGCTGTAACGCCTTCGTCGTGACTCAGACCCAGAAGCCAATCCAGCGAAACATTGTGCGTGGCGGCGATGTTGAGCAGCGTTTCGGCACGCGGCAGCCGTGTCGTCTGACCGGACAGGAGTTGCGACAGGGCGGAGCGGTCGATGCCTACCGACTGCGCGAAAGCTGATTGGCGCATTGCCGAGCGCTGAAGCAGGACCCTGAGCCGTTCTCGAAAGAGTCCTGACAGGTCGCGTTTGTCCATATCCGGTGCTTTTCAGTGGTTTTGTTTACAATACAAAACACGTGGGTCGACAGGTGCGCAAAGTCAACGTTTAATGCGCAATGTCGCATTGCACCATAAGCCGGCTACTGACAACGTACTGTCAGGAATCAGGGGGATTCCGGAAAGAACCGTCAAAAGGGCAACATGGAAGGTGCACGAAACGGGCTGAGCGGCCGCACGCCTCGATACGAATGGCCGACGATTTTTCTGATCATTGGATGTCATGCCTCCTGGGCCGCGGCCGGGTTTCTTCTGTGGCCGCATTACCCGATCGCCTCGCTGGTGGTGCTGACGATCGCGGTGGCATTGCATTCGTCGCTGATGCACGAAGTCCTGCACGGTCATCCGACGCGAAACGCACGGCTGAACGAGGCGTTCGTCTTCCTGCCGATCGGAATTGCCTGGCCCTATCGCCGTTTCAAGGCGCTTCACCTGCGCCATCACGCCGACGAGCGCCTGACCGATCCGCTGGACGACCCGGAGAGCTACTACCGCGCGCTGTGGCAGCACCGGGCGTTGCCGCCGGTCCTCAAATTCCTTCTCGAGGTCAACAACACAATGGTCGGCCGGTTCTTCCTCGGCCCGTGGCTTTCCGTCGGCGGTTTCGTGATCGGAGACCTCAAGGCGATCCGCGACGGGGACCGCGAGGTGCGCCGTGCGTGGGAGTTGCATGCAGCCGGGCTCGTCCTGGTGATTGCGGTCGTTACTCTGGGCTTCGGCATGCCGTTCTGGCTCTATCTGCTCGTGCCGGCATGGTTCGGCCAGTCGCTGATCGCCATCCGCACCTTCGCCGAGCATCAGTGGTCGGAGCGCCCGGACGGGCGCACCATCATCGTCGAGCGATCGCCGCTGTCGTTGCTGTTTCTCAACAACAATCTCCATCTGGTGCACCACAAGCTGCCGACCGTCGCCTGGTACCGTTTGCCGTCGATCTTCCGCGCCAGGCGGGCGGAATGGCTGGCGATGAATGACGGCTATGCGTTCCCCAACTATTTCAGCCTGTTCCGCTCCTATGCGTTCAAACCCAAGGAACCTGTCGTCCACCCTGTGCTGCGGCGGGTGGCCGAGCCCGGCCGCGCATTTCGGCCCCGCCTTCGCGCACGAACCGTCTTCGATGCGGGAACGGCGCCCGTTCCGGCCGAGCCGCCGAAGGAATAGTCCGATCGCGCTTGCGTTTGCATCGCGCGAAGGCTGTATGGGGGCATGAGCCAAGTCATAGCCGCATTGCCCATGTACGACTGGCCCGAAGTGCGGGACGAGACCAATACGCAGTGGGCGGCGATCAGGGCGCGGCTGGCGGCGGCAGGCATTGAGGCGCCCGAAAGGCTGGTGCGGCGCAATGCCGACATGCCGGCAGTGCCGGGCGGCATCCGCGATACGGCAGGCGCCGTGATTGCCCCTGATCCCGAGAGCCTGCCGCCGGACGAACTCGATCCGCACACGCTGTGGCGACATCCGTCGCTTATTTTCGGCCAGACATGCTGGGGTCCGATGGAATTCGGCCTCCAGGAACACGTGGTCGTTGTCGGGCAGCCTGACTATTCCGCCTTCGAGGGTGGCGAGAGTGAGCTCTATTCCAGTGCCATCCTGATGCAGCGGTCATCGTCGCGTTTGCGAGCAAAGGTTCAATTCAGTGACCCGTTGCCGGTGGATGTCATGCGCGGTGCGCGGTTCGCGTTCAACGGGCCGGATTCGATGTCCGGGATCATCGCGCTGACCCGCGATCTGGCGGCGCAGGGCGAGAGCATCGACCTGTTCGGCGAGCGGATCGAGACCGGCGGCCATCGCCAGTCGATCCGGGCGGTCGCCGAGGGCAGGGCGGATGTCTGCGCGATCGATTGCAGGAGCTGGGCCCTGGCGCAGCGCTTCGAGCCGGCGGCGCGCGAACTGACGCCCGTCGGCTGGACCGCGCGTCGCAAGGGCCTGCCATACATCACGTCGCGGGCGCATGGCGATCTGGCCGAGACCATCGCGCGGGCGCTCACGGACCGGGATTGACCTCGATCAACACGCAGCGCCGCCATCGGTCCGATCCTGTGTGCAAACAGGAGAGGACGAATGGCCGAGCCCACCCCGCAGTCGCGCGTCACCACCGAAGCCGTCGATGCAACCGTGAAGGATGCGCCGGCGAACAGTGCCGATATCGACCAGGCGCAGCTTGAGTCCCCGTCGGGATTGCCCGGGACCAATGGCGCCGAACCGACCCGGCCGAAGCAGAAGAAGGCTTCGGGCCAGCACCGTGTCGCCGAGATGCGCCACGATCCTGAAGCGATCCGCCATGCGTTCGAAAGCGGAGAGTATCCCTACAAGCAGCGCATCCGAACCGCCGTCTACGAGCAGCACAAGGCGGAGTTGCAGGTCGAACTGCTCAAGGTACAGGAATGGGTCAAGCAGACGGGTCAGCGCGTAGTCGTCCTGTTCGAGGGTCGCGATGCCGCCGGCAAGGGTGGAACGATCAAACGCTTCATGGAGCATCTCAATCCCCGTGGCGCCAGGGTCGTCGCCCTGGAGAAGCCATCTGAACGCGAAGCGACGCAGTGGTACTTCCAGCGCTACGTCAATCATCTGCCTGCCGGTGGCGAGATCGTGCTGTTCGACCGCTCCTGGTACAACCGCGCCGGCGTCGAGCGGGTGATGGGGTTCTGTTCGCCCAACGACTATCTCGAATTCATGCGCCAGACGCCCGAGCTCGAACGCATGCTGGTTCGCTCGGGAATCAGGCTCTACAAATACTGGTTCTCGGTGACGCGGGACGAACAGAAGCGGCGCTTCCTCGCGCGCGAAAACGATCCCCTGAAGCGCTGGAAGCTGTCGCCGATCGACCGCGCCTCGATCGACAAGTGGGACGACTACACCGAGGCGAAGGAAGCGATGTTCTTCTACACCGACACGGCGGATGCGCCCTGGACGGTGGTGAAGTCCGACGACAAGAAGCGGGCGCGGCTCAACGCCATGCAGCATTTTCTCGCCACGCTGCCCTATCCGGGAAAAGACACGCATCTGGTGCGCGGACCCGATCCGCTGATTGTCGGACACTCGGCGCAGGTTCTTGGAAATGCCGACCACATATTGGGCTCGAGCCTGCATCCCGAAATGCGGCGCTCGGTCGAGGTCGGCTAGCGCCGATCCGAAACTCACACGAGCTTGTCGTCGGGCGGGTAGGAGGACAGCATTTCGGAGCCGTTCGGGGCGATGAGGACCTGTTCCTCGATCTTGACGCCCTCGCGGCCGCCGAGCCTGCCGACATAGCTTTCGACGCAGACCACCATGCCCGGCAGCAACTCGCCGTCGGGTGTGTCGTCGGTCCAGTCGGTCTCGTGCGGCAGGGTGGGGTATTCGTCGGCCAAACCGACGCCGTGATAGAGCACCCCGTACCGGGTCGGAAAGCAGTCTGGGGGAGGCACGACCGACGCGCGCACGAGATCGCGGAACCCGATGCCCGGCCGGAGCAGGGCACAATTGTGCGCGATCTGGTCGGCGGCGATGCGATAGAGGTCGCGCTGCTCGTTCGTCGCGGGTCCGTCGCCGCACAGCCAGGTGCGCGACAGGTCGGCGCAGAAGCCGTAGGGACCGATCAGGTCGGTGTCGAAGGCGACGAGGTCGCTGGCCTCGATGGTGCGCGACGAACATTCCTGGAACCACGGATTGGTGCGCGGTCCCGAGGACAGCAGGCGCGTTTCTATCCACTCCCCGCCGCGTGCGATGTTGCCGCGATGGAGCTCGGACCAGAGCTCGTTCTCCGTCACACCGGGCCTGAGCGCGGTATGCATCTCGCCCATCGCCGCCTCGCAGGCGACGATCGCGCGGCGCATGGCGAGGATCTCGTCGGGCGACTTGATCAGCCTGGCGTTTTCCATCACCGCTTCACCATTGTGGACGGTGACGCCACGTCCGGCGAGCGCGGTGACGCCTTCATGGTCGAGGTGATCGACCGCGAGCCGCCCGTTGCCGCCGCCATGCTCCCTCATGAGGTCCGCGATGCCGTCCGCCCAACGCGCGACGCGCCGCTCGGTCAATTCGCCGCCATAGAGATAGATCCACGAGACAGCCGGGCGAACTTCGTCGACGGTTCCCGCATGGTCGGACAGGTGTTCGCAGGAAAAATAGTCGAACAGGACCACCGGTCCTTCCGTCGCAACAAAGCAATGACGCGTGGGATTGTGCGCCACCCAAAGCTGCATGTTGGTGCTGTCCGTCGCATAGCGGATGTTGACGGGATCGTAGAGCAGCACGCCCGCATAGTCGCGACGCCGGAGTTCGGCGCGGATGCGCTCGAGACGGTAGGCGCGCATGGTGGAAAGGTCGGGCGCTGAAATGCCCGCCTCGGCCCATTCCGCCTCGGCAAGCGGGCCGTAGCCGAGGACGTGGCTGTTGAGCGCGGCGGCCTTCTCGCGCGCCTCGCGGCGCAGACGCTCCTCGGACATGGCCGCTTCCGGGTCGAACGGCATGATTTTGCGATGACGCCCGAAGCTGCCCGACGCCGCCTTGTCCATGACCTATTTCTTCGTTCCGCCGCGGCGCGCCCGGGTCGCCTGCCTTTTTCGCCTGATACGTACCGAGCCGCCTTCGGGATGGTCGATCTCGAAGCCACCGGTTTCGCGCACGAGATCGCTCAGTTTCCTGAACCCGAAGGTGCGCGGGTCGAAATCCGAGGCAAGGTTGGCGAGCTGGGTGCCCACCGCGCCGAGCGGCACCCAGCCGTCCTCGGTTTCCATCTGCTCGATCACCTTGGCGATGATCGGGATCGCGTCCTTGGGCGAGCGCAGCGGCTTCGATGCCTTGGCGGTCTGCCCGGTGTTGGCGGGCGCGCTCGGCAGCAGGTTCTCGGTGTAGACAAAACGCCTGCATGCTTGGCGGAAGCTCTCCGGCGTCTTCTGCTCGCCGAAGCCGTACACGTCGACGCCCTGTTCGCGGATGCGCGCGGCAAGCCGCGTGAAGTCGCTGTCTGAGGAGACCAGGCAGAAGCCTTCGAACCGGCCACTGTGCAGAAGATCCATCGCGTCGATCACCAGGGTGATGTCGGAGGCGTTCTTGCCTGTCGTATAGGCGAATTGCTGCTGCGGGATGATGGCGTATTTGGCGAGAATGTCGGCCCATCCGCGCGAGCGCGAATTCGAGAAATCCCCGTAAATGCGCCGGACGCTGGCTTCGCCCAGCTTGGCGATCTCCTCGAACAGGCCGTCGGCGATCTTCGGCGACGCGTTGTCAGCGTCGATGAGGACGGCGAGGCGGGCAGGGCGGCTGTCGTTGGGCATGATGTCCTTTGTCGGGCGGGTGTCAGTCGATCTTCGAGGCGTCCTTGTACATCACCTTGTGGCGCTGGTTCTGGATCCAGTCGTCCAGTTCTGCGTCGCTCATGTGGTGCGCGGGGTCCGAAGCGCCGTTCCAGTTGGTGATGTCGTCGAGTGGCTTGCCAGCGCTTGTAAGGGCGCCTTGGCCGGCAGGCCGAACGCCATGATGTCGAGCACGGAGAGCTCGTCGGGAATGCCGAGCATCGGCTTCATCGCGTCCTGTGCAGCTTCTGGCGGTCGCATCCACCCCACCAGACATTGTAGCCGAGCGCGCCGGCGGCAGGTGCGCCGACATGGTCGCGGCAGCCACGGATTGCAGGAGGATGCGTTCGGCATTCTCGCGATACATCGGTTGAATCCGGATGTATCGTCCTTCAGCACCGGAAAGGCGCTCACCCATCGGAAGTCGGTCGCCACGACGATCAGGCCAGGCGCGGTCGCCAGGCCGCGATAGTCGGGCGTCCGGGAACTTCATCTTGAGCTTGGCTCGCCGGCGCTGCTCCTCGGCGAAATAGCTGGCAATCTCGCTTCGTAGGCACAGGATCGCTGACGCAGATGAAGTGCCAGGGCTGCGCATTGGCGCCGGATGGCGCGTGGCGAACCGCCTCGAGATGAGTTCGTAATGCTCCTTCGGCACCTCGGAAATCCGGGTCGAAGGCGCGCACGGTGACGATTGCGGATCACCTGCATCAGCGCATCGTAGCGCTCGCGCAGGCAGATCGGCGGCAGGTCGACGGCCGCCTCGGCCTCGTCCAGATCCACCGCAGGAGCCGTGTCGTCGTTCATCGCCCTTCCTCCCGGCCGAACCGGGAGGGTGGCCCGGCGCGCCCGCGCGATCAAGCCCACATTTTCTCGCCCGACGGATCGAAGGGCGGTTCGACGTTGATGCGGGCAGGGCAGCGTTTGCGAGGATCTCGATCTCGAACAGGCCATAAGCTACTCGTTTGCAGCGAGTTCGGCTGGCACATGGCCCTGCGCCATCGACTTGCCGACACATAGTGCGTAGCCGCCGGAGGTGATCCAGCCGACAACGGACCAGTCGCCATCGTGGATGCCGCGCACCGACGATGCGCCGTGATCGGCGGCCGAGGTGCGGATTTCCTTGCCGGCATCGTCGAAACGCGGCGCACCGTAACCATGCGGCTTCCGATCGTACCGTAATCCGTGCCGTTGACCACGGCCCAGACCGGCTCGCCCATCACGTCGTCGATCGCGTCGACGATGAACGCCCAGCTTCGGTCCGTTGGCGTGCTCGACGGCGGCCGCCTCGCGCCCGATGATCGTTCTTCTCGAGCTTGATGAAGCGGTCCATCGCTGCTCCATACGGGCCGTAGAATCGGGCGCAGCTCATGAACGAGGTCGGGAAGTTCTTCTCGCGAGCCGCATCGACAGGAGGGCGCGCATGCCGAAATCGACAATATCGAACTCTGCACCGGCCGCTCCTTGATGGCGCGATGAACCAGCCGCTCATAGGCCAGCTGCATCAGATCGTAGCGAGGTCGCCGGTATAGGTGATGCGATTGACCATACGGGGCGCGCCGCCGACCATATCTCGCGGAAATGTGAAGCGGAGCTTTCGATGACACGTCGACGTCGACGAGCTTCTGCAACAGCGCACGGCTGTTCGGGCCACGTGATCGACAGGCCGACCAGCGTCTGGTCGAAGCGGTGAATGCGTACCGACCCGTCGTCAGGAAGGTGCTTTTCGAACCAGCGCATGTGGTATTTGGCGGCCGCCGAGGAACCCCAGATCATGAAGCGATCCTCGCCAGCCTTGGCGATAAGGCGAAGTCGCCGGTCAGCTTGCCGAACTCGTTGAGCATCGGGGTCAGGACGATGCGGCCGACCTTCGGCATACGGTTGGTCATCAGCCGGTTGAGGAACTCCTCGGCGCCGGGGCCGGACACCTCGTATTTGGCGAAGTTGGCGATCTCCGTGACGCCTACGCTCTCGCGTGTCTTCTTCACTTCGTTGCCGACATGCTCGAAATCGTTGGAGCGATGGAAGGATACGATATCCTTCAACTCCGTGCCCTTCCAGGGCAAACCACAGTAGCGTCTCGAGCCCCCAGCTGTCGCCCATGACGGCGTTCTGTGTGACCATTTCGTCGTAGAGCGGCGTCGTTTGCGCAGGCCGGGCGGCAGGCAGTTCCTCGTTGGGAAAGCGGATCGAGAAGCGGCGCGGGTAGTTCTCGCGCATATCGGCGGCTGGCAACGGCGTCGCCCATTCACCGAAGCGGGCAACGTCCATGCCCCAGACATCCAAGCCCGGGTCACCGTTGACCATCCAGTTCGACCAGGGCGGGCCGACGCCGCCGCCCTGGCTGGGCTTGGCCATGACGGCGCATGCGCACCAGAAATTCACGTCAGACCCTGAACCGGACCAACCCAGCGGGTTTCCGTCAGGCGCGAGGTGAGGGCCGTTGATGATCTGCTTGATCGGCCTTCTCGGTCCGGGAAAATGCCCAGATCCGACTTCCAGCGATGGCGCGGTACGGTCGATGTCCGGTACCCGGCAGTTCGTGGCCGAAATCCCATGGCGTGTCGACCGGCGACCACGGCTTGCGGGCCTTCTCGTAGGTGCCGAGCGGCACGCCGTTGCGCTCCTGGCGAGGTGTAGATCTCGCCCTTGAAGTCCAGCACTCCAGTATCGCGGCCAGTGCGGGCGTTGAACTCCTCGACCTCCGGCATCGGCTCGGTGAGCAGGTACATGTGCTCCATGGCCAGGAGGCGGCAGTTCGAGACCGACCATCCAGGCCGACACTCGCGCGCCCACAGGCACCGCAATTGACCACGTGCTCGGCCTTCACAGTGCCTTGCTCGGTGACGACGTTCCAGATGCCGTCCGTCTCTGGGTCCAGTTCGATCACACGGTTCCTGAGCGATCTCGGCGCCCAGCTTGCGCTGCTGCCGGCGTAGGCATGCGTGGTACCCGATGGGTCGAGATGGCCTTCGACCGGATCCCACATAGGCGCCGACGAAATTGGTCTCGTCCATCAGCGGGAACATAGCCTTTGCCTCGGACAGCGTGATCAGTTCGGTATCCATGCCGAGATAGCGACCCTTGGCGTGAGCGGGCGCAGGAGTCCATGCGTTCCGGCGTGTCCGCCAGCGCTGACGCCGCCGGTCAGGTGGAGCGAACAGGACTGGCCGGAGAGTTCCTCGAGTTCCTTGTAGAGTTGCACCGTGTAGGCCTGCAGCTTGGCGACGTTGGGGTCGCCCGTTCAGTGTGTGAAAGCCGCCGGCTGCATGCCGGACGAGCCTGAAGTGAGCTCGAACGCTCGATCAGCATGATGTCGGTCCGCGGCCCTGGCCAGATGGTAAAGAACCAGGAAACAGCCGACGACACCGCCGCCGATGACAACCGCTTTGACGTGGGATTTCATGAGGTTAAATACCTGCATTGTGAAAGTGATTCAGGATGGTTGCTGCCGGTCTCAGGATCGTGCGCGGCTGAGACCGTGAAGCGCAGATCAACCGCGACGACGTCTTCTGGCCAACCGGCCGCCGAGGGCAGCGAGGATGTATGCACCCAGCTCGCCTTTATTGCCAGAACGTCGGAACTCCGGACCGCAGGAATGGAGAAGCCTTCGGAACGCATGAATCCGTCGCGACTGCGATCGTAGTCGCTATCGGCATGTTGGCTGCCGTCGACCTCGACAACGAGTTTTCGTGATCGACAGCAGAAGTCGGCGAAGTAGGGGCCAATCGGAAACTGGCGGGGTGAATCTGTGGCCACCGGTCTGCGGCCTTTCAGTTCCAGCCAAAGCAGGCCTCAGCCTGATTGTTGCTCTTCCGGCGATCGTGCACGCTTCGTTGTGCCGGGCTTACGCGACGGCACACGTCATGAAACGTTTTCCCCCTCTCCGTCGCCGCTGCGCTCTCCCTCTCCCCGCCGGGGGAAAGGCGCACGGCCGGGCCGGGTGCTTTCACCCGCTCCCCGTCGAGCGGGGAGAGGTGGTCGGCTGAAGCCGAGCGGAGCGAAGTCGATTTTCCTTTCATCAGGCCTCAAAAATCGTCGGTGCGCCGCCTTCGGCAATGCGCCGTGCGACAGATTCGTTCAGTTCCTCCTGGGTCGCAGGGTCGATTGGGGGCTTTTTCATCAGGTTGCCAGCCGTTCTTTCCAGACGCGGTTGGCCTTGCTAACGCGATCGGCGAACCGGCCTGCGCCCCAGGTCTCGAAGTTGCGCCAGTCGGAAAGCACGGGCGAATAGAGGGCACGGTAGTCTTGTAGCGGGCCTGCGTGTGTGGCGTACCGAAGAAATGGCGCCCGGCCCGACATCGCGGATCGCCTCGAAGGCAGATGCGTCCTCCGGAGGTCCAGCGGCTCGAGGAAACTCCGAGAGACCATCTGCAAAGAGGTCGATGTCGAGGATCATCTTTCACCAGGGCAGGTCAGCCCTTCGAGCCCAGCCTGCGGCGTGCTTGATGTAGTTGCCGCCGCTCTGGATCATACGCCCCAGTGAAAGACACTCTCATGACGGCTGGGGCGTCGACCTGGTTCGCCGCACATGTGTTCGACGTCCGATAGGGGATGCGATAGCGCCGTGCGAAACTGGCCGCCGACAAGTTGGGCCTTCATGTATTCCGGGGTTTCCGAAGGCAGGTGGCCGGACTTCGTAATCGATGGAGGTGAAACCGCCATAGGCGACCGGTACGCCCTTCCTGACCATCTGGGCGAAGGCGATGCCGGCGAGCGCCTCGGCATTCTGCTGGACCAGTGCGCCGGCGATGGTCACCGGCGCCCATGGCGCCGGACAGGGTGAACAACGTGATCACGACCGGCTGGCCCGCCGAGGCCCATCTGGATGATGCCTTCCATCATCCAGGATGTCGAGCTTCAGCGGCGAGTTGGTGTTGATGATCGTGAACTTCGACGGCTCGTTCATCAGCTGTTCGCATTCACGCCGCGGACGATGCGCGCGATCTCGATCCCGTCCACGTTGCGTTTCCCTGCCAAGCGAATAGACGTGGAAGACCTTGTCGGTCAGGGAGTGGCAAGGTCGCGGATGCATTCGAGATGACGGATCGAGGGGGTGAATGTCGATCCAGCTCCACCGGATAGCCGCCGGTGCAGTGGATGACGTTGTGCATCTGCGCCAGCTTGACAGTACGGAAGTCCGCCTGGTTTCCGGGACGGCGGCCGCCGTCGACGTCGGAGCAGTTGGGGGCCGGCTGACCTGGGCAAGAGGTTTGCGCCGCGTCGCCGCCGGGCTGGAGATTGTGCGCAGGGTTGCGCGCGTGCATCGTGAAGCTCGACGGCGCATAGCCGACAAGTTCGAGGATCATGTCGGCGTCCGGAAAGCGCACGCGCTCCGAGGCCTCGACCACGTCGGCTTTCCATGCTCCTTCATGATGCGCCGATGCCTCGTCATACAGCACGTCGACACCGATCTTCTTTCAGCACCGAAGCGATGTGAGGTGGATCGCGCCAGCTCGTCGGCGGACACGATCTCGGTCGGGGAAAGCGCACCTTCGGCTGCCGGAACGGCGGTTGTTCGAAAGCTGACCGATCGCTTGCGCGCTTTCCCGCCCGGCCGCCGCAGCGTGCTCGATATGCAGGGCACCGTTTCGGCGGCTGGCATCGGATCGGTCATCGAAGTCTCCGTCATGAATGCGGGTCATGATAATGGCCGTACTGCCAGGGCAGTGCAGGTGCTGACCAAAGCGCGAGAGATGCGACATGGTTGATCGGCGGAGGTTTCCGGGCTAAACTGGCGGAATGACCCGAAGCCGATGCCTCCGAGCCGCCACGCGGCCACGCCGTCGCCGCGCACGCGGCCTTCCGGAACTTCTGCGCCTGTGCGCGCGCATCCGGCTATTCGCCGCTTCCACTTCCGCTGGAATTCGCCGCCGGCCCCTGCCGGACCGATTCAACCGGAGTGACCAAGTCATGACTTGCCAGAACTATTCGCTTGCACCTTCGCCGGCGATCGATGCCACCATCTTCACCTTCACGGACCACAAGGATCTGCGCGCGGCAGGATCACGGATCATCGCCCGCGTCGTCTTCGTTCATCTACGACACCGAGGGCAACGAGATCCTCGACGGGATGGCAGGCCTGTGGTGCGTCAATGTCGGCTATGGCCGCGACGAACTTGCCGACGTCGCCCACGCGCAGATAGAGAATTGCCCCTACTACAACTCCTTCTTCCGCTGCTCGACCCGACGCCTGTCCTTTTGGCGCAAAAGCTGGCGGAGATCGCGCCTGCCGGGCTCGGTCAGATCTTCTGCGGTTCCTCCGGATCGAGGCCAACGACACCGCGCTGCGGCTGGTGCGCCATTTCTGGACACTCGAGGGCAAGCCGGAGAAGAACCGGGTAATCTCGCGCGACTGGGCCTATCACGGTTCGACCATCACGGGTGCCTCGCTCGGCGGCGGCACTGGCGGCGTGCAGCCAGCTCAACGGCGCGGTGCCGAATATCGGTCACGTGATGCCGCCCAAGTACGAGCTCGGGATGGCGGGCGAAAGCGACCATGATTTCAGGCTCCGCGCGGCGAGGGCGGTGGAGGATGCCATCTGCGGAAGCCGGTCCCGACAGAATTGGCGGCCTTCATCAGCGAGCCGGTGATCATGGGAGCCGGAAGTTCAGATACCGCCGGCGAGCTACGCTTGGAAGTGCAGCGCATCTGTCGCCAGTACGACGTGCTCGCCATGCTCGACGAGTGATGCTGGCTACGGAAGAACCGGTGCCTGGTTCGCCGCCCAGTCGATGGGGATCCGAGCCCGATACGATGACGACCGCGAAAGCGCTGGCATCAGGAAGGCTGCCAGCCGCTGTCGGCGCTGTTCGTCGGCGAGCGCATCGCCCGGACGCTGGTCGACAGGGGCGGCGAATTCTACCACGGCTATACCTATTCCGGGCATCCGGTGGCTTGCGCCGTGGCGCTGAAGAACCTCGAGATTATCGAGCGCGAGGGCTTGGTCGACCGCGTCCGTGACGACACAGGGCCTTACCTCGCGACCGCGCTTGCCGCCCGGCTGGGCGACCACCCGATCGTCGGCGAGGTCCGCAGCTTCGGCATGCTGGCGGCCATCGAGATCGTGAAGGACAAGGCGACGCGGGAACGCTTCGCCGATGTCGGTCACGCCGGCGTCGTGGTTCGCGATCATGCGATCGCCAACGGCATGATGCTGCGCGCCGTCGGCGACACGATGATCCTGTCGCCGCCGCTGATCTGGACGCGCGAGACGATCGACATGGCCTGCGAGCGTATCGCGCGGGCGCTCGATCTGGCCGAATCGGATCTGCGATCGGCATGAGAAAGCCTGATGCGCGCCGTGACGGAAGTCCCGCGCGCAGGGCGCCCGGTTCGATATTCCTCGCGCGATGGGGGACATCGGCTGTTATGTGACGCAGACGAGCGGGACGGGCGTTGACATCTCGTGCGTCCGGACCGATCTCATGGCCTTCCACAGGAGCAGGTGGCGTGCATGTCTTACGGATACGGGTCTAAGTCGGTACGCGAAGCGACGTCGCTCATTGGCGATCTGATGCTTGCGCCAGCCGTGATGATGCTGCGGATGGATATCCTGACCGGCGAGGCGCACAGCCTCAATCCGTGGCGTGTCGAGACGGTCCGAGCCGTCACCGAAAAGGCGTCGGCCTTCGCCGAAGGCGCGCTTGCCGCGCAGTTGTCCTATGCCCATTCCCTGTCGCGGTTCTGGTTCGAACTCGGAAGCGGCAGGACGCCGTCCGTCCTGAACGGCGCGGCCGTCGCCCGCTCCATGCATGCCGCGCTGAAGCCGTCGAGCCTGCGCGTCAAGGCGAATTACAGGCGTCTCGGTAAAGGCCGGAAAAAGCTGAAATCAGCATAGCAAAAACCGCGCTCGTCCGGGCGGGGAGAACGCGGCCTTGCCAACCTTACGCATGGCCCTTCGCGCTACGAATACGCCGCGAAGGTTACGAGCTCCGGTACGCGTGACCTGATCCGGAGCCTGAGGCGGTCTGCAGTTCCGCCTTGCCCTCTCTTGTAAACGGACATCGTTACCGCGCGGTTATCAGGTGCTTAAGCAAACCTAAATTTGGCGTTTTTTTCGACGGTGCGTGCTGACCCAGGGTCAGCCTCTCGAGCCGCGCAGGAAGTTGATGATGCCGGAAAAGTCGACGCCGCCATTGCCCATCTGGTCGAACAGTGCGTAGAGCTGCGTCGCCTCGGCACCGAGCGGCGTGACCGCTCCGGCTGCCTGTGCGGCCTCCTGCGACAGCTTGAGGTCCTTCAGCATGAGCGCCGCGGCGAAGCCGGGCTTGTAGCTGTTGTTGGCGGGCGAGGTCGGTACGGGCCCGGGGACGGGGCAGTAGGTGCTGAGCGACCAGCACTGACCCGACGAGGTGGAGGCCACGTCGAACAGCGCCTGGTGAGAAAGGCCGAGCTTCTCGGCCAGCACGAAGGCTTCGCCGACGCCGATCATCGAAATGCCGAGGATCATGTTGTTGCAGATCTTCGCGGCCTGGCCGGCCCCGGCGTCGCCGCAATGGACGACGCGTCCGGCCATCGGCTCCAGCACGGGCTCGGCCTTGGCGAACGCATCCTTCGATCCGCCTGCCATGAAAGTGAGCGTGCCTGCCGTCGCGCCGCCGACGCCGCCCGAAACCGGGGCGTCGATCGACAGGAGGTCGTGGCGGGCGGCGATCGCATGCGCCTTTCGCGCGCTTTCGACGTCGATCGTCGAGGAATCGATCAGCAGCGCGCCCTTGCCGGCCTTGGGGGCGATGTCCTCATAGACCGAAAGCACATGCTTGCCGGCCGGCAACATGGTGACGATCACATCCGCGTCCTTCACAGTCGCCACGGCATTGGCCATCACGGTGATGCCGTTTCTGCTCGCGACCTCGAGGTTCTCCGGCATCAGGTCGAAGCCGTGGACGGTGTGCCCGGCCTTCACGAGATTGGCCGCCATGGGATTTCCCATATTGCCGAGGCCGATGAATGCTATGGTGGTCATGTTGTTCCTCCGAATTGGCGATCCGACCCAGGCTGCGTCGATAATGTTCCGGCAATCGGCCGACGCGTTGCGACGGTTCGGCCGGCACGAAGCCTACCGGCCGATCAGATGCCGGGCGATGATGACACGCATGATCTCGTTGGTGCCCTCGAGTATCTGATGGACGCGCAGATCGCGCACGAGCTTCTCGACGCCGTATTCATGCAGATAGCCGTAGCCGCCATGCAGTTGCAGCGCCGCGTTGGCGACATCGAAGCCAGTGTCGGTCACGAAGCGTTTGGCCATCGCCGACCATTTGCCGGCATCGGGGGCTTTGCGGTCGAGCTTGGAGGCAGCGGTGTAGAGCAGCATCCGCGACGCCTGAAGCTCCGTCTCCATGTCGGCCAGCTTGAACTGCAGGGCCTGGAACTGGTTGATTGCCTTGCCGAAGGCTTCGCGTTCGGCAGTATAGGCAAGAGCCTTGTCGAGGGCCGACTGCGCACCGCCCAGCGAGCAGGCCGCTATATTGAGGCGGCCGCCGTCGAGACCAGCCATGGCGATGCGGAAGCCGGCGCCTTCGCCCGACAGGACGTTTTCGGCCGGCACCTTGCAATCCTCAAAGATGACCTGGCGGGTCGACTGCATGTGCCATCCCATCTTGCTCTCGATGGCGCCGAATGAGAGGCCAGGAGCATCCTTCGGCACGACGATGGTCGACACGCCCTTGGGTCCGTCGTCGCCGGTCCTGACCATGGCGACGTATAGGTCGGTGTCGCCTGCGCCTGAAATGAACTGCTTGGCGCCGTTGATGACGTAGTCCGAGCCGTTGCCGCCGGACCGGGTGGCCCGCGTCTTGAGGGCGGCCGCGTCAGAGCCGGCGCCGGGCTCGGTGAGGCAGTAGCTCGCGAGCCACTCCATCGAGGTAAGCTTGGGCAGGAAGCGCTGGCGCTGGGCCTCATCGCCGAAATTGTCGATCATCCACGACGCCATGTTGTGGATGGAGATGAAGGACGAGAATGCCGGGCAGGCGCTGGCGAGCGCCTCGAAGATAAGAACCGCGTCGAGCCGGCCCAGTCCCGAGCCGCCGACATCCTCGTTGACATAGATGCCGCCGAAGCCGAGCGGGCCGGTTTCGCGGATGACGTTGGCTGGGAAGTGACGCTCGCGATCCCAGTCCAGCGCATAGGGCGCGACCCGTTCCGCCGCGAAGGACTCGGTCATCTCGCGGATCGCGCGCTGATCCTCGTTGAGCTCGAACTGCACGGCCTTTTCGGCTATGGCGTCCATAACGGCCTCCCTTCGGCGTCTTCATCTCCCGCCGCGGGAGTGTAGAGGAATGCGTCCGCCGTTCAATGCGAGGAACCGCACAGCGTGTTTGCGCAAAAAGCGGCAGAGCGGTTCCCCGTCCGCCTCCGCCTATGAGCCGTGATCGGCCTTTTCGTGGGCCTTGGGCCAGTAGGTGCCGAAGCACCAGACATTTCCCTCGGGGTCCCGGCAGATGAATTCCCGGCTGCCGTAATCCTTGTCGTTGAGCTCTTCGACGATTTCGGCGCCCGCATCGCGGGCGCGGCGGAAGGCGGCGTCGGCGTCGTCGACCGCGATATAGAGCGATTTTCCGCCCTGGCCGTCGGGTCCGCCGACAAGCCTTCCATAGTCGTCGTCGCGAACCTGGCCGCACATGATGATGGAGGATCCGAGCGCCAGCTCGGCATGGGATACCGCGTCGCCATCGCCGTATTTCGCGCGGATGCGGAAGCCGAAGGCCTGCTGCAGGAAGTCGATCATCCGTGCCGGGTTGCGAAATCGGAAGGTCGGGTAGATGCGGGGCGGTTCGACGGTCGTGATGGTCATGGCTTGATCTCCTGTGCCATTGGTCGAGGCCGCGTTTGTCGCAGAGGCCGGGCGAACGGTCTTGAAGATTTGTTACCCGGTCACGATGCCAGGAAGGGCAGGGTGGAGGGCGTGCTTCCCGCGAAAGCGCGGAATTCGCGGACCATGTGAGCCTGATCGGCATAGCCGCATTCCACCGCGATATCGGCCCAGCCGTCTGCCTGCCGCTGCCGTGCGAGGCCGACCGCATGGTTGAACCGGACCATGCGCGATACGGCCTTCGGGCCGATGCCGATCTGCTCACGGAAGCGCTGCAGCAGGTGCTTGCGGCTCCAGCCGATGTCGCGGGCGACGTCGGCGATACGGATCTGGCCGTTGCCGGCGACGATCGTCCGGAACGCCCAGTCGACGGGTCCGGTTTGGGGTTCGACGGCAGCGAAGCGGTCGCGCAGGAAGGCCTCCACACGTTCAAACCGGTGCTGCCAGCTCTCATCCGCGCTGAGGGCGGCGCGCAGGTCGCCGATTTTCCGGTCTCCGAGTTCGTCCAGCGTCACCATGCGTTCGGCGATCTCGCTGAGCGGCATGCTGAAGAAGTGAAACGCGCCACGCGGCGTGAAGTCGATCTGGATACACTCTGCCCGACCGGTCGAGTTGATGCTGACGAAGCCGGGATAGAGGCCGGAGGTGAAACTGCCGTAGCGGTCGTTCGATGTCGGTCGCCGGCCAAGCGCGATCTCAAAGGGGTCACCGAAGCTGATGATAAGCGGGATGACCAGCGGCGCCATCTCGAGAGCGTCGGCGAGGGCTGCGCCATTCTCGCGGTAGCCGACGATCGAGTGGACGAGACCCGCCAGATCCGCCGGCACCCGGCGGTGCTGCATGGTCGGCGCGTAGCCCTGAGGGACCAGGGAATTGTGCCGCTTGTAGGGTTCGTCGTCCATATGTCCGGATCAGTCGTCCCGACGGGCTGTCATGAGACCGCCGTCGGGACAGGCGCCGAGGATGGAGGCGCGCTGCTGCACGCCTCCACCGGCCGGGCTCGTCACGCGCCTTTGATCATGCATCCGATGGCGAGGACCACATAGGCGATCGTCATCATCCAGAACGATGCCACCGGAATGAATGTGATGACATTGACCATCATCAGCAAGGCGATGATCGCGATAATCAGCGCGATGATGAAAACAACTTGGGTAGGTGCGCTCAGGTTCATTGCCGTCTCCCTGGAGTCTGACACGATGCGGGAGATTAGCGTGCACGCGGCGACAAGCATATGGCGAAATGACGGATCGCCTCCCCGGCAGTTGCGGTTCCGCGGATTCGCGGTAGCTTACACGAAGGCAGCAAGGGCGGAATCAATGGCTGAGAGTTTGCTCGCGCGATTGCGCAGGCTCATGGAAGGAGATCCGTCGGTGCGCAGGGTAGCTGACGATCCGGCACTGCTGGCGGAATTGATGTTGCTGTTTCGAATGATCCTCGCCGACGGCGAGGTGCGGGACCGCGAGCTTGAGACCTTCCGGCGCATTTGCGCCGATTCCTTCGGAATCGGACCGGACAGCTTCGGCGAGGTGATGGCCTATCTCCAGGATTTCGGCTACGAGATCACGTCGGCCCAGGCAATCGCGGTCTTTCGCGATCTTGACAAGGACCGCAGGACCCAGCTTGCCCGGCACATGGCCGAGATCGCCAAGGCCGATACGGAGCTCAGCAAGCATGAGGTGCGGCTTTTGGCGCGCGTCATCGATATGCTCGACCTCAAGCCAGCGGACGTGGTCACTCCGGAGAACTGACGGACATCATGTAAGTGCTGAGAGGCGTCGCCTGATCGCCCGATCCAAATCCGGAGCGGCATCGACCAGGGCCCTGGCAGCCTCCGAAACGGGATTGTCGAGCACCGCGGCCGTCAATCCGCGCTCGACGATCTGGCCGTCATGCATAACCATCACGTTGTCGGTGATCGCGCGGGCTACCGTCAGATCATGCGTGATGAACAGATAGGCGACACCAAGACGCTGGTTGAGGTCGGCAAAGAGGTCGAGGATCTGGGCGCGAATCGAAACGTCCAGCGCCGATACCGGCTCGTCGGCGACAATCAGCTTCGGCCGTGTGATGATGGCGCGCGCTATCGACAGACGCTGGCGCTGGCCGCCGGAGAATTCGTGCGGATATTTGTCCATGTCGTCTGCAGAAAGGCCGACTTCCTGCAGCGCACCGGCCACCATCTCGCGCTTTTGCGACCGTGACGGCTGTTTTTCGAGCAGGTGAAGCGGTTCACCCACCAGCCAGTCGACCTTGTGGCGTGGATTGAAGGAGCCGTATGGGTCCTGGAACACGACCTGCATGTTGCGCCGTGCGGCCTTCAACGCCTCCTGGTCGAGCGTTGCGAGGTCGTCACCGAGAAGCGTGACGGTTCCCGACGTCGGCCGGTCGAGCGCCAGAATGATGCGCGCAAGGGTCGACTTGCCGCAGCCGGACCTGCCGACCAGGGCAGTGGACTGGCCGTGGCCGAGGGTGAACGACACGCCGTCGACCGCGCGGAACGGTTCCGGCTTCGAAAACAGCGAACGGCGGCGGCCGGTATAGTCGCGCGACACCTGCTCGACACGAAGCACTGCGTCGCCTTCACCGGCGCGCTGTCGCACAGGCGTGCGCGTCGGCACATGCATCGACGCCTCGGCCAACCTTCGCGTATAGGGGTGTTTCTGCTCGCTGAGCGTGCTGGCGGTCTCGCCGGCTTCCTGGACGACGCCGTGGCGCATGATCGTCACCCGGTCTGACATGTCGGCCACCACGGCCAGATCATGCGAGATCAGCAAAAGTCCCATGCGGTCTTCGCGGACGAGGTCGCGCAGCAATTCGAGGATCTGCGCCTGGAGGACGACGTCGAGCGCGGTGGTGGGCTCGTCGGCGATCAGCAGCTTTGGGCGAAGCGCGCAGGCGATTGCGATCACCACCCGCTGGCGCTGGCCGCCGGAAAGCTCGTGCGGGTAGCGCGACAGCGGAAACTTCGCTTCCGGCAGGCCGACCCGGTCGAGGATATGGCGTGCACGCTCTTCGGCCTCCGCCCGGTTCGCGCCGGTGTGAAACCTGATGCCCTCGGCGACCTGCTCGCCAATCGTCTTGACCGGGTTGAGCGCCGTCATTGGCTCCTGGAACACCATGCCGATGTCGTCGCCGCGCAGCCGCACCATCGCCGATTCGGGCGCGCCCAGTATGTCGATGCCGTCGAAGACGACCTTGCCGCGCGCACGCGCCGCGTGCGGCAGGAGCTGCATCACCGTCAGGGCCGTCATCGACTTGCCGGACCCCGATTCGCCGACCAGCCCCATGATCTCTCCGGCCTCGATCGTCAGGTCGACGTCGCGCAGGATCGGTGTGCCGCCGATTTCCAGCGACAGGTTCTCGATTTCGAGCAGGCTCATCGCTCGCGCCTCAGGCGCGGGTCGAGCACGTCACGAAGGCCGTCGCCGAGGAGATTGAGGCCGAGCACCGTGATGACGATCGCGACGCCGGGGAAGATCGCCAGATAGGGCGCGACCATCATCCTGGTCTGGGCGTCGAAGAGCATGCGGCCCCAGCTCGGCATCGGCGGCTGGGCGCCGAGGCCGAGATAGGAGAGGCCGGCTTCGGCCAGAATGCCGAGCGCGAACTGGATCGTGCCCTGCACCAGCAGCATCGAGGCGATGTTGGGCAGGATATGCTCGAGGGTGATCAGCACCTTGCCCTTGCCGGCGGCACGCGCCGACAGGATGAACTCGCGCGGCCACAGCGCAAGCGCTCCGGCGCGCGCCACGCGCGCGAAGACCGGCACGTTGAAGATGCCGATGGCGATGATCGCATTGACCGCGCCGGGGCCGAAGATCGCGGTGATCATCACCGCCGACAGCAGCGCGGGGAAGGCGAAGACGAGGTCGTTGAAGCGCATCAGCACTTCGTCCAGCCAGCCGCCGCGGGCGGCCGCCCAGCAGCCGAGCGGAACGCCCAGTCCCATGCCGATGCCGACGGCGACGATGGCGACGGCGATGGAGTTGCGCGAGCCGACCATGATCATCGACAGGATGTCGCGGCCGAAATGGTCGGTTCCGAACCAGTGGGCGCTCTCTGGCGGCTTCATGCGGTCGGCGACGATGAGATTGGTGACGTCGTAGGGCGTCCAGAAAAACGAAACCAGCGCCATCAGCGCGATTGCCGCGGTGATGACGACGCCGGTGACGAAGGAGCGGTTCGCGAAGGCCTGGCGCAGGATGCCGGGCGCCTGCGCCTCGTAGCCGTGTTCCTCCGAAACGGTCATGCCGCCAGCCTCAGCCGGGGATCGACGACCGCGTAGGCGACGTCGACCAGGAAATTCACCGCGATGACGCTTGCCACGAGGATCATGACGACGCCTTCGACCACGATCAGGTCGCGCTGGGTGATCGCCTGGAAGGCCAGGCGACCGAGGCCGGGCAGATAGAAGACATTCTCGATGATGATCGTGCCTGCCAACAGGAAGGCGAATTGCAGTCCCATGATGGTGAGCACCGGGATCATCGCGTTGCGCAGCGCGTGTCGCCACAGCACGATCCGCCGCGGCATGCCCTTGGCGCGCGCGGTGCGGATATAGTCCTCGCCAAGCACCTCCAGCAAAGCCGAGCGCGTCACGCGGGCAAGGATGGCGGCCTGCGGCAGCGCGAGCGCCACGGCCGGCAGCAGGAGCGATTTGATGCCCGGCCAGATGCCGCCGCTCCAGCCAGGAAATCCGCCGGCCGGAACGAGCCGCAGCCAGACCGCGAAAACGTAGATCAACAGGAGCGCGAACCAGAAATTCGGGATCGCCACGCCGACCTGCGCGGCGCCCATCATCGCGGTGTCCGAGGCCCGGCCGCGCCGCGCCGCCGCATAGAGCCCGACGGGGATCGCGATGACGGTCGACAGGGCGAGCGACATCAGCGCCAGCGGAACGGACACGATCGCCCGCTCGGCGATCAGCTCGATGACCGGTGAGGAGTAGGTAAACGAGCGCCCGAAGTCGCCGACCGCCAGCCCGCCGATCCAGGCGAGATAGCGCAGCACGACCGGCTGGTTCAGACCCATTTGTTCGCGGAGCGCCTCGACGGCATCGGGCGACGCGTTCATGCCGAGCATGAGCTGGGCTGGATCGCCTGGCAGGATCTCCAGCACGGCGAAGACGACCATGGAGGCCACGATCAGCGTGGCAAGGGCAATGAGGAAACGCTTTGCCAGATAAGCGGCCATGTCGTCAGTGCCGATCGCGGATAGGGAATGGCGTGCGCCGCCTCCCGCAAGAAATGGGGAGGCGGCGCCTGAACGGGGTCAATCCCGATGCAGCCGTCAGTCGGTCCACTTCACCTTGGTCAGGTCATTGGCCTGGACCGGCGAGTTTTCCCACATGCCTTCAACCTTGGCGTCCCAGACGCCAATCTTCGGCAGTTCGAACAGGAAGCCGTTGACGGCGTCGTCGGCAAGGATCTTCTGCGCCTGCTTGTAGAGCTCGTTGCGCTTTGCCTGATCCGAGGTGACGTCGAGCTCGGCGATCACCTTGTCGAAATCGGGATTGTCGTACTGGAAGTAGTAGTCCTTGCGGGCGTAGATGCCGATGTCGTTCGGTTCCGTGTGCGAGACGATCGACAGGTCGTAGTCCTTGTCCTTGAAGACCTGCTGCAGCCAGTCGGCCCATTCCACGGGAATGATCTCGAGATCGATCCCGACGTCGCGGAGCTGCGAGGCGATGACCTGGCCGCCGTCGCGCGCGTAACCGGGCGGCGGAAGCTTCAGCGTCGCCTTGATCCCGTCGGCGAAACCCGCCTCGGCGAGCAGCGCCTTGGCCTTCTCGGGATCGTAGGGATACGTACCAGTCAGATCGACATAGGCCTCGTTGGCCGGCGAGAAGTGGGACCCGATCGGCACACCCAGGCCAGACGAGCCGCCGTCGATGATCGCCTTGCGGTCGAGCGCATGGGCGATTGCCTGGCGAACCTTCAGATTGTCGAAGGGCGGCTTCTTGTTGTTCGTCGACAGGATCGTCTCGCCCTCGGTCGCGCCGATCACGACCTTGAAGCGGGGATCGGACTGGATCTGCGGCAAGGCATCGCCGACCGGCATGTTGGGGAAGGCCTGGACGTCGCCGGACAACATTGCAGGGATCGCCGCCGCGGCGTCAGGGATGAAGCGGAACTCCGCCTTGTCGAGCGCGACCGGCTCCCCCCAGTAGTCGGGGTTCTTGACCAGCGTCACAGACGATCCCTTGGCCCAGTTGCCGAACTTGAACGGACCGGTTCCGACCGGGGTCTCCTGGTTCTTGTCGGCTGTTTCCGGCGCGACGATCACCGCGTCGCCCCAGCCCATATTGTACAGGAACGCGCCCTGGGGCTGTTTCAACTTGACCGTGACGGTCGTCGGGTCGGTCGCCTCGACGCTGTCGATGGCCGCAAAGAGCCCCTTCTGCGCGTTGGTGGACCCCTCCGCGCGGGCGCGGTCGAGCGAGAACTTCACATCGTCCGACGCGAAGTCGGATCCATCGTGGAACTTGACCCCCGAGCGCAGCTTGAACGTATAGGTCAGCCCGTCTTCCGAGACCTCCCAGCTTTCGGCAAGCGCCGGCTGTACTTCGCCGCTCGGGCCAATGCGGGTGAGGCCCTCGAACAGGTTGGCGTAGACGACTTCGTCGATCGCCGCCGCTGCGCCCGCGGTCGGATCGAGATGTGGCGGCTCGAGCACCATGCCGACGACGAGATCGGTGCGCGCTGCGTTGGCGGCAGTGCCGGAGGCCAGCGCAAGCAACGCCGCGGCCAGGATCGGCTTGACGATTTTCATGTTCATTCTCCCGACGCTTATTGTGAACCCGGCTCATACAAGCGCGAATTCGCCCGTGAGTAAATCGCGATTCCGGCTTCGGTCGGGGATCGGGCGCGCTACGGCATCCTGCGGCGAGGCGGAATTGCCTCGCGCCGCACAAATCGGTGCAAGTCAACAAGATAGACCATGTTCTTGTCGGAAAACCGGTTTCCACTTTTCGGGAACTTGGTCTAGCGTCGCGTGCCGGCCGCCATCAGGACGTGACTATTGGGTCGGGGAAGGAGGGAACCATGTACACATCACTCGCCGTTTGGATCGGCATCATCGCCGGCGGCGTCGCGGGCTGCCTCGTCTTGTGGGCCGTTCTGTTTCAGTTGGCCAAGGTCCCTTTCAAGGCCCTGGGCGGTCATCCCGGAAAGCAACTCTGGTCGGTACTCTTCATGATCCCCGTGCCGCTCATCCTGTCGCTTGTCGCATCGCCGGCCAACTGGCTGCTGGCGCTGATATGGCTCGCGGTAGCGCCAAGCGCGGCGACCAAGTACTATTTCGGCCCGAAGACGGCGAAGTGGGGCAAAACGATAGGGTTCAATGCGATCTACGGCGTGGCCGCGCTCGTCGTTTACTGGCTGGCGGTGCGTGCGCTGAGTTGACTTCAGCCGCGTGCGCCACGCAGCAGTACGTCGAGGCCGACGGCCATGACCTTGGCTGATTCCACCATGTCGGCGATGCCGACCCATTCGTCGGGCCTGTGCGCAAGATCGAGGATGCCCGGCCCGTAGGCAACGCAATCGTGCAGGTGGCCGATCCGCGAGACGTGCTTCTGGTCGTAGGTGCCCGGGGAGATCACGTAGTCCGGCTCCTTGCCGAAGACATCTCGAATGCCCTCGGCGAGAGCCATCGGCACCGGCGCGTCGCGCTCGGTCATCAGTGGCAGCACCTCCATAAGGTCACGCATGGAATAGTCGAATCTGGGCCGTTCGCGCTTGAGGCGCTCGAGGATTGCCGAGACCTCGCCCTTCACCTCGTCCAGCTTTTCCTCGATCAGGAAACGCCGATCGATCACAAGCTTGCAGGAGTCTGGCACAGTTGGGTGAGGGCAGGCCCGGAAAATAGTCGTCCGTCTGGCCGCCATGAACGGAATTGATGTTCATGGTCGAGCGCCGCGCGCCTTCGGGAACGACCGGCATGCGCGTCTGCTTGCGGTCGAGGGCCGGGAACAGGTCGCGCTCGAATGCCTCGAGGACCGCGCCCATGTGGCGGATCGCGTTGTCGCCGAGAAAAGGCATCGAGCCATGGGCGATCTCGCCCTTCGTCTCGATTTCGGCCCACCACACGCCGCGGTGGCCGAGGCATATGCGGTCCTTGTTAGAGCGGTTCGGGAATGATGACGTGGTCGACGCGCGGCTTCGAGAAATAGCCCTTGCCTGCAAGATAGGCCACGCCGCCGAAGCCGCCCGATTCCTCGTCGACTGTCCCCGAAATCTCGATCGCTCCGGCGAAGTCGGGGTAGACTTCCATGAAGGCTTCCGCCGCGATGACCGAGGCGGCAAGCCCGCCTTTCATGTCGCACGCGCCGCGACCGTAGACGCGGCCATCCTTCACGGTTCCCGCGAAAGGATCGACAGTCCAGCCTTCGCCTGCCTCGACCACGTCGATATGGGAATTGAAATGCACCGTCGGCCCTGGCGCGCGGCCGTCGAAGCGGGCGATGACATTGGTGCGCGGGTAGCGGTCGTTGTCGCCCGGTGTTCCTTCGCCGCGCACGAAAACGGTCTCGAAGCCACGTTTTTTCAGGCGATCGCCGAGATATTCGGCGCAAGGCGTGTAGGCTTCTCCCGGCGGATTGATCGTCGGGAAGCGTATGAGGTCTGCGGTGAGGGCGACGAGATCGTCGATCTTGTCGTCGATGCGGCGGGCGAGTGCTTCGTTCATGGCCACAGATTGATCGCCGAAGCGACGCTTGGCAAGGGCGGATTGGCGAGAAATCGACGATTGCGGCGAAGGCAGGCAGACGCAGCCCGCCGGTTCATCGGACGATAAGCTTTTGATGTTATGCTTTTCAATGCAAGGTTGTTCACCTAGCATTCATGTGGCGAATCTTAGCCTTTCGCCGCGGGAACATGGGCAATGGGGTTGGTAACCGTGAAATCCAGGATTCTTTCAGCAATCGCCGGACTCGTCATTCTTGGCGCGGGGATGGGCGGGGCAGCGGCGGCGTCGCTGGTCGCCAAGGTCAATGTCGGCAGCCAGACCATGGAAGTCATGCGCCAGGGCAAGGTCATCCACACCTGGAAGGTGTCGACCGCTCGCCGTGGCTATATCACGCCGCGAGGCCAGTGGCGGCCGATCCGCATGCACAAGATGTGGCATTCGCGCAAATACGACAACGCGCCGATGCCTTATGCGGTGTTCTATTATGGCGGCTACGCGATCCACGGGACGAATGCCGTCAGCAGGCTGGGTACGCCGGCATCGCATGGCTGCGTTCGGCTCGAGACCGTCAATGCGCAGAAGTTCTACACGCTGGTGCGCGAGATCGGTCCCGGCAACACCAAGGTTATCGTGGTCGACTGATCGCTGCGCGCGATGGCATCACATTGCATGTGAACTGCTGTCGATAGAACGATTTTCCATGACAGGTCGAATTCGAGGCATTCCTTTTCCGGCGGGTCTTCCATAAGACTCGGCGGGAGGGAATCGCAGAATGGCTCCATCGCCGCGTGTCGCGTTGTCCAAGCCGGTTGGCGACGAGATCAGAAAGACGACCTGCTACATGTGCGCGTGCCGTTGCGGCATCAACGTGCATCTCAAGGACGGCAGGATCCGCTACATCGAGGGCAACCGGGATCACCCGGTCAATCGCGGCGTTCTGTGCGCGAAGGGCTCTGCCGGCATCATGCAGCATTACTCGCCGGCGCGGCTCAAGGCGCCGCTGTTGCGTACAGGGCCGCGGGGTTCCGGCGAATTCAGGGAAATCTCCTGGGAGGAGGCGCTTTCGCTGGCGACCGAGTGGCTCGGCACGGTGCGGCGCGACGACCCCAAGCGGCTCGCCTTCTTCACCGGGCGGGACCAGTCGCAGTCGCTGACCGGTTTCTGGGCGCAGCAGTTCGGAACGCCCAACTATGCGGCTCATGGCGGCTTCTGCTCGGTCAACATGGCCGCCGCCGGCATCATGACACTCGGCGGGGCCTTCTGGGAGTTCGGCGCGCCGGACTGGGAACGCACGAAGCTGTTCGTGCTGTTCGGCGTCGCGGAAGACCACGATTCCAATCCCATCAAGATGGGCATTTCCCGGGTCAAGGCGAACGGTGCCCGCTTCGTCTCGGTCAATCCGGTGCGCACCGGCTATTCGGCGATCGCCGACAACTGGATCGGCATCAGGCCGGGCACGGACGGCCTTTTGATCCTGTCCGTGGTCCACGAGTTGCTGAAGGCGGGCCGGATCGACGTCGACTATCTCGTCCGCAATTCGAACGCGCCATGGCTCGTCATCGACGCGCCGGGCACCGCCGAGCACGGCCTGTTCGCGCGCGACGGGGACGGGCAGCCGCTGGTGTTCGAAACCGTGACCGAAAGCGTTGTCGCGGCGCGGACCAAGGGCGCGAGGCCTGCGCTGCATGGCCGATGCACGCTGGCGGACGGACGCGCGGCGGTGCCGTCCTTTCAGCTTCTCGCCGAAGCCTATCTCGATGCCCGTTACGCGCCCGATGCGGTTTCAGCCGAAACCGGGGTGCCGGCGGCTACCATACGTGGTCTGGCGGCCGAAATCGGGCGCGTCGCCTTCGAAGAGGCGATCGAGATACCGCAGCCCTGGACCGACATGAACGGCGAGCGGCATGACAGCTTCGTCGGACGGCCGGTGTCGTTTCACGCGATGCGCGGGATTTCGGCCCATTCGAACGGGTTCCAGACCGCACGCGCGCTTCACATGCTGCAGGTGCTGATCGGCGCGGTCGATTGTCCCGGCGGGTTCCGCTTCGAACCGCCTTATCCCAAGCCGGTCGAGGCGCATCCTACGCCGCATGGTCGGGCCGAGCATTTCGGCTCGAACAAGCCGCTGTCGGGTCCGCATCTGGGCTTTCCGCGCGGGCCGGAAGACCTCCTCGTCGACGAGGATGGCAGGCCGGCCCGGATCGACAAGGCATTTTCCTGGGATGCGCCCATCGCCGCGCACGGCCTGATGCACATGGTGATCGCCAACGCGCATGCACGCGATCCCTACGGCATCGACGTGCTGTTCCTGTACATGGCCAACATGGCCTGGAACTCGTCGATGAATACGGCGGGCGTGATCGCGATGCTGGAGGACAAGGACCCGGAGACGGGCGACTATGTCATCCCGAAGATCATCTACTCCGACGCCTATTCCTCCGAGATGGTGGCCTATGCCGACCTGATATTGCCGGACACCACCTATCTCGAGCGGCACGACTGCATCTCGCTGCTCGACCGGCCGATCTCGGAGCCCGACAGCGTCAACGACGCGATTCGCTGGCCGGTCCTGGAGCCCGATCGCGACGTCCGCGCCTTCCAGACCGTGATCCTCGACCTCGGCGCGCGTCTCAAGCTGCCCGGTTTCGTCGACCAGCGTGGCAAGGCGCTTTACGATGATTATGCCGACTATATCGTCCGCCACGAGCGGCGGCCGGGCATCGGACCGCTGGCCGGCTTCCGGGGCGCGGACGGAACCCGGACGGGGCGCGGCGCGGCCAACCGCGAGCAACTCGACCGTTACATTGCGAATGGTTCGTTCTTCTCGATGGAAATCCCGTTCGAGGCGCAGTTCATGAAGCATGCCAACCGCGCGTGGCAGGAATTTGCGGTCAGGATGGGCTTCTTCGACACGCCGCAGCCGGTGACGTTCCAGCTTTACAACGAGACGCTGCAGAAGTTCCGCCTGGCGGCGCAGGGGCTGCGCGAGCCGCAGCCGCCGGAGAGCCACCGCGCGCGGATCGAGGCCGCCTTCGCACCGCTTCCGGTCTGGTATCGCCCGCTCGAAGAAGACGCGGTCGACCGCGACGCGTTTCCCTATCACGCGATCACCCAGCGGCCGATGGCGATGTACCACTCCTGGGGATCGATGAACGCCTGGCTGCGCCAGATCCATACGCGCAATCCGCTCTACGTGCCGGGCGAAATCTGCGATCGCGAGGGGCTGGCGGACGGCGACTGCGCATGGGTCAGTTCCGCGCATGGCCGCATAAAGGTGCAGATCGCGCGCAGCGACGCCGTCAATCCGGCGACGATGTGGACCTGGAACGCCATCGGCAAGCGCGGCGGCGCCTGGGCGCTGAAGCCGGAGGCGCCGGAAGCGACGAAGGGGTTTCTTCTGAACCACCTGATCCACGAGCTTCTGCCGCCAAAGGGCGACGGGCTGCGCTGGTCCAACTCCGATCCGGTGACCGGGCAGGCGGCCTGGTACGACCTCAGGGTGAGGATCGAGAAGGCTGCGCCGGGCGATTTCAGCGAGCCGCATTTTCCCGACATCGCGACGCGCGGAGAGGTGCCCGAGGAGTTGCGTTACGGCGAGGAGTGGGAGGCATGACCAGTCTTCCCGCCGCGCCGGCTTCGCGGAAGCTCGGGCTCGTCATCGATCTCGACGTCTGCGTCGGCTGCCATGCCTGCGTGGTCAACTGCAAGGAGTGGAACACCGGCGGCTACGGCGCGGCGCTCTCCGACCAGGACCCCTATGGCGCGAACGTCTCGGGCGCCTGGCTCAATCGCATCCACGCCTTCGAAATCGTTCCCGATGAAGGCAGCGTCATCGGCGAGGCGGGCGAGGTCCGCGTCGTCCACTTCCCCAAATCCTGCCTTCACTGCGAGGATGCTCCCTGCGTGACGGTGTGCCCGACCGGCGCGTCCTACAAGCGCGCGGAGGACGGCATCGTGCTCGTCGACGAGGACAAGTGCATCGGTTGCGGCCTGTGCGCCTGGTCGTGTCCCTATGGCGCGCGCGAGATGGACGTCGCGGCGGGCGTGATGAAGAAATGTACGCTGTGCGTCGACCGCATCTACAACGAGACCCTTGAGGAGGTGGACCGCGTGCCGGCCTGCGTGCGGACATGCCCGGCCAACGCACGCCATTTCGGCGATCTTGGGGATCCCGGCTCACACGTTTCGCGGATGGTGGCCGAGCGCGGCGGCTACGATCTCATGCCGGAACAGGGCACCCGCCCGGTCAACAAATATCTGCCGCCACGACCGCGCGCCGCGCTCGCGGCCTCTGCGGAAGGCGCGCGGGGAGAGGACCTGTCCGACGCGACCGGGTTCTTCGCATGGCTCGACGGCGTGCTCGACAGGCTCTGACATGCATCCCGCCCCGTCGATCATCCTGTTCACGACCGCTTCGGGCCTTGGATACGGGCTCGCAGCGATGCTCGGTCTCGGGCTCGTTGACCCGGCTTCGGTTTCCGCCAAGGTCGCGCATGTGCTGGCGCTGGCGCTGATCGGCGGCGGGCTTCTGTCCTCGACGCTGCATCTCGGCAATCCGCAGCGGGCGTGGCGCGCCCTCTCGCAATGGCGGTCGAGCTGGCTGTCGCGCGAAGGCGTCATGGCGCTTGTAACATTCGTGCCGCTCGTCCTCTCCGCCTGGTTCGTGGTGGTCGAGGGCCGCTACGCCCCGGTCGCCGGACTTGTCGGAGCTGCACTTTGCGCCGTCACCGTCTATTGCACCGCGATGATCTATGCCTCGCTGAAGGCCGTCGATGCGTGGCACACGCCGCTGACACCGGCTTGCTACCTTCTGTTCGCGCTCGCCGGCGGGCTGGTTGCGAGCGTGTTCTTCGCCACGACAGCCGGCGGAGCAGGTCGATGGCTCATTGCCGCCGCGATGTGCGCGGTTGCCGTCGCGTGGGGCGTCAAGCTGGTCTGGCGGGGTCGGCTGGCTTCCGCGGCATCCACGTCGACCCCCGAGAGCGCGACGGGGCTCGGCCATATCGGCCGCGTGCGCCTTCTCGAACGGCCGCACATGACCGAGAACTACCTGACGCGGGAAATGGGGTTCAGGGTCGCCCGCAAACATGCGCGCAAGCTGTTCGTCATCGCGCTTGTTGCCGGCGCAGCCTTGCCTTTTCTGCTTCTCGGCGGGTCCCTGGCGGCCGGGCCGGGCGGCGCTGCCTCCCTATTGATGGCGGGGATGGCGCTGCTCAGTTTCGGTTTAGGGACGCTGGTCGAACGCTGGCTGTTCTTTGCCGAGGCGCGGCACGCAGTCATGAGCTATTACGGTGGATGAGGCTCAGCCGGGGATCTGCCAGCGACGATGGATCCACATCCACTGTTCCGGATGCTCGCGTACCCAGCGCTCGACGACGTCGTTGATCGCCTGCACGGAGGCTGCGACGTCCACCTTGCCGGCGGCATTGCGCGGCAGTTCCATCCGATCCTCAATCTCGATGCGGTAGCGGTTGCCGGGCAGACGGACGCAGCGGCAGGGGTAGATGTCGCATTCGGTCTGCGCGGCGAGCTTGGGAACGAGCGGGCTCGTCAGGCATTCGCGACCGAAGAAGCGGCCCCTGACGCCGCCATGGAACTTCTGGTCGACGAGCATGCCGACCGACTTGCCGCTGTCGAGCAGGCGTGCCAGC
Organism: Rhizobiaceae bacterium; assembly: GCA_023953775.1. GTDB lineage: Bacteria > Pseudomonadota > Alphaproteobacteria > Rhizobiales > Rhizobiaceae > JAMLJD01. The sequence goes on along the minus strand of JAMLJD010000002.1, from coordinate 15,213 downwards.
GTCAGCGCCGCGCCCGGTCTGGAGGCAAGAAGATTGCCCATCGAGCCGCCGCGAATGGCGAGGATACGCTCGGCGAGATAGGGGTTGTTCGGCGCCCGGTAGAGCACGGTCGGCCTGATGCCGTGGATCGCGGCGGCCACCGGCACCATCTCGAAATTGCCGGTATGGGCCGTGAAGAAGATGCGCGGACGGTCGCCTTCGTCGCGGATTGATTTGGCCAAATCCAGCCCCGCGATCTCGACGCGCTGGTCGCTGCCGGCTTCGAGTTCGAACTTGGACAGCGTGTCGATGAACAGGTACTCGCCCATCAGTCGGCCCATATGGCCCCACATCTCGCGCGCTATGCGTTCGATTTCGTCGTCCGTCTTTTCGGGAAACGCCTGGCGAAGATTGTCGATCGCCAGCCGGTGCCGGCCGCTCAGCGGCCCGGCGAAGCGGCCGAGCCGGTCGGCAAGATCGATCGCGCTGTCCGCCGGCAGCCGTCTCAAGAGCCAGAACATTCCGGACACGAGCTGCGCGACCAGCCAGTAATTGGCCTTCTTCAGCCGCAGCGCCGCCCGGTAGAGCGCCAGCCTGTAGGAGCTCAATGGCCGTCTCCGCCGCTCAGCCGCTTACCCGCAGGATGATCTTGCCGAAGACATCGCGGCTCTCCATGCGTTCCAGAGCATGGCCGATCTCGTCCATGCCGATCTCGCTGTCAACGACGGGGCGGACCTGGCCCGCAGCCATCTTGTCCATGACCGAAACCATGTTCTCGATGCGGCAGCCGAAGGAGCCGAGCAGCTTCAACTGCTGCTGGAAAAGCTGCATCAGGTTCATGGTGGTCGACACGCCGGTCGTCGAACCGCAGGTGACCAGCCGTCCGCCGCGCTTCATCGACAGCATGGAGCCCTGCCACGTGTCGGCACCGACATGCTCGAACACGACGTCGACGCCGCGTTTGCGGGTGAGTTTGCGGACAACGCCCTCGAACCGCTCCTCGCGGTAGTTGATCACGTGGTCGGCGCCCAGTTCCTTTGCCTTGTCGACCTTCGCGGCCGAGCCGACGGTGGTGTAGACGGTGCAGCCCATGCGGCGGGCGAGCTGGATCGCCGCCGAGCCGATGCCCGACCCTCCCGCATGCACGAGGACGGACTCACCCGGCTGCAGCTTGGCATTGTCGAAAAGCATATGCTCGGGCGTGCCGAAGGTGATCGGCGCCACCGCCGCTCCGATCTCGTCGACGCCGGGAGGGGCGGGGACCAGGAGACGGGCGGGAAGATTGATGAACTCGCGGGCAAAGCCGTCGAGATGAAACCCGTAGACGCCGGCGACGTGGCCGCAGAGATTGTCGCGGCCCTCGCGGCAGTCGCGGCAGGTCCCGCAGGTGTTGGCGCCGTAGATCGAAACCAGCTGGCCTGTCGACAGGCCGGACACGCCGGGTCCGACGCTCTCGATCACGCCGGAGGCTTCGGCGCCGACGACAAGCGGCAGGTTGCGCTTGGCGAACGCCATGCCGCGCCAGCCCCAGACGTCGATATGGTTCAGCGCGACCGCGCGGACCCTGACGGTCGCCTCACCGGGGCCGGGATCCGAGGGGACGGGTATGTCGGCAACGTCGAGCCGCCGGTCTCCGGCCAATTGCAATGCACGCATCGTCTACCCAAACTGTTTTCGTGATGTGGCGGCGGCTTAGACCGGTTCCCGGCCCAAGACAAGGCAGCTATTCTGCCCGCCGAATCCGAACGAGTTGGACAGGACCGCCGAGACGTCGGCCTGTCGCTTGACGTTTGGCACCACGTCGAGCTCGATCGCCGGGTCCGGAACCGCGTAGTTGATGGTCGGCGGGATCACGCCCTCGCGCATGGTCAGCAGCGAGAAGACCGCTTCGATCGCACCGGCCGCCGACAGCGTATGGCCGATCATCGACTTGTTGGACGATACCGGAATCTGCCGGATGCGTTCGCCGAAGACGGTCGACAGCGACAGATGTTCCATCTTGTCGTTTTCCGGTGTCGAGGTTCCGTGCGCGTTAATATAGCCGATCTCGTCCTCGCCTATGCCGGCGTCGGCGATTGCCGCACGCACGGCGGCGATGGCGGGCGAGCCGTCCGGTTTGGAACGCGTGCGGTGGAAGTCGTCGGCCTTGTCGCCGCAGCCGCGGACGATGCCAAGGACGGTCGCTCCCCGGGCGGTCGCGCTCTCGAGCGATTCCAGAACCAGCGCCGCCGAGCCCTCGGAGAGCACGAAGCCGTCGCGGTCCTTGGAAAATGGCTTCGACGCTTTTTCGGGATCGGCGTTGCTGGTCGAGAGAGCGGACAGCAGCGAGAAGCGGATAAGCGCCTCGGCCGTCGCCGAGCCGTCCGCGCCGATCGCCAGAGCACGATCGCAGTCGCCGCGCCGGATTGCTTCCACGCCGAGCTGGATGACGGTGGCTCCCGTGGCACACGCCGTGGACACAGTCAGCGGCAGGCCGCGCGCGCCGAACCGGTCAGCAAGCTGGTCCGCTATGCTGCCGAACAGCGCCGCATTTTCCATTTCGGCCGTATCGATCTTCGACGCGGCGGCGAGAAGACCGCGTACGCCATCGTCCGGGTCGGCGCTTGCGTAGAGCTTGAACCGGTCACGCCAGTCGAGTTCGACTGGCGGTGCGCCGAGAAAGAGTGGTCCGCCGAATTCGCTGGAAGGAAGCCCCGCCTGCGCGACCGCCTCCGTTGCTGCGCGCTCGGCGAGATCGCGCGTCAGCGCATACGCGCCTTTGCCGCTCGAGGGCAGGAAATCGACCGTTCCGGCTATTGTGGTGTTGAGATGCTCGGTGGGAAAGCGCGTAATGCGATGAATGCCCGAGCGCCCCGACGAGAGAGCGGCCCAATTGTCGGTGATGCCCTCGCCAAGCGCTGTGACGACACCGATGCCCGTGACGGCGATGATCGGCCTGCCGAGGTGATCCGTGGTCTTCATCCCGTCGTCTCCCGTATCGTCGCGTCAGGCGGACACAACCAGAGCGGCGCCTTGCTGGCGAGAATAGCCGGCACAGGTCGCCAGGGCCATTCGCGGCGCGCCCTTATAATCCGGCTCCGTCGGATCGAACGGCGGAAACCCTTGGCCCCCGGAGATCGCCAAAGCGGCGAGTGCGACAGCGAAGGGAAACTGTGCTTCCTTCAGATGGCCGGTCATCGTCGACATGCCGCGGATCGCGAAACGCCGGGTGTCGGACAACGCTTCCCGTTCCGCGGCCGTAACGCGATGAGCGCCGGACGCACCGGAGATGGTGAGAAGCGGCGCTTCGGCCGCCGTTTCAGGTGCGATCCGGTCGATCATGTCCCTGAACGCGTCGCCGTCTGAAGTGCGCCGCGAGAAGACCCGGTCGAGGCGGGCGTAACTTTTGGCTCCGCGTTCGTTGGCGGATGCGCGCGATTCGAGGATCAGGAACGCCGCACCGCAGCCGGTGACGATGCCGCCGCCGCTTTCGCCCTGGCGTTGCCAGACGGGCTTCCACGGCGCGGTGTGCAGATGTCCGCCGAGCGCGTATGTCAGAAGCATGTCCCAGTGAGCGGCGTTGTAGGCGCCGCCGACCAGCGTGCATTCGGCCTGGCCGGCCGCGATTGTCGAGACGGCTGACTCGATCGCGGCAATGCCGGCTCCCTCTTCGCCCATCACGGTGCGGGACGATCCTGTCACCTTGTGGACGATCGAGATGTTGCCCGCCAGAAGGTTTGCGAGCTGCGCCAGAAACAGCGTCGGCCGCAACTCGGTCATGAGCTTTTCGTTGATCAGCACGTCACGGTCGTTGCGCGACAGGCCGGCCGCGAGGATCGACGCGTCGACCTCGGCATCGCGTTCGCCGCCGCCCGCCGCCACGATCATGTGCATGCGTGCGCAGCGGTCCTCATCCGTCTTGAGCCCGGCATCGTCCAGCGCGAGACCGGCGGCATAGGTGCCGAGCCGCTGCCAGGTTTCCATCTGCCGCTGGTCACGTCGTGCGATCTGCAGCGACCAGTCGATTTCCGGCAGCGGATGCACGGAGACGGGCGCGAAGTGTTCACTGTCGACGACGGGCCGGCCTTCGCCGGAGAACGCGCGCAGATGGGCGTCCTTGCCTTCGCCCAGCGAAGACACCAGGCCGATGCCGGTGATGAGGACATCCCGGTCAGCCATGGGAAGCTCCGGCCTTCAACGCAGCCATCCGGCTATGCGGACTTGGCCGCGACGAGCTGGTCGATCTTGGCGCACAGGTTCTTCATGACGAAATATTCCTCGGTCGGAACGTTGCCGTCATTGACCTCCTGGGTCCATTTCTCGAGAGGCACCTTGATGCCGAATTCCTTGTCGATCGCGAAGACGATGTCGAGGAAATCGAGGCTGTCGATGCCGAGGTCGTCAATGGTGTGGCTTTCCGGCGTGATCTTGTCCCGGTCGATCTCGCTGGTCTCGGAAATGATGCCCGCGACCGTGTCAAATGTCGAAGTCACTATCGTACCCTCGGTGTTCTCATTGTCTGCAAGGCTCCGCGTCTAGTCTTTTTTGCCTGCAAGGGAAAGGTCCAAATCGGCCCGATCGTTCAGTTGAAAACGATCTTTCCGATCATGGTGAGGCCCGTATCGTTCGGCGCGACGATCACGGCCTCGCCCTCGCGCGCGGCGTGGCCGGTCAGCGCCTTGATGTTCTTGTCGTGGGTGACGAGATAGAAGTTGCCGCTGCCGGAATAGGCCCGGATCGCCTCCATCACGGCTGCCGCGCGCTCTTTCGCCAGATTGTCGTCTCCGGCCGAAGGATCCAGTGGCTCGAAAAGCTCGACCGGTCCGGCGCCGAAGACCAGCGTCGCGGTTTCCTTGGCGCGGCAGTAGCGGCTCGACAAGACACGTTCCGTCGGCGCGGCGCGTGCGGCGATCAGCGCGCCGATGCGGCGTGCCTGGAGCCGGCCCTGTTCGGACAGGTTGCGCTGCGTGGCGCATTTGTCGATGTCGAAGTTTGCCGGATCGCCCGTGCCCGGCGCCCGCGCATGTCGAAGAAGGACGATCTGCCCGCCGGTGCGCAACAGCGCCCAGCCGGCTTCGGTCGCAACCGCGGTTGCCGGCGCGATCGACATAAGCAGCAGGATGACGAGGCCAAGGGTGCGGGACATGGCGTTCCTTCTTCGGTTCGATGCATATAGGGGCGCGAAAGACGGATGAAAGGCAAGTCACCATCGGCGAGGCGGCCGCCGGCGCCTTGCCGAATGCGGATCGCTGGCGTAAACGCGCGGCGTGTCGCCTCTCGCCGAAACCATCTTCTTCGTCTTCGGACTCGTCGCCCTGGGCTACTTGTGCGGCTGGACCGGTTTTCTGAGAACCGAAGTCGGCGACGCGCTGTCGGATTTCGCGGTGGCGGTCGCCGTGCCGATGCTCCTGTTCCGCACGATGGTGAACATCGATTTCGGCGGCGGCTTGCCGCTGGCGCTGTGGGCGACCTACTTCCCGGGGATCGTCGTCACCTGGATCATGGCGCAGATCGTCATGGTCCGCGTGTTCGGCCGCGATGCGAAGGCGGCGGTCGTCGGCGGGCTTTCGGCCTCGTTTTCGAACCTCGTGCTTCTCGGCGTGCCGTTCATGCTCGGCGTCTACGGGCAGCCGGGCTTCGAGGTGCTTTCGCTGCTGGTTGCGGTGCATCTGCCGAGCATGATGGCGGCCTCGATCGTGCTGTTCGCATGGGCGAGCCGCGGCGAGGGGGCTTCGGACCCACTCGCCATTTTCGCCGATTTTCTCCGCAAGCTGTTCTCGAACCCGCTCGTCATAGGCATTCTCGCCGGGCTCGCGTGGCGCGCGACGGGGATCGCGCTGCCGGCGATCGGCGTGCGCTTCGTCGATGCGCTGGCCAACGTCGCCGGCACCGTGGCGCTGTTCGCCATGGGGCTGGGGCTGCGGAAATTCAGCATCTCCGGCAATGTCGCCGCCGCAATCGCCATGGCCGGGCTCAAGCTGATGGTGATGCCCGGCATCGTGCTCGCCATGGCGGTGCTGGTCGGACTTCCGCCCTTCACCGCCAAGGTGGCCATTGCCGCGGCCTCGATGCCGACCGGGGTCAATCCCTATCTCGTCGCGACGCGGTTCGGCACCGGGCAGGCCTTGTCGTCGAGCACGATGACCATCGCAACGGCCTGTGCGGTCGTCACGACCGCGTTCTGGCTCGCGGTGGCCCATTACGTCTTCGGATGAGGCGGTCCAGTTGCCGCGCATCGGTTGATCGCGTGCACCCGGAGCGCATATATCGGTGCGGAAGCTTCTGAAAAGACAAAACTGAAGGCGGCGCCGGATCGGGCGCCGAGATGATCCGGATGCTGCAGAAAACCAGCCATTACCTGCGCGAAGCCAACCTGATCGACGGCCAATGGGTTGCCGCCGATTCCGGCAAGACGATCGACGTCGTCAACCCGGCCACCGGCCTCAAGATCGGCACGGTGCCGAAATCGGGAACCGCCGAGACCAGGCGAGCGATCGCGGCCGCGAGCGAGGCGTTCCAGTCCTGGCGCAGGACGTCTGCCAATGACCGCGCCAAGCTGATGCGCAAGCTGCACGACGCCATCATGGACAATCAGGATGCGCTGGCCGAGCTCCTGACGATGGAGCAGGGCAAGTCGCTCGCCGAGGCGAAGGGCGAGGTCGGCATGTCGGCCGCCTACATCCTGTGGTACGCGGAGGAGGGGCGGCGGACCTATGGCGACACGGTCCCGAGCCCCTGGGCGGACCGGCGCATCATGGTGACCAAGGAGCCGGTCGGGGTCATCGCGGCGATCACGCCGTGGAACTTTCCCTCATCCATGCTTGCGCGCAAGATCGGACCGGCGCTGGCGACGGGCTGCACCGCGGTGGTCAAGCCCGCCTCGCAGACGCCCTATTCGGGGCTCGCCTGGGGTGTGCTGTGCGAGGAAGCCGGGATTCCGAAGGGCGTCGTCAACATCCTCACAGGCTCGGCGTCGGAGATCGGCGACGAGATCTGCGCCAATCCGCTGGTGCGCAAGATCACTTTCACGGGGTCGACCGAGGTCGGCAAGGTGCTGATCGAGAAGTCGGCCGCGACCGTCAAGAAGGTGTCGATGGAACTCGGCGGCAACGCACCGTTCATCGTGTTCGACGATGCCGACCTGGACCGCGCGGTCGAAGGCTCGATCGCGGCGAAATACCGCAATTCGGGCCAGACCTGCGTGTGCACCAACCGCTTCTACGTCCAGGCCGGCGTCTACGATGCGTTCGTGGAGAAGCTTGCCGCGGCCACGGGCAAGCTCAAGGTCGGCCCGGGGCTGGAAGCGGGAACCCAGCAGGGGCCGCTGATCGACGACAAGGCGGTCGAAAAGGTCGAGGAGTTCATCGCCGACGCCAAGGCCAAGGGCGGCAAGATCGAGACCGGCGGCAACCGCCATTCGCTTGGCGGCACCTTCTTCGAGCCGACCGTGATCTCGAATGCGTCCACCGACATGCTCTTCACGCAGGAGGAGATATTCGGACCTGTCGCGCCGGTCTACCGGTTCGAGACCGAGGAGGAGGCGATCCAGCTCGCCAACGACACGATCTACGGTCTCGCCTGCTATTTCTACACCGGCGATCTCGGCCGAACCTTCAGGGTGTCTGAAGGCCTGAAGTACGGACTGATCGGCGTCAACGAGGGCATCATTACCACCGTCGAGGCACCTTTCGGCGGGCTCAAGCAGTCGGGGCTCGGCAAGGAGGGCGGGCATCAGGGCATCGAGGATTATCTCGACACCAAATATGTCTGCATCGGCGGGCTGGGGCTCTAGCCGGCTCCGAATGCCGTCCTGATGGTCTCGAACGGGGCCAGTGCACCGCGCACCTGGACGACCGCCGCGGCGACCTGATGCCCCTTGCGGGCCGCGGCCGCCGGCCCGTATCCAAGCAGCCGCGCCGCAAGGTAGCCGCCATTGAAGGAATCGCCGGCGCCGGTCGTATCGACCGGCGTTGCCACATGAACCGCGGCGACCTCGGCATTCACGCCGTCGTCGACGAGCAGGGCCGGGTCGGCGCCATCCTTGACCACGATCTCGGGCACGCCGGCCGCGGTGATCCTGGCGGCCGTCGCGGCCGGTTCGCTGTCTCCGAACAGGCTTTTCTCGTCCGGAAAGGTCGGCAGCGCGATGTCGCAGACCGACAGGGCGTGGGTGACCGCCATACGGGCCTCGCCGGGCGCGCTCCACAGGCGCGGCCGATAGTTGGGATCGAAGGCGATCCGCGCCCCGTCGCCGCGCGCCTTGCCGATGGCCTGCAGCAGCGTCTCGCGCGCGGCCGGTTCGAGAATTGCCAGGGTGATTCCGGAAAAGTACACAAGCCCTTGATGGCGAAGGCTTTCTTCGAGTCTTGCCGGGTCCGAGGCGAGCTGCCTGGCTGCGGAATCGCCACGCCAGTAGGTGAAGGACCGCTCGGCGCCGTCGAGCGTGATGGCGTAGAGGCCCGGCCGCCCGCCCTCGACCACCGGGCTACTGGCCGTGCCGATCCCGTGGTCGCGAAAAAACGCTTGCTGCTGGGCCGAGAACGGGTCGTCGCCGAAGGCCGAAACATAGTCGACCGGCGTCTCCTCCGGCAGGAGGGCGCGCAGGGCCCATGCGACGTTGAAGCTGTCTCCCGCGTGGCCCAGGCTCCAGCCACCGTCGGTGCGCGCCGAGAGCTCGAGCATGCACTCGCCGATCGATGCCGCACCTGATCTCATGAACCGCCTCCCGGACAACCGTGCCGCTATATCGTGGCGGCGGCCAATTTGCCACACCGGCTGCAAACAGGGTGCGTCGGTGCATGAAACGTTGATAGTCTGACCGTCACGCGAAATCGCCCAGACTGGTGCAACTTATGAAAACGTCCCTGAAATGGAGCCTCGCTGCTCGGCGTCGTTGCCGTGCTCGCCGTCGCCGCCTTCGTGCTGTGGCCGATGTTCATGCGTCCGCCGGCCGAACTCGACCTGTCGCGAACGAGGGCCAGTGCGGCCGGGCTCTATAAGGTTTCGGTCGAGCCGGAAAACGGAACCGTTGAACAGGGTGCCATCCATAGCTGGATACTGACGGTGACGACGCCCCAGGGCGCCGTCGTCGAGGACGCTGTCGTCGCCGTCGATGGCGGCATGCCGCAGCATGGGCATGGCCTGCCGACGGAACCACGGGTGACGGAATATCTTGGCGAGGGGCACTACCGGGTCGAGGGCGTGCGGTTCAACATGGGCGGCTGGTGGGAATTGAAATTCGCCATTTCGGCTCCGCCGGGCGACGATACCGTCGTGTTCAACATCGTGCTTTGAGGGCGCCGTGTCGGGGACCCGGTCGACTTGTTTCACTGTGGTCGCCCTGGTGGCGCTGCTTGCCGGCTGCAAGCCGGCAGCTCTGACGCCGGACGAGAAGGCTGCTGTCGCGGAACTGGCGCTGTCCAACCTGCCGGCGCTGCCGCCGGACCCGTCCAACAGGCATGCCGACGATCCGGTCGCGGCTGCCTTCGGGGCGACGCTTTTCTTCGACAACGGGCTCAGCGCCAACGGCAAGGTGGCCTGCGTCACCTGTCACATGATCGACCGGCAGTTTCAGGATGACCTGCCGCTTGCCAACGGGATCGGCAGGACAACCAGGCGGACCATGCCGCTGGCCGGTGTCGCGCACAACCACTTCCAGTTCTGGGACGGGCGGGCGGACAGCCTGTGGGCACAGGCGCTCGTACCGCTGGAAAACCCCGTCGAGCACGGGATGACCCGGCTCGGGCTGGTGCATCAGGTCGAGCGCCGGTTCCGGGGCCGCTATGAGAACCTGTTCGGCGCGCTGCCGGCGCTCGATCACCTGCCCGGCGAGGCGGGGCCGAAAGGAGATGCGGAGCAGGCCGCCGCCTGGAGCGGAATGGCTGAGGCCGATCGTAACGCCGTGAATCAGGTCTTTTCGAATCTCGGCAAGGCGATCGCGGCGTTCGAGCGCTCGATCATGCATCCCGAAACACGCTTCGACCGGTTTGCCGCGGCACTCGCGGAAGGACGCGAACCGGATGGCGACGCACGGCTTTCCGACATCGAGATCGAGGGGCTGAAGCTGTTCGTCGGCAAGGCAAACTGCATCGATTGCCATAACGGTCCGCGCTTTACCGACGACCATTTCCACAATACCGGCGTACCGCGTCACGATGACGTTCCGGAGGACCGTGGCAGGGCCACGGGAGTGGTCGAGGTGGCCGCCGATCCGTTCAACTGTCTCGGGTCCTACAGCGACGCCAGCCCGGACGACTGCGTCGCGCTGCGCTTCATGAAGGCGGAAGGTCCCGAGCTCGAACGCGCCTACAAGACGCCGTCGCTGCGCGGCGTTGCGACACGCCCGCCCTACATGCATGCCGGGCAGTTCGCCACGCTGGAAGAGGTCGTCGAGCACTATTCGACCGCGCCGGCTGCTCCGGCCGGTCGCACGGAGATCGTTCCGGTGCCGCTGACGGACAGGGGCCGCGCCGCTCTCGTCGCGTTCCTCCGGACGCTGGACGATTAGCGCCGCCTAACGATCCTTGACCGTTTCCATCGCCACGAATGTGGATGTCTGCGCGACATGGGGCAGGGCGGACAGCTTTTCTCCCAGCACTCGGCGGTAGGACGAGATGTCACGCGTGCGGACCTTGAGCAGGTAGTCGAAGCCGCCGGCGATCATGTGGCACTGCTCGATCTCCCGAACGCTCGTCACGGCCTTGTTGAAGGCATCGAGGGCCGCGGAGCGGGTGTCCGCCAGCGTCACCTGCACGAAGGCGACATGGCCTTCGCCGATCCGCTCGCGGTCGATCAGCGCCGTGTAACCGCGAATGATCCCCTCGGCTTCCAGGCGGCGCACGCGGGCCTGCACCGGTGTCTTCGACAGCCCCACCACCGCGGCAAGCTCGGCAATCGACTGGCGTCCATTGCCCGCGAGCGCGGCGAGGATATTGCGGTCTATCCGATCCAGTTGGACTGCTTCGCTCATCTTGATGGTCCATTTAGTCTATAAGAGGTGCATATTTAGGCGTGAACGGCCTGAATATCGAGCGAATTCGCTGCTGCCGGGCGAGTCGTGCCATGATATTTTCCGCATCCGTTGAAACTGGTGACGTCGGAATTTCGGGGTTCGGCATGGCGGTAAGGGAACTGGAACGGCTTCGCGCCCGGATTCGTGAGAACTATCTTCCGGACGAAGGGGCGACGCTCGGCAGGCTGGTCGAGATGGCGGATCTGGACAAAGGCCGGCGCGAGGCGATCTCGACGCGCGCGGCGAACCTCGTGCGCGAGGTCCGCAAGGCGTCCGACCCGCACATGATGGAGGCGTTCCTCTCCGAGTACGGGCTGTCGACGCGCGAAGGCGTCGCGTTGATGTGCCTTGCGGAGGCTCTTCTCAGGGTTCCCGACCCCGCGACGATGGACGATCTCATCGCCGACAAGATCGTTCCGCACGACTGGTCGGCGCATTCGGGCGAATCGACGTCGATCTTCGTCAACGCCTCGACATGGGCGCTTATGCTGACGGGGCGTGTGCTCGAAGAGGGCGACGGCGGCATAGAGCGGACCCTCCGTGGCATGGTGCGGCGTCTTGGCGAACCGGTGATCCGCACCGCCGTGGCGGCTGCGATGCGCGAGATGGGCGAGCAGTTCGTGCTCGGCCGCACGATCGAGGAGGCGGTCAGGCGCGGCCGACCGATGAGCGCAAAGGGCTATCTCTACTCCTACGACATGCTCGGCGAGGCGGCGCGGACGGAAGCCGACGCGGTGCGCTACCATCGCGCCTATGCCGACGCGATCTCGGCATTGGACGCTGGCGCGACCAGCACCGACACGCGCCGCAATCCCGGCATCTCGGTCAAGCTTTCCGCTCTCCATCCGCGTTACGAGGTGTCGCAGCGCGAGACCATGCTGCCGGTGATGGCCAAGCGTCTCCTGTCGCTCGCACAGAAGGCGCATTCGGCGCGCATGGGCCTCAACATCGATGCCGAGGAAGCCGACAGGCTCGACCTGTCGCTCGACGTGATCGAGGCGGTGATGGCGCATCCGTCGCTCGGCGACTGGGACGGGTTCGGCGTTGTGGTCCAGGCATACGGGCCGCGCGCCAGCCATGTGATCGACTGGCTTTACGCGCTCGCGGGCCGTCTCGACCGCCAGATCATGGTGCGGCTCGTGAAGGGGGCCTACTGGGATACCGAAATCAAGCGCGCCCAGGTGACGGGGCTCGACGGCTATCCGGTGTTCACGCGCAAGCCCAATACGGACGTCTCCTACATCGCCTGCGCGCGCAAGCTGTTGTCGATGACCGACCGCATCTATCCGCAGTTCGCCACGCACAACGCCCACACCGTCGCCGCGATCCTGGACATGGCGGAAGATCGCACGAGCTTCGAGTTCCAGCGGCTTCACGGCATGGGCGAGGCGCTTCACGAGGCGGTGCGCAAGGCGGAAGGCACGCGCTGCCGCGTCTACGCGCCGGTCGGAAAGCACCAGGACCTGCTTGCCTATCTGGTGCGGCGGCTGCTCGAAAACGGCGCCAACTCCTCCTTCGTCCACCAGATCGTCGACGACGAGGTCAGTCCCGAGGCGATCGCGCGCGATCCGTTCGCCGTCGTCAAGGACCAGGGACCGGCCCGCAATCCGGCCATCCCCGAGCCGGGCGAGATTTTCGGCAAGGGCAGGGTGAATTCGCGGGGCTGGGACCTCACCGACGTGACGACGCTGGCGGAGATCGGGAAGGCGCGTGAAGAGTTCGCCGCGCCGCATGTCTGGCAGGCGGCGCCGATGACGCGCGCGAAGGGCCCCAAGGAGAAGCGCAAGGCCGTCAATCCCGCCAATACAGCGGAGATCGTGGGAGAGGTTGCCGAAGCTACGGCCAAGCAGGTCACGGCGGCGGTCGACATCGGGCTTGCCGCGCAGCCCGACTGGGGTGCCCGGCCCGTCAGTGAGCGGGCGGAGTGCCTGAAGCGTGCCGCGGACCTCTACGAGGCGCATGCAGTCGAGTTTTTCGCGCTGGCGACGCGCGAGGCAGGCAAGACACTCGCAGACGGCGTGGCGGAAGTGCGCGAGGCGGTCGATTTTCTGCGCTACTACGCCAATGAAGCCCACAAGGCGGAGACCGGCACCGAGGCGCGCGGCGTCATTGCCTGTATCTCGCCGTGGAATTTCCCGCTGGCGATCTTCACCGGCCAGATCGCCGCCGCGCTGGTGACCGGCAACGCGGTCATCGCCAAGCCGGCCGAGCAGACGCCGCTGATCGCCGCCAGGGCGACGGCGCTGCTGCACGAGGCCGGCGTGCCGGCGGACGTGCTGCAACTCCTGCCGGGCGACGGGCCCGAAGTCGGCGCGCCGCTGACGGCCGATCCGCGCATTGCCGGCGTCTGTTTCACCGGTTCGGGCGAGGTCGCGCGGCTCATCGAGCGGCAGCTCGCCGAGACGGCGACGCCGGATGCGATGCTGATCGCCGAGACCGGCGGCCTCAACGCGATGATCGTTGATTCCACCGCGCTGCCCGAACAGGCGGTGCGCGACATCGTCGCCTCGTCGTTCCAGAGCGCGGGGCAGCGCTGCTCGGCGCTGCGTGTGCTCTACGTGCAGAAGGACGTCGAACAGCGGGTTCTCGAGATGCTCAAGGGCGCCATGGAAGCGCTGTCGATCGGCGATCCGCGGTCAATCGCCACCGATGTGGGGCCAGTGATCGACGACGAGGCGCGCGAGACGATTGCGGCCTATTGCGCCGCCGAGGAGGGCGAGGGGCGCCTGATCGCCAGTCTGCCCGCGCCGGACGGCGGTCGCTTCGTCGCGCCGCACATTCTGCGCACGACGGGCATCGAGGCGCTGGAGCGCGAGATCTTCGGCCCCGTGCTGCATGTCGCGACGTTCGGCGCGAACGAGATCGACCGTGTCATTGCCGCCGTCAACGCCAAGGGATACGGGCTGACCTTCGGGCTACACACCCGCATCGATGCGCGCGTCCAGCACATCGTCGACGGCATCCATGTTGGCAACATCTACGTCAACCGCAACCAGATCGGCGCCATCGTCGGCTCACAGCCCTTCGGCGGCGAAGGCCTGTCGGGCACCGGTCCCAAGGCCGGCGGGCCACTCTATCTGCGCCGGTTCCGCAAGACCGAGGTCAACGGAACCGTTCCGGCCGCTGCGGCGCCGGTCGAGGCGGCACGGCTCGCCGCGGCCATTCCCGCGGACAAGGGCGGAGCATGGGCCGTGCGCGGCGACCGGGTATCGGTCCTGCGTCGATTGCTGCGCGGCAGGGGCGCGGATGCGCTGGCGGCCGCAGCGGGCGTCGATTTCGGCCCGGTCGACCTTCCGGGGCCGACTGGCGAATCGAACACGCTGGTTCTCGCCCCGCGCGGTACCGCGCTATGCCTGGGGCCGGACGAGGATGCGCTGATGGCGCAGGCGATCCAGGCGCTGGGCGCGGGAAACCGGGTGCTGGCGGTGGCGCCGGGCGCGCCGGCGATCCTGGCTCCGCTGCTCGGCAAGGACCTGCCGCTCGCCGCGCTCGACGGCGGCGTCGATCCGGCGGACCTTACCGGGCTCGACATCGACCTCGTTGCGCTGTCGGCAGACGGCGAGACGCTGCGCTCGGTGCGGCGGGCGCTTGCGTCGCGCGATGGTCCGATCGTCAGGCTGGTGGCCACGGTCATCAACCCGACCGGCTATGTGCACGAGCGCGCGATCTGCGTCGACACGACGGCTGCCGGCGGCAATGCCAGCCTTCTGGCGGCTGCCGAATAGAGGAGCCCGGCTCAGGCGCCTTCGACGACGCTGAAGCCTTCGAACTGCGGGTGACCCAGATAGGCCGGCCTGTGATCGCCGGCGTTGCGGTGCGCATCGCGGAAGTTCTGCGATTTCGTCCATGCGACGAAGTCGTCATGGCTGTCCCACACCGTATGCGAGGCGAAAAGCGTGTAGCCTTCGGCCGCATTCTCCGGGCCGCGGAGCAGGTGGAAGCTGCGGAAGCCCTTCATCCCGGAGAGCTTCGAGTCGCGGTTCTTCCACACCGCCTCGAAATCCTCTTCCGAGCCGGCCTTCACCTTGAAGCGGTTCATGGCGATGTACATGGGCGCGGACCTTTCGGAAATCGGTTCGGCAGGGCTTGTTGACCGCACGCGGACCGGTGCGCCGTAGAGCCGCGCGGATACGCGGTCAGCTTGCGAGCGCGCGGGGCTCCAGCGTGTCGATGTTGAGGAGGCTACGCATCTCCGGCTTCGACTTCACCAGATCGTCGATCGTGTAGCCGGACAGGACGTCGAA
>JAMLJD010000019.1 GCA_023953775.1 Rhizobiaceae bacterium | reverse complement strand
GCCATCCGACCGCGCCGCAGCGCATCGATCTCGCCCAGCGTCACGCACGCCAGTTCGGCCAGCCCGGCGTCGGCGATCGCGACCGCAATTCCTTCCTGTCCGGCATCGACGGCCTGTTGTTCGGCGACACGCCCGACGAGGGCTACGTCCGCGGCACGACCTTCGTGCATCCCAAGCTTGGGCTGAGCTTCACCGTCCCCGACGGCTTCATCATCGACAATTCGGCCGCCGCGGTCACCGCCGCCGGGCCGGGCGACATGGCCGTCCGCTTCGATGGCGTCTCGCTCGATCCGAAGGTCTCGCTGACCGACTATATCCGCAGCGGCTGGGTGGCCGGGCTCGACGACAGCAGCGTCAGGGTCGAGACCATCAACGGCAACGAGGCAGCGCTTGCGCGCGCCAGCGCGGACGGCTGGCAGTTCTCGATCACGGTCTTCCGCGCCGGCAGCCAGGTCTACCGGCTGTTGACAGCCGCGCCGATGAACAGCACCCGCCTCGACGGCGTCGCGCGATCGATCAACGACAGCTTCCGCTTTCTGAGCGATCAGGAGAAGCGGGGATTGAAGCCGTTGCGCATAAGGGTGGTGACGGTGCGCGCCGGCGAGACGATCGGTACCATCGCCGCGCGGATGCAGGGGGTCGACCGCAAGCTCGATCTGTTCAGGCTGATAAACGCGCTGGCGCCCGGTGCCGGCGTCTCCGTCGGCGACAAAGTCAAGATCATCGCAAACTGAGCGTTGCCGCGCGCGCTGACGGGTTCGTCAGGCGGCCATCTCGGGATGCATTCTGGTCAGTGCGACCTTCAGCTTTTCCATCGCCCGGCTTTCGATCTGGCGCACGCGTTCCTTGGAGATTCCGAGCGATGCGCCGAGCGTCTCGAGCGTCGCACCGCCCTCGCTCAGTCGCCTCTCGCGGATGATCCGCAACTCGCGCTCGTTGAGCGCGCCAAGGGCGGAGCGCAGCCATGACGAGCGCCGTTCGGCATCGATGGTGTCGCCAACCACTTCGTCTGGAAGCGGCGCGTCGCTGACCAGGAAGTCCATCCTGTCCGATGATCCCTCGGCATCTTCGGTGAGGGGAGCGTTGAGGGAGGTATCAGAGCCGGAAAGTCGCGAATCCATCGTAGCCACATCGTTTTCCGACACGCCGAGCGTCTGCGCGATATGCTTGTAGATGATGCTCTTCGACAGGCCTTCGTCACCCTTCGACAGCCGCGCCCTCAAGCGACGAAGGTTGAAGAACAGCGCCTTCTGCGTCGAACTCGTTCCGCCACGCACGATCGACCAGTTGCGCAGCACGTAGTCCTGCATCGATGCCCGGATCCACCAGGTGGCGTATGTCGAGAACCGAACCTCGCGATCCGGGTCGAAGCGCGCCGCCGCCTCCAGCAGACCGACATGGCCTTCCTGAATCAGGTCGCTGGTCGACAGGCCGAAATGGCGGAACTTCGACGCCATGGAGATCACCAGGCGCATATGGGCGGTGGTGATCACATGGAGCGCTTCCTGGTCGCGGGTGTCTTTCCACCGCATCGCCAGATCGTGCTCCTGATCGCGCGTCAGATAGGGTGCCTTCATGGCATCGCGCACGAGCTTGCGACGTTCTGATGCGTCCATGTCGGGGCTCCCGTTTCTGCGTTTCCTGCTCGAAATACGAATGAGGTCGTCTTTCGGTTCATCACACGCATTGACTTTTGCGTGATCGGGGCCGGCGCATCGGGCTGGGGAGTGGTGGCGGCATGCCAAATCTCCGGTTTCGCATCATGCGCCGTTGCGGCTAACGTCACTTCTGCCTTCAACACCAACGATTCCGGAAACAGAATAGTTCCATGATCTCCCCCGACCGCGACGACCTCGCCTTCCAGCTCTTCGACATGCTTCCCGGAGCCGCGCTTTGCGAGGAGCCCTACTTCGAGAACTGGGACAGCTCGGCGATCGGAGCCGTTCTGGAAACCGCCGAGAAGATAGCGACCGAGCATTTCCTGCCGCACGCTGCCTACATGGACGAGAACGAGCCGCGGTTCGTCGACGGCAAGGTCGCGATGAGCGATGCGGTCGGCGAGGCGCTTGCGGTCTATCGCGACGCCGGTTTCTTTGGCGCCGGCTTTGACGAGGCGTGGGGCGGCGCGCAGATGCCGCAGACGGTGCGCAGCGCGGTCTCCTTCATCTTCTCGATGGCCAATATCGGCACGTCCGGATACCCGTTCCTCACCATCGGCGCGGCGAACCTTCTCGCCGCCTTCGGAAGCGATGACCAGAAGGCCCGCTTCCTGCGGCCGATGGTCGAGGGCCGGTTTTTCGGTACCATGTGCCTGTCGGAACCGCAGGCCGGCTCCTCGCTTTCCGACATCACCACCCGGGCCGAGCCACTCGGCGACGGGGCCTATGCCATCAAGGGGCGCAAGATGTGGATCTCCGGCGGAGATCAGGAGATCTCGGAAAACATTGTCCACATGGTGCTGGCGCGCATTATCGGCGCTCCGGCGGGCGTCAAGGGCATCTCCCTGTTCATCGTGCCGAAATACCGCGTCGGACCGGATGGCGAGATTGGAGCCCGCAACGGCGTGACGCTCGCCGGCCTCAATCACAAGATGGGCTACCGCGGCACCACAAATACGGCGCTCAACTTCGGCGACGAGGCAGCGTGCGAAGGTTACCTCGTCGGCGAGGCCAATCGCGGCCTGGCCTACATGTTCCAGATGATGAACGAGGCCCGCATCGGTGTCGGGCTGGGCGCGACCGCGCTTGCGGCGGCCGGCTACAGCGCATCGCTCGCCTATGCCAGGGAGCGGCCGCAGGGCCGCCACCCCGACGGCAAGGACCCGGCCGCGCCGCAGGTGCCGATCATCGAGCACGCCGACATACGCCGGCTGCTGCTCGCACAAAAGACCGCCGTGGAGGGCGCGCTGGCGCTGCTGCTCTACTGCGCGCATCTCGTCGACCGTATCCATGTCGCCAAGGACGACGAGGCGCGTCGGCGGGATACGCTTCTTCTCGACCTCCTGACGCCGATCGCCAAGTCCTGGCCGTCCGAGTTCTGCCTGGAGGCCAACAAGCACGCGATCCAGATCCTCGGCGGCTACGGCTACACGCGCGACTACCCCGTCGAGCGGCTCTACCGCGACAATCGCCTCAACCCGATCCACGAAGGCACGCACGGCATCCAGGGCATGGATCTGCTCGGCCGCAAGGTGATTCAGGGCGGCGGCGAGGGCATGGAACTCCTGCGCGGCGTCATCGAGGCCGATATCGCAGCCGCAAGGGGCGTTTCAGGGCTGGAGAACCTCGCCGACGCGCTTGCCGGCCACCTCGACGCCAGCGTCGCGACGACGCGCATCCTCGCCGGCGCCTTGCAGAAGGACCCGCGCCGCGCGCTGGCCAATGCGACGGCCTATCTCGACATGCTGGGCCATGTGGTGATCGCGTGGATGTGGCTGCGACAGGCCCGGACGGCCTGCCTGAAGCGGGAGGCAGGCGATGCAGGCCGCGCGTTCCTCGACGGCAAGCTCGCCGCCTGCCGCTACTTCTTCACCTACGAGCTCCCCAAGACCGCGGCCCAGCGGACCCTGCTCGAGGGGCTCGACGACATCACGCTGACGATGCACCCGGAATGGTTCTGACACGTTCCGTAGCGCCTGGCCGGACGGCTTCGGCCCGCCGGAACTATCGCCGCGCCACGAACGCGCCGAGCCCGATCGTCAGCCACCCGGCGATCATCAACAGGCCGCCGGCGGGCGCGGCCATCGGAAACAGCCGCCCACCGACATAATGGCGCGCGACGAGATCGCCCGAAAACAGAACGACGCCGAGCGCCAGCGAGGCGGCGCCCCAGCGCACGACGCCGTGCGTGGCAAGAAGTCCCGCCGCGAGCAGCGCGGGAGCCAAAAACAGCAGGAAGTTGGCCGCAATCTGGAGGTTTTCGCCGCCCGCATGCGCCGCCGTGGCGGACAGCGCGATGCCGCAGGCGCCGAAGAGGCCGGCGAGACCGACGAGGATGCGGTTGAACGACATGGTGCTTACCTCCTGAGGAGTGGCCGGGACAGTTGCGCCCCGCTGAAACGAAAAACCCGGCCTGTTGCCAGGCCGGGTTTCCGGTTGATGCTGAGACGGTTCGGCCTTACGCGGCCTCTTCCTGCTCGGCCTCCTCATTGTCGGCCTTCGCGCCGCGGCGCGGGCCCTTGTTCAGATTGGTCTCGATAAGGCGCACCGCCTCGGTCTCCGACATCCGGTTGACCGCCGCGATCTCGCGCGCCATGCGGTCGAGCGCGGCCTCGTAGAGCTGGCGCTCGGAATAGGACTGCTCCGGCTGGTTCTCGGCGCGGTAGAGGTCGCGCACGACTTCCGAGATCGAGATGAGGTCGCCCGAATTGATCTTGGCGTCATATTCCTGCGCGCGGCGCGACCACATGGTGCGCTTCACGCGGGCACGGCCCTGCACCACCTTCAGCGCGCGGTCGACATAGTCGGTCTCCGACAGCTTGCGCATGCCAATCGTCTGCGCCTTGGCGACGGGCACCTTGAGGCGCATCTTGTCCTTCTGGAAATCGATCACGAACAGTTCCAGCTTGTGTCCGGCGACTTCCTGCTCCTCGATCGTGACGATCTGACCGACCCCGTGTGCGGGATAGACGATGAACTCGCCGGTCTTGAAGCCCTGACGCTGCGCCGATTTTTTTTGCTGGGTTGCCATACGCTTGAAACTCCCTGTTCTGGCTCCGCCCCCGCCGGGGACCATCTTGTGCCGCCGCGTCGCGACGGCAGGGATGCCGTTGTCACGTGCCTTGAACCAAGTGCTGGAAACGGAGGCCGGCGCGGCGCGACAAAACACCCGCATGGCCCAAGTTTCCCTGGCCCGGAACGTGAATTTCACCTTTCGATGATTAAGGCGTCAGCGCCATAGATCGATGTAGTGTCACCGGCATATCGTCAGAAGGTAACACAAAAAGCTGAAAGAATCAACAATTTGCCGCATGCGCGAAGATGTCGCGACGAAATTCGGTTAACCGGCGCGGCAGGCTTCGCCGATGTCCGGAAGGCGACATAACGGTGTCGTTCCTGGGCCCGTCAGTCGCCCTCGCCAGGTTCGGCGGAGAAATACTTCTCGAACTTGCCTTCGACGCCGTCGAATTCCTTGCCGTCTTCCGGCGCTTCCTTCTTGGCCGTGATGTTGGGCCATTTCTCGGAATACTCGGTGTTGATCTTCAGCCACTTCTCGAGACCCGGCTCGGTGTCCGGCTTGATCGCCTCTGCCGGGCATTCGGGCTCGCAGACGCCGCAGTCGATGCACTCGTCGGGGTGGATGACGAGCATGTTCTCGCCTTCGTAGAAGCAGTCGACGGGACAGACCTCGATGCAGTCCATGTATTTGCACTTGATGCAATTGTCGACGACGACGTAGGTCATGCTGCGGCTCCAGATCTATCCGCCCGATGGGGAACGGCCATTGTTTTCCCGCACGGTATGTCGGCGGTTGGGTATCGCCTTTGCCCGCGGCTGACAAGACCCGCCATTGCGCTGCAATACGACGCAGCGGAATAGTTTTGCCTCGCCGGGTGATGGCTACTCCCCGCCGGTAAACCTCAGATGTCGTCGCGCATGCGGTCGATCGCGCGGCGCTCCCGCTTGGTCGGCCTGCCGCTGCCCGCCTCGCGCTCGCCCGGCGGCGGCCCGGAAGCCGCCCGGTCACCGTCCACCGCGGCCGGCGCGGGGGTAATATCCTCATAGAGCGTGCGCGCTTCCTCGGCCGGGCCGCGGCGCGATCCTGCCGCAACGACCCGCCACACGAGAATGCGCCGGTCGAGCGTGATGGTCAGGACGTCGCCGACCTTCACGGCATGGGCCGGCTGGTCGATCTTCGCGCGGTTCACCCGCACCCGGCCGGCCTGCACCAGCTTCGCCGCCAGCGACCGCGACTTCACCGCCCGCGTGAAGAACAGCCATTTGTCGACCCGCTGGCGGTCGCCCTCGGCCATCCGGTGTCGGGCCTCTACTTCTTGAGCTGCTCGCGCAGCGCGGCGAGCTTCGCAAAGGGCGAGTCCGGATCGACGCGCGCCTGCCGCTCCTCGCGCGGCCGCTGGGGCTTCTGCCTGGGGCCGTCATGCCCCTGTCCGGGCTTGCCCTTGCGGTCGTCCGCCTTGCGGTCGAAACGCTGCTTTCCGCCCGGTCGCGCCTCGCCCTTCTTCTGGCCGCCGCGCCGCTGCTGCGGGCGATGGTGGCGGCTTTCGGAGCGCCCGGGACGCCAGACCAGCACGGGTGCCGGAGGCTCGGCGTCGGCCGGAGCGTCCTGTTCCGGTGCGGGCACGGCCGACGCATCCTGCGTGGTCTCAGCAGCATTGGTCGCGGGATCGGCCGTGACCGGCGAGTCCGCATCGGGCTGTGCGTCCGAACCCCGGGCGTCGCCGTCGTCTGCCGGCGCATCGCCCTCCGTCTCCGTCTCCGCGGTAGCGGCCACAGCTTCTTCGGGCGCCGTGGGCGACTCGGACGCGCCGCCCGCATCGGCAGCAGGCGCTTCCGCCTTCACCGGTTGCGCGGGCGCGTCGAGTTCCGCCAGACGGGCATCGATCTCGGCGGCCGTCTTAGGTTCGGCGCGATAGCCGAGAGCCTTGAGGATCTCTTCCATGTCGGCCGCGGTAGCACCGAGGATCGACATCATCGCCGGCGTGACCAGGAACGCATTGCCGTCGAAGCCGCCTTCCGGCCGCTGTCCGGTGCCCGGCTTCCAGCCCAGCGCCGGCCTGATCAGGTCGGCCAGCCGTTCGAGGATGTCGACCCGGACGGCCCGGCGTCCCAGTATCCTGAACCCGGCGAGACGGTAGAACTCCGGTTCGAACTCGGGGTCGACGACGACGGAAGTCCGGCCGGCCGCGAGCGCGGCAACGACGTCGCCGAAGCCCGCTCTGTCCTTGCCGTCATGGGCAAGCGCCCACAGAAGCGTCACGAGACCCGCGGGGCCGGGCTTGAGCAGCGCCGGCACGAAGATGTGATAGGCGCCGAAGCGCACGCCGAGGCGGCGCAGCGCCGCCCGCGCATCCTGGTCGAGCGCCTTGATGTCGTCGGCGACGTCGCGCCGGTTGATCAGTCCGAGATTCTCGGCGAGCCGGAACGCCACCCCGCGTGCCAGGCCATCGAGCTGCTCGGCATTGCGCAGGTCGAGCAGCGGCTTGAGCAGCGTCTCGATCTGGTATGCGACGAAACGCTCGGCTCGGGCGGCGACGCGGTCGCGGGCGGGACCCGTCAGCTGTTCGTCGGCCAGGAGCACCACCCGCGGCTTGAGCAAATCGTCCGAGGAAACGAGCGTCCCGATCGGCACCCCGATCCAGCGCAGGACGCCGTCAGAACCGAGCGCCATGTCGCCATTCGCGCATGCGCCGAACCGCTCGGCGCGGGCGTCGAACTCGACTGCGAGCGCCTTCTGCGCTGCCGCGCGAACGGCTTTGGCGTCCTCGCCCTCGGCGGACTGGTCGGCCGTGAACCGGAAGCCCTGCAATTCGCCGACATGATGGCCTTCGACGAGGACGTCTCCGGAGGGGCTGATTTCTGCTTCGAGCATGGTGTTTTCTCTCAGGCGCTTCATGAGCACGGAAGTCCTGCGGTCTATGAAGCGTTTCGTCAATCGATCATGAAGCGCGTCGGACAGCCTGTCCTCGATCTCGCGCGTTTTTTCCTGCCAGTGTGTCGGATCGGCGAGCCATCCGGGCCGGTGCGAAACGAAGGTCCAGGTCCTGATCTGCGCGATGCGCTGCGACAGCGTGTCGATGTCGCCCTCGGTCGACTCCGCCCGCCGGACCTGTTCCGAAAGATAGGTCTCGTCGACATGACCGAGCCGCGCAAGGTCGAGATAGATCGAGCCGACGATGTCCGCGTGCTGGGCAGGCGCGATGCGCCGGTAGTCCGGCAGTGCGCAGGCGTCCCACAACAGCGATACCTTCTCCGTGCCGGCGGCGATCCTGGCGATCTCCGGATCCTGGGCCAGATACTCGAGCGCGCGCGCGTCGACGGCCGGCAGTGCGCGCGTCAGGCCCTCGAGTGGCGGTATCGTCTCTATCGAAGCCCTGAGGTCGGCGAGGCTCGAGAAATCGAACCGCGACGTCCGCCATTGCAGGACCCGCACGGCCTCGAAATCATGTCCCTCGATGCGGTTGACGAGATCGTCCTCGAGCGGGTCGACCTGTCCGGTGACCCCGAACGTCCCGTCGCGCAGATGCCGTCCGGCACGGCCGGCGATCTGGCCCAGCTCGGCCGCGGTCAGCTGGCGGTACTGGTAGCCGTCGAACTTCCGGTTCTGGGCGAACGCGACATGGTCGACGTCGAGATTAAGCCCCATGCCGATGGCGTCCGTTGCCACCAGGAAGTCGACGTCGCCGGACTGGTAGATCTCGACCTGTGCGTTGCGCGTGCGCGGGCTGAGTGCGCCGAGCACGACCGCAGCTCCACCCCTTTGCCGGCGGATCAGCTCCGCGATCGCGTAGACCTCGTCGGCCGAGAAGGCGACGATCGCCGTGCGCCGCGGCAGCCGCGTGATTTTCTTGGAGCCGGCATAGGCGAGATGCGACAGCCGCGGCCGCGTCACCACCGACACGCCGCGCAGCAGCCTTTCGAGGATGCCGCGCATGGTCGCCGCGCCCAGAAGCAGCGTCTCCTGCCGCCCCCTGAGATGAAGGATACGGTCCGTGAAGATGTGGCCGCGTTCGAGGTCGCCGGCAAGCTGCACCTCGTCGATCGCCACGAAGGCCGCGTCCGTGTGGCGCGGCATCGCCTCGACCGTGCACACCGAATAGCGCGCACCGCTCGGCACGATCTTTTCCTCGCCGGTGATGAGCGAGACCTTCTCCGCACCGACCTTCTCGCAGACGCGATGGTAGACCTCGCGCGCCAGGAGCCGCAGCGGCAGTCCGATGACGCCGCTCTCATGCGCCACCATGCGCTCGATCGCGAGATGGGTCTTGCCGGTATTGGTCGGGCCGAGAATGGCCGTCACGTCCCGCCCCGACACCAAAAGCGGTTCAGTCTGCTTCATCTGAACGGTCATGGTCTGGAGGTCGGGGCCTTTGCCGCCGAAGGCGGTTCTCTGGTTCCATCCGGGGGCGAGATGCGCGTGCGGTTCTGATTGCCATGCCGCAACCCGGGCGGCAAGCCGATCGCGATCATATAGTGACGGCACATTGAAACGAAACGGTGACCGTTCGAATTAACGGTTGGAACGAGTCTGGAACGAATCGGCGACGAATCACTGACACCCGGCGATTCCCGGTTTGTTCACCACTAGATGTTGATCACCGAGCGCGCTTCGGTCCACATGCTGAATCGGGTCCACGCGCCTCGCGGCACAAAACGGCCAAATTCGTTAACGGCCGCACGCAACGGCAGTGCGGTGGCATGTCCGGCGAGTCAAGATTCGGAAATTGTTAGGATTTCTGAATCGGACGTAAACGCCGAACTGCCTCGAACGGCGGCTGGCGTTAACAATCCGGCCAAAGCCGGAACGAATCGGCGACGAATCACTGACCTGCGGTAGTTCCGTCTTTGTTCGCCACCATATCTTGTGCCTTCCTGTCAGGCGCTCACACAAGCGCCCGCGCTTCACGCGATTTTGTGGCGCGATACCGGCGGCTTGCGTTAACCTCTGGTCTCGTTTCGGCACAGGCATGGGGGGCCGGTCGATGATGAGATCCGTCCGGATATCGGCACGAGCGCGTGTGACCGGCGGCGTGTTCCGTATCGCTGCCGCACTGGCCTGCGCCACCGCAACCGGCGGATGGACGGTCACGGGTACGGTCGTCGAGACCAGCCACTACCTTGTCTCCGCCCGCTCGCATGCCGAGTTTGTGTCGGCCGTCCGGCGCGCTGCCCCACGATCGGGGACGGCCTTCGGCCATGCAATCATCGACTTCTTCCCGACCTACCTGACCATGCCGGCGCAGGGAAAGGGCTGTCGCGTCGGCAAGGTGGAGGTCGGCCTGCGGATCCAGCTCCGCGTCCCGAAATGGCGCCCGGCATCGGGAACCCCGAAATCGGTCGCGCGGCGGGGTCGGCACTTCGAACGGACAATCCTCGCGCACGAACAGCACCACGTCGCCATCGCCAAGCGCTTCGCCGTACGGATGCGCACGGCACTCGGGAAAATGAAGACGGACGGCAACTGCTGGCAGCTCCGCCGAGAGGCGAACGAGCGCATCGCCCGCCTCAAGGAGCAGCACCTTGCCGCGCAAAAGGCATTCGACAAGCGCTCATACAGGCAGATGAAGCGGCTTCTTTAGATCATTTTCCGGGAAGCGGATGCCGGTTTTCGGGCAAGAATCGGGTTCGACCCATTGGTCCTGAAGCCTTCTTGCGGCGAGGTGGCCACCTCGCCGCGGGATACTTTGTGACTTTCCGTCAGGCAGAACTGTCAGACGAAGAACTGTCCGCCATTCGCGCTGATGGTCGACCCGGTGATGAAACCGGCGGCGTCGGACGCGAGGAACACCACGCAGCGCGCGATCTCGTCCGCTTCGCCAAGCCGGCCCACCGGGATCTGCGCAATGATCTGCTCGCGCACCTTCTCCGGCACTGCCATCACCATGTCGGTCGCGATATAGCCCGGGCAGACGGCGTTGACCGTGATTCCGGCGCGCGCGCCCTCCTGCGCCAGCGCCTTGGTGAAGCCGAGATCGCCTGCCTTGGCGGCGGAGTAGTTCGCCTGTGCGAACTGGCCCTTCTGGCCGTTGATCGACGAGATGGTGATGACCCGCCCGAACTTGCGCTCGCGCATGCCCGGCCACACGGGATGGGTCATGTTGAAGACGCCCGACAGGTTGGTGTCGATCACCTCGCGCCACTGCTCAGGCGTCATCTTGTGGAACGGCGCGTCGCGCGTGATGCCGGCATTGTTGACCAGCACGTCGATCGGGCCGACCTCGGCCTCCACCTTGCCGATGCCGTCGGCGCAGGCGTCGTAGTCGGCGACCGACCATTTGAAGACCGGAATGCCCGTCTCGGCCTTGAACTTCGCCGCCGCCTCGTCATTGCCGGCGTAGTTGGCCGCGACGTTGTAGCCCGCATCCTTGAGCGCGATCGAGATGGCCGCGCCGATGCCGCGCGAACCACCGGTGACGAGTGCCGTTCTGGCCATGTAGGTCCTCCTCCCTTTGAAGTCTTTTATGCCGCGGCCGGCAGCTGGCCGGCCGAAACCCGTCTTTCCTCCGCCGGCGGCCGATCGCCGGGCAATGGTCGCGTCACATCGCCTCCACGCACATCGCCACGCCCATACCGCCGCCGATGCAGAGCGTCGCCAGGCCCTTCTTGGCGCCGCGCCGGTTCATCTCGTGCACCAGCGTGTTGAGGATGCGGGCGCCGGACGCGCCGATTGGATGGCCGATGGCGATCGCGCCGCCATTGACGTTGACGATGTCGGTGCTCCAGCCCATGTCCTTGTTGACCGCGCAGGCCTGCGCGGCGAACGCCTCATTGGCCTCGACCAGGTCGAGATCGGACGCCGACCATCCGGCCTTCTCGAGCGCCTTGCGCGAGGCCGGGATCGGCCCCGTTCCCATGATCTGCGGATCGACGCCGGCGGTCGCCCAGGAGACGATCCGCGCCAGCGGCTTGATCCCGCGGCGCGAGGCTTCCTCTTCCGCCATCAGAAGCGTCGCGGCGGCGCCGTCATTGAGGCCGGATGCGTTGGCGGCAGTCACCGAGCCGTCCTTGTCGAAGGCCGGCCGCAGCTTCTGCATGGCGTCGATCGTCGCGCCGTGGCGGATATATTCGTCGGCATCGACGACCGTGTCGCCCTTGCGGCCCTTGATCGTCACGGCGACGATCTCGTCCTTGAACTTGCCGGCCTTCTGCGCCGCCTCGGCCTTGTTCTGCGAGGCGAGCGCGAACTCGTCCTGCGTCTCGCGCGTGATCTGGAACTGCTTCGCCACGTTCTCGGCGGTCGTGCCCATGTGGTAGCCGTGGAAGGCGTCCCACAGCCCGTCCTTGATCATCGTGTCGATCATCTTGTAGTCGCCCATCTTCACGCCCTGGCGCAGATGCGCGCAGTGCGGCGACAGCGACATCGATTCCTGCCCCCCCGCAACGATCACCTTGGCGTCGCCCGTCGCGATCTGCTGCATGCCCAGCGCGACGGCGCGCAGGCCGGAGCCGCAGACCTGGTTGAGGCTCCAGGCGGTGGTTTCCTTGGGCAGCCCGGCCATGATCGAGGCCTGGCGCGCCGGATTCTGGCCCTGGCCCGCCGTCAGCACCTGCCCGAGGATCACTTCGTCGACCTCTTCGGCCGCGACGCCGGCGCGCGAAAGCACCTCCTTGATCACCACCGCGCCGAGCTCGTGCGCCGGCGTGTTGGCGAAGGATCCGTTGAAGGAGCCGACCGGCGTGCGGGCGGCGCTGGCGATGACGATGGAAGCGGGCATGATTTCTTCTCCCGGTGGCTATTTCGGTTGGCCCGGCAAAGCCGGATGTCACCTTGTTCTTGCCGTTTCAAGAACCCGAGTCAAACCGGAAAGTGTTCGATGCGGCCGGTCGCCGTTGAGCCGAGGCGCGGTGGTCCGCGCGCAATTCCGGCCCGTCCCGACGCCGGGTAAGGTTCTTGCACTGCACAAATGGCTTTCAATCGGACAGGATTTAGGCATATCCTGTTGAATTATTGAACTGTTAGCCGTGCCTTACCATCCGCGCGGTCCTGTCTGGAGGTGCTGATGCCCGCGAAAGCCGATCCGGTGGTCATCAAGAAATACGCCAACCGCCGCCTCTACAATACGGGCACGAGCACTTACGTCACGCTCGACGATCTCGCCGAAATGGTGAAGAAGGGCGACGACTTCACGGTGCAGGACGCCAAGACGGGCGAAGATATCACCCATCCGGTCCTGACCCAGATCATCTTCGAGCTCGAGAACAAGAACGGGCAGAACATGCTGCCCATTCCGTTCCTGCGCCAGTTGATCGCGTTCTACGGCGATCAGATGCAGATGATCGTCCCGAGCTTCCTCGAGCAGTCGATGATCGCGTTTTCGAAGGAGCAGGAGCGCTTTCGCGAGCAGATGAAGGGCGCCTTCGGCAAGACGCCGATGGACATGATGAAGATCACCACGCCGATGAAGGCGATCGAGGAGCAGACGCGCCGCAACGTCGAGATGTTCCAGAACGCGATGCGGATGTTCTCGCCCTTTCCGATGCCGCAATCGGGCACGGCGACTGCGAAGGATCAGGAGCCCGAGGCCCCCGAGCCCGTGGAGGCCGACGACGACCTCAAGGAACTGAAGGATCAGATCGCCGCGATGCAGCGCAAGATCGAGTCCATGGGCAAGGGCTGAGCCGCCGCCCGCATTCAGATTCCGACTGTCTTACCAGCCGAGCGCCAGCCCGTCCTTGCGCGGATCGGAACCGCCGACCAGAAATCCTCTGTCGCGGTCGATCACGATCGCCTGGGCGCCGCCATGCGGCACGCCCGCGTCGCGGATCTGATGCCCCCTTGCCTCGAGGCCCTTGCGCGTCGCTGTGCCTATGCCCGTCTCGGCTTCCAGAACCCCGTCCTCACCCCAGAAGATGCGCGCCTCGTCGATCGCCGCCTGCGGATCCATGCCGTGGTCGACGATGTTGGAGAACACGTGGGCATGCCCCATCGGCTGGTAGGCGCCGCCCATCACGCCGAATGAGGCGAAGGCCTTGCCGCCGCGCAGTGCCATCGCCGGGATGATCGTGTGCATCGGCCGCTTCGACGCGCCATATTCGTTGGGGTGCCCCTTCCGGAGTGTGAAACAGCCGCCGCGACTCTGCAGCGCGATGCCCGAATTCGGCGTCACGATCTTCGATCCAAAGCCGGTATAGAGCGAATTGATGAACGACACGGCCCTGAGGTCGCGGTCGACGACCGTCAGATAGACGGTGTCTGCGTTGGGTCCTTCCGGCAGTTCCACGGCCGCGTTGCGGCGCTCCGCATCGAATTTCGACGCAAGCGCCCGCGTGTAGCGGGCCGACAGAAGGTCCTCGGGCGACACGGTCATCGCCGCAGGGTCGGCGACATAGTGGTCGCGCACGGCGTAGGCGATGCGCCCGGCCTCCATCATCAGGTGCAGCCTGTCGACGCTGCCCGGCGCAAGCCGCTTCGCGTCGAGTTCCGTCAGAAGGTTGAGCAGGATCAGCGCCGTTATTCCTTGCCCGTTCGGGGGAATTTCGAGCAGCTCGCATCCGCCATAGCTGGTTGCGATCGGCGTGACCCAGTCGACCGCGACCGACGCCAGATCGTCCTCCGAGAGCACGCCACCCTTGTCCTGCACAACGCGAGCTATCTCCGCGGCGATCTCGCCCTCGTAGAACGCCTTTGCGCCATCCGACGCGATCCGGCGCAGCGTCTGCCCAAGCGCGGGAAGGCGCACGCGGTCTCCCGTTTCCGGCACCGCACCGTCGAGGAGGTAGTGCCGCGACCCGCCCTCGTCGGCGGCCAGCTCGGTGGGGAAGCGCTGCCAGTCGCTCGCCACGCGCGGATGCACGGCGAAGCCGTTCTCGGCATAGGCGATGGCATCCGAGAAAAGCCGGTCGAAGCCCCTGCTCGCGAAGCGCTCGGCAAGCGCGTCCCAGGCCGCGATCGCACCGGGAACAGTCACCGAATGCGGCCCAGACTGCGGCATCGAGACGTGACCGTCGGCGCGCAGCCGCTCGGCGCTGGCCAATGCCGGCGCCCTGCCCGAGCCGTTCAACCCGTGAACCGTGCCGTCCGGCTCGGCGAGGATCACGAAGCAGTCGCCGCCGATGCCCGTCATGTGCGGCTCGACCACCGCGAGAACGGCGGCCGCCGCGATCGCGGCATCAACGGCATTGCCGCCCTCGCGCAACACGTCGAGCGCCGTCGCCGTCGCCAGCGGATGCGACGTTGCGGCCATCCCGTTCTCGGCAATGACCGGCGAGCGGCCGGGAAGATCGAAATTGCGCATGCGCTGTCCTCGACGATGTGAACGCCCACCCTGCGGCGAAACAGTTCAAGGAGTGAAGGGATACACAGTCGGGACGCAATGTCATAGACCTGCTGTCCGATTGATCGAAGGAGACGACACATGCCGCAGCTGCCCCTTGCCAAGGCGAACAGGATGATCCGGGAAGCCCTCTCCAAGGCGGGCGAACTCGGCCTCAAGCCGCTCGCCGTGTCCGTGCTCGATGCCGGCGGGCATCCGGTCGCCTATCAGCGCCAGGACGGGTCGTCGATGCTGCGGTTCGAGATCGCGTCGGGCAAGGCCTATGGCGCGCTGGCTGTCGGCCAGGGGTCGCGCTGGCTCAACGAAACCGCGATAGAGCGGCCGCATTTCATCACCGGCCTCTCCGGCGTGTCGGGTGGCAGGATCGTCCCCGTGCCAGGCGGCGTCCTCATCCGCACGAAGAAGGGCGAAACGCTCGGCGCCGTCGGCATATCGGGCGACACGTCCGACAATGACGAGACCTGCGCGATAGCCGCGATCGAGGCTGCGGGCTACGTCGCCGTGGCGAAGTAGGACTACTCCTCGCGCCCGAAGCTCATGTCGCGCCGCGCGCCGCGCAGCGAGACGGAGAAGCCGGCCAGGACATCGACGAGGGCGGCGATCATCAGGACGAAGAAGACCGAATGCGCCGCCCCGCGCACCAGCAGGAACTCGACCAGGAAGGCCACGAAGACGAAGGTCGACAAGAGATGGTCGACGACGGAAGCCGTCGACGTCCGCGTCGCCTTCACGATCTCGAAGAACAGGCAGATCAGCCCGACGAGGATCATCAGGTCGCCCAGCGTCATCGCCCAGCGCCCGCCCGACATCATGTCGACGGCGAACATCTCGGCCGTCCAGGGATCCGGCGCATTGCCGAACAGCCCCATCAGCCCGAGATTGAACAGGATCAACGGGACGATCATCAAAGGTATGTTGCTCAGCATGGCCAGCCCTCGACTCCGATACCGCACTGTCTAGACCGTTTCAGGTGGGGAAGGAACCGGTTCTGTAGGCTTCACCGGCGAAGATTGAGTGGTCGGGCCGGCCGCCGGCGCAAAAGACCTGATCCACGCTCCAAACGAAAAAGGACCGGCAATCGCCGGTCCTTTCGATCACATCCGCGTGGAGGAAAAATCAGCTTTCCTTCGGCTCCAGCACCTGGCGACCGCGATACATGCCGGTCTTCAGGTCGATATGGTGCGGGCGGCGCAGTTCGCCGGAATTCTTGTCCTCGACATAGGTCGGGGCCTTCAGCGCGTCGGCCGCACGGCGCATGCCGCGCTTGGACGGCGAGGTTTTTCGTTTTGGTACAGCCATCGGCTTTGCTCCAGATCACTCGAACGACGATCGACGGCCCCTGCGAAGGGCTATCGTCGACAGCCTGAATTTCAGAAAGTGGCGGTGCCTATACACGCCGCGGCCGGGTTTGACCAGTGGGCCGGGCAAAAAACGTTACCGCAGGCATTTGACGTAGTCGCCCGCCCCCCGCGCGCGCCGTTCGATCTTCGCGGCGATGCGGCTGAGCCCCGGTCCGGGCTTTGCCGGGTTGCGCTCGAGCGGGTTCGGCAGCGTCACCGCAAGCAGAGCTGCCTGGCGGCGTGTCAGCTCCCGTGCCGGCTTGCCGAAATGGTGCTGCGCGGCCGCCTCCACGCCGTAGATGTTGGGACCCCACTCCACGATGTTGAGGTAGATTTCCATGATCCGCGCCTTGGGGAGCACCGCATCGAAATAGAGCGCGAGCGGCAGCTCGATCGCCTTGCGGATATGCGAGCGGCTTCCCCACAGGAACAGGTTCTTGACCGTCTGCATGGGAATGGTCGACGCACCCCGCGTCGCCTCTCCGGCAAGCGCGTCCTGCAGGACGACACGGAACTCGCCCCAGTCGATGCCGTCATGGCGGCAGAACTGCCCGTCCTCCGACATCACCACCGAATCCACGACCAGCGTGCCCATGTCCTCGAGCCGCACCCAGCGCCTGTCATAGCCGTCGAGCGTCGCCAGGTCCTTCAGCATCAGCGTCGAGACGGGATGGACCGAAGATGGCGCGTAGACGATGGTCAGCACGAGCGGCGTCGCGCACAGCACGACGAGCACCCAGAAAATGCGCGACATCCAGCGCCGCAACGGGCTTCTGCTCCTGCGCTCCGGTTCCAGCAATCGGCTGCGTTTCTTGGCCAAGTCTCGGTCCCGTGTGTCGGTCATTCCGCTTAGCCTCGCATCAGGCCGCGCGCAACGGTATAGCCTTCACTCCTCTTGACCGGCGGCGGGTTTGCCGTCATCGCAGGCGGCATGACAGACAGCCGCTCCGCCGATTTCGAGACGATCCTTTCGCGAACCGCGTCCGATGTCGATTCGATGCTCCACGTCCTGCTTTCGGATCACCCGTTGCCGGGCGAGATCGCGCGGCCTCACCGGCTGATGGAGGCGATCCGCCACGGCGTCCTTGCCGGTGGAAAGCGGCTGCGGCCTTTTCTGGTGATCGAGACGGCAGCGATGTTCGGCGTGGCCGGGGAGGCCGTGATGCGGGTCGCGGCGGCGGTGGAATGCCTGCATTGCTATTCGCTCGTCCACGACGATCTGCCCGCGATGGACGACGACGACATGCGGCGTGGCCGGCCCACGGTCCACCGGGCATTCGACGAGGCGACGGCGATCCTCGCCGGCGACGCGCTGTTGACCATGACCTTCGACATCATCGCCTCGCCCGAGACCGATCTCGCCCCCGGGATACGGGCCGCGCTGGTGTCGTCTATCGCCCGCGCCGCGGGGGCCGGCGGGATGGTCGGGGGGCAGGCGCTCGACCTCGCCGCCGCGTCGGACGCACCGGACGAAGCCGGCATCATCACCCTGCAGGCGATGAAGACCGGTGCGCTGATCCGGTTCTCCTGCGAGGCCGGGGCGATCGTCGCCGGAGCATCCAACGAGGATCGCGAGCGCCTGGCCGAGTTCGGCGCTGCCATCGGCCTCGCCTTCCAGCTCGCCGACGACCTGCTCGACCTCACCGCACATCCCGAGACCGTCGGCAAGGCGACCGGCAAGGACGGCGCGGCGGGCAAGGCCACGCTCGCCAGCCTGCACGGCATCGACTGGGCCCGCGACCAGCTCCACGGCCTGGTCGAGCAGGCGTCCTCGCTGCTCCAGCCCTATGGCGGCAAGGCCGACATCCTGCGCAACTGCGCTCGCTTCGTCGCGCAGCGCAAACGCTAGGCTGTATCGACATTCCCGTTCATCGTTAATCGCAGCTTAAGCCGACTGCTCGATATTGAACGGTGTCGAAGCAAGGATGTCGGGGCTTGTCGATGTCGTCAGTCGTAACGCGCGCCTACATGCGCGGCCGCCTTTTTGCGGTCCTGGCGGGATTCGTCGTCGCTGTCGCGGCCGGCTCGTCCTATCTCCTCTGGCAGGCCCAGGTCTCCAAGAACAATGTGCGCTTCGGCGCGGTCATGGCATTCATGGCCGACGCGACCGGAGACGTCATCTACCAGGCCATGCGGCTCGACAACAGTCGCATCGACACCGCGTCGTCCGGCTCGGCCTCGATCCTTCCCGATGATCAGCGCAGGAAGGCGGCGAACGCCGCCCGCGCCGCGATCAGGGACAAGCTCCGCTCCGCTATCGAACGCCTCGACCGCGCCTACGAGACGCTTCGTCGGTCCGCCAACGACGATGTCGGCATGGGCGAGAGCAAGGCGATCACGTCGGAGGAGGACGGCGCCGAAGCGCCGGCCCTCGCGGTCGAACCGGTGCTCGCCGCCGTCGCCGGTCGGCCGATGCCGGCATCCGTCCGCGAAATCTGGGACGGCACGGGCGGGATCAACTCGCTCAAGAAGGACGTCCGCGAGGTCCTCACCCACGCCGACCGGCTCGACATCTTCCGCGACTATTCCCTGCCTGCCGCGCAGCGTGTCTTCGCCGAGTTGCAGAAAGCCGCCGGCGAGCGGGTGCGGCCAAACCTCCAGGCGACGCTCGAGCGGCTGCATGCCGATATGGTCGAAGGCTACGGCGCGCTGCAATACACACTGATGATCGTCGCCCTGATGATCGTTACGTTCGCCGCTCTGCTTGGCTTGCGCGTCTTCGAGCCGATGCTGCGCCGGATCTCCGAGGCCCACAAGCGTTTGAGCGAGGCCAACGCATCGCTCGAGACGGCCCGCTCGGTTGCCGAATCGGCGGACCGGGCGAAGTCCGAGTTCCTCGCCAATATGAGCCACGAGATCCGCACCCCGATGAATGGCGTGCTCGGCATGGCCGAGCTTCTGTCGCGGACCGAGCTCGACAAGCGCCAGGGCATGTTCGTCGACGTCATCGTGAAGTCGGGCAACGCCCTTCTGACGATCATCAACGACATCCTCGACTTCTCCAAGATCGACGCCGGGCAGCTCGAGCTCGATCCCGCGCCATTCCGCCTCGGCGAGGCGATCGAGGACGTGGCGACGCTGGTTTCGGCGCGCGTCGCGGAGAAGGACCTCGAACTCATCGTGCGCATCGATCCGGAACTGCCGCAGTCGGTGATCGGCGATGTCGGGCGTTTCCGCCAGGTCGCGACCAACCTTATCGGCAATGCGGTGAAGTTCACCGAGCGCGGCCACGTGCTCGTCGACGTCTCCGGCGAACGCGAAGATGAGCAGGTCGCTATCAGGGTCCGTGTCGAGGATACCGGCATCGGTATCCCCGCCGACAAGCTGCAGTCGGTGTTCGACAAATTCGCGCAGGTCGATTCCTCCTCGACGCGCCGCCACGAGGGAACCGGCCTCGGGCTGGCGATCGCCTCGCGCCTCGTCGAGCTGATGGGCGGCGAGATCGGCGCCGAGAGCATGCCCGGCAAGGGATCGACCTTCTGGTTCACGGCATCCTTCGCGGTCGACCATTCGGCGCCGGCGGTCACGCCGGTCCCGATCGACGTGTCCGGCGCGCGCATCCTTGCCATCGACGACAATGCGATCAACCGGTCGATCCTCACCGAACAGTTCAAGAGCTGGGGCTTCGACTGCGCGGTGGCGGAGAGCGGCGCGGTCGGTCTGGCCTTCCTGGAGCGGTCCGTCGAGCTCGGGCTCGACGTCGACTGCATTATCCTCGACTACCAGATGCCCGATCTCAACGGCGTCGAGGTCGCCCGGCGGATCAAGGCGTTGCAGGGCTGCGAACGGATTCCGGTCATCATGTTGACCTCGGTCGATCAGGCCGAGACGAGCCGTCTCGCTGTCGAATGCGGCATCGCGGCGCAGCTCAACAAGCCTGCACGCTCGTCCGCGCTGCTCGAGACCATCGTCTCGGCCATGCAGATGGCACGGGCGCCGGACTATTCCACCGCGTCGCGACTGCAGCCCGCCCGCCAGAGACCGGCACCGCCCGTAGAGCGGGCACCGGTGCAGGTGCCGCGCAGCGTGACTGAGCGGTCGGTCGATGTTCTGGTCGCCGAGGACAACGAGGTCAATCAGCTCGTCTTCAGCCAGATCCTCAATGGTCTCGGCCTGTCCTACCGGATCGCCGGAAACGGCCGAACCGCCGTCGAGATGCACAAGGCGCTGAGGCCGAATCTGATATTGATGGACGTATCCATGCCGGAAATGAACGGTCTCGAGGCGACCGCCGCGATCCGCGAGTTCGACGGGGCGGCCGACCGGCACACGCCGATCATCGGCGTGACCGCCCATGCGCTCAAGGGCGACCGCGAGAAGTGCCTGAACGCCGGCATGGACGACTATATCTCTAAGCCGGTCTCGCCCGACCGCCTCGCCGAGAAGATCGAGAAATGGATGGGCGGGCAGGCGGCGCAGGCGGCCTCCGCCTGATCCGCTCTACTCCGCGGCGTTGCGCCCGTGGCCGAAGCGCTGCTCGATATAGTCGGCGACCATCGTCTGGAACTCCTCGGCGATCTTCGGCCCGCGTAGCGTCACGGCCTTCTTGCCATCGATGAAGACCGGCGCGGCTGGCGTCTCGCCGGTCCCGGGCAGCGAGATGCCGATGTCGGCGTGCTTCGATTCGCCCGGACCGTTGACGATGCAGCCCATCACCGCGACCTTGAGCTCCTCGACGCCAGGATATTTCTCGCGCCAGACCGGCATGTTGCGCCGGATGTCCTCCTGGATCGTTTGCGCCAGCTCCTGGAACACCGTCGAGGTGGTGCGCCCGCAGCCCGGACAGGCCGCCACGATCGGCACGAACTGCCGGAACCCCATCGTCTGGAGCAGTTCCTGCGCCACCTGCACCTCGCGGGTGCGGTCGCCGCCGGGTTCGGGCGTCAGCGAGATGCGGATCGTGTCGCCGATCCCCTGCTGCAGCAGGATGCCCATCGACGCCGACGAGGCGACGATGCCTTTCGTACCCATGCCGGCCTCGGTCAGGCCGAGATGCAGCGCGTGATCGGAGCGGCGCGCGAGCTCGGCATAGACGGCGATCAGGTCCTGGACCTGGCTGACCTTGGCCGACAGGATGATCGCGTTGCGCGGCAGTCCGATCTCCTCGGCGAGCGACGCCGAGATCAGCGCCGACTGCACGATCGCCTCGCGCATCACCTGCGACGCGGTCAGCGGCGAGCCGGCCTTCTGGTTGTCGTCCATCAGCCGCGTCAGCAATTCCTGGTCGAGCGACCCCCAGTTGACGCCGATGCGCACCGGCTTGCCGTGGCGGATCGCCGTCTCGACGATCGCCGAGAACTGGCGGTCGCGCTTTTCCTTGAACCCGACATTGCCCGGATTGATGCGGTACTTGGCGAGCGCCTCCGCACAGGCCGGATGGTCGGCCAGGAGCTTGTGGCCAATATAGTGGAAATCGCCCACCAGCGGGACGTGGATGCCCAGCCGTTCCAGCCGCTCGCGGATCTTCGGAACCGCCGCCGCGCTCTCGTCGCGGTCGACCGTGATGCGGACGATTTCCGATCCGGCGCGATGGAGCGCGGCGACCTGCGCCACCGTTGCGTCGACGTCGGCCGTGTCGGTGTTGGTCATCGACTGGACGACCACCGGCGCGCCGCCGCCAACGACGACGCCGCCGACATCCACGGCGACCGTGCGCCGGCGGGCTGCGGGTGCGAAGGGATGGTCGCTCAAGACTGTCTGCCTCTCAATGTCCTCGGTGAGACCTGGTTGAGGTGGCGAAGCCGGCCCGACATGTCAATGCCGGTGTGGCGGGCGCCGGCCGATTCTTCCTGGCCTGCGGGTTGCCGCGCGATAGCCCTGCTCACATCACGTCGAGCACGATCTTCCCGATATGCTCGCCTTCCTCCATCCGCTCATGCGCGCGCCACGCCTCCTTGAGCGGGTAGATCATGTCCATCACCGGCGCGATCCTGCGCTCGGCGAGCAACGGCCAGACCCGGCTTTCCAGCTCGGCCGCGATCTGCCCCTTGAAGGCGACCGGTCGCGGCCTCAGCGTCGACCCGGTATGGGTCAGCCGCTTGATCATCAGCTTGGAGAAATCCGCGCTGGCCACGGGACCGCGCAGGAAGGCGATCTGGACGATCCTGCCGTCGGGCGCGGCGGCGTCGTAGTTGCGGCCGACATAGTCGCCGCCGACCATGTCGAGTATGACGTCGACGCCGCGGCCTTCGGTGGCCTGCTTCACGGCTTCGACGAAATCCTCCTCCCTGTAGTTCACCGCGCGATCGGCGCCGAGCTTCAGGCATGCCTCGCACTTTTCCGCGGACCCTGCGGTGGTGATCACATAAGCGCCGAAGGCCGAGGCGAGCTGTATCGCCGTCGTACCGATTCCGGACGAGCCGCCATGGACAAGGAACGCCTCGCCCGGTTTCAGCCCGCCGCGCTGGAACACGTTGTGCCATACGGTGAAGAACGTTTCGGGGATCGCCGCCGCTTCGGTGAACGTGAAGCCGTGCGGTATCGGCAGGGCGTTGGTCTCGTGCACCACGCAATAGTCCGCGTAGCCGCCGCCCGGCGTCAGCGCGCAGACCAGGTCGCCCTCGTGCCAGCGCGACGTGCCGGGACCGAGCGCGGCCACCTCGCCGGAGACTTCGAGGCCGGGAAGGTCGGAAGCGCCCGGCGGTGGCGGATATGCGCCCTGTCTCTGGAGGACGTCGGGACGGTTGACGCCCGCGGCCCGGACCCGGATCAGGATCTCGCCTTCGCCCGGTTGCGGAACCGGGCGCTTTTCCGGCTTGAGCACCAGCGGGCCGCCTGGCTCGCTGATCGCCACTGCCGTCATGCGCTCCGGTATGCGTTTCGTGCCTGCCATCGTTCGCGGTCCCTGCCTGGTTTGCGCGTCGGTTTAGGCCGTCTGGCGATTTGCCTAGCGGGCCGTCGATTATGTAGTCTGTGCCGGCGCCGTGGCAAAGGGAGGACGCCGAATTGAGCATCTTCGAGGACGAACCTCGCAAGGTCGCCCGCGTTCATGAGATTGGTCAGGACCTTGCACTGCTTTCGGTCGCCGAGCTGGGCGAGCGTATCGGGCAGCTTCGCGCGGAGATCGAGCGTCTCGAAGCCGAACTGCGCTCAAAGGACGCGACGAAGGCTGCGGCGGAGGCATTTTTCCGCCATAAATAGCATACACGGCCTGCCGGTCCGCCGAATCGTGCGGTCCCGCCCGTTCTCGACAACCGCCCCGCTGCCCGGAACCGATTGATGTCGCAGGCATTCGCTCCCATTATTGCCCTGTTACTGGGCACCGCATTCCTCCTTGCCGGGTCGGGCCTTCACGGCCTGCTCCTGCCGCTGCGCGGCCAGGCCGAAGGCTTTTCGACGACCTCCCTCGGCCTGCTCGGCACGGCCTGGGCGGGCGGCTTCGTCGCAGGGTGCTATTTCGCTCCGCGCCTGGTGCGCCGCGTCGGCCATGTCCGCGCCTTCGGCGCCTTTGCGTCGCTGGGCGCGATCATCGCGCTCATGACCGGCCTTGTCGTCAACGAGACGGTCTGGGTGATCCTGCGCGTCTTCACCGGCTTCTGCATGGCCGGCGCATTCATGGTCATCGAAAGCTGGCTCAACGAGCGCGCCACCAACGAAAACCGCGGCACCGTGTTCGGCCTCTACATGATGGTGACCTACGCCTCGATCATGGGCGGCCAGATGATCGTCGCCGGCGGAGACGTCTCTGCGGCGCCGCTGTTCATGATCGCCGGCATCCTGTTCTGTCTGTCGCTGATCCCCACGGCGGTTTCGACGGCTGTGACGCCGAAGCCGCTCGCCGAGGTCAAGCTCGATCTTCGCGGCCTATACACCAACTCGCCGATCGCTGCCGCGGCCTGCCTGCTCGCGGGCGTCGCCAACGGTGCCTGGGGGACGCTCGGCGCCGTCTATGGCGCGCGGATCGGCATCTCGACGGCGGAAATCGCGCTGATGATGAGCCTCGCGGTCGTGGCCGGCGCGGCGGTTCAGTTGCCCATCGGGCGCATCTCGGATCGCACCGACCGTCGCTTCGTGATGGTCGGCGCGGCGCTCGGCTCCGCCGTCTTCGGCCTCCTGCTGTTCGTCGCCGCGCCGCGCTCCGGCGTCGTCGTGCTGACGATGACGGCCGCCTACGGCGCGCTCGCCTACACGCTCTATTCGATCGCCGTCGCCCACGCCAACGACCACGCCAATCCCGAGGATTTCGTCAAGCTGTCCGGTGGCCTGCTGATGCTTTACGGCTTCGGCACCATGGCCGGGCCGCTGCTGGGCGCCGGCCTGATGACGGTATTGAGGCCGGAAAGCCTGTTCCTGGCAACCGCACTGGCGCATATCCTGCTCGCCGGATACGCCGCGCTGCGCATCTCCAGGCGCGCGCCGATACCGCTCGACGAACGCGAGGCGTTCAAGACCCTGCCCTCCGAGCGGGCGGTGACGCCGGCGGCGGTGATGCTCGATCCGCGCAGCGACCCTGAACACGACGGTTGAGGCGAACCTGCATTTCGCCGTACAAAGGCATATGAGCGAACAGGACGCCTTTGCGGCGATCGCCGATTCGAACCGTCGCCATATCCTCGAGGAGCTGCGCCGCGGCCCCAAGACCGTCGGTGAACTCGCCGACGGCCTGCCGGTTTCCAGGCCGGCCGTCTCCCAGCACCTCAAGGTCCTGCTCGACACCGGCCTCGTCAGCGCGCGGGCCGAGGGAACGCGCCGCATCTACTCCATCGGCGGGCCGGGCCTGATAAAACTGAACATCTGGCTCGATCAGTTCTGGGAAACCCAATAGCAGCAGCGACCCGCCGGCGGGTCCGCCACGGGCCACATCGCGGGCCGGCGCCTGCACGGCGCCTGTCTCGGCAAAAAACGTTAGAGGGGCCGCTCGGCACGGCCGCATGAAATACCGCATCGGTCCGCCGCGGCATACTGGACCTTGCTCCGGGAACGGAAGCTTGGTCCGGATTTCAACTTCAAACATTCATGCGATGCCGGGTCATTCCACCTGGCTGCATGTGCTCGTAGTGCCGCGGCCGGGGTTTAGGGTTCGGAACCCTTGGACACTCAGTGCCGCGTCGGCGTGAGCCTCAGTTTCTCGATTTCGTCCTTGATCGCCAGCTTGCGGCGCTTGAGCCTCGAGAGTTCGAAATCGTCGACCGACGGATGGTTCATCGCGTCGTCGATTTCGCGTTCAAGATCGCCGTGTTTGCGCTGCAGCTCTGCAAGATGCGATGCAAGAGACATATGGCTCTCCCTTTCGTCTTTCCTCGCGGGCCGCGCGGACCTTCCGACGAAGAATCGATGACGGCCCGATGACAGTGTGCCACCGGTCGCGTTTCGTGTCGAACTTTCGGTGGTAGCATTTCCGAATCGGGCGAAATGTGCTAAGGGCCGCCCACGCTGGCAATCGGGTTTGCCGGTCCCGCCAACGGACGCTCGCGCGTCGGTCCCCGGAACGGTCACTGCATATGTCGGAACAGGAACAGGCCGAGGTTCGTCTTGAGTTTGCGCGGCTGAAACAGGACCATGCCGACTTCGACGCGGCGATCAACGCCATGATCGCCACCGGCTGCGACCCACTGCAGATCCAGCGCATGAAAAAGAAGAAGCTCGCACTGAAGGACAAGCTCCAGCAGCTCGAGGATCGCATCATCCCCGACATCATCGCCTGATCCGATCGGGCCTTCACCGGACCGCCGCATGACACAATCCGACGTCGCCATCATCATGGGAAGCCAGTCCGACTGGGCGACCATGAAACACGCCGCCGACATTCTCGCGGAGCTGGAGATTTCCCACGAGGCGCGGATCGTTTCGGCCCACCGCACGCCCCAGCGCCTGTATGATTTCGCGCGCGGCGCCAGGGCGGACGGCTTCAAGGTCATCATCGCCGGTGCCGGTGGGGCCGCGCACCTGCCGGGCATGACGGCGGCGCTGACGCCGCTTCCTGTCTTCGGCGTACCGGTCGAATCCAGGGCGCTGTCCGGCGTCGATTCGCTTCACTCGATAGTCCAGATGCCGGCCGGAATTCCGGTCGGTACGCTGGCGATCGGCAAGGCCGGCGCCGCCAATGCCGCGCTGCTCGCCGCGGCGGTCCTCGCCCTTTCCGATGACGGCCTCGCCGCACGGCTCGACGCCTGGCGCGCCGCCCAGACGGACAGGGTCGCCGACCGTCCGAAGGACGACGCATGAGCGGCGCGCTGCCGCCCGGCGCGACCATCGGCATCATCGGCGGCGGCCAGCTCGGGCGCATGCTGGCAATGGCAGCTGCCCGACTGGGCTACCGGACGCTGGTGCTGGAGCCTCAGGCCTTCTGTCCCGCCGAGCAGGTCGCAAACCGTCATCTCGTCGCCGCCTATGACGATGCCGACGCTCTCGCCGAACTCGGCGCCGCGGCCGATGTGATCACCTATGAGTTCGAGAACGTGCCGGTCGCGGCCCTGCGCGCGCTGCCGGAACGCGTCGCGGTCTTCCCTCCTGCCGCCGCGCTCGAGGCATCGCAGGACCGGCTGGCGGAAAAAACCTTCCTCAACGGCATCGGGATATCCACAGCTCCCTTCGCGCCTGTGGACAACGATGCCGGCCTTGCCGCCGCGCTGGAACGCTTCGGCGGCAGCGGCGTCCTCAAGACGCGGCGCATGGGCTATGACGGCAAGGGTCAGCGCGTATTCCGGAATGCCGCTGCCCGCGACACCGAAGGCGTTTTCGACGCGATGGGCGGCGTGCCGCTGATCCTCGAGGGCTTCGTCGAATTCGACTGCGAGATTTCTGTGATCGCCGCGGGAGGCCGCGACGGATCGAGGGCCGCCTACGATCCGGCGCGCAACGTCCACCGCGACGGCATCCTGCATAGCTCGACGGTGCCTGCCGGCGTTTCAGCCCGCACCGCAACGTCTGCCCGCGACGCGGC
This sequence comes from Rhizobiaceae bacterium, assembly GCA_023953775.1. GTDB lineage: Bacteria > Pseudomonadota > Alphaproteobacteria > Rhizobiales > Rhizobiaceae > JAMLJD01. The sequence goes on along the minus strand of JAMLJD010000019.1, from coordinate 42,514 downwards.
CTTCGCCATTGTCGACGCGCTCGGCTATGTCGGCGTGCTCGGCGTGGAATTCTTCGTCCTGGGTGACGGCGCCGTACTGGTCAACGAGATCGCCCCGCGCGTCCACAATTCCGGCCACTGGACCGAGGCGGCCTGCGTCATCTCGCAGTTCGAGCAGCACGTCAGGGCGATCGTCGGCCTGCCGCTCGGCACAAGCGACCGCCATTCGGATTGCGTGATGGAAAACCTGATCGGCGCGGACGTGGAACGCGCCGCCGCGCTGGCAGCCGAGCCCGATGTGATGGTCCATCTCTACGGCAAGGCAGAGACCCGCCCGGGCCGCAAGATGGGCCACTTTACCCGGCTGCGCTCAAGGAGCTAAGCCTCACCGCGACGCGCCGACGAGGATGAACGGCGCCCAGTTGGCGGGATCGGCATGGCGTCCGCCGCGCTTGATCTCGGCCACCATGGCCCGGCGCAGCGCCTCCGCCCGGTCGACGCTCGGATCTGCGGCGATCTCGCCGATCGCCCCGGTGGCGAGCCGCACCGCGGCATCCGAATTGACCGGCCAGTGCGATACCATCAGGGCCCGCGCTCCGGCGTAGAAGAAGGCCCGCGCGAGGCCGGACAACGCCTCGCCGCCGCCGTCGCCGGCGGCCGTGTTGCAGGCCGAGAGGATCACCCAGTCGGCATTGAGCTTCAGCGTGGTCACCTCGGAGGCGGTGAGCAGCCCGTCATCCTCGCGGCTCGGCTCGTCCGGCGGGGTCAGGACGATCGCCGGCTCTGCCAGACCGGACAGTTCCCCCGACACCAGGCCGTGGGTCGCGAAATGGAGGATGCGGGCGCGCGCCAGTTCGCCGTCCTCCGACATCCGCTTGGCTTCGGCCTCGGTCGCGTCCTTGCCGAGCCTGACGGCCTCGGGGGCCGCGCCAAGCGTTTCGGCGACGGCGCAGGCCTCGTCCGTCGTCTCGGGCAGCGGCGCCAGGCTCCGCACCGCGTCGACGTCGGCCATCGCGCCCCGGAAAAGGCTTTGCGTCTCCGGCAATTCCGCCGAAGCGACCAGCGTCTCCGCCTCCATGGCCGGCGCACAGCCCGACCGCGCGAAGGCGCTCCTGTCGGTGCCATCGCGGCCGGTCAGCAGCGGGTTTGCGAAGCCGACATAGGGCGTACGGCCGGCGACGCGCGCGTCGCCGGCCGGCGCGGCATCGAGCGCTGCAACAGACGGCAGCACGATGATGGCGTGATCGAGCGCCAGCCAGTGCGCGTCACGATAGGCATCGTCGCTCGCCGCCGGCGTCTGCGAAACCATCAGATGGAACGGCAGGCCGGCAAGCTTCTTCGACGGGACGATCACCAGGTCCTTGCCCGCGATCATGTCCGCCACGCCCGCGAGCGTCGCCTCGTAGAGCTGGTGGGCCTTCGCAAGCACCCGCGCGCTGCGGTCGCCGGTCGTGCCGCTGCCGAACGCGGCCGCGCCGCGCGTCTGCGGCCCCACCCCATCATCTCGCGCAGGGTCCTGACGTCGGACGACAATTGCCGCGTCGAAGGCGCCAGCCTGATCCACCGAACGGGTCCAACCTTCGGTACTGCCCAGAGATAGGTCTCGAAATCGGTCGCGCCGAGGCTGCTCGTATCGGCGTAGAGCAGCAGCACCTCGTCATCGGCGAGCCGCGCACGCACGGCGTCGAAATCCAGCGCGCCGGGCTTCTGCAGTTCGGCGAAATCGGGAAATCCCGATTGCAGCGCGGCGTCGATGTCGCCGATCCGCCGGTCGGCCGCGGCGAGCTTGCCGCGAACCTCCTCGACCCGTCGCTCGTCCCGCTTGTCGGGCGGTACGGCCAGGAGCGCGGTCAGCTTGCGGTCCTCGGCGCGCCACAGATCGACCAGGTCCTGCCGCTCGCGCACCAGTCCGGCGAGTTCGCCGGTTCCCGCCGCCTGCCGCGCCGCCATCTGTGCGAGCGCAGTCGCCGCCTCAGATTCGATCACCCGCTGGGCGACGAGAAAGGCCTTTTCCGCGGCCTCGGCCCGGTCTGCGCTGCCTTCGGGCGACAGCCGGTCATAGGCCTTCACGAGGTGGTCGAACACAGCACCGCGCGCCACCGCCGCGTCCTCGATATCGCCGGTTCGGCTGGTGAACGCCATCTCACTGTTGACCTCGGCGATGCGCTCGATCATCGCCGTCGAGCGCTCGAGATTGGCGACGGCCTCTGCATAATCTCCAAGCGCGAAAGCCGCCTTGCCGATGTCGGAGAAGGCCGACTGCAGTTCGACATTGTCCGGCCCGTATTGTTGCGAGAGCATGTCCCGCACGCGCTCGAACAGGCCGAGCGCCTCGGCGGCGCGGTTCTTCTTGAGCGCGATGCTGCCCCTGAGGCTGATTGTGCGGATGTAGGCGCGGCTCTGCACCGGCAGCGGCTCGAAGATGCGTCCGGCCTCGTCGGCAAGCTTCTGTGCCTCGTCGGGCCGGTTCTGGTACATGCGGATGAACGCCAGCGACAGCATCATGTTCGCGGTGTCGCTGTGCTCGGCGCCGTTGAGCTCGATCGAATCCGCCAGCGCGCGTTCCGCATAGGCCGACGCGGTGTCGAAATCATTGGTGCTGAGCTTGGCGAAGGAGAGCACGGTGCGCGCAGCGATGGCGTGCTTGCGCGTCGCCTCGCTCATGTCCATCACCTCGAGCGCCCTGACGAGCATCGGCTCGGCCTCGTCGAAACGCTGCTGGCCGGCGAACATCAGGCCGAGCGAAATGAGATCATAGGCGGTGATGACGTGATCCGGCCCGTAGGTGACCTCGCTGATCGCCAGGGCCCGCTTCGCGAAGATCTCCGCCTCGGCCTCGCGTTCCTGCCCCTTCAGCGCATTGGCGATCCAGCGCGCCGCATCGCCCGCCTGCGCGCTGTCCGGCCCGTGCAGCTTGACCTCGATGTCGAGAAGGCGGCGAAAGCTCCGCTCCGCGTCGATGTTCCGGTCGAGCCACAGCTCGACGACGCCGACTCGCGTCAGCATCGTCGCAACGGGCGGGCTTTCCGCGCCGGCAGTCTTCTCGCGGATCGCCAGCGCCTGGCTATAGGCGTCGAACGCCTCCTTCGGCCGGTCGGTCTGCTCCATGCAGCGTCCAAGGCTTTCGAGCGACGAGGCGACTGCCGGGTGTTCGGGGCCGAGCTTGGCCAGGCGCGTTGCCAGCGCCGCCCTGTTCAGCGTCTCGGCCTCGCCGAAACGTCCCGACTGGCGCAGGAGGTTCGACAGCCCCTGCCGGAACGTCGCGAGGTAGAGATCGTCCGGCGCGAGAACCCGCTCGGCGCGCCCGATCACGTCCCGATAGGCCGGCTCGGCCGCCGCCGTGTCGCCGCCGTCGAACAGCATGGCGGCGCGCTCGCCCTCCCAGCCGATGACCAGCGGATCCTCGGCGCCGAGCGCCTTCGTTCCGATGGCGACCGCCGTCTCGAGGATTTCGGCTGCCTTCAGATAGTCGCCTTTGCCGTCGTGGAACCGCGCCAGGCGGAACCAGCTCTTGGCCACCTCCTCGTGCTCGGCGCCGAACGCGCGCACGCGGATGTCGATCGCCTCGCGGTAGAGCGGTTCGGCCTCGTCGAACTTGCGCATCGACTTCAGCGTCACCGCGAGATCGCCAACCGAGCGCGCCGTATCGGCATGGCTGTCGCCCAGCCTGGCGCGCCGCACGGCGAGCGCCTTGCGGAACCACGGTTCGGCGGCCGCGTAGTCGCGCTGGTCAAACAGCGTATCGCCCATCAGCCGGTAGAGATTTGCGGTTTCGAGCGTGTCCGGGCCGAGCGCGGCCTCGGCGCGCGCCAGCGCATCGCGGGCGAAAATCTCGCCGTCCTTCGGTTTGCCGGCGTCGAGAAAACGCTGGATCGCGGCCGCATCGGTTCCGGCATCCTCCGCCGGCCCTGCCGCGGCGCCGAACGACGACACGCCGATGGCGCCGCACAAAAGCGCCAGCCTTGCCGTCTTCACGATCGCCCGTGCTGTGCGAAACCTGTCTCGCATGCCCTTGGCTCCCAAACCCGTGCGGAGAATACCCCTTCCGATGGCCAGAAAAAGGCGGCAATCGCGGGACCGACCCCGGCTATGGCGCGGTGGCTGCGCCTTGACACGGCCACCGCCTTTCCCTTATGAGCCAGCAACGAATTCCGGCGCGCCGCGAGGCGCGCCTTGTTTATGGCCTCGACGGCCCACACGAACGGACGAAGACGATGAAGATCAAGAACTCGCTCAAGGCCCTCAAGAGCCGCCATCGCGACAACCGCATGGTCCGCCGCAAGGGGCGCATCTACATCATCAACAAGACGGATCCGCGCTTCAAGGCCCGCCAGGGCTGAGGGCCCTCGCGCCTTCACGCGAATTTCAGTTTGACGCGATCGCATGGCGGGCTAGACTCCCGCCATGCGATTTTTTGCGCTTGTTGTCCTGGCGTTCGTCGCGTCCCTGCCGGCGCGCGCTTCCGATGCGCCGCTCTCCACGGCAGTGACGCCCACCGACGCGCTTTCGGATCTCGACAGGCTGTTCGGCGAATTGAAGCGTGAGCGCAACGAGCGCGCGGCCGTCAGGATCGCCGGGCGGATCTGGGCCGAATGGCGCGCCTCGGGCAGCGCGACGGTCGACCTCATGATGCAATGGGCCGACGACGCGATGAAGGCCAAGAAGTTCGATATCGCGCTGGATTTCCTCGATCAGGTCGTCATCCTCGAGCCGGATTTCGCCGAGGGCTGGAACCGTCGCGCCACCGTCCACTTCATGATGAACGATCACGCCAAGTCGATGAGCGACATCGAGCGGACGCTGCGTCTGGAGCCGCGCCATTTCGGGGCCCTGAGCGGCATGGCCGGCATTCTCAAGGCGTCCGGACACAAGAAGGCAGCGCTTTCGGCCTACCGCCGCGTGCTCGACATCTACCCGATGATGCGCGAGGCACAGGGCGAGGTCGTCACCCTCACCGAGGAGCTGACGGGCGAAGGCATCTAACCGCTCCTGCATCCCTTTCCTGCGCAACTTTTTCGCAATTCTCACCGTAATCTCCCCGACATGAATCTCGTCACGGCACTCATCGCGTTTGTGTTCGCCCTGTTTTTCGGCCTGGCCGGCGTCAGCCGCGTTGGCGCGTGGCTTATCGAGCGCCGCAATCCCCCGGCAGGTGAATTCATGACGGTCGCCGGAACCCGGATGCACTACATGCACGTCCCCGGCCCTGCCGACGGCGACCTGCCGCCGCTGGTCTTCGTCCACGGCGCGAGCGGCAACCTCAAGGACCAGATGCTTCCGCTCCGTCCGCTTCTCGAAGGCCGTGCCGAGATGCTGTTTTTCGACCGCCCGGGCCATGGCTGGTCGGGCCGCGGTCGAACCAACGAAACCCCCTTCGGTCAGGCCGACACCATCGCCGCGCTGATGGACGAACTGGGCATGAAGCACGCCGTCATTGTCGGACACTCCTTCGGCGGCGCTGTCACCGCCGCCTTTGCGCTCGCCCACCCGGGCAGGACGTCCGGCCTCGTCTTCGTCTCCGCCGCCTCGCATCCCTGGCCGGGAGCCGGGACCTCCTGGTACTACGCGCTGACCGCGATCCCGGTCGTCGGCCGGGTCTTCGCCGAGACGCTCGCCTGGCCGGGCGGCATCTTGCGGATGAACGCCGCCAGCGCCTGCGTGTTCTCGCCCAACCGATTGCCAGACCGATATGTCGAGGACGCCTCGATCGGGCTCGTGCTGCGGCCGGGTGCCTTTCACGCCAATGCGATCGACGTCGCCGGCCTCTACGACCACGTGGTCGAGGCCGCGCCGCGCTATTCGGAGGTCGCCGTACCGGCCGTCGTGATCTCGGGCAACCGCGACACCGTGGTCTACGAGGAAATCCACTCGGAAGGCCTGGCCCGTGACATACCGGGCGCCGAACTCGTCTGGGTCGACAATCTGGGCCACAAGCCGGACTGGATCGCGCCGGACCTCATTGTCGCCGCGATCGAGAAGGTCGCCGGCCGGCCGGTCGACCTGCAGGCCGCCGCGAAGTCCGTCGAGCGCCGCGTCGCCGGCGACGCCTTCGGCCCGGTCGAGCGTTGCCCCGATCCCAAGCCGCCGCTCGCCCAGCCGGCGCAGTAGTTCAGGATATTACAGTCCGCCCCGCCCGTCCGAGGCGATATAGGCGATGCGCAGCATGTTGGTCGCGCCGGGCGTCCTCAGCGGCACGCCGGCCGTGACGATGATGCGGTCGCCGGAGCGCGCGAACTGCTCGTCATAGGCGATGCGGCAGGCGCGATCGACCATGTCGTCCAGATCGTTGGCGTCGCCGGTCACCACGCAATGCGTGCCCCAGACGAGCGACAGGCGGCGTGCCGTCTGCAGCACGGGCGACAGCGCGATGATCGGCAGTTGCGGACGTTCGCGCGCGGCGCGCAGCCCGGTCGTCCCCGACGAGGTATAGGTGACGATCGCCGACAGCTTCAGCGTCTCGGCGATCTGCCGCGCGGCGAGCGAGATCGCATCGGCCCCGGTCGGCTCTGGCTCGGAACGCTGGGCATTGATGATGCCGGGATAGAGAGGATCGCGCTCCACCTGCTCGGCGATGCGGTTCATCGTCGAGACGGCCTCGACCGGATAGTCGCCTGCCGCCGATTCCGCCGACAGCATGATCGCGTCGGCGCCCTCGAACACGGCGATGGAGACGTCGGAAACCTCGGCGCGTGTCGGCACAGGCGCAGAGATCATCGATTCCAGCATCTGGGTCGCCACAACCACCGGCTTGCCGGCCTTGCGGCAGGCACGGGTGATCTGTTTCTGGATGCCGGGAACCGCTTCGAGTGGCATCTCGACGCCGAGGTCGCCGCGCGCCACCATCAGCGCGTCGGAAAGTTCGATGATCTCGGAAAGTCGCGCCACCGCCTGCGGCTTCTCGATCTTGGCCAGAAGCGCGGCCCGGCCACGCGCCACCTTGCGCACTTCCGCGAGGTCTTCCGGACGCTGGATGAACGACAGCGCGATCCAGTCGACCCCGGTCGCCAGCACCGCGTCCAGATCCTTGCGGTCCTTGTCGGTCAGGGCGCCGAGGGGAAGGTCGGTGTCGGGCAGGCTCACGCCCTTGCGATCCGATATCTTGGTGCCGGAGACGACGGTGCAGACGATCGACTTGCCGTCGCTCTTGTCGGCGCGCAGATGCAGCCGTCCGTCGTCGACCAGCAACCGGTCGCCCGGCTTCACCGAGCTCAGGATTTCGGGGTGCGGCAGGAATACCCGCGTCGCGTCACCCGGCTTGTCCTGGTCGTCCAGGGTGAAGGTCTGGCCGGCCTCGAGCTCGGCCGAGCCGTCCTTGAATTTGCCGACCCTGAGCTTGGGACCCTGCAGGTCGGCAAGGATGCCGATCGGGCGGCCGACCTGGTCCTCGACCCTGCGGATCCGTTCGACCAGCGTACGCATCAGCGCGTGGTCGGCATGGCTCATATTGATACGGAAGACGTCGGCGCCGGCCTCGAACAGCGCCTTGATCATATGCTCTTCGGACGAGGCAGGTCCCAGCGTTGCGAGTATCTTGACCTTGCGGCTGCGTCTCATTGACTCCCCGATCCTGTGACCGCGGCCGTGCCGCCGGTAACGGGATCATCGGTGAGTTGGACCATCCAGCTCGACTGTTCCCCCGTGTCGTATTCCTGAAAGCCTGCGCGCTGGAAACCCCGGGCAAAACAATCGTTCACGCCGGCGATCTTGAACTCACGCTCGGCGACGCACATGTTGACCGGCCCGTCCCAGCGGCCGCCACGTTCCGCATCTTCTGCATAAAGATAGTAATAGCGTGATGACAGCGGGCCCTCGATCAGCGTCTTGCAGGTCGACCCCTCGACATGCCACCACCCCTCTGTGATCCAGCCGGTGCTCGCGCGGTATCCGATCGAGACGCCGACCAGGCTCTGCGTCGCGTTGCAGACGCGGAAGTCGGCCAGCGCGGGCGAGGCCCCGGCCAGCGCCAGAAAGGCCGTCACGGCGCATATCGGCGCGATCAACCCTTTCGGGGTCCGTCCGCGCAGCGCTTCCGCCATAGCCCGACCTCTCGACCGAATATCCAGCATGATCGATTCCTTTTCAAAGAAGTCGCATCGCATGTCAACGCGGCGGTCACCGCAATCAAATCGGTTTATGCGCCCGATCGTCGCGCAACCGCGCCGCAAAATCCCATCGACTGCCCGATTTCGGCAAAAAGAATGTCCAAACAACGGCATTGCAAGCCCGCCGCCGTCATGGAATGACGGGCCGATCCCGCTCTCGCCCTACTCCTGGACCTCGCCGTCATGACCCGCGCCTCGATCTTCCCGCCGTTCACGATCATCGAGGGCGACCGTGCGAAGGGTCTCGTCCTGATCGCCGACCATGCTCGCAACGCGCTGCCGGACGAGTACGGCGACCTCGGTCTGCCGGAAAACGAGTTCCGGCGTCACATCGCCTACGATATCGGCGTCGAGGCCGTGACGACGCAACTCGCCGCGATGACCGGCGCGCCGGCGGTCTTCGCCAATTTCTCGCGCCTGCTGATCGACCCGAACCGCGGCGAGGACGATCCGACACTCATCCGTCAGCTCTATGACGGCACGGTGGTCCCGGCCAACTACCCGATGGCTCCCGACGAGCGGCAGCGCCGCATCGAGCGCTTCTACCAGCCCTATCACGACGCCGTCGCGGCGATGATCGCCTCGGTCCACGCCGCCACCGGCCGCTCGCCCTTCGTCTTTTCCGTCCACTCGTTCACGCCGCGCATGCAGGGCCGCGAACGGCCCTGGCATGTCGGCGTGCTGTGGGATTCCGATCCCCGCGCCGTGGATCCGCTGCTCGAGATGCTGCGGAGCGACCCCGCGCTCGTTGTGGGCGACAACGAGCCCTATGACGGCGCGCTGCGCGGCGATACCATGTTCAAACACTGCATCGTCAATGGCTTCGCCCATGCGCTGATCGAGATCCGCCAGGATCTCATCGCCGACGGGAACGGCGCACGCGCCTGGGCTGAACGGCTGGCACCGATGCTTGACGCGATCAACGCCCGGCCCGATATCCATGAGGCAAGGCAATACGGTTCCCGCACCGGCCCGCAATGAGGGGCCGCCGCCCGGACCGTATCCCCCGGGACAAGGAGACAGTCGATGGCCGACCTCACCGAAGAGCAGAAACGTGATCTGGAAGCCGCGGCCTTCCGCCGGCTGGTCGAACACCTGCGGGAACGCACCGACGTCCAGAACATCGACCTGATGAACCTCGCCGGCTTCTGCCGCAACTGCCTGTCCAACTGGTATCGCGAGGCCGCCGGAAAAGACGGCATCCCGCTCTCGAAGGAGGAATCGCGGGAGATCGTCTACGGCATGCCCTACGAGGAGTGGCGCGCGCGCTACCAGACCGAGGCCGGTGCCGCCGATCTCGCAGCCTTCGAGACCAACCGGCCGAAGGATCACTGAGCGCCGGCGGAACCGCTTGACCCTGCGCGCCCGGTCGGGCATCGAACCGGCACGTTGAACGCAGACGATTCCTTCCGGAGACACGACATGGCCGACGAGATTACGAACGAGACCGCCCAGACAGTCGCCGCGGGCCAGCTTCGCGCCTTCATCGAGCGCGTCGAGCGGCTCGAGGAGGAAAAGAAGACGATCTCCGAAGACATCAAGGAGGTCTATGCCGAGATGAAGGGCACCGGCTTCGACACCAAGGCGGTGCGCACGCTGATCCGCCTGCGCAAGAAGGACCAGGCCGAGCGCCAGGAAGAAGAAGCCATCCTCGATCTTTACAAGGCCGCGCTGGGCATGGCCTAATCGGCTTTATGCCGATCCTCAACAGCGCCGGCGCGATGCACGCCGAACTCACCGCCTGGCGCCGGCATCTTCACGCCAACCCCGAGCTCGAATTCGACACAACGCTGACCTCGGCCTTCGTCGCCGACAAGCTGCGCGCCTTCGGCTGCGACGAGGTCGTCACCGGCGTCGGCAGGTCGGGCGTGGTCGGCATCGTGCGCGGCGCGCGCGGCGACGGCCCGGCGATCGGGCTCAGGGCCGACATGGACGCTCTGCCGATCGTCGAGACGGGATCGGCGGACCACGCCTCGACCAGCCCCGGCAGGATGCATGCCTGCGGGCATGACGGCCATACCGTGATGCTTCTGGGCGCGGCCCGTCATCTTGCCGAGACCCGCAACTTCGCCGGCACCGCGGTGCTGATATTCCAGCCCGCCGAGGAGATCGGCCAGGGCGCGCTCGCCATGCTGGACGATCGCCTGATGGAGCGCTTCGGCATCGAGCGCGTCTTCGGCATGCACAACATGCCGGGTATTCCGGCCGGCCATTTCGCTGTTTGCGAAGGCCCGATCATGGCGTCTGCGTCCCGCTTCACGCTGGCGATCAGGGGCAAGGGCGGCCACGCGGCGCGGCCGCATTCCGTCGTCGACCCGATCGTAATCGGCAGCCAGATCGTCACCGCGCTGCAATCGGTCGTCTCGCGGTCGACCGATCCGCTGCATTCGATGGTGATCTCGGTCACCCGCTTCTCGGCCGGCACCGCCTACAACATTATCCCCGAAGAGATCGAGATCTGGGGCACCGTGCGGACGCTGCAGATGGAGCTTGTCGCCGAGACGGAACGGCGCATCCACGACATCGCGACGAAGATCGCCGGCGCCCACGGCGCGACGGTCGGGTTCCATTTCCACACCGGCTGCGGCGTGACCTACAACCGCGCCGAGGAGGCGCGCTTTTCCGGCGAAACCGCGATCGAGATCGTCGGCGCGCCGCGGACCGACCTCGCGGTCAAGCCGGTTCTGGCCGGCGAGGATTTCTCGCACATGCTGGCCGCGAGGCCGGGAAGCTTCGTCTTCATCGGCAATGGCGACACGGCCGGGCTGCACCACCCCGCCTATGATTTCAACGACGCGATCCTTCCCGAGGGCGTCAGCTACTGGGTGCGCCTGACCGAACGCGCCCTGCCGCCGACCAGCGCCTGAGATAGGACAGGCTCGAACGGGCCCGACGACATGACAGGCATGGGTTCGCCACGATCCGATACGCCTCCCGGGAGCGTCCCCACCGGCAGCCCCGCGCCGGGTTTCTTCGCGAGCCGCTGGAACGGTGTCGTGCCGGTCGACCGTCTGCTCTGGGTCGACACGGTTCTGGTCGGCACGCTTTTGAACGTCGTCGCGGCCTTCGCGGGCGTTCTGGCGCTCGGCTTCAAGGCCCCCGAATGGCTGTCGCTGGCGCTCTATCTGTCGCCCATGCCCTACAATCTGTTCCTGGTCCTGGCGATATGGCGCACCACGGAGCGACCCGGCACCGCTGCCCGGGCGGCCTATAGGATCGGCGCCCTGATCTGGTTCGCCGCCGGCGTGCTCATATGAGATGTAGCGGAGGCATGTGGCTCCCGCCCGGTAAGCCTTGGCCCCGCCGGCGCTGCGCCGGTATCAGAAGTCCCCGTCGCCATGTTTGACATCCTCGGGCGCATCGCTCCGCTTGAGCCGCCCCTCGCGCGTGATCCTGGCGTAGATCGGCCCCGGTCGCGACGCCCGCTTCTCGATGGCCTTGTCATTGCCATCGACCAGATAGACCTCGTACATCGTCCGCTCGATGACAGGGTCGTTGTAGCTCCGCAAGAGGTAGTCCACGCCGCCATGGGTCACCACCCGGTCGGTCATCCGGGTTTGGCAACCCGCTGCTATCAACAGGGCCGTCACCACCACGGCCGCCGCCACGATCCTTGCCCGCGCCATTGTGCCCTCCACCGGTCACGATCCCACAGGGACGACAGTCTAGGCGTCCGGTGTCGGCCCGCATCACCGGATCTGGTTACGACGTTGCCCATTGGCGAAGCAACCGGGTACAGTATCGGCCAGGGAGGGGGAGATGATAACCTCCGCCGACATGTCGCGCCTGATCGACGATCTCTATGCCGCCGCGCTCGGTGAATGCGGCTGGGATATGCCGCTCGCTCGCCTGACCGACCTCACCAAGGGCATGGCGACCACCGTCGAGCTGCACGATATTGTCGGGAACTGCCACCTTTTCAGCCATTCCGTGCGCCTCGATCAATCGCTGATGCCGGTCTATGTGCGCGATTTTTCGCATCGCAATCCGCGCGTCAGCCACCTGATGCGCAATCGCTCGAGGGTCGCGCACGACCACATGTTCATGACCGAAACCGATATGGACGCCGATCCGTTCTATGCGGAGTTTCTCCGGCCGCAGGGCCTGCGCTACTTCGTCTCCGCCGATTCCGGGCTGATCGGCGGCCGCGTGCGCGGTGCTATCGCGGTTCAGCGCGGTGGCGGCGTTCGCGGCGCTGATGACGACACCGTCAGGCTGATGGAACTCCTCGCGCCGCACATCGAGCGTTCGCTGACGCTGTTCTGGAAACGCACGCGCTCGGCGACCGACCCGCGCCATTTCGACCACGCAATGTCGACCTTGGGCCTGACGCGGGCCGAATCCCGCATGGCCCGGGGGCTGTCGCTCGGCGAAGGGGTCGTCGCCTATGCCAGGCGAACAGGCATTTCCGTCAACACCGCCTATGTCCACTACGCGCGCATCAAGGACAAGCTCGACTGCCGCACCCAGTCTGAGCTGGCCCTGCGGCTGCGCGACTTGCGATAGGCAACGACCGCGATCCCATCTCGCGCTGTAGTGGCCTCACATCGCCGCGCAGCATGACGCCCTGGCCGGCCGCGCCACGAGATGCCTTCGGCATCAGTGCTTGCGGCTCAGCTCGCGCGTCGCCTCGTCGAGGCCCTTGAGCGTCAGCGGATACATCCGCTCGCCGAAGATCTCGCGGATCATGTCGATCGAATGCGTGTAGCTCCAGTGCTTCTCGCGCACCGGATTGATCCACACCGCATTCGGCCACTGGCCGATCACCCGCTGCAGCCAGACGATGCCCGGCTCCGGGTTCCAGTGCTCGACCGAGCCGCCCGCATAGGCGATCTCGTAGGGGCTCATCGAGGCGTCGCCGACGAAGATCACCTTGTAGTCGTGGCCGTATTTGTGCAGCACGTCGAAGGTCGGGATGACTTCCGAATGCCGGCGGCGATTGTCCTTCCACACGCCTTCGTAGAGGCAGTTGTGGAAGTAGAAATATTCGAGCTGCCGGAACTCCGCGCGCGCCGCCGAGAACAGCTCCTCGACGGTCCTGATATGGTCGTCCATCGAGCCGCCGACGTCGAAGAACATCAACAGCTTCACCGCGTTGCGTCGTTCCGGCCGGGTCTGGACGTCGAGATAACCGTGCTCGGCGGTCGCCTTGATCGTGCCGGGCAGGTCGAACTCCTCGTCCGCGCCTTCGCGCACCCAGCGCCTCAGCCGCTTCATCGCGACCTTGATGTTGCGGGTTCCCAGTTCGACGGAATCGTCGAAATTCCTGAACTCGCGCTTGTCCCAGACTTTCACCGCGCGCCGATGCCGGCTTTCGTTCTGGCCGATCCGTACGCCTTCGGGATTGTAGCCATAGGCGCCGAACGGCGATGTGCCGGCCGTGCCGATCCATTTCGAGCCGCCCTGATGCCGGCCCTTCTGCTCCTCGAGCCGCTTCTTCAGCGTCTCCATCAGCTTCTCGAAGCCACCGAGCGCCTCGACCAGCTTCTTCTCCTCCTCGCTGAGGTGCTTCTCCGCCAGCCGCCGGAGCCATTCTTCCGGCAAAGTCTCGATGTCGATGGCGCCCTCGCCGGAAACCGCCTCCACGCCCTTGAAGACATGGCTGAACACCTGGTCGAAACGGTCGATATGCCGTTCGTCCTTCACCAGGGCGGTCCGCGCCAGATAGTAGAAGCCCTCGACATCATAGGTGACGAGGTCGGCGTCCATACCCTCGAGCAGCGTCAGATACTCCCTCAGTGAAACGGGAACACGCGCGGCTTTGAGCTCGAGGAAGAAGGGGATGAACATCGCGGGAACCTAGACCGGCTTTGTCGGAGTGTCAGCCCACAATCGAAACGGTTGCGCGCCGTCGCACGGTGCAGGCATGCAGACCGAGGTTGTACCCGATGCAACCCTGCCGCTAGTCTGGTGGGCGGCATCCTTGAAACAGGTACGCCATTGGCGTATATGAGAGGGCAAGGCGCATGGCGCTGAAGGTGAGGTTCGAGCCGGCTGACGAGTTCCGTCTTACATGGTCTGACTATGGCCTGTCTGACGATGCGCTGAGCCTGCTGAAGTCCAACGTCGCGCGCAATCCGTTTATCGGCAAGGCGTCGACGGACGACCCGGGATTGAGGCGATACAGGTTCAGGCAGCATGTCGTCGTCTACTCGATCCTCGATACCGATCTGGGCAAGGGCGAGGTCGTGATCTGGCTGCTCGACGTCCAGCCCGTTTCCGAGCGGCCCTCCGTCCTTGGCCGTTGGGCCAGGACGGCGCTCAAGGGAGCAGCTTGGATCCTGCGCATCAGGCGAGGTGATTTTCCGGGAGACGATGATGGCGACGGATAAACAGAAGCACCCGGAAGCAGCGGCGGTCGTCGGCATACTGCCATCCACCGAGAGCGGATCGCGGCTCGAACGGGCGGTCCGGCAGATGATCGAGGTCGAGGCCGGGCAGCGTCCGCGCCCTGAAGGCGGAAGCGTGGAAATCGTCGACGATCCCGACATCGGCGGCATCCGCCGCGGCCTCGGCATGACGCAGCAGGAAATGGCGGCCATGCTCGACCTGCCGGTAGGCACGTTGCGCAACTGGGAACAGGGCCGGCGCAGACCGTCGAATGCGGGCCGGCTGGTGCTTCGTCTATTGTCCGACGTGCCGCAGTCGGTGCCCAGCGAGGCTCCCGGAGCCGCCTTGGGCAAACCGCAGCTCGTCCGCACGGTCGCCGAGAATGCGGGCCTGTCGTTGTCCGACGCCCAGTCGGCCGTCGAGGCGGTTCTGGACGCGATCACGTCCCAGCTCAGGAAGGGTGGCGACGTGCGGCTCGTGGGCTTCGGGAATTTTTCCGTTTCCCATAAGGCTGCAACCACGGCGCGCAATCCACAAACGGGCGCGCCGGTCAATGTCCCGTCGCGCAAGGTACCGAAGTTTACGCCCGGCAAAGGGCTGAAGGACACGATCAACTAGAGCGGTTCATCGGAGCATTTTCGCCGCGACGGTCCGGATCGAGGCCATCGGCCCGCGCGGCACACAGGCGTCCCGGCCGCCGGGCGAACAGGGACGCCGCCTGCAAGTCTGAACCACTGGTACGACTGCACCGCCGCGAAGCTCCATCGTGGCACCCCTGCAATGTGGACAAACGGGACATTTCGCGCGCCTGCGCCTGCACGCCGGCGGCACAATGCGATAATATTCACCCAAAAGGTTGACAATCATCGCGGCGGCAGATATTCACCCAAAAGGATGAATGAAATGGACGACGAAAAGCTCTCGCGCATCCTCAAGGCGGCCGGCGACACCAGCCGCCGGCGGATCCTGACCATGCTGGTCCAGGAAGGGCCGCTGCGCGTGACCGAACTTGCGGCCCATTTCGACATCTCGCTGAACTCGGTTTCCAAGCACATCAAGGTGCTCGAGGAAGCCGGCCTCGTCACGAGGCGGACCGTGGGCCGCGACCATCACATCGCCGCCGATCTCGGGCCGCTGAGGACTACGGAAGAATGGTTCGGCCAACTGAAATCGATCTGGGAGCTCCGCCTCGCGGCGCTCGACGAGATCCTGACGTCGAAAGGACAGGACTATGAGTGAACTGGAACTGACTGTCAGCCGCACCATCGCGGCACCGCGCGAGAAAGTGTTCAACGCATGGCTCGATCCGGCCACCTTGAAGCGGATCATGCGGCCGTCGGCCGGCGACGAAATGGCCGAGGTGACCAACGACCCCCGCAAGGGCGGCACCTTCGAGATCGTCATGGTAACGGCCGAGAAGAAGAAGATCCCGCACACCGGCACCTATCTGGAGATCGACCCCCATTCCCGCCTCGCCTTCACGTGGGCCTCGCCACATTCGCTGGACGACAGCCGGGTGACGATCGACTTCGCCGAGAACAAACCGGGCTCTACCGAAGTAACGTTGCATCAGGTGAAGTTCCGCTCCGAAGAGGCACGCGACGGCCATATCAAGGGCTGGACCGTGATCATCGGCGAAATCGAGAAAGTCCTGAAGCCTTGATGGCATCGGGTCGGGGCCGGTCCTGCGGCCGGCCTCTCACCCCCGCCTGAATTAGCAGATCCTGACCCTAACGCTGGTACTTTATGAAAGGTGTCGCCGTCGCCACGCGGTCGTAGAGCCGGCGTGCGGTATCGTTGAACTCCTGGGTCAGCCAGTAGGTCTGCGACGCCTCATGCCGGTCGGCCTCCGCATAGACGGCCTCGATCAGCGCCCGCCCGAGGCCTCGGCCGCGCAGCGCGGCATCGGCGTAGAGGTCCTGCAGGTAGCAGCGCGGCGACCAGTCCGACGTCGAATAAACGAAGAAGTAATGGGCGAAACCCGCCAGTTCGCCGTCGCATTCGACCCCGAACCCGTAGGGCTCCCTGTCCTCGTCGAGAAGCGACGACCACAGACGGCGCGTCACCCGGTCCTCGACCGTGCGCTTGTAGAACACATTGTACCCGTCCCACAGACCGGCCCAGCGGTCGCGGTCGCCTGGCGCGAGGCGGCGTATGATGATGTCCGGCACGGCGGCTCCCCTTCCGGTCGATGCAGCCACCTTCGCCGCGCCACCCCGTCGGCGCAATGATCCACGGCCGCTTCCGTGGCTGACCAAGGCGAAATTGTTCAATCCGGAACGGCTTGCCATGCCCTTCGGCGACGCGTAAGCCGGGAAGCGTCAATCGCCGGGGCCGCCGGCCGGCCGCCTCTCCTGGAGCACGGAACTTGCTGAATCCCGCACACGCCGAGACGGCGACGCTGACCTTTCCCTTCGACGAGCCACCGGAAACCGGCACGGTCCGCGAGGTGGCGCCAGGCATTCTGTGGACCCGCATCCCGCTGCCCTTCCGCCTCGATCACGTCAACATCTACCTGATCGAGGATGGCGACGGCTGGGCGGTCCTCGACACCGGCATCGCCGACCAGCCGACCCGCGATGTGTGGGACGCGCTTGCGGCCGGACCGTTGAAGGGTCGCCGCCTCACGCGCCTGATCGTCACCCATTTCCATCCCGACCATATCGGTCTTGCCGGCTGGCTGTGCGAGAAGCACGGACTCGAGCTGTTGACCAGCCAGACCTGCTATCTCGGCTGCATCAACATCTCGCTCAGCCCCAACGCGCTCGAGGCCGAGCCCTATCAGAAATTCTACCTGAAGCACGGCATGCCGGCCGACCGGGCAAGGCGCGTCAGCACCAACGGTCACGCCTATCTGCGCATGGTGACGCCGCTGCCGCCCACCTTCCATCGCGTCGTTGCAGGCGACACTCTGGTGATCGGTGGCCGGCGCTTCGAGGTCCTGGCCGGCGACGGCCATGCTGCCGAGCAGCTGATGCTCTACCAGCCGGACGCCAACGTGTTCCTGGCCGCCGACCAGGTGCTGGCCAGGATCACACCCAATGTCAGCGTCTGGGCGGTCGATCCCGATGGCGACCCGCTCGGCCTTTATCTGCGGTCGCTGAGGGCGATCCCGGAGAAAATCCCCGCCGACGCGCTGGTCCTGCCGGGCCACCAGCTCCCGTTCTACGGTCTGCATGCGCGCTGCCGAGAGCTCGCCGAGCATCACGACGAGCGCTGCGCGCTGATCGGCGAGGCATGCCGCGCGGCGCCGAAATCCGTGGCGGACCTCGTGCCGGTGATCTTCACGCGGCCGCTCGACCCGCACCAGCTGTCCTTCGCTTTCTCCGAGGTGCACGCCCACGTCAACGCGATGATCCATCGCGGCGAGCTCGTCTGGGAAGAGCCCGCGCCCGACGGCATGCTGCGGGCGCGTTCGACGGGCTGACTACCCCCCTTGCCGCCGCGCCATGAAGGCGAGGCGCTCGAACAGATGCACGTCCTGCTCGTTCTTGAGCAGCGCGCCGTGCAGCTTCGGCAACGCGTTCTTCGGATCGCCGCGCAGGTCCTCCGGCTGGACGTCCTCGGCGACCAGCAGCCGGATCCAGTCCAGCGCCTCCGACGTCGACGGCTTCTTCTTCAGCCCCGGCACGTCGCGGATCTCGTAGAACTGCGTCAGCGCGGCCCGCACCAGGTTCTGCTTGATGCCCGGATAGTGCACGTCGACGATCCGGTTGAGCGTGTCGGCGTCGGGAAAGCGGATATAGTGGAAGAAGCAGCGGCGCAGGAACGCGTCCGGCAGCTCCTTCTCGTTGTTCGAGGTGATGATCACGATCGGCCGCTGCGCGGCCTTCACCGTCTCGCCGGTCTCGTAAACGAAAAACTCCATCCGGTCGAGTTCCTGCAGCAGGTCGTTCGGAAACTCGATGTCGGCCTTGTCGATCTCGTCGATCAAAAGCACGACCTTCCTGTCGGCGCCGAAGGCTTCCCACAGCTTGCCGCGCTTGATGTAGTTGCGGATGTCGTTGAAACGCTCGTCGCCGAGCTGGCTGTCGCGCAGCCGCGTCACCGCGTCATATTCGTAGAGGCCCTGCTGGGCGCGCGTCGTCGACTTGACGTGCCATTCGATCAGATCGAGGCCGAGGGCTGCCGCCACCTGCCGCGCCAGTTCCGTCTTTCCCGTTCCCGGCTCGCCCTTGACCAGCAGCGGCCGCTCCAGCGCGATCGCGGCGTTGACGGCCACCATCAGGTCCTTGTCGGCGACGTAGGCCTCTGTTCCTTCGAAACGCATTCCACCACTCCGTTTACGAGGCCGGACAGTAGGGACCGTTTTGCGGTGCGGCAAGTCCGTGGCCCGACGAAATGCGCTGGCGAAGCGCCCGCGCGCGGACTATATTGGCGATGGCGTTCTGCGCTTCTCGACAGGAGTTGTATTCCCGGGGCCTTATCGACTTCCTAGGGAGCTGTCCCTGGCTGGACCCGTGGGTCCTTTCATACGGCGCCCACCTACTTTGTAGGTTCCCGGGGTCGAAATCTCCATCGGCCGTCGTGGATCGCCGCTTTCTCCGATGGCACGAGTTCAAACGCCCGCATCCTTCCGGATACGGGCGTTTTCGGTTGAACCGCGGCGGGCCGCGGTCTGGCGCCGCATCAGCGGCCGGAGCGCAGGTCCGCCTCGGCCTGGGTCAGCGAGGGATTGCCCGACGTGTTGCGGCTGATCGAGGCCGTGGTCGTGCGGTCGATCGACGGGTCAGCCTTGGTCGCGTTGATCATCTGGGAGTTCTCCACCGCGGCACCGTAATTGCCGACGAAGACGGGAGCTTCCTGGGCGGCTGCGACGCCGGTGAATGCGATGGCGGCGGCAGCCGCGAGAACGATCTTGTTCATGGTTCTTGTCCTTTCCTTCGCGGGCAAAGTCTTGGGAGAAACCCGCGTCTTGCTTGTTCCGGGAGACCGTCGCGGCCTCTCGATGACCGGAATTTGGGACGCGCCGCGATGACATGCAAAGCAACTGGACGCGATTGGCGCGTGACGTCGTGATCGCAATCTTGTGAGCCGGCAAATCGCCGCTAACCCCTTGAAAGACAGTCTGTTCACTTCTTTGGCGACAATCGCGGCCACGGCGCTGGATGCGCCCGTGCGGCAAAGGAAAACCGCCCGTGCCGGGTGGCGCGGGCGGTTTGCCTGGTCCATGCCGCATCGAACGGTGCCGATGCGGACCGGAGGCCGTGGCCTACATGCCGGAGCGGATGTCCTGCTCGTCGGTGGTCGGCAGCTTCTCGGCGATCGAGGAGGTCTCGGTCGTGTCGATGGTCAGCTTCTCGTTCGGCGTCTGCGACGTCGCGTTGAAGGAGTTCTCCACCGACGCGCCGTAGTCGCCGTAATGGACCGGAGCTTCCTGGGCGGCAGCCGTTCCGGCGAAGGCGATGGCGGCGATCGAGGCGATGAGAATGCGTTTCATGGTCCGTTTCCTTCTTCTCTTGTGATGCACGCCGTTCATGACGGTGCGCGTTTGATCCTTCGTTCAACCTCCGTCCGGAGCCTTGCAGCGGTCTCCGTAGGCAGGTTGCAGGAGCCACGCGCCGCGAACCGTCGAAGTTTCACACCTCCCGGTTTCGTGATCGACGCCCGCCCGCGCTCGACATTCGCGTGACCGGCGGAACCTTGCGGGCTTGACGGCGTTCGCGCGACCGGCTTGTCTCGCCGCCGTCCGGAGGCATCATGACGGCGCGGAACGAGAAGAAGGAACTGCGACGACGGGCGCTCGCCCGCCGCGACGCGCTGGAGCCCGCCTGGCGGATCGAGGCCGCGCTCGATATCGCGGCCGCCGCCGACGCGCTGTCCGTCGATACCGGATCGGTCGTTTCCGGCTTCTGGCCCATCCGCTCGGAGATGGACATCCGCCCCTTGATGTTCGCCCTGCGCGAGCGCGGCGCAAGGCTGTGCCTCCCGGCGATCGTCGATCCCGCCACCATCGTCTTCCGCGAACTGGTGCGCGGCGCACCGCTCGTCGAGATGGGCTTCGGCACCGCCGGACCGGGCGACGATGCAGCGGTCCTCGATCCCGACCTGATGCTGGTGCCGCTCGCAGCCTTCGACGACCGCGGCCATCGCATCGGCTATGGCGCCGGCTTCTATGATCGCGCCATAGCCCGGCTGATCGCCAAGGGGCACAGCCCGCGGCTGGTCGGCATCGCCTTCGACTGCCAGCGTGTCGAGCATGTGCCCGACGAGCCGCACGATATCGCCCTGCCGGAAATCATCACCGAAACCGGCTTGCACCGCTTCGCGCCCGCCGTATAGATGCTCCGATGAGACTGCTTTTTCTTGGCGACATGGTCGGCCGGTCCGGCCGCATCGCGGTCTGGGAACGCCTGCCCGGCCTGATCTCCGACTTCCGGCTCGACTTCGTCATCGTCAACGGCGAGAACGCGGCCGGCGGCTTCGGTATCACCGAGGAGATTTTCCGCGAGACGCTGAATGCCGGGGCGGACGTCGTGACCACCGGCAACCATGTCTGGGACCAGCGCGAGGCGCTCGCTTTCGCGCCGCGCGAGGAGCGCTTCCTGCGGCCCGCCAATTTTCCAAACGGAACGCCCGGGCGCGGTTCAGGCGTCTTCGTGGCGCGAAACGGCGCCCGCGTGCTCGTGTCGAACATTATGGGCCGCGTCTTCATGCAACCCGAGCTCGACGATCCGTTTCAGGCTGGAGAGCGTACGTTGGAGGCCTGCCCGCTCGGCGAGCAGGCCGATGCCGTGGTGTTCGACTTCCATGCCGAGGCGACCTCGGAGAAGATGTGCTTCGCCCATTTCGTCGATGGCCGCGCCAGCCTCGTCGTCGGCACGCACACCCATCAGCCGACCGCCGACCATCACATTCTCGACGGGGGCACCGCCTACATCTCCGACGCGGGCATGTGCGGCGACTACGATTCCTCGCTCGGAATGGACAAGGACGAGCCGCTCAACCGCTTCCTCTCGAAGGTGCCGAAGGGCCGCTTCGAGGCGGCCAGGGGCCCTGCGACCATATGCGGTGTCGGGGTCGACATCTCCGACCGGACCGGGCTTGCCGAGAAGATCGCGCCGCTGCGCCTCGGACCCCGTCTCGAGGAAACCGTGCCGGCCTTCTGGCATTAGGTCACGGACCCATAAACGGCATTGACCCGCGGACGCGCCCGCCCTACCTCTGGCCGATCCCCTGATCGTCCAGCACGAACACGAAAGAGACGCCGATGATCGAGTTCCTCGCGCCCCATTTCGGATGGGTTGACGATCCAACGGCGTGGGTCGCCGTGCTGACGCTCATCGTGCTCGAGGTCGTGCTCGGCGTCGACAACCTCATCTTTATTTCCATTCTCACCAACAAGCTGCCCGAAGAGCAGCGCGCCACCGCGCGCCGTCTTGGCATCGGCGGCGCGCTGGTGATGCGGCTGCTGCTTCTGGCGACGGTGTCCTACATCGTGCACCTGACCGATCCGGTCTTCGAACTTTTCGACCACGGCTTCTCCTGGCGCGATCTCATCCTGATCGCCGGCGGCCTGTTCCTCGTCTGGAAGGCAACCAAGGAAATCCACCATTCGGTGGATCCCGACGATCCCAAGGAGAACATGATCGGCCGGACGCTGGAAATCTCGATCACCGGGGCGATCTTCCAGATCCTGCTGCTCGATCTGGTGTTCTCGATCGATTCGATCATCACCGCGGTCGGCATGACCGACGAGATCTCGATCATGTATATCGCGGTCATCGTCGCCGTGACCGTGATGATGGTGGCCGTCAATCCGCTGTCGCGCTTCATCGAGAAGAACCCGACGATCGTCATGCTGGCGCTTGGCTTCCTGCTGATGATCGGCATGACCCTGATCGCCGACGGCTTCGGCTTCCATGTCCCGAAGGGCTACATCTACGCCGCGATGGGCTTCTCGGCGCTGGTCGAGGCGCTCAACATGCTGGCCCGTCGCGCCCGCGCGCGAAACAAGGCGTCCGGGACGGGCCACTAGACCCTGGGGTCAGGACCTAGATGTCGTCGCCGCCGGGCGGCGGCAGGGGATTGTCGGGATCGGGAATGATCATCCGCCGCTCGCGAATGAACGGATAGACCGCGACCGCATCGCGCAGCGCCTTCTGGCCCAGTTCGACGCGTCCCTGCTGCATGAGGATGATGCCCCGTCCGGCGAGCGCCCCGAAATGCTTCGGCTCGAGTTCGAGCGCCCGGTCCAGGCTTTCCAGCGAGGCGTCCTGCCGCTCCATCAGGAAAAGGATGAACGCCTTCTGGTTCCATCCTTCCGCGTAGTCGGGTGCCGCCGCCGTGACGCCCTCGAGAATGTCGAGCGCCTTGGCGTAGTCGTAGGACGACCGGGCATCCATTGCCGCCTTCACCGCGTCGCGGACCTCCTTCGTCGGCCCTTGCGCCATCCACATGCGCCAGATCGCGTCCTCGATCGCGCGCGCCTCCTGCTCGGTGCGTGCATTCTTGAGCGCGGTGAAGAGCCTGTCGTGCTCGCCCTGCGCCGGCAATTCCTGCGCGGGCGCATCGGCGGCCCCCGAGGCGGCGGATGACGGTGCCGCCATAGCCGCGAATGTCAGCACAGCCATCGCCGGCAGGAGCGTCCTCGACATGCCTCACACCCCTTTCAGCACGAGGATCGTCGGACGCCGCGGCAGGGATCGAAGCGACACCGAGAAGCTGCGCTCGTCGCGGAAGTCGAGCGCGAAGCCTTCGCCCATGCGCGCGGTGAACGCGCTGAGCGGGGTGGAATGCCGGTGCATCGGCAGGATGATCGACGAGTAGAGCCGCCGCGCGATCTCCGAGACGTTGGCGAGCGATTGGGTCATGCCGCCGTCGACCGGGATCATCACCACGTCGAGCCGTCCGACCGCGGCATAATGGGCATCCGTCAGGTCGTGGTGCAGATGGCCGAGATGGCCGATGCAAAGGTCTGCGACCTCGAACACGAAGATCGAGTTGCCGTCCTTCTCCATACCGTCGAAACGGCGGATGTCGGTCGGCACGTTGCGGATGTAGATGTCGTCGACGACGACGGCATGGCGGGCCGGGCCGTCTCTGTCCTGGTTCCACCCGCGCAGCACATATTCGATCGCCGGGTCGGGCGACGGCGAGAAATGCGTCCGGTGCGCCTTGTTCATCGTCACCACGCGCGGCAGCGGATCCGCCCCGTAGGCGCCGCTGTAATCCGTCGCGACCCGAACGCCGCCCGGCGTTTCGATGATGTAGGTCGAATGCCCGGCATAGGTGATGACGACCTCGCCCGCCTCGGCCTGAGCGGGTTGGTAGGAGGCGAACTGCGCCTTGGGTAGGCTTTGCGCGATCGCCATGCACTTGCTGGGAACCGGCTGAGAGCCGTCGGACTGGGCATGCGCCGGACCGCCCAGGCCGGCTAGGATTGCCAGGATTGACCCGATATGCGCGCAGACCGACTTCAGCCGTTCTTTCATCCCCTGATGCTACTCCCGCAATTTCATCCGTCCAGTGCTGCTGCGATCACAAAAACGCGCGGACGTTTCCGCCGGCGGCCGCAGGCCGCAAGCGCCGGAACCATTGGCGCGGAGCCGTCGTTTACGGGCGTGCTCAACGCTGCGCCCAGGCGCGCCCCCAAGGAAGGACACGGCCATGAAAACCCTGCAGGACGCTTTTCATCACACGCTCAAGGACATCTACTACGCCGAAAACGCTCTCACGAAGGCCTTGCCGAAGGTGTCCAAGGCGGTCGGCAACAAGCAGCTGAAATCGGCGCTCGACGATCACCTCACGGAAACCAGGGACCAGATCAAGAAACTCAAGCAGGTGTTCGAATCCATCGGCGAGAAAGCCGAAGGCGAGAAGTGCGACGCCATCGAAGGCCTCATCAAGGAAACCGACGGGATCATCGAAGAGGCTTCGGGTGTGGCCCTGAATGCCGCCGTGATCGCCGCGTGCCAGGCCGTCGAGCACTATGAGATTTCGCGCTACGGTTCCCTGCGCGAGTGGGCGAAGGAACTCGGCCATGACGAGGCCCATACCCTGCTCGGTGAGATCCTCGACCAGGAGAAGGCCGCCAACAACAAGCTGACGGGGCTCGCCGTCTCGGCTGTCAACAAGCCCGCGAAGTAGCTGCCCGCTCGGGTTGCGACGAAGGGACGGCCGCCTCGCCCCGGGGTGGCCTCCTGCGTCGCTGCCGTGCGTTCAGCCGGCCTCGCCGGTCATCGCCTGCCAGCGCTCGGTCAGGGCCTTGTACCCGTCCGCCGGCTGTTCGTCGTAGCTCGGCTCGTCGGCCGCTATCGGGAAGAAGGGCTGCTTCGAGCGCACCCAGATGTGGCCGGCCGGGATAAGCCAGGACGTATCGTCGAGCGTTCCGGCCTTGATGTTGACCTGCTCGGCGCCCGCCGTGCCGTGATAGAGGCGGACGCCGCATTCGGCGCAGAAATGCCCCTCGCGGACCCGGCCGGACTCGGCGACCCGCGTGACCGTCTTCAACGGACCCTCGATCTCCAGGTCGGATGCGTGGATGCGCAGCGATTCGCCGAAGGCGCTCGATGTGTGTCTTTGGCACTCGCTGCAATGGCAGAGGTAGAAGACGATCGGAGCGCCGGTGACGCGGTAGCGCACCGCCCCGCACTGGCAGCCGCCGGCGAGCGGCATGGCCGGGAGTGTGACGGTCTGCATCGCCATGACGGCTCCTTCTGGACGTTGAGCGGCAATTTTTCTATATAGCGCGCCATTCCAGACAGGACCGACGAAAAAGGGGTGCCATGGCCGGCCATTCACAGTTCAAGAACATCATGCACCGCAAGGGCCGTCAGGACGCGGTCCGCTCCAAGATGTTTTCCAAGCTCGCGCGCGAGATCACCGTCGCGGCCAAGATGGGCACGCCCGATCCCGACATGAACCCGCGCCTGCGTCTGGCCGTCCAGAACGCCAAGGCGCAGTCCATGCCCAAGGACAACATCCAGCGCGCCATCAACAAGGCGGCGGGCGGTGATTCCGAGAATTACGAGGAAGTCCGCTACGAGGGCTACGGGCCGGGCGGCGTCGCGGTCATCGTCGAGGCGCTTACCGACAACCGCAACCGCACCGCCTCCAACGTCCGCGCCGCCTTCACCAAGGCCGGCGGCGCGCTGGGCGAGACCGGCTCGGTCGCCTTCATGTTCGACCGGGTCGGCGAGATCGTCTACCCGGCCTCGGCCGGCGATGCCGACGCGGTGATGGAAGCCGCCATCGAGGCCGGCGCGCAAGACATCGTCAGCGACGAGGACGGGCACACGATCATCTGCGCCTTCGAGGACATCGGCGACGTCACCAGCGCGCTCGAGGCCGCGCTCGGCGAGGCCGAGCAGATCAAGACGATTTGGAAGCCGCAGACCGGCACGCCCGTCGACGAGGAAAAGGCGCAGTCGGTGCTGAAGCTGATCGCCACGCTCGACGACGACGACGACGTCCAGAACGTCTACGCCAATTTCGAGGTCGACGACGAGGTTCTCGCGCGCTTGAGCGCGGCATGACCGGCGCGGCCGACGATACCAGGCCGCGCATCGCGATCACCTATTGCACCCAGTGCCAGTGGCTCCTGCGCTCCGCCTGGATGGCGCAGGAGCTGCTGTCGACCTTCGGGCCCGATCTCCGCGAGGTCGCCCTCGTCCCCGGCACCGGCGGCGTGTTCGAGATCGCCGTCGACGGCGTGATCGTCTGGGAGCGCAAGCGCGACGGCGGCTTTCCCGAGGCCAAGGTCCTCAAGCAGAAGATACGCGACGTGGTGTGGCCGGACCGCGATCTCGGCCACAGCGACACGCCGCGTTCCTGATCCCAGCGGAAGGGCCGGGCCCTTACGGGAGACCCGAAATCACGCCAAAACGCAGCCCTCACGCACCGTTTTTTGGCCAAGCCATGCCGAAAACGCGCAAGTTTCGGCCAGGCATCAAAGAAAAACCCGCCACGAGGGCGGGTTTTCGAAGCTGTTTCCGGCTGCTGGCGATCAGATGCCGAGGCCTTCGTAGCGCTTCTTGAACTTCGACAGGCGGCCACCGCGGTCGAGCAGCGTCTGCTGCCCACCGGTCCAGGCCGGATGCGTGGTCGGATCGATATCGAGGTTCATCGTATCGCCTTCCTTGCCCCAGGTCGAACGGGTCGTGTACTCGGTGCCGTCGGTCATCACGACCTTGATGGTGTGGTAGTCGGGATGGATTTCGGTCTTCATCGCTTCTGTCCTGTCCTGTGCGGGTCTCGCGCGGTGCCGGCACCTGCGGCGATGTCACCCACGCCTGAAAACTTGAAGCCGCGGCCTTTGAGGGCTACGGCTTCCGAAAAGGTCGGCGTGCCTATACATCAGCCGTCGTGAAACCACAAGGCCGCGGATACAGCGAATTGCGGCGCACGCCGGGGGCGGGAAATGGCCGACGCAACGATCGACATCATCGAGAAACGGCGCTCGATCGGGCCGCTGCGCAAGCTCTTCCCCTATTTGATGCGCTACCGCGGCAAGGTCGCCGCCGCGCTGTTCTTTCTGAGCCTTGCCGCCGCGACGACGCTGACGCTGCCGCTTGCGGTCCGCCGCATGATCGACCACGGCTTCTCCGGCTCCGATCCGACCTTCATCGCAAACTACTTCTCGATGCTGGTGGCGATCGCCGCGGTGCTCGCGCTGGCCTCGGCATGCCGCTACTATTTCGTCATCACGCTCGGCGAGCGCGTTGTGGCCGACATCCGCCGCGAGGTGTTCGCGCATGTCACCCGCCTGTCGCCGGCCTTCTTCGACACCGCGCAGTCGGGCGAGATCGTCTCCCGCCTGACGGCCGACACGACCCAGATCAAGTCGGCGGTCGGCGCGACCGCATCCGTCGCCCTGCGCAACATCATCCTGGGCCTCGGCGCCGTCGCGATGATGGTCGTCACCTCGCCGAAGCTCTCCGGCCTCGTCCTGGCGGCGATCCCGCTGATCGTGCTGCCGCTCGTCGCCTTCGGGCGCTCGGTCCGGCGCAAGTCGCGCATGGCTCAGGACACCCTCGCCGACGCAACCGCCTATGCGGCCGAGCATATCGGCGCGGTCCGGACCCTGCAGGCCTTCACCAACGAGAAGCTTGTCTCCGGACGCTTCGCGGCGGCCGTGGACGCCGCCTTCGAGGCAGCGCGCTCCTCGGTGCTCGCCCGCGCCTTCCTGACCTTCTTCGCGATTCTGACCATCTTCACCTCGGTCGTCGGCGTGTTGTGGTTCGGGTCACGCGACGTGCTCGCCGGCACCATGTCGGCCGGAACGCTCAGCCAGTTCCTGCTCTATTCGGTCTTCGCTGCCGGCGCGCTCGGTGCGCTGTCTGAGGTCTGGGGGGAATTGAGCCAGGCAGCCGGCGCGGCCGAAAGGCTGACGGAGCTGCTGGACGAGAGGCCGTCCATCGCCGCCCCCGCAAACCCCGAGGCTCTGCCCGTTCCGGCCACCGGAAGCCTCGAATTCCGCGACGTCTCGTTCCGCTATCCGACCCGGCCGGGCGTCTCGGCGCTCAACGGCCTGTCGTTCGCCGTGAAGCCGGGAGAGACGGTCGCCATCGTCGGCCCGTCCGGCGCCGGCAAGACGACGATCTTCTCGCTGGTGCTGCGCTACTACGATCCGGCCGAGGGCAGGATCCTGATCGACGGCGTCGACCTGACCGGGGCCGACCCCGAGGAGGTGCGCCGGCGCATCGCGATCGTGCCCCAGGACGTGACGGTCTTTGCCGCCACCGCCCGCGACAACATCGCGTTCGGACGCCCTGACGCATCGGACGCCGACATCGAAAAGGCCGCCCGGGACGCGCTCGCGCACGACTTCATCACTGCTCTGGACAAGGGCTACGACACGCAGGTCGGCGAACGCGGCATCACGCTTTCCGGCGGTCAGCGCCAGCGGATCGCGATTGCCCGCGCGATCCTGCGCGACGCGCCGATCCTGCTCCTCGACGAGGCGACGTCGGCGCTCGACGCCGAAAGCGAGACGCTGGTCCAGCAGGGGCTCGAACGGCTGATGGAGGGCCGCACGACGCTTGTGATCGCCCACCGGCTCGCCACCGTGCTCAAGGCCGACCGCATCCTCGTGGTCGATGACGGACGCATCGTCGAGGAAGGCACGCACAAGAGCCTCGTCGCGAGAGACGGCGTCTATGCGCGGCTGGCGCGCCTGCAGTTCGACGCCGGCGCCGCCGCCTTCGGCCGCGCGGCCGAATGACCGACGCCGCACTGGAGCGAACGTTCAGGGCGATCGGCGAGGCCGCGCCCGACGGGGCGGACGATTGGTGGATTATCGGCAGCGCGGCGCTGGTGCTGGCGGGCGTAGAGGGCGTCGAGCCCGACGATGTCGACCTGATAGGCGCGCGCGCCACGATCCTCCGCTTTCTCGCTTGCTGGGGCGTCGCGGAAGGCGAGCCGGACCCGCACGGACTGTTCAATTCGAGCCCCTATCTGAGGGTCGAGGCGGAAAGCCGGGTGCCCATCGAAACGATGGGCGATCTTCATTTCTTCCGCGACGGTTCGTGGATGCCGCTGATACCCCGGAGCCGGATCGGCATCGACGTCGCTGGCACACGCCTGTTCATACCCGCGCTGGCCGAGCAGCGGGATATATTTCGGCTCTTCGGGCGGCCGAAGGACATGGAGAAGGCGCGGCTGGTCGAGGCGTATCTGTAGCGGCGCGGCCCGGGGCTATCCCAGAAGGTCGCGCGCGGTGCGCATGAACACCCGGTAGCCGATCGGAATCAGATCGTCCGGAAAGTCGTAGTCGGGATTGTGAAGCTGCGGGTGATCCTCGCCGCTGCCGAGAAAGAACATCGCCGAACTGGCGCCGTGCCCGAAACGGCCGAAATCCTCCGATGCGCGCATCGGCAGCTCCTCCTCGTCATGGCTGACGCCCTCGGCATCGAGCGCTGCGCGAAGATGCGCGACGGCATCCGGTGCGTTCATGCTGGCGACGAAGATCTCGTGATAGTCGACCGAATGGCGAAGGCCGTCCTTCTCCGCCGCGTCGCGGACAAGCCCTTCCGCCGACACGCACAGCGCCGCCATGCGTTCGTCGAGCCGCGTCCTGAGCGTCGCCCGGATCTCGGCCCGGCCCGGCGCGACGCCGAATGTCGGCTCGCCCATCGACGCATGCGAGACCGTCACCATCGCGAAGTCGTCGGACGTGAAGTGGCCGGCGGTCAGCGCCGTCAGCGCCGGCATCAGCCGCGACACCGCATTCATCGGCGATACGCCGGTCTCCGGCATCGAAGAGTGCGCGGTCTTGCCCTCGAGCACGATCCGCATGCCACGCGAGGCGCAGTTGACCACGCCCTCCTTGAGACGCACATGGCCGAGTCGCGTGCCAGGCAGATTGTGCAGGGAAAAGGCGAAATCCGGCTTGATGTCCTCGTAGCGCGGATCGGCGGTGACGCCCGCAGCCCCGTCGCCGGTCTCCTCCGCCGGCTGGAACATCAGCACCACGCGCCCGCGGGCGGGCCGCCGGCGCGCGAACTGCCGGGCAAGAGCCGCAAGGATCGTGGTATGGCCGTCATGGCCGCACATATGTCCCTTGCCGGCGACCTCGCTGCGATGCTCGATCCCGGACAATTCCTCAATCGGCAGGGCGTCAAGTTCGGAGCGGAACAGAACAGTCGGTCCCGGTTCCGCGCCCTCGTAGACGACGGCGACGCCATGGCCGCCCATGCCGGTCAGCACGCGATCAGGACGGGTGGGCTCGAGAAATTCGACCACGGCGCGCGCCGTTTCCTCTTCCTCGCCGGAGATCTCCGGCCGCCTGTGCAGCCGCCGGCGCCACGCGACGAGTTCGACCAGATCCTGGTTGGAAAGCTGCATGTGACCCTGCCCCGATCGTCAGCCGATGTCCGCGGCCGCCCTGCGGCCGGTGTTCCTGCCCGAGAACAGGCAGCCGCCGAGGAAGGTTCCCTCGAGCGCGTTGTAGCCGTGATAACCGCCGCCGCCGAAGCCCGCCACCTCGCCTGCCGCATAAAGGCCGGCCACGGGTTCGCCATCGCCGTCGAGCACGCGTCCGTCGAGATCGGTGTGCAGGCCGCCCAGCGTCTTGCGCGTCAGGATATGCAGCTTGACGGCAATGAGCGGCCCGTTTTTCGGATCAAGGAACTTGTGCGGCTTGGCGGTCCGGATCAGCCGGTCGCCGAGATAGTTGCGCGCGCCACGGATGGCCGTCACCTGCGCATCCTTGGAGAAGCTGTTGTCGATCTCGCGGTCGCGCGCCTCGACCTGCGCCTGTATGTGGGCGTGGTCGAGCAGCTTGGACCCGGTCATCGTGTTCATCGCCTCGACGAGCGCCGGCAGCGTGTTCTTGACGATGAAGTCCTCGCCCTTGTCCATGAACGCCCTGACCGGCGCCTGCACGCCGGCGCCCCGGCGGCTCTTGAGCACGTTGCGCCAGCTCTTCGACGTGATGTCGGGATTCTGCTCCGAACCGGACAGCGCGAACTCCTTCTTGATCACGGCCTCGGTCAGGATGAACCACGAATAGTCGTAGCCGGTCGCAAGGATGTGCTGCAGCGTCGACAGCGTGTCGAAGCCGGGAAGGCAGGGTGCGGGAAGCCGGTTGCCGGTCGCGTCGAACCACATCGAAGACGGGCCCGGCAGGATGCGGATGCCGTGATCGGGCCAGATCGGCGACCAGTTCTTCACGCCTTCGGTATAGTGCCACATGCGGTCGGTGTTGATCGTCGCCGCGCCTGCCTTCTTTGTGATGCCGACCATCAGCCCGTCGACATGGTGCGGCACGCCTGCGACCATCGTCCTCGGCGGCGGCCCGAGCCGGTCGCGCGGCCAGTTCTTGCGTACCAGGTCGAAATTGCCGCCAATGCCACCCGACGTGACGATGACGACCGGCGCAGCGATCTCGAAATCGCCCGTCACCTCGCGGCCGGACTGTTCGCCGCGCTGGACCGTCGAGGGTTCGAGCACGTCGCCGGCGACGCCGGTCACCGCCCCCTTGGCCTTGACGATCCGCGTCACGCGGTGGCGGAACCTCATCTCCAGAAGCCCTGCCTCGGCATGGGCACGGACGCGCCTTTCGAACGGTTCGACGACGCCGGGTCCGGTGCCCCAGGTCAAATGGAAACGCGGCACCGAATTGCCGTGACCATGCGCGTGCGCGCCGCCGCGCTCGGCCCAGCCGACGATCGGAAACCAGCGCATGCCCATATCGTAGAGCCACGAGCGCATCTCGCCCGCCGCGAAATCGATATAGGCTTCCGCCGTCCGGCGCGGCCACTCGTCTTCCGGCCGGTCGAACTGCGCCGAGCCCATCCAGTCCTGCAGGGCCAGTTCGCGGCTGTCGCGGATGCGCATGCGCCGCTGTTCGGGGCTGTCGACGAAGAACAGGCCGCCGAGCGACCAGAATGCCTGTCCGCCGAGCGAGTTCTCGCCCTCCTGCTCGAGGAGCACGACACGCTTTCCGCGGTCGCACAGCTCGGCGGCGGCAACGAGACCCGCCAACCCGCCGCCAACGATGATCGCGTCGCTCGTTTCCATGTCGCATTCCTCCCTCGGGCGGCGCCCATCTTCTCCAAACCGTGATGTGCGTCAACGCCACCGGGGCCAATCGACGCTCAGGATGTGTGGCATGGTCTTGCCGTGAGACTTGCGGCGGTCTCGATTTCCGTGGTCAATGGCGGCGCGCGGCTGGACGCCACCGGGGAGGAAAGAGAATGATCGCAACTGTCCTGATCGGCCTGGTGGCCCTCATCCATGTCTATATCGTCATCCTCGAAATGGCGCTGTGGGAGACGCCGCGCGGCAGGAAGGCGTTCGGCACCACGCCGGAATTCGCCGCGGCGACCAAGGTGCTGGCGGCCAATCAGGGCCTCTACAACGGCTTTCTGGTCGCCGGCCTCGCCTGGGGCCTGTGGCTCGGCGACGCCGGCTTCGCGATCAAGGCGTTCTTTCTCGGCTGCGTGATCGTGGCCGGACTGTTCGGCGCCGCCACGGCCAGCATCCGCATCCTCTACATCCAGGCGCTGCCGGCCGTCCTGGCGCTGATCGCCCTGCTCCTGGGGATCTGATCCGTCAGCCGCCGTATCGCCGCTCGAGGTGGTCGCGGAAATAGGCTGCGTTGAGCGGTTCGCCCGTCGCCTTCTCGATCAGTTCCGGTGTCGACCAGCGTGAGCCGGCAGACCAGACCCTCTCGCGCCGCCACTCGTTGATCGCGTCGAAACGGCCTTCGGCGAGCCGGGCATCGATGTCCGGGAGGTCGCGCGACATCGCGGCCCATTGCTGCGCCGCGATCATCGCGCCGAGCGTATAGGACGGGAAGTAGCCGATGGCGCCGCTCGGCCAGTGCACGTCCTGCATAGGGCCGTCGGCGGGCGAGTCCAGCGTCGACAGGCCGAGATAGTCGCGCATGCGCCGATCCCACGCCTCCGGCAGGTCGGCGGTGTCGAGCCGGCCGGCAATCAGCTCCTGCTCGATCTCGAAGCGCAGGATGACATGCAGCGGATAGGTCACTTCGTCGGCATCGACGCGGATCAGCCCGCGCTCGACATGCAGGATGTGACCGAGGATGTCGTCCTGCGACCAGCTTTCTCCCAGATGCCGCTCGACAACCGGCAGCGCCCAGCGCCAGAAGGCGGGATTGCGCCCGATCTGCTTTTCCACGAACAGGCTCTGGCTCTCGTGCATCGCCATGCCGCGGGCATTGCCGAGCGGCCAATGCGCCCATTCCGACGGCAGGTTCTGCTCGTAGAGCGCGTGGCCGGTCTCGTGCAGCACGCCCATCAGCGCCGAAAGGAACTCGTCGGAGCGATAGCGCGTGGTGATCCTGACGTCGCTCGGCACGCCGCCGCAGAACGGGTGATGCGAGACGGACAGGCTGCCGCGGGTTACGTCGAAACCGACCGCCGCCATCATCGTCAGGCCGAGCTCTCGCTGCTTTTCGATCGCATAGCTGCCCGACAGCGCGCGCAGCGGGTGGGTCTCGAAGCGCTTCGCCTGCACCTCGAGGGCGCGCGGCACGAAATCCACCAGGAAGCCCTTCAGCTCGTCGAACAGCGGCGCGATGTCGGCGGTCCGGCCGCCGGGGTCGTATTGCTCGATCAGCGCGTCGTAGGGATCGACCTTCAGCACCTGGGCGCGGCGCTGTGCCTCCTCGCGGGTCAGTTCGACCACCGCGTCGAGCGCCGGCAGGAAGCCGGCCCAGTCGTTGCGCGGCCGCAATTCGCGCCAGAGCTGTTCGCAGCGCATGCGCGTCCGGGTCTGACGCTCGACGAACTCGGCGGGAAGGCAGGTCAGGTTGGTGTGGACGCGGCGGAATTCCCTGAGCGCGGCACGCTGGTCCTCGCTCAGAGGCTCCCGCTCCGCCGTGTCGATCCAGTCGGCGATCTCCGGGGCGGTGGCCTGCCGGTGGTGCATGCCGGCGAGCACCGCCATCGCCTCGGCGCGGGCCTCGCCGCCGCCCGGCGCCATATGGGTCGCCTCGTCGGCGCCGAGGATCGCCAGCGCATGGTCGAGCGCGTCGAGGCGGCGGCAGAGGTCGTCGAGCTTCTGGAAGGACATGATCTGGTTCCGGCTGAAATCGAGAACGGACAGGACACGATCCGCGTCCCGTCCGCAAGACCGGTCGCGGCCTCAGCGTTCGGTCAGCTTGAGCTCGATGCGCCGGTTGCGGTTGCGCGCCTCGACGGTATCTGCCGGATCGAGCGGCTGGAACTCGCCGAAGCCGGCCGCGACCAGCCGGTTCGCCGGCACGCCATTTTCGATCAGGTATTTGACGACGGAGGTCGCGCGCGCCGACGACAATTCCCAGTTGTCGCGGTAGCGGCCCGTGCCCGACAGGGGGATGTTGTCTGTGTGGCCGTCGACCCGCAGCACCCAGTTGATCTCCGGCGGGATCTCCTTCTGCAGGTCGATGATCGCGTCGGCGAGCTTCTTCATCTCGTCGCGGCCGGCATCGTTGATCACCTCCGAGCCGGAGGGAAACAGCACCTCCGACTGGAACACGAAGCGGTCGCCGACGATGCGGATGTTCTCGCGGTCCGACAGGATCTCGCGCAGCCGGCCGAAGAAGTCCGACCGGTAACGGTTGAGTTCCTGCACGCGCTGCGCCAGGGCGACGTTGAGGCGGCGGCCGAGATCGGCGATCTTGGCGTTGGATTCGCGGTCGCGCGTCTCCGACACCTCCAGCGCATCCTCCAGAGCCGCGATCTGGCGGCGCAGCGCCGTGATCTGCTGATTGAGCAGCTCGACCTGCGCCAGCGCGCGCTGGCTCACCTGCCGCTCGGTGTCGAGCTGTCCGGAGAGTGCTCCGATCTGCGCATTCGCTTCCTCATCCGCGCCCGCGCCGCGCGCCAGAAGCTGCTGCAGCCGCGACCGCTCGGTTTCGGCCGAGCTCAGCGAGGCGCGCAGATTGGCGAGCGAATCCTCGAGATCCTGGCTGTTGGAGCGCTCCAGCGCCAGGAGCTGGGTCAGCTCGTTGATCTGGGTATTGAGGCGGTTGAGGACCTGATCGCGGCCGCTGATCTCCTGGCTGAGCAGGAACTGCGCCAGGACGAAGACCGACAGCAGGAACATGATCGCAAGCAGCAGCGTCGACAGCGCGTCGACGAAGCCCGGCCAGTAGTCGATGCCCCTGTCGCGGCGGCGCGCCCGAGCCAGTGCCATCTCAGTCGTTTCCCTGCTTCTTCAGGGCGTCGGCGATCTTCTCGAGCGTCGTGCGCAACTGCTTCTGCTCGCTGGCCTGGGCCTCGACCCAGTCGCGCATGAGCTGCTGTTCGGAGCGCATGTTCTTGACCAGCCCGGAAATGCCTTCCGCCAGGCTCGCCATCGACGCCGCGATGCGCGGATTGGTGGCTCCGCCCGACTCCTGCATCGTGCGCAGCCGTTCCGACAGCGCCTTGAGTTCCTCCGCCGAGCCCGACTGCGCCGAGCCCTGCACGGCCATGTCCGAGCCGAGGTCGGTGACCGTCGACAGCCAGTTTTCCAGTTCGGTGTAGAACCGCGTCTGCGCGCGACCCGCCTGCAAATCGAGGAAGCCGAGGATCAGCGAGCCGGCGAGACCGAACAGCGACGAGGAGAACGCCGTTCCCATGCCGGCGAGCGGCGCAGCGAGCCCGGATTTCAGCGCGTCGAGCACGTCGTTGGTGTCGCCGGAGGCCGGATCGAGTGACTGGATCGTGTCACCGATCGAGCCAATCGTCTGCAGCAGGCCCCAGAACGTGCCGAGCAGACCGAGGAAGACCAGGAGGCCGATCAGGTAGCGCGAGATGTCGCGGCTTTCGTCGAGCCGGGTGGCGATCGAATCGAGGATCGACCGCATCGAACTCGTCGACAGCGACATGGTCGAGGCGCGGCTCAAGAGCATCTTCATCGGCGCGAGCAGCACCGGATCGCGCGACATGCCGCCGACCCGAAACGAGTTGACCCACCGCACTTCGCGGAATAGCCGGATAACCTGCAGGAAGGCGAGCACGATGCCGACGAACAGCACACCCAGGATCAGGCCGTTGAGGCCGGGATTGGTCTGGAAGGCGGATGATATCTGACGGTATAGAATGGCGGCGATGAAGCCCGAAATGGCCAGGAAGATCAGCATCGACAGCAGGAAAACCTGCGGGCTGGACAGGTTGCGCGGGTCGTACTCGACCTCGTCGGTCACGTCGTCACTGCCCATCGATCGCAAGAATGCCATAGGCGCGCCCCGATTCCCTTTTGCCACTAGGTTGTGGGCGACTCTAAACGGAATTGTGACGAAATTGAAAGGCACCGCGCCGCAGGGCGAATTCATGTTGCAGGGAGAGCTGCCGTGAGCCGTGTGCTGGTGACCGGAGCGACCGGTTTCGTCGGCCGGCACCTTGTGCCCCGCCTCGTTGCCCGCGGCCATGCGGTCGTGGAAGCCGGGCGCAGGACGAGGCCGGGTGCGACGTCCTTCGTGCCGGTCGGCGAGATCGGACGGGCGACCGACTGGACCGCCGCTCTCGACGGAATAGATGCTGTCGTCCATCTGGCGGGCGCGGCCCACAGGACCGGGCCCGGACGCGACGATATCCATGCCGAAACCAACGACCGGGGCACCGCGCGGCTCGCCGAAGCAGCCATGGCAGCGAAGGCCCGTCGCCTGGTCTTCGTCAGCAGCATCTATGCCGGGCTGACGGAAAAGGCCCCGTCGGCCTATGGCCGCTCGAAGCTGGCGGCCGAAGCACATGTAGCGCGCTTTGCCGACCATCCCGGCCGCAGCGGCATCGCATTGCGACCACCGCTCGTCTACGGCGCCGACGCGCCGGCCAACTGGCACGGCCTCCAGAGGCTGGCGGCATCGGGTATGCCCTTGCCCTTCGGCTCTATCGCCAGCCGGAGGTCGCTGATCTCGGTCGGCAATCTGTGCGACGGCATCGCGGCTGCGATCGATCCGGCCACCGATGCCGCGAGCGGCACCTACGAGATTTCGGACGCCGGGACGGTGACGATGCCGGAAATCGTCGGCTGGCTGCGCGAGGGCATGGGCCTGCCGCGCAGGATATTGCCGATGCCCCCCGCCCTGTTGCGGCTGGTGGCGCGCGCAACCGGCAAGGGCGAGACGGTCGAGACGCTGCTTGCCGAACTAACGGTCGATCCGTCGCGCTTCATGCGCGCATTCTCGTGGACGCCGCGGGAAACGAGCCGGCAGGCGATCGTCAATTCGGGTCGGGAATTTCTCGCCGCGCAACGGAGCTGACATCCTTTGCGGACGCCGCGCGGCTCAGCTCAGGCCGGCCGTTTCAGCGTCGCCAGAAGGGCCTTGTGGACGTCCTCGTTGCCGGCGACGATGGTGCCGTCGTCGAGCATGCTGTCGCCGCCGTCGATCGCGGTGCAGAATCCGCCTGCCTCGCGCACCATCAGGATGCCGGCGGCGAGATCCCATGCCGACAGGCTGCGCTCCCAGAAACCGTCCATACGTCCGGCCGCGACATAGGCGAGATCCAAAGCCGCCGACCCGAGCCGGCGGATACCCGCGGTTTCGGCCATGACGTTGCGAAGCTCGACAAGCGACTTGCCGTGCTCGCCGCGGCCGAGATGCGGGATGCCAGTGCCGATCACCGTATCGGACAGCTTGCGCCGCGCCGCCACACGCATGCGCCGGTCGTTAAGGAAAGCGCCGCCACCGCGCTCTGCGGTGTAGAGCTCGTCCATCGCCGGATTGAAGATCACGCCGGCGACGAGCTGGCCCTGGCGCTCCAGTGCGATCGATATCGAGAAGATCGGGATACCGTGCAGGAAGTTCGTCGTGCCGTCGAGCGGATCGACGATCCAGCGGTGCTGGGCGTCGTCGCCCTCCACCGCGCCGCGCTCCTCCATCAGGAAGGAATAGCCCGGACGCGCCTTCGAGAGCTCCGTATAGATGATGTCCTCGGCCTTGCGGTCGGCCTGGCTGACATAGTCGCCGGGGCCCTTGAGCGAGACCTGCAGGTTCTGCACCTCGCCGAAGTCGCGCGCCAGCGAGCGGCCGGCTTTCATCGCCGTCTGCACCATGACGTTTATGATCGCCGAACGCGCCATTCAAACCTTCCGATCAGGCTGGTCCCGCGCCTCAGTCGGCGCGGCGGATATAGGTAATTTCGTTGGTGTCGACGACGATCCGCTCGCCCGACGAGATGAAGGGGGGGACCATGACGCGCACGCCGTTCTCAAGCACCGCCGGCTTGTAGGACGACGCCGCCGTCTGCCCCTTGACCACGGGATCGGCCTCGGTGATCGCGAGCGTCACCTGGTCGGGCAGCGAGACGCCGATCGGCCGCTCCTCGTGGAGCTCGACCGTGACGGTCATGCCATCCTGCAGGAAAGCGGAGCGCTCGCCGACGAAATCCTTGTCGAGCTCGAGCTGCTCGTAGCTTTCCTGATCCATGAAGACCAGCGCCTCGCCCTGCTCGTAGAGGAAGGTGAAGTCCTTCTGCTCGAGACGGACCTTCTCGACCGTCTCGGCGGCGCGGAAGCGCTCGTTGAGCTTGGTCCCGTTGATGAGGTTCTTCAGTTCGACCTGGTTGTAGGCGCCGCCCTTGCCGGGCTTGACCGCGTTGGTCTTTACCGCCACCCAGAGGCCGCCATCGTGCTCGATGACGTTGCCGGGACGGATTTCGTTGCCGTTGATCTTGGCCATGGGATTGTTCCGGAAAGAGAGGTTTGCCGCGCCGGGCTGATTTTGGCGCTCCCAAGACCACAATTCGCGTTGCGAGGCAAGAGAGACGCGTCACAGCCGGTTGGCGGCCTGGATCGCCTCGCGCTGTTCCTCAGGCGTCAGGCCGTCGAGCAGCAGCTCCAGTTCACGGTCGAACAGGCCGGCGCGGCGCGCCTTGATGTACCAGGCGGCCGCCTTGATGGAATCGCCTTCCGTGCCGAGTCCGAACCAGAAGAGCTTGGCGAGCCGGTTCTGCGCCGCGACATTGCCGCTCTGGGCGGCGCGCAGCAGCCACTGGAATCCCGCTTCCAGGTTCTTCTCGCCGCCGATCCCCTCGACCAGCCACGTCCCCAGCATCAGTTGCGCGGTGTCGTAGTTCTGGCGCGCTGCCCTGACCAGCATGTCGCGCGCCCGCTTCTCGTCCTTGGCGGTGCCACCGACCCCCTGCGCATAGATCTCGGCCATCGCGTACTGGGCGTCGGGGAGGCCGGAATCGGCCGCGAGCTGGAAATAGGCGACCGCCTTTTCCTGCGCCCAGACGCCGCTTTCCCGCTCCAGCACCATCTGAGCGTAGTTGAACTGCGCCATCGGATTGCCGGCATCGGCGGCCTTTTCCATCAGCTTGAACGCCTGGTCGGCGTCGGCCTCGACGAAACGGCCATCGAGCAGCATCAGCGCATACTGAAACTGGGCTTCGGGAACGCCGTTGCCGGCGGCCTCGGCATACCAGTGCGCGGCCTCCTTCTCGTCGCGCGCGATCCCCAGCCCCCGGGCGTAGATTTCCGCGACCAGCGTCTGCGCGGCCGGATCGCCTTCCCTGGCCCGCGGCAGCGCAAGATTGAGGGCAGTGATGTAGAGGCCACGCTGAAACGCGCCGAACGCACGATCCGGCTGGCGTTGGCCGAAGCGTTCGGGATCGACCGTCTCGGGCTCCGCTTCCTGCGCCGTGGCCGCCATCGCGCGATCGCTCGACAACGGCGACCCGCCGAGCACACAGGCGATCGCTATCAGGGAGGCAAGTACGGTGGAAGGCAGGCGCGTCATGGGTCACCCGTCGAACATGAATTCGGGCGCGTCGAGCAGGGCGTTCACCTCGGCAACGCGCTCGGCCGCCGTGGAGGCATCGGCAAACACGGCCGAGGACAGGGCGACGAAATCCGCTCCAGTGCGCGCCACCTCGACCGCGGACTCGATCGACGAGCCGCCGAGCACGATGCAGGGTACCTGTGTCATCTCCGACCACCACCGGCCAAGGGCGATGTTGCGCGCATGTGGTTCCGGCCGGTTGTCGTAGCCGAACCGGCCGAAGAACAGATAGTCCGGCTGATACTCGCCGAGCATGAGGGCGTCGTCGCGGCTCTTCGCACCACCGACCCCGACCATCAGACGGCCGGAGTGCCGCTCCATCGCGTCGGCGAGGGCCGCCCTGCCCTCGACATGGATGCCATCGGCGCCGACCCGGAACGCCACCCGGCTTTCGCCGGCGATCATGGCCGCCGCGCCGGCTGCCTGGATCGGCTCGATCAGAGCGGCGGCCAATGTCTCGAACTGCTCCTCGTCGAGATCGTATTGCGGGAGGATGACCGAGGCGACGTCGCCCGCCGCCAGAACATCACCCAGCACCGACTTCAATGCGGCGGCATCCGCAACCGGAGGGGTCACGAGCACGATGCGGCAGCGATTTGGCGCCTGAGGCGGTGTCATGGCGTTCCTGAGACCAGTTGCAGCCGGGATTGGCGCGAAAAATTGGTGGGAATGCGGCATAGACCAATCCTCACGCGTTGAACAGGCGGGCCGACGGCCACGCCGATGCGCCGGCCCGACTGCTTCGCCCTCGCCAACTCCGGAAAATGCGGGTAGAGCGAAACGACCCGCCGATGACATCGCTTCTTTCCGACCCGCTGTTCTTTGCCGCCGCCGTCCCGGCGGTGATCCTCATCGGCATGTCGAAAGGCGGCTTCGGCGGCGCAATGGCGCTGATGGGCGTGCCGCTGATGTCGCTGGTCGTGTCGCCGGTGCAGGCCGCGGCGATCCTGCTTCCGATCCTCGTCGTCATGGACGGCGTGTCGCTGTGGACCTGGCGGGGAACCTTCGACCGCACGACGCTTCGCAACACCCTGCCCGGCGGCATGCTCGGCATCGCCATCGGCTGGGCAACCGCGGCGATCGTCACCGTCGGCATGGTACGCCTCATCGTCGGCATCGTGGCGCTGCTGTTCTTCCTGCGCTGGCTGAGCCAGAAGATCGCGCGGTCGGAGCGCGTACGCACCGAAAGCGCCGCCGCCGGCACGCTGTGGGGCACGATCTCAGGCTTCACCTCCTTCGTCGCGCATGCGGGCGGACCGCCGTACCAGATCTACGCATTGCCGCTGAGGCAGCCGCCGCCCGTCTATACCGGCACCAGTGTGATCTTCTTCGCCGTGGTCAACGCCGTGAAGCTGGTCCCCTATTTCGCGCTCGGCCAGTTCGACACGACCAATCTCGCCGCTTCGGCCGCTCTGATGCCTGTTGCGCCGCTCGCCACGCTCGCCGGCGCATGGATCGTCAGGCGGCTCAGGCCGGAGATCTTCTATCCCTTCATGTACACCATGGTGCTGATCATCGCGCTGAAGCTCATCCATGACGGGCTGGGAGACATTCTCGCCGCATGACCGGCTCGGCGGATGACGGAAGCGTCGTCCCGTGCTTAAAAGACGATATCCGGGAGGGACCAGATGACCAGCGCCTACGATATCGATCTCGACAAGAACGCGGCCAATTTCCAGGCCCTGACGCCGCTCTCCTATCTCGAGCGGGCCGCCAAGGTCTTTCCCGACCAGGTGGCGATCATCCACGGCGCGCAGCGGCTGACCTATGAAGAGTTCTGGCAGCGTTCGCTGAAGCTCGCCTCGGCGCTCGCCAGGCGAGGAATAGGCAAGGGCGACACCGTCTCCGTCATGCTGTCCAACACGCCGCCCATGCTCGAGGCGCATTTCGGCGTGCCTATGACCAAGGCGGTGCTGCATTCCCTGAACACCCGCCTCGACGCGGCGATCATCGCCTTCCAGCTCGACCACGCCGACACCAAGGTGCTCATCGTCGACCGCGAGTTTTCGTCGGTCATGAAGGAGGCACTGGCCATCGCCAAGGTCACGCCGCTGGTGATCGACTTCGACGATCCCGAATATGCCGACGACGCGCCCTATCCCAAGGGCGCGCCGATCGGCTCTCTGGACTATGAAGCGCTGGTCGCCGAGGGCGACGCGGACTACGCCTGGTCGATGCCGGACGACGAGTGGGACGCGATCGCGCTGAACTACACCTCGGGGACAACCGGCAATCCGAAAGGCGTCGTCTACCACCACCGCGGCGCCGCCCTGATGGCCTATGCCAACACGATCCATGCCGGCATGGGCAGGAACTGCGTCTATCTGTGGACGCTGCCCATGTTCCACTGCAACGGCTGGTGCTTCCCCTGGACGCTGGCGATCCAGGCGGGGACGCATGTCTGCCTGCGCTGGGTCCGCGCCGCCGCGATGTACGACGCGCTCGCCGACCACGGCGTGACCCATCTGTGCGGCGCGCCGGTCGTCATGTCGACGCTGATCAATGCGCCGGAGGACGAAAAGCGCGCCTTCGACCAGAACGTCACCTTCAACACCGCCGCCGCGCCGCCGCCCGAGGCCGTGCTGGCTGCAATGGCCGATGCCGGCTTCGCGGTGACGCATCTCTACGGCCTGACCGAGACCTACGGTCCGGCCGTCGTCAACGAATGGCGCGGCGAATGGGACGCACTCGACAAGGAGGCGCGATCGCAGAAGAAGGCGCGCCAGGGCGTGCGCTACGCCGCGCTGGAGGACCTGACCGTGATGGACCCCGAGAACATGCAGCGGGTTCCGGCCGACGGCGAGACGATCGGCGAGGTCATGTTCCGCGGCAATATCGTCATGCGCGGCTACCTGAAGAACCGCGCGGCGACCGAGGAGGCCTTCGCCGGCGGCTGGTTCCATTCCGGCGACCTCGGCGTGCTGCATCCCGACGGCTACATCCA
>JAMLJD010000018.1 GCA_023953775.1 Rhizobiaceae bacterium | reverse complement strand
GTTGCCGGTTCCCAGATGCACGTAATTGCGCAGCCTGCCGTCCTCGCGGCGGACCACCAGCGACATCTTGGCGTGCGTCTTGAGCTCGATGAAGCCGAACACGACCTGCACGCCGGCCCGTTCGAGATCGCGCGCCCAGCGGATATTGGCCTCCTCGTCGAAGCGCGCCTTCAACTCGACCAGCGCGGTGACCGACTTGCCGGCCTCGGCGGCATCGATCAGCGCGCGCACGATCGGGCTGTCGTTGGAGGTGCGGTAGAGCGTCTGCTTGATGGCGACGACTTCCGGGTCGGCGGCCGCCTGGCGCAGGAACTGGACCACGACGTCGAAGGATTCGTAGGGGTGGTGGACGACGATGTCCTTCTCGCGGATGCCGGCGAAACAGTCGCCGCCATGGTCGCGGATGCGCTCGGGAAAGCGCGGATTGTAGGGCGCGAACTTCAGATCCTCGCGTGGCAGCGCGACGATCTCGGAAATCTGGTTGACCGCGAGCGGCCCGTCGATGACGGAAATGCGGTTGCCCGAGACGCCAAGCTCGGTGGCGACGAACTCGCGCAGCGCCTCCGGCATCTCGCCGTCGAACTCGATGCGGATCACCGAGCCGCGGCGGCGGCGCTTCAGCGCGCTCTCGAACAGGCGCACCAGATCCTCGGCCTCCTCCTCGACCTCGATATCGCTGTCGCGAATGATCCGGAAGGTGCCGAAACCCTTGACCTGGTAGCCGGGGAACAGCTTGACGATGAACAGCTCGACGACGTGCTCCAGCGCGATGAAACGGACGCCGGCATCGCGGTCCGGCAGCCGGATGTAACGGCGAAGGGCAACGGGCAGACGCAGCAGCGCCGTCATCTCCTCGCGGTTGCGGCGATGGGTGAGCTGCAGGGCGATCGAGAAACCGAGATTGGGAATGAAGGGAAACGGGTGGGCCGGGTCGATCGACAACGGCGTGAGGACCGGGAACAGCGCCTCGAGGAAATGGGCCTCGAGCCAGCCATTGTCCTCGGCGTCGAGTTCGTCGGCCCGGACGATGCCGATATTCTCGCGCTTCAGGTCGTCCAGCAGGCTCGTCAGGCTCTTCTGCTGGTCGTCCTGAAGCCGCTCGACCTCAAGCAGGATATGTTCGAGCTGCTGCTCCGGCGTGCGCCCGTCGGCGCTGCGGGTGACGATGCCCTCGCGGACCTGGCCGGCAAGGCCGGCGACGCGGACCATGAAGAACTCGTCGAGATTGGCGGCGGAGATCGACAGGAAGCGCAGGCGTTCCAGCAAGGGATGCGATTCGTTGCGCGATTCGTCGAGAACCCGGCGGTTGAACTGAAGCCACGAGAACTCGCGGTTCACGAAGCGGTCCGGATTGGCCTCGGGAACCGCGCCGGGCGTGGTCTCGTCCACCGCAAATTCGGTCTGGACCGGCTTCAACTCGTTCATCATCAGGCACCCGGATCTGGACGTCTCGCCCATGACTATCACAAAATCGTCGTACGAGTGTTACAGTCGCGGACGACGGTCGATCCCTTGCAATGCGGGGGGATATGATCCAAACCGCTGCGAGACAGGACTGAGGCTCAGGCAGCGCAGGAGACGAGCATGGCGGGTCATTCCATACCGCATTTCCAGAACAGCGCGGGACACCCCAAGATCGAGATCGGGGTGCAGGAATTCATGTGCGTCGGCGCCAACCCGCCCTTCGACCATCCGCACGTCTTCCTCGACATGGGCTCGGCGAACGAGAAGGTGTGTCCCTACTGCTCGACGCTGTTCGTCCACAATGCGACGCTCAAGGCCGACGAGACCGTGCCAGCCGGCTGCCTCTACCATGACAGGGCGGCCTGACACCGGGACCGGCACACTCCATGGCTGACGCCGCCTCCCGCCGGATCGCCATCGCCGGCGCCGGCATAGCCGGGCTGACGGCGGCATTGTGCTTTGCCCG
Source organism: Rhizobiaceae bacterium (assembly GCA_023953775.1). Classification (GTDB taxonomy): domain Bacteria; phylum Pseudomonadota; class Alphaproteobacteria; order Rhizobiales; family Rhizobiaceae; genus JAMLJD01. The sequence continues at coordinate 67,928 of JAMLJD010000018.1, read as the reverse complement.
GCGCGGCATGACGGTCGACCTGTTCGAACGCGCGCCGGAGCTGCAGGAGGTCGGCGCGGGCATCCAGCTTTCCCCCAACGCCACCCGTATCCTCGCTCCGCTCGGCGTGCTCGACAGGCTGATGCCGGCGGCCGTGGTGCCCGAGGCGATCTCGATCCGCGACGGCGCGAGCCTGCGCGAACTGGCACGGATGCCGCTGGGCGCGGACGCGGAGACGCGCTGGCACGCGCCCTATCTCGTCGTCCATCGCGCCGACCTGCAGTCCGCGCTGGTGGCCGCGGTCCGCCACGAGCCGCTGATACGGCTGGTGACGGGAGCGACCGTGCGCGACGCGGCGTTTCATTCGCGCGGCGTGACCATCTCCTACGACCGGAACGGCGCGATCGGCGAGACGGCAGCCATGCTGCTGGTGGGCGCGGACGGCGTGTGGTCGACGGTGCGCGCCTTCGGCGGGCCGGACCGGGCCGACCGCTTCTCGGGCTTCGTCGCGTGGCGCAGCACGCTCCATGAAGGAAGCGTGGCCGCCGAGGCGCTGGCGTCTCTGATCCACAAACGCGACGTGACCGCATTCCTGCATCCCGGCATGCATCTCGTCGCCTATCCGGTGAGGGCAGGCGCGGCGATCAATCTGGTTGCCGTGGTCAAGGGCAAGCAGGTGGCGCGCGGGTGGTCGAACCGCGGCGACGACACGCCGTTGCGCGACGCGTTCGCGAACTATGCGCCGGCGCTGGCGCCGCTGGCCGACGAGGCCGCGCCCTGGACCGTCTGGCCGATCCACACGGTGGATGCGCGGCGGCCCTGGACAGCACCGGGCGGCCTTGCACTGATCGGCGACGCCGCCCATGCGATGACGCCGTTCGCCGCTCAAGGGGCGGCGATGGCGATCGAGGATGCTATCGTTCTGGCCAATCTCGTCGCCGCGTCACCGGACGACCTTCCCGCCGCGCTGGCAAACTACGAGGCGCTTCGCAGGCCGCGCATCAAGAACGTGGCGGCGCGCGGGCGCTTCAACCATTTCGTATGGCATGCTTGGGGTCCGGTCGCGCTAGGTCGTGACATGGTGCTCAAGGTCCTGCCGGGAACGGTGCTCACCAACCAAATCGGCAGGCACTACGGCTACGACGCGACGAAAGCAGCGGCGCCGAGGTGAAAAAATCGCGGCGACGGCTGACAGCCGATCCCGCTACCGCATTTTTCAGCCAGGCGGACTCACCTGGCGTTCGCAAAATGCCTCGATTCAAGATGATAGAGCGTCCCTCAGGATTTGGAGCGTGGCTTGGCCGAAAATCGTCCGGCTTCAGGAGCGAGGGCGCAGGAAGGGCTGATCCCTTTCAAGCCTTCGCGACGCCAAACCGGGCGATTGTTCCCAAACCCGGCACGCGCCACGCCCGAAACCTAACTGCCCGCAGGGCCTAGAGCGGTTCAGGGTCTAGTGCAGGATCTGGCTGAGGAACAGCTTGGTACGCTCGTGCTGCGGATTGTCGAAGAACTCGGCCGGCGTGTTCTGCTCGACGATCTGGCCCTGATCCATGAAGATGACGCGGTTGGCGACCTGGCGCGCGAAGCCCATCTCGTGGGTGACGCAGATCATGGTCATGCCCTCCTGGGCAAGGTCGACCATGGTCTCAAGCACTTCCTTGATCATCTCGGGATCGAGCGCGGATGTCGGCTCGTCGAACAGCATGATGCGCGGGTTCATGCACAGTGCGCGGGCGATCGCAACACGCTGCTGCTGGCCGCCGGAGAGCTGTCCGGGATACTTGTTCGCCTGCTCCGGGATCTTGACCCGGGTCAGGAAGTGCATCGCCGTCTCCTCGGCCTGCTTCTTCGGCGTCTTGCGTACCCAGATCGGCGCCAGCGTGCAGTTTTCGAGAATGGTCAGGTGCGGGAACAGGTTGAAGTGCTGGAACACCATACCGACCTCGCGGCGCACCTCGTCGATCTTCTTCAGGTCGTTGGTGAGCTCGATGCCGTCGACGACGATCTTGCCCTTCTGGTGCTCCTCGAGCCGGTTGACGCAGCGGATCATCGTCGACTTGCCCGAGCCCGACGGCCCGCACACGACGATGCGCTCGCCGCGCATCACTTTCAGGTTGATGTCCTTGAGCACGTGAAAGTCGCCGTACCATTTGTGCATGCCGACAATGTCGATCGCCACATCGGTGTCGGAGACCTGCATCTTGGAGCGGTCGACCGCGATATCATCGGCGCGGACTGCGTTTTCGGTGGCCATGAAAGTTCCCCTTTGTCTTTTTCTAGCGCCGATGCCCGGTATCCAGCCGCCGCTCCATGAAGATGGAGTATCGCGACATGGAGAAGCAGAACACCCAGTACACAACCGCGGCGAACAGATAGGCCGTCAGCGACTGGACGGGCGATGCCCAGGTCGGGTCCGTGAACGAGGACTGAATCTGACCCAGGAAGTCGAACAGGCCGATGATGAGCACCAGCGTAGTGTCCTTGAACAGGCCGATGAAGGTGTTGACGATGCCGGGAATGACCAGTTTCAGCGCCTGCGGCAGAATGATCATCCGCATCAGCTGGCCGTAGCCGAGCCCCAGCGCCATGCCACCCTCGAACTGCCCCTTCGGGATCGCCTGGAGGCCGCCGCGCACCACCTCGGCCATGTAGGCGGAGGCGAACAGCGCCACGCCGACCAGAGCCCGCAGCAGCTTGTCGAATGTAACACCCTCGGGCAGGAAGAGCGGCAGCATGACCGAAGACATGAACAGCACGGTGATCAACGGAACGCCGCGCCAGAACTCGATGAAGATCACCGAGAACATGCGCACGATCGGCATCCGCGACCGGCGACCGAGCGCGAGCGCAATGCCGATAGGCAGCGACGCGGCAATGCCGGTAACGGCGATCACCATGGTGACCAGGAGGCCGCCCCAGCGCTCTGTCGAGACCGGCACGAGACCGAAATCGAGGGCAAAGACGGAAAGGATCACGCCGACCGCCGCCATGAACACAAGCACGCCCTTGACGGCAGGCCACGGATCGCTCGCCGACGCCCTTGCGATCGCCATGGCTATGCCGACGAGCACCGCCGTGACGATGGCAAAGTCGACCCAGAACTTGACGAGCCCCTCCCGCAGCAGGAAGCCGGTCGGCAGGAAACCGTCGAGCGAGGTGTTGCCGCCGCTGAGCAGAATGAACGCCGCGATGGGGAAGACGACCGCCAGGAAGATGATGTTCTCACGCTTGAACGGCGCCGAAGGGATCAGCAACGGGATCAGGCCGCCGAAGAACAGGATCGCGACGATATCGACACGCCACTGCTGGGCATCGGGATAACGGCCGTAGATGAACTGATTGAAATAGCTGTCGACATAGGCCCAGCACGCGCCGAACCAGCCATTTGGCTGAATGCCGCCCTGCTGCTCCGTCGCACAGACGGCGCGGTCGTCGCCCGTCCAGACCGCGTCGACGAACGCGAACTTGATCAGCGGCGGGACGATGACATAGAGCAGATAGATCGCGAACAGGGTCAGGATGGTGTTGAAGACGCCGGAGAACAGGTTCTCCCGCGCCCATGCCACCGGACCACGAACGCTGGAGGGCGCCGGGTCGGAACTTGCCATCTCGGTGCGGACATAGGCGACGCCGGCCATGTCGCGCGGCACCGGCGCCAGGGCGTCGGCGGTGTGGGGATAGGCGACGGGCGTGCCCTCGGGCGCCCCGGCATCGGCGCCGGTCGTCTGTGTGTTCGCCTCGTCGTCGCCGCGGCGCGTGTTGGGCACGCGCGAGCGGCTGCCGGTGGGAGTGGTTTTCTTTGCCATCCTATCTCTCCACCAGCGCCATCTTGGCGTTGTACCAGTTCATGAATGCCGAGATCAGCAGCGACAGACCGAGATAGGTCAGCATCGTCATCATCAGGATCTCGACCGCCTGGCCGGTCTGGTTCAGCGCGGTGCCCGCGAACACCGAAACGAGGTCCGGATAGGCGATCGCGACGGCCAGCGACGAGTTCTTGGTCAGGTTGAGATACTGGCTGGTGAGCGGCGGAATGATGATGCGCAGGGCCTGGGGCACGATGACCAGCCTGAGCGCCTGTCCCGGCCTGAGGCCGAGCGCGTAGGACGCTTCGGTTTGGCCCCTGTTGACGCCAAGGATGCCGGCCCGGACGATCTCGGCGATGAAGGCGGCGGTATAGAAGGCCAGCGCCAGAAGCAGGCCAATGAACTCGGGATAGATGCGACCGCCGCCGCGCGGACCGAAATTGCCGGCCTCCGGATATTCGAAGCTGAGCGGCATGCCGGCGGCGAAATAGGCTATCAGCGGCAGCCCGACGATGAGGCCGACCGAGGCCCAGAAGGTCGGGAAAGGCTGGCCCGTCGCCTCCTGCCGCTTGCGCGCCCAGCGCGCCACCACGACGGCCAGGACGATTGCCGCCAGGAAGGCCCAGCCGATGAAGGAAGCCCCTTCGGAGAAGACCGGCTTCGGGGCATACCATCCGGAAATGTTGAGCTGCCCGAGGAAGCCGAGGTCCCACGAGCTGCGCCTGTCGGGCAGCAGCCTGAGCACCGCGAAATACCAGACGAAGATCTGAAGCAGCAGCGGGATGTTCCGGAGAATCTCGACATAGGCCGTGGCCATTTTCGAGATCACCCAGTTGTTGGAAAGCCGCGCGATGCCGACGACGAACCCGATGATCGTGGCGAAGAAAATGCCGACGCCGGCGACAAGCAGCGTGTTGAGAAGGCCGACGAAAAAGACGCGGCCGAATGTCGACGTCGCCTGATCGTATTCGATCAGCGACTGGCTGATGGCAAAGCCGGCGTTGCGCGACAGGAAGCCGAAGCCGGACGCGATATTGGCGGCCCGGAGGTTCGCGAACATGTTCTGGATGCCGGCCCATGCGAGCCAGATCAGAACCACCAGCAGCACGCCCTGGATAACCCAGGCGCGCAATTTCGGATCGTTGAGCAGCGCTACCCTGGGCGCTGCATCGCCTCCGGCGTCCGTTTGCACGGCCATGCCTGTCCCCTTTGGATTCGCGGGCCGCGCCTTGTCGACCCGTCCGCAATCGGCGAACAGGGTCTGGCGTCTTTGTCCCGCATTCTTCTTACCGGCATGAAAATAGCGCCGCCCGGCCTGAGCCGGGCGGCATCCGATTCAATCAGCGAACCGGCGGTGCGTACTGAAGGCCACCCTTGGACCACAGCGCGTTGACGCCGCGCGAGATCGCCAGCGGCGTGTCGGGGCCGACATTGCGGTCGAACACTTCGCCGTAGTTTCCGACCGCCTTGATGACCTGGTAGGCCCAGTCATTCGACAGGCCGACAGCGGTGCCGAACTCCCCTTCCGTGCCGAGCAGACGCTTGATGCCCGGATTGTCGGAATTCTTCATCTCGTCGACATTGGCCTGCGTGACGCCGAACTCCTCGGCCTCGAGCATCGCGAAGTGGGTCCACTTCATGATGTTCAGCCACTGGTCGTCGCCCTGGCGCACTGCCGGTCCGAGCGGCTCCTTGGAGATGATCTCCGGCAGAACGATATGCTCGTCGGGGTTGGTCAGCTTGAGACGCTGTGCATAGAGGCCCGACTGGTCGGTGGTGTAGACGTCGCAGCGGCCGGCGTCATAGGCGGCGACCACCTCGTCGGCCTTCTCGAAGGCGACAAGCTCGTAATCCATGTTGTTGGCACGGAAGTAGTCGGCGACGTTGAGCTCGGTCGTGGTGCCGGTGTTGGTGCAGATCGCAGCGCCCGAGAGCTGCAGCGCCGAGTTGATGTTCATCGACTTGCGCACCATGAAGCCCTGGCCGTCATAGTAGTTGACGACAGCGAAGTTGAGACCAAGCTGGGTGTCGCGGCTCATCGTCCAGGTGGTGTTGCGCGAGAGAAGGTCAACCTCGCCCGACTGCAGCGCCGTGAAGCGCTCCTTGGCCGAAAGCGGCGTGAACTGCACCTTGGACGCGTCGCCGAAGATCGCGGCGGCCATGCCCTTGCAGAAATCGACGTCGAGGCCCGACCAGTTGCCGGCCGAATCCGGATTGGAGAAGCCGGGAAGTCCCTGGCTGACGCCGCACTGGATGTGGCCCTTGGCCTTGACGTCGTCGAGCGTGGCGGCCGAGGCCGCGCCAGCAGCCATAGCGAGCACGGCGCCGCCCATGATTCCCGTTACAATCTTTTTCATACCCACAAACCCTTTTCTGTTCTCAGGGTCCAGCCCTGATTGGTTCCCGTGTGGAAGCAGCAACGCGCCTCGCGAAAACCGCGAACCGGGCACCTGACGGTGCTCTTGCTCCACCTCCCATTCACGGAGGCCATCGAAGGCCAATATCGTTTCGCGGTCAAGTCGTGAATTCGCGGCTGCAAAAAGGACCGTTCCACAGGAGTGAAACGACCCCTGCCCGGGCGCTCACGCGCGGCGCGCGGGCCTGCGCAGCACCGGCAGCATCCGCGACGGCCGCAGCCGGAACAGCAACCGCCGGACCGCAAGCCAGCGCGCCAGCACGACGGCGATCAGAAAGCCGACGAGAAAGCCGGCAACGACGTCGGAGGGATAGTGCGACCGCGACGCGATGCGGGTGAGCGCGACCAGCATGCCAGCGGGGAGAATCAGCGGCCAGGCACGCGGAAACCAGATCATCAGCACGGCGGTGACGGCACCGGCGGTCGTCGAATGGCCCGACGGGAAGCTGGCGAAGTCATAACCGAGGGTGAAGGGATCGAAGCTGAACGGGCCGTTCTGGTCGAAGCGCACCGGACGCGCACGGCCGAACACCATCTTGAACAGGTTGGTGACGAGGCCCGACAGGGCGACGGCAAGAAAGGCGAAGGCCGCGTTGCCGAAGACGACGTAGAGCCACGCCTGGTGGCGGGTCCCCCGCGCGCCCCAGTCGAGGAGCCCGAGGACCAGGACGATGAGCCCGGCCGGGATCAGGTACCACTGCGATTCGCCAATGTCGGTGAGCCGCGCGAGCCATTTCACCCATGCAGCGCCGGAATCATGGGCGAACGACGCGGCCGGCGCGTCCAGCCAGGTGGCCAGCAGGACCAGAACCACGCCGCAGAGGGCCAGCACCGTCATCGACCGCGACCAGACCGGCCCCTCGCCGCCCCGCGGCGGCCGGCTCAAACGCTTGCGCGCGCGGCCCGCAGCGCCGACGAGACGCGCACCCGATGACGGCCGCACGCGGGAACCGCCGCTGTCGTCCGGTGCCGTCAATTCGCCCCTCTCCATCTGGTTCCATGAAACCGGCAACTGGCGCTTGCGAACGCCCGAAGCGCCGACTATCCCTTGCCGGATTTGCAGCAGGATGAGGTTCCATGGCAAGCGCAGACAAGAATGGCAAGGGCATCAACACCCGGCTGGCCCATGCCGGCTACAACCCGCGCGACTTCCATGGTTTCGTCAATCCTCCGGTGGTCCATGCCTCGACCGTACTGTTTCCGGACGCCAAGACTATGGCGACGCGAAACCAGAAATACACCTACGGCACGCGCGGCACGCCGACGACGGATGCGCTGGCGCTGGCGATAGACGAGCTGGAAGGCTCTGCCGGCACGGTGATCGTGCCGTCCGGTCTCGCCGCCGTGACGGTGCCGCTGCTGGCCTTCCTGTCGGCAGGCGATCATCTGCTCATCGTCGATTCGGTCTACCACCCGACCCGCAATTTCGCCGACACGATGCTGAAGCGCCTCGGGGTGACGACGGAATATTACGACCCGGCGATCGGCGCCGGCATTGCCGATCTGATGCGGCCGGAGACGAAGGTGGTCTTCACCGAATCGCCGGGATCGAACACCTTCGAAATGCAGGACATTCCAGCGATCGCAAAGGCCGCGCGGGCGCGCGACGCCATCGTGATGATGGACAACACCTGGGCGACGCCGATCTATTTCAAGCCGCTTGACCACGGCGTCGACATCTCGATCCATGCCGCAACGAAATATCCCGCCGGCCATTCCGACGTGCTTCTGGGCACGGTGTCGGCCAATGAGCGGTGCTGGCCGACCCTCAGGGAGGGATTCCAGACGCTCGGCGCGTGCGCGGCGCCGGACGACAGCTATCAGGTACTGCGCGGACTGCGCACGATGTGCGTCAGGCTGGCGCAGCACCAGAAAAGCGCCCTCGAGATCGCCCGATGGCTGGAAGGCCAGCCGGGCGTGGCGCGCGTGCTGCACCCGGCGCTGGAGAGCTTTCCCGGCCACGCGCTGTGGAAGCGCGACTTCTGCGGCGCGAGCGGCATTTTTTCGATCGTGCTCGACGGCGGCGCAGAAAAGCAGGCGCACGCCTTCCTCGACGCGCTGGAGATCTTCGGCCTCGGCTACAGCTGGGGCGGCTACGAGAGCCTGGCCGTGCACGTCTTCCTCGGTGACCGCACCGTGGCCAGGGGCGACCATGAAGGCCCGGTGATGCGGCTTCAGATCGGCCTCGAGGACGCAGACGACCTGAAGGCAGACCTCGAACGGGGCCTCGAAGCCGCGCGAAAGGCCTGACTGCCGGTCGACGCCCAGGACATCTCCGGTGAACCCTCGATGAATGGCGGTTCAAGCGCCCGTTCAGGCATGTGGCGGCATCATGGCCTCATTCGTTCGCAATCGGGGGAACGAAGTTTCGGAGGAAAAGCCATGCTGTCGAAAATCGCATTCGTATCGATCGCCATCGCCGCCGCATTCGCGTCGGCCCAGCCGTCCTATGCAGAGATGAAGACCAAGAAGGTCAAGGCGACGCGCGAGCAGGTCGCCAAGGCCTGCGAGGCCGCCGACGGGGTCGGCTATGGCTACGGCGCGGACCACGGCAGCTATGGCTGCGTGACCGACAACGGCTTCATCGACTGCAAGGAAGACGGCAAGTGCGTCGGCGGAACGGTGAGCCGGATCTCAGGACGCGGCACGATGCGCGCGCCCGGCGGCGTGGTCGCGGCGCGGCGCTGATCCGAGCGGCACGACGCAGCCATCATGAACATATCGGCCAAGCCGGCCCCGACACGCCATCGGGGTCGGCTTCCTGTCGAGGCGATGGGCGCAATCGTTCTTGAAATGGCGATCCCGGCAGGATTCGAACCTGCGACCATCGGCTTAGAAGGCCGGTGCTCTATCCGGCTGAGCTACGGGACCGCTGCACGCGGACGCAGTCAGTGCGTCCAGGGCGTCTTGCGGTCATAGCGGAAATTCTCCGCATAGGAAATCTGGCGGCGGACCGGCTGCTTCGGCTCGTCGACGCGGTAGGCGAGGCCTTCGCGCTCGGCATAGGCGACCTTCCTCGCGGGTGTCGAAGGTGAGCCGGACCTGGCTCTTCATGTCGCCGGACGAGGTGTAGCCCATCAGGGGATCGATCCTGCGCGGCTTTTCCGGCTCGAATTCGAGCACCCAGTAGCCGGTCTTTGCCTTGCCCGACTGCATGGCGGTCCTGGCGGGGCTGAAGATTCTCGCGGACATGTGGCACCTCGTTCGGTCGGTTCGCCGCCGGTTGGATGGTCGGAGCGGCAGGATTCGAACCTGCGACCCTCTGGTCCCAAACCAGATGCGCTACCAGGCTGCGCTACGCTCCGAGCCGTGACCGGCCGGCAGACGGGTAGTTTCTTCGCGCGCGCGGCGCAAGCGGAAACTGCCGGAAGCAGCCAAAAGCGCCGCCTCAGAGGCCCAATTCGGCTTGCCCCGCATCCATCGCGCCTACGATCTCGGCGGCCAGTGTTCGCGTGATGCGGCTCTTGCGTTCCAGCGCCGCGGCATCGAGCCGCTCTACGACGGAAATGGCAGTTGCAAGCGACCGCTCGATGCGGCGCACGATGAACTGGACGACGTGCGGCTCGACATCGACCTGCCGGTCGGCGAACAGCTTGACGATGACGCCGGCGAGCAACGCGTCATCGGGTTCGCCGATTTCCACGGTGGCCGCGGTCTTGAGGCGCGACACGAGGTCGGGCAGCGCGACGCCCCAGGCGGCGGGAAAGCGTCGCGCGGTGACGAGCAGGCCGAAGCCGGATTCGCGCAGCGCGTTGAGGAGGTGGAAAAGGCCGTTCTCGTCGAGGGCGCCCGCGTCGGCGTCGTCGATCAGCACCGGCCCGCGGCCGGCAGCGTCGATCGCAGCCTCGCCGACGGCCGAGGGATCGACCGGCACAGCGCCCGACATCTCGGCCCAGATGGCCGCAAGATGGGACTTTCCCGAGCCGGCAGGCCCAGCCAGCAGGACGACCGGCGCCGGCCAGTCCGGCCAGCGGTCGATCATCTCGACGGCGGCCGCGTTGGACGCAGAGACGACGAGATCGTCACGGGAACGGGCGGCGTCGCGCGCGAGATCGAGCGGCAGCTGCCGGGGCACGTCGTCGCGAACCATGGGCGGGACCGGTCAGCGCGCGCCGTCGTCCTGGCCATGGCCGTGATAAAGCGGCGAGGCCAGATAGCGGTCGAGCGCGAAACGGATCAGCACCGCTATGGCCGCGGCCGCCGGAACGGCGATCAGCAGGCCGACGAAGCCGAAGAGGTAGCCGAAGGCGAACAGCGCGAACATCAGCCACACAGGGTGAAGCCCGACGCTGCGGCCGATGAGGCGCGGCTGGAGGATGTAGCCCTCGATCATCTGGCCGGCGAAGAAGATACCGGCAACGACCAGGATCCATGGCCATTGCGGCCAGAACTGGACGAGCGCGACTCCCATCGAAAGGCCGAAGCCGACGATCGAACCGACATAGGGAATGAAGCTGATCAACCCTGCAATGAGGCCGATGGCGAGACCGAAATTGAGGCCGGTCGCGGTCAGCGCGATCGCATAGAGAACGCCCAGCACCAGACACAGCGTACCCTGCCCCCGCACGAAGCCGGCTGTCGAACGGTTGATGTCGTTGGCAATCTGACGGACCGTGTCAACGTGATCGCGCGGGACCCATGAATCCACTTTCGCGACCATACGGTCCCAATCGAGCAGCATATAGAACGCGACCACGGGCGTGACGACGAACAGGCCGGCGATGTCGACCAGCGCACGGCCGGAATTCCAGATCGATTCGAAAAGCGTGGTGAGGAAGCCGGCGCCCTGGGTGAGCAGATTGTTGATGCCGCTCCGAAGGCTTTCCATGTCCATGCCGGAAACGCGCTCGAGCCAGGACTCGTCGATGCTGGTGACGAAATCCTGCAGGCGGGCGATGTAGTCGGGCATGCGGCCGATGAGATCGGCAAGCTGGGTTGCCACGACCGGGATCAGGATCATCAGCACCAGCGTGAAGCCGACGATGAAGGCGAACAGGATGACCAGCGTGGCGGCGGTGCGCGAAAGGCCGAGACGCTCCAGCCGGTCGGCGACCGGATCGAGGAAATAGGCCAGCACCATGCCGGCGACGAAGGGCAGCAGGATCGAGCTGAATACGTAGACGAACGCGATGAAGACGACGGCCGCCAGCAGCCAGAACACGATCTGGCGCCGGATCGCCGCGCCGGCGGCGATCTCGGTCAGAACCTCAGTCTGTCGGTCCCGTTTCGGCATATCCGCCCATGTGCTTGAGCCACGAGACGAGATAGGCCGCGCCGGAAGCCACGGTCAAGAGGCCGGAGAGGTAGACGAGCAGCACGCGCAGCGTCTCGAACGATCCGGCAAGGGCCAGGTCGGTCAGCACGAGCGCGGCCAGGACGATCTGGATTGCCGTGTTGGCCTTCGATACCATCAGCGGCTTCATCGCGACGGGATGGCCCATGATGGTCGACAGAAGCACCGCGCCGACGATCAGCGCGTCGCGCGAGACGGCGGCGATGACGAGCCACAGCGGCAACTCTTCCATCAGGCCGAGGACGACGAAGACCGAGACCAGCAACAGCTTGTCGGCCATGGGATCGAGATAGGCGCCGAGTTCGGACCGCTGGTCGAACTGGCGCGCGATGAAGCCATCAACCCCGTCCGAAATGCCGGCGACGAGGAAGCCGACGAGCGCCCAGCCCATCTCGCCGGTCAGCAGCGCGAAGACCACGGCCGGGACGAGCAGGAAACGGATCAGCGTGATGATGTTGGGTATGGTCAAGCCGGCAATTCTCCCCGACGCGGTTCGGTTCGCGCCCGTATGCGGCACAGATGCCCCCACTTCGACGCCGATTCAAGGTGCCAGCGCACGTCACCCGGCCGGCCTGCGGTGGACCAGACCTGAGTCAGGCGATCTGGCGCCTTGCGACGGAGGGCGCTTCGTGCGAAGAGCGCGCGACACTCGAAGACCCGACGGAAACCGCGCGATGGGCGAGAAGAAGAACGGCCTCACCTATGCACAAGCCGGCGTCGACATCGATGCCGGCAATGCGCTCGTCGAGATGATCAAGCCGATGGTACGCTCCACCCGGCGGCCCGGCGCCGACGGCGAGATCGGCGGGTTCGGCGGCCTGTTCGACCTCAAGGCGGCCGGCTTCTCCGACCCGGTGCTGGTCGCCGCCAATGACGGCGTCGGCACCAAGCTGAAGGTCGCGATCGACGCCGGCAGCCACGACACCGTGGGCATCGACCTCGTCGCCATGTGCGTCAACGATCTGGTGGTCCAGGGCGCCGAACCGCTGTTTTTCCTCGACTATTTCGCGACGGGCCGGCTCGATCCCGAGCAGGGAGCGGCGATCGTCGCGGGGATCGCCGAGGGCTGCCGCCAGGCTGGCTGCGCGCTGATCGGCGGCGAGACGGCAGAAATGCCCGGGCTCTATCGCGAAGGCGACTACGACCTCGCCGGCTTCGCCGTGGGGGCGGCCGAGCGCGACCAGCTCCTGCCGAGCGACGACATCGTCGACGGCGACGTGATCCTGGGCCTTGGCTCGTCGGGGGTGCATTCCAACGGCTTCTCGCTGGTACGCCGGATCGTCGAGATGTCGACGCTTGGATGGGACGCGCCCGCGCCCTTCGCCGAAGGCCGGAGCCTTGCCGAAGCGCTGCTCACCCCGACCCGCATCTACGTGAAGCCGGTGCTGGCGGCGATCCGGGGCACGCATGGAATCAAGGCGCTCGCTCACATCACCGGCGGCGGTTTTCCCGACAATATTCCACGGGTGCTGCCGGATGCGTTCGCGGCCGAGATCGACCTCGATGCGATCGAGGTGCCGGACGTCTTCTCGTGGCTCGCGAAGACCGGCGGCGTCGAGGAAGCCGAGATGCTGCGCACCTTCAATTGCGGCGTCGGCATGATCATGGTGGTGGCCGCCGGCCAGGCCGCGCAGGTCGCGGCGGTGCTGCAGCAGGCGGGCGAGACCGTGACGCAGATCGGTTCGATCACGCCGCGCCATGACGCCGGCGTGATCTATCGCGGCCGCATCGGGCTATGACACGGGCGCCGCGCAAGCGCGTCGTCGTGCTGATCTCGGGGCGCGGCTCGAACATGGCGGCGCTGATCGCGGCGACCATGGATCCGGCCTACCCGGCGGCGATCGTCGGCGTCATCTCGAACCGCGCCGACGCGAACGGTCTCAAGATGGCCGAGAGCCACAGCATTCCGACGCGGGTGATCCCGGCGAAGGACCACGCCTCGCGCGAGGCCCATGACGAGGCGATCCACGACGCGCTGAAGGACATGAAGGCGGAGATCGTCTGCCTCGCAGGCTACATGCGGCTTTTGACACCGGGCTTCGTCAAGCGGTGGCAGGGACGCATGATCAACATCCACCCGGCGCTGCTGCCGTCGTTCAAGGGGCTCGACACGCATGCGCGCGCGCTCGACGCCGGCGTGCGCATCCACGGCTGCACGGTGCATTTCGTCACCCAGGACATGGATGACGGGCCGATCATCGCCCAGGCCGCGATAGCGGTCGCAAACGACGACACGGAAGACACGCTCGGCGCGCGCGTCCTCAAGGCCGAGCACAGGCTCTACCCGCTCGCCCTGCGGCTCGTGGCCGAGGGCAAGGTGCGGATGTCGGGCGCGCGCACGGTGTTTTCGGGACCGGCCGAGGAGCCGGCGATGTCAGCAATGATCGTGCCGGGCGAACGCAACGGGTGACGCCAGGGCGCCCGGGGCGCTACGCTCGGGCGAGCCCGGAGCGCTTCGATGGACCGACCCGCATTTTCCAACCAAGACGTCCGCTCGGCATTCGACGCGATGCCGGAACCGGCGCGCGCGGCGCTGCTCGGCATCCGCGACCTGATCTTCGCAACGGCCGCCGCGACCGAGGCCGTCGGTCCGCTCGAAGAGACGCTGAAATGGGGACAGCCCGCCTATCTCACGCCGGCGACCCGCAGCGGCAGCACGATAAGGCTCGGGATTCCGAAATCGAACGAGCACGACGCGGCGCTGTTCGTCCACTGCCAGACCGACCTGACACGACGCTTCGAGGCGCATTATCCCGGATTGTTCACCTATGAGGGGACGCGGGCGCTGCTGTTCAGCGCTGACAAACCGATTCCGGAAGCGCCGCTAAGGCATTGTATCGCCATGGCTCTGACCTATCATTGCCGATAGGCCACCGCCATCGGGAGTGCGCCGCAACCAGCCGAGGAGGCACACCGACATGGCGCATGCCTGCGACCATCATCTGCACCGGACACTGCATCATCTCGGCTGGAACCGGGACCTGCCGCCGGCGCTCGAGATCGCGCCGGGAGAGACGGTCGAATTCGAGGTGATCGACGCCTCGAACGGCCAGATCGGACCGGATTCGACAGCGGCCGACGTGCTGGCGATGGATGCGGAGAAGGTGAACCCGGTGACCGGGCCGGTGCGGATCGACGGCGCGGAGCCGGGCGACGCGCTGAAGGTCACGATCCTCGCCTTCGAACCGAGCGGCTGGGGCTGGACGGCGATCATTCCCGAGTTCGGCCTGCTTGCCGACCAGTTTCCCGATCCCGCGCTCAATCTGTGGCGCTACGACGCCGCATCGCTTGCCCCGGCGCTCTACGGCCCCGGCGGACGGGTTCCGCTGAAACCGTTCTGCGGCACGATCGGCGTCGCGCCGGCCGAGACCGGCACGCACAGCATCTTTCCGCCGCGCCGCGTCGGCGGCAACATGGACGTGCGCGACCTGTGCGCCGGCACCGAGCTGTGGCTGCCGGTCGAGGTTGCCGGGGCGCTGTTTTCGGTCGGCGACACCCATGCCGCCCAGGGCGACGGCGAAGTGTGCGGCACGGCGATCGAGAGCCCCATGTCGGTGGCGCTCAAGTTCGAACTGGAGAAGGATGCGCGGCTGACGGCGCCACGCTTCCGCACGCCGGGACCCGTCACCAACCATCTCGATCAGAAGGGCTACGACGTCACCACGGGCATCGGCCCCGACCTGATGTGCGCCGCGCAAGACGCCGTTGCGGCAATGGTCGAGCTGATCGCGTCCCGGGCAGGCATGGCGGCGGGCGATGCCTACATGCTGTGCTCGGTGGCCGGCGACCTGCGGATCAGCGAGATCGTCGACGCGCCGAACTGGGTGGTCTCATTCTACTTCCCGCGGATGGTGCTGGAGTAGGCCGCGGCTTGATTCCGGTAGGAATTGTTCCTACCGTATGCCCATAGCCAGAGGAGAATCCAAATGGGAACCGTCGAGAAGGTCAGCGTGGCTCTTTCGGCCGAACTCCTGCAGATGGTGAAAGACGCGGTGAGGTCAGGCGATTACGCCTCCACGAGTGAAGTCGTTCGGGACGCGCTGCGCGACTGGCAGTACAGGCAGGAGCTCCGCAAGGCGGAACTCGACCGCGTGCGGCATGCATGGCAGGCGGGCATAGACAGCGGTGACGCTGAACCGTTCGACGCGAACGAGATCAGAAAGAAGGCACGCGCTCGCCTGACGGAGATCGCCGGCCGCGGCCGCACGGAATGAAGCGCATCCTTCGGACGCCGGCGGCCGAACAGGATCTCGTCGACATCTGGGGCAGCATCGCGCTCGACGCTCCGAACGCGGCCGACCGCGTGTTTGACGGCCTCGTGGACCGCATTCAGCAACTGGCCGAGTTCCCCGAACTGGGCGCCGCCCGCCCCGAGGTCGATCCGGCTGCCCGCTGCCTGATCGAGGGAAACTATCTGATACTCTACCGGTTACGCGACAACGCGGTCGAGATCGTGCGCATCATCCACGGCGCACGAGACCTGACGGACATTTTCTGAATTCCCGCCTGCCCGTCAGCCCGCGCGGCGCATCCACACCTTGTTGTCGTGGAAGGCGGCGCCGCCATAGGGTGCCGGCGCATCGGCCCCGGTCAGCACGTTGATCCCCTCGCCGCGCTCATGGGCGCTGTTGGGCCAGATGCCCTCGGCAACGACCACGCCCGGCCGCACCGCATCCGAAAGCCTGACGTGCAGGACGACCTCGCCGCGGCGGTTTCCAATTTCGACGCGATCGCCGTCGGCGAGAGACAGCGACGCGGCATCGTCGGGATGGACGAGCAGTTCCGGCCTTCCCTCGCGGGCCCTCGAGGTCGGGGTCTCGGTGAAGGACGAGTTGAGGAAATTGCGCGCCGGCGAGGTGGCGAGACGGAACGGATGCTCGGCGTCGGCAACTTCGATGAGCTCGACGTGGTCGGGGAACTCGGGCAGCCGCGCATGGGGACCGAAGATACCCATCGACTTGGGCGGCCGGTTGGGCGCGGGCGTACCCGTCCAGTCGGGCCTGAAGCGATACTTGCCGTCGGGATGACCGAAACCGCCGATGAAATGCGCCTCGGAGAAGTCGGGCTGAAGGTCGGCCCAGCGCTCCTCGCGGAAGCTTTCGAACGTGCCGAGGCCCTTGCGGTCGAGCATGCGCTCGATGTGCTCACGCTCGCTCATGCCGAATCCTGGCAGGTGCGCGACGCCGAGGCGCCGTGCCAGTTCCTCGATCACGTAGTGGTTGGTGCGCGGGCCTTCCGGCGGCTCGACCAGCTTCGGACCGAGCGTGACGTGCTGGTTGCCGCCACCCTTGTAGATGTCGTCATGCTCCAGGAACATCGTTGCCGGCAGCACGACGTCGGCAAGCGCGGCGGTGTCGGTCATGAACTGCTCATGCACGCAGGTGAACAGGTCGTCGCGCAGGAAGCCCGCCTTCACCAGCCGCTGCTCGGGCGCGACGTTCACCGGGTTGGTGTTCTGGATCAGCATCGCGGTTACCGGCGGCCCGCCATAGAGCGCGTCGTCGTGGCCCATGAGCACCGGGCCGATGCGCGAATGATCGAGATAGCGGATCTTCGCGTCGCGCAACCGCGTGCCCTCGACCAGGCTGGTGTCGAGCTTCAGGACGCCGGAATTGGAGTGGAACGCGCCGCCGCCCTCATATTGCCAGGCGCCGGTGACCGCGGGGATGGACAGCGCGGCGTGCATGTTGACCGAGCCGTTGCGCTGGCGCGCAAAGCCGTAGCCGAGGCGGAAGAAGGTCTTCTTCGTCGTGCCAACCAGATGCGCGAAGGCCTCGATCTCGGCGACGGAGAGGCCGGTGATGGCGGCGGCCCATTCCGGCGTCCGCGTCTTCAGATGCGCTTCGAGCCCGCTCGGATCGTCGGTGTATTTTTCGAGATAAGCCCGGTCGGCGAGGCCGTCGCGAAACAAGACGTGCATGACCGCGCAGGCGAGCGCGCCGTCGGTGCCGGGACGCACGACCAGGCCCATATCAGCCTGCTTCATCGTCGCGTTCTCGTAGACGTCGATGACGACGATCCTGGCGCCGCGCTCCTTGCGCGCCCTGACCGCGTGGGTCATGACGTTGACTTGGGTGACGACGGCGTTGGTGCCCCAGATCACCACGCAGTCGGATCGCGCCATCTCGCGCGGGTCGGCGCCGCGCAGCGCGCCGGTACCCATCACCCAGCCGGTCCAGGCGAGATTGGTGCAGATCGAGCCGAAGAAGCCTGAATATTTCCTGGCGTGGCGCAGCCGTTCGATGCCGTCGCGCTGCACCATACCCATCGTTCCGGCATAGAAATAGGGCCAGACGGTCTCGGAACCGTGGCGCGCCTCGGCGGCCTCGAACTTCTCGGCCACGAGGTCGAGCGCGGCCTCCCAGCTTGCCTCCTTCCAGACGCCTTCCCCCTTGGCGCCGGCCCGCACCAGCGGCTTCAGGAGCCGGTCGGGATGGTGGATGCGCTCGGCGTAGCGGGCGACCTTGGCGCAGACGACGCCGGCCGTGTAGCTGTTGTCCCTCGCGCCATGGACGCGGCCGATACGGCCGTCGTCGAGGATCTCGACGTCGAGCGCGCAGGTCGACGGACAGTCGTGCGGACAGGCCGAATGGCCGATGCGGAGCCTTGAGGGAGCGTTCATGCGCCGAACCTAGCCGAAAGCGCAAAGCCGGTGTAGGCGTTGGATCATGAAAAAGTCGGGAACAGGCCAACAGGACGGCGCGGTGGAGGGCGCGAAACCGATCGGCATTGCCGCCGCGGTGCTGGCGACATGCGGCGTGGCTGGCATGCTGATGGGCTTCGTCTACGACATCCTGTTCGCCGGGCTGCCCTACCAGGATCCGACGCCGGAGATGCAGGCGGAGCGGGCGTTCCACAAGGATATCGCCGACACGATCGAGCTCGGCGGCGTGTTCCTTTTCGGGCTGGCGATCCTCGTCGTCCTGGGGCAGCGCTTCCTTCGCGCGGGACGGCGACCGTGAACTACCGCCACGCCTATCATGCCGGCAATTTCGCCGACGTTTTCAAGCACATCGTGCTCACGCGCGCGGTCGAGTATCTGAAGCGCAAGGGCAAGCCCTTCCGGGTGATCGACACCCATGCGGGCACAGGCTTCTACGACCTGTCGTCGGACGAGGCGCAGAAGACCGGCGAATGGCGCGACGGGATCGGCAAGCTCGTCGAAGCGATGGTGCCGGCCGAAGCGCTGTCGCTGATCGCGCCCTATCTCGACATCGTCGCGCGGTTCAATCCCGGCGGCGGCGTACGCTTCTATCCCGGCTCGCCGACGATCGCCCGCGAACTCCTGCGCGGACAGGACAGGCTGACGGCAATCGAACTGCATCCGGCGGATTTCTTCGCGCTCAGGAGTCGGCTCGACGGCGACTACCAGACCCGGCTGATCGAACTCGACGGCTGGCTGGCGCTCGGCGCGCATGTGCCGCCGAAGGAAAGGCGCGGGCTTGTACTGATCGACCCGCCGTTCGAAGAGCCGGGAGAGTTCGACAGGATGGTGGACGGCCTTGCCAAAGCCTATCGGCGCTGGCCCGGCGGAACATACCTGTTCTGGTATCCGATCAAGGACCGCAAGGCGGTTGCCAGATTCCGCGCCGCGCTGAAGGCTTGCGGGGTTCCAGACATTCTCGACCTGTCGATCGAGGTGCGACGGGCCGGAGCCGGCGACGCGACGTTCGACGGCTGCGGCATGGTTATCGCCAATCCGCCCTGGGCACTGGAAGCCGAGATGCGCGCCATCCTGCCGGCGATCACCGGTATCCTCGCGCAAGGCAAGGGCGCGGCCTGGGCGATCGAGCGGGTAGCCGAGGAACGGACGGGAAGCGAATGAGGTCGTCCTGCCGAACCGGTGATCTCAGTAGTCGACGCCGAGGTCCTGCATGACCTCGTAGAGATCGTAGGCCGGGGCCTTCGTCGTCTCGCAGCCGCCGACGAGCGCACCATATGTGCCGTCGAAGGGGTAGACGAACTCGCTCATGCCGTCACTGCCCTGCCCGCTGGTCCTGATCTCCAGGATCCGCCTGCCTGCCGCCTCGACATAGAGGGTCGGATAGCCCTGCCAATCGTCGGCGCGAACCATGTGCGCGCCGGTTGCGATCGTTCTTGGAACGGGCTTGCCGGTGTCGGGGTCCTCGTCGTCCGACGAGGTCTGCGTGACGACGCCCGACGCCGTATCGAATACGAGGGTAAGAAAGGGCTCGGTGAAATTGCAGGTGAGAACGCCCGCGGCCGCCGGGCCGGGAGCGCACAGAACCGTACAGAGCACGAGATGACGTTTCATGACCTTTGCCTCGAGAGACATGAGCGGATTGCGCCCTATTTCCGCCCGGTGAACCTGCGCTTGAGCCGCTCCAGCCCGAGGAAGAAGCCGCCCAGTCCGTTCGGGCCGTACGGCTCGTAGGCCCGCAGGCCGACGATCTTTCCCTCCTGCGTCTCGACGAAGAAGGCCTGCGGGAAAGAGAGTTCCTGGCCGGTGTTCAGGACATGGTTGGTGTCGATCTCGAACGCGCCCGTCAGCCCGTCCTCCGACCCATAGAACCGCACCGTGCGGAAGCCGAAGCTCTTCATCACCGAGAGGCCCCAGGCGAGACCCTCGCCGATCGCTTCCCTGCCGGTCATCTGTGGCGTCGGATAGTGCGGATCGAAGATCACCGCATCCTCGGCAAACGTGTCCAGCGCCGCGGCCATGTCGCGGCTCTCAAGTGCCCTGAACAGCGTCTCGACAATGACGCGCGCAGACGGTTCCATACCGATTGTCCCCATATCCCTGCGTCATGCTATCACTGGCGGATCGCGGCGCGAACAGGATTCGGCTTGACCCTCCATGCCGGCTGTCGGAAAGTGCGCGCCGTCGGCACAATCAACCGGAGACCTGCCATGAAGCGCCTCGCGACGCTGGCCCTGGCCCTTGCCACCGCGGCGGCGGGACTGATCCCGCCCGCGCCGGTTCTGGCCGCCGACTACATCAAGGATTACGCCGACAATGGCGGCATTTGCGGCCACCACCGCGTGCTCAAGATGATCACGCGGCGCTTCCGCCACCAGGTCACGCATGTGCCGCACCTGCCCGATGTCGAGATCACCGATTTCTACCGCATCTACGAGCGGCGCTATCTCCACGAAAGCGAGGAATGGCCGATCGCGCGGCGCTATTGCGGCGCCACCGTGCGGTTGTCCGACGGTCGTGAACGCTCGATCTGGTACCTGATCGAATACGGCATGGGCTTCGCCTCGATCGGCGACAATGTCGAATTCTGCGTCTCAGGCTTCGACCGCTGGAACGTCTATAACGGGCACTGCCGCGTGCTGCGGTAGTGGTTCCCTTGATTCCGACATTTGCCCTCGATGCCGATACAAATGGGATGCAACTGTCGGGATCGGACCACTTGAGACGCCGGCACAACGCTATACGATGCGCCTTTCGCCTTTCCTGACGGCCGCGGCATTGCTTGCCGCTACCGCGCTCGGCGGCTGCGAGCCGGCCGTCGAGGCGAATGCCGACCAGCCACCGCCCGCGGCGGAAATGTCGCCGGTTCCGCAGGGCAGCGGCTTCGATTTCTACGTGCTGTCGCTGTCGTGGTCGCCGAGCTATTGCGAGGCCGAAGGCGCGGAGGCGAACCGGCAGCAATGCGGCAGCGCACGGCCCTACGCTTTCGTCGTGCACGGGCTGTGGCCGCAATTCGAGCATGACTATCCCGAATACTGCCCGACGCGCCGCGACCGGGTGCCGGACGCGCTGGTGGCGACACTGCTCGACATCATGCCGTCGGCCGGGCTGATCGGCCATCAATGGCGCAAGCACGGCAGCTGTTCGGGGCTTTCGCAGGCGGACTATTTCGCCGTGACGCGGGCAGCCCGGGACTGTATCGCGGTCCCGGTGCGGTTCCGGCGACCGGGCGCCGCCGCGATGGTCGATCCGGACGAGGTCGAGAAGGACTTCATCGCCGCGAACCCCGGCCTTGCGGCCGACGGCATAGCCGTTTCCTGTGATGACGGATATCTGCGCGAGGTGCGCATCTGCATGGACAAGGCGCTCGGCTTGCGCGCCTGCCGGGAGATCGACCGGAAATCGTGCAGGTCTGCGAAGCTGTTGATGCCGCCGGTCGGCGGCGGCTGAGCCAACCGATTTCCGTTGCAGGTCCGGCCGGGACGCCTATAGCATTTGACAGTCAAGTGGAATCACCTGGCACCCGCAAAAATGCGTCGATTCAAAGTGATAGAGCGTCCTTTGTGCGTCCTGCCGGATGCATGGCGCGCCAGGAACAAGCTCACACATCCCGCCCGCAAGACCGGAGCCCATCCATGCCGAAAATCCTCATATCGCCCACCTCCCCTTACAGCGCCAAGGTCCGCATGGCGGCGCGCTATGCCGGTTTCGCGTTCGAATCGGTGGCGATAGACACCACGGCCGAGCCTGCCCAGCTCCTCTCCAGCAATCCGCTCGGCAAGATCCCGGTGCTGATCACCGATGACGGCGAAGCGGTCTTCGACAGCCGGGCGATCACCCAGTATGTCAACCGCGAGACCCGCAACGCGCTGTTCCCGCGCAACGCGGCGAAAAGGCTGGAAGCCGAAAGGCTGGAGGCGCTGGCCGACGGGATATGCGACTGCCTGCTCGCCCATGTCTACGAGCGCCGCAGCCGCCCGGAGGAGAAGGTACACCAGGACTGGCTCGACAAGCAGTGGGCGAAGGCGGTCCGGGCGCTGGACACGCTCAACGCCAACCCGCCGAAGCTGCCGAAGAAGATCACCGCGGGCCAGATCGCACTGCGCGCCTGTCTCGGCTATCTGGCACTGCGGTTCCCGGGCAAATGGGAACGCGGCCGGGCCAAGCTCGTCCGCTGGGCCAAGCGCTTCGACGAGAAATTCCCCGAACTCGTCGAGTTCGTGCCGCACTGAGGCGGCGCGCGCAGCAGCGAAAAAGAAAAAGCCGGGCACTGCCCGGCTTTTCCACATGTGGTTTGAAACGGCCGATCAGAACTTCATACCGATACCGAGCTGGATCTTGTTGCCCGAGGTATCGACCTGCTGGGCACCGCTGCCGGTGTTGAAGGTCTTGTTGCCGTAGTCGGTGTAGCGGTACTCGACGCGGCCGAAGACCTGTTCGGTCAGCTTGGCGTCGACGCCGACGCCGGCCGTGTAGCCGAGCATGGTCTTGCTGTCCGAACCGGCCGCATCGGTGATCTTGGTGCGGTCGGCCGCGCCGCCGGCGGTGCCGTAGATCAGCAGCGCGTCGTTCGGCGCGAAGCCGAGACGGGCACGCAGCGAACCGTCGACGCTCGAGCGCGATTCGATGCCGGCCGCGTCACCCTTCATGCCGTTGTAGCCGATATCGGCCTCACCGCCGTAGACGAAGCTGCCGTTCTGCACGTTGAAACCGCCGAACGCTCCGCCGACGAAACCGTCGGTGTCGATGTCGGCGCCCGGCGTGTGGGTGCGTCCCAGGAAACCGTAGCCTGCCTGCAGACCGATATAGGGTCCGGTCCAGCTCGATACGGGCGCGACCTCGACCGGGGCGGCCGGGACCGGCGGCTCCTCGTAGTCGACGGCATCGGCGGCGAAGGCGGGCGCCATGCCGGCGACCGCAATGACAGACGCCACGGCCAAAGGCCGGGCAAAGTGGGTGATGGGCTTCATTGTCGTTACTCCTTGGCCTCAGGGACGCGATACGCGCGCCCCTCGAAAGCAGGTGACGGGACCGCCCTTGGGAGGCGGCGGCCCCTCGCCCGCGATCCGGAATCTGGTGACGAAATGCGGCTGAAGGCGACCGGGAATTGGGTCATTCATCGGCGCCAATGCGGCGGCAAAGTGATGTTGCGACCGGGCAACAGTGCGCCCGGACGAAAGCTGTCAGCAGGATTGCGCGGCCGCCTGCCCGGCCTTTGCCGAACGCCCGGCAAGACCTATATTCCGGCTTCCGCGCAGATTCCCCCAGGTGAAAAAAGCATGTTTCTCAGCGCCCTCATCCTCGCAGCCGGGCTGGCGCTGCTGTTTTTCGCGGGCGAGTTCCTGATCAAGGGAGCCGTTGGAATCTCCGAGAAATTCGGCATCTCGCCGCTGGTCATCGGGCTTACCGTGGTGGCGTTCGGCACATCGGCGCCGGAGCTGCTCGTGTCCGTCCAGGCCGCCCTGTCGGGTTCACCCGGCATCGCCGTCGGCAATGTTGTCGGTTCGAACATCGCCAATGTGCTTCTGGTGCTCGGCCTGCCGGCACTGATCTCGCCAATCGACCCGCGTCAGCCCGGCCTGCGCCGCAATCTCACCGCAATGGTTATCGTGACGGTGATTTTCATGTGGCTGTTGTCGAACGGAAGCATCGGGCGGCCGGAGGGCGCGTTGCTGTTCGCTGGCCTGGTCGCCTTCGTGTGGTGGCAGGTTCACCGCGCCCGCGCCGGATTCGAGAAGCCGACAGGCGATTTCCACGACGAGATCGGCGAAACGCCACACGACATGGGACGCGCTGCAACCTATCTCGTCGCCGGCCTGATCGGGCTTCCGATCGCGGCGCAGCTTACCGTTTCGGGGGCAAGCGATATCGCAAGCGCGTTCGGAGTCTCCGACGTGGTGATCGGGCTGACCATCGTCTCGCTCGGAACGTCGCTGCCCGAACTCGCCACGACCTTTTCGGCCGCGCTGCGGCGCCACGCCGCAGTGGCGATCGGCAATGTGGTCGGTTCGAACATCTTCAACATTGCGGGCATCATGGGCCTGACGGCCCTGATCGCCCCAGTCAGCGTCGAAGACCGCATCGTGTCGCTCGACATGTGGGTGATGCTCGCCGTCACGGTCGCGCTGGCGTTGATCGGCTACCTCAAGGTCGAGAGCGGCCGCGCCATGGGCACGGTAATGCTCGTCGCCTACGGCGCATACATGATCACGATGGTGTAGAAGGCGGCCATGAACGGACAACCCGACATCGCCCTTGTAACCGGCGGCGCACGCCGGATCGGCCGCGCCATCACGCTGGACCTCGCC
Source organism: Rhizobiaceae bacterium (assembly GCA_023953775.1). Taxonomy (GTDB): domain Bacteria; phylum Pseudomonadota; class Alphaproteobacteria; order Rhizobiales; family Rhizobiaceae; genus JAMLJD01. Next base: position 43,465 of record JAMLJD010000018.1, on the reverse strand, counting down.
GCGCACGGTTTCGCGGTGATCGTCCATGTGCATGGCTCGACCGAGGAAGGCGACGAAGTGGTCGACGAGATCGAGCGGGCGGGCGGGCGGGCGGCGGTGCTCGACGCGGACCTGACGGACATGCGCCGGGTGGAGACGGTCCTGGACGAGGCGGCAACCCATTTCGGAGCGCCGACGCTGCTCGTCAACAACGCCTCGCTGTTCGAGAACGACACGCTGACGGAGCCGGACCGCGACGTCTGGCAGCGCCATTTCGCCATCCATGTCGAAGCGCCGGTGGATCTTTCCCGGCAGTTCGCACTCGGCCTGCCGGCGGGGCGCAGCGGGCTGATCGTCAACATGATCGACCAGCGGGTGCTGAAGCCGACGCCGCAGTTCTTTTCCTATGCGCTGTCGAAGGCGACGCTGTGGGCGGCGACCCGCACCATGGCACAGGCGCTGGCGCCGCGCGTGCGGGTCAACGCCATCGGCCCCGGTCCGACCCTGCCCAGCCCGCGCCAGAGCGCGGAGGATTTCGCCCGCCAGACCGAAACGCTCCTGCTCGAACACGGCCCGGCCCTCGACGAGTTCGGCGCGACGATCCGCTATCTGTGGCAGAACAGCTCGATCACCGGGCAGATGATCACACTGGACGGCGGACAGCATCTCGCCTGGCGCACACCCGACGTGGACGGGATCGCCGAATGAGCGGGGGCAGGAACCAGGATATCGCCGGCTACATGCCCGGCGCCGAGGATGACGACGACGATGTCGTGGAGAGCGAGGCCGTCGCCGACATCCGCGCCGAGATCGACTGGTCGGGACCGCGCGGCGACGCCGAAGGGAAAAGCGGCATCGAGCTGATCCAGACATTGGTGAAGCGCCTGCCCAATGCGCCCGGCGTCTACCGGATGATGAACGCGTCGGCGGACGTGCTCTATGTCGGCAAGGCGCGCAGCCTGAAAAAGCGGGTGACGAACTACGCCCAGGGGCGCGGCCATACGCAGCGCATCGGGCGGATGATCCGCGAGACTGCGGCGATGGAATTCGTCGTCACGCGCACGGAGACCGAGGCGCTGCTGCTCGAGGCGAACCTCATCAAGCGCCTGCGCCCGCGCTTCAACGTGCTGATGCGGGACGACAAGTCGTTTCCCTATATCCTTCTCACCCGCGACCACCCCTCGCCCGGCATCTTCAAGCATCGCGGCGCGCGCTCGCGCAAGGGCGACTATTTCGGTCCCTTCGCCTCGGCCGGCGCGGTGGGACGGACCATCAACGCGCTGCAGCGCGCCTTCCTGTTGCGGACCTGCACGGATTCGGTGTTCGAGAGCCGGACGCGGCCGTGCCTGCTCTACCAGATCAAGCGCTGCTCGGGCCCGTGCACGGGCGAGATCACGCCGGCCGACTACGACGCGCTGGTGAACGAGGCGAAGGACTTTCTCACCGGCCGCTCGGTCGCGGTGAAGGCGGAGATCGCGGGCGCCATGCAGGACGCGTCGGAAGCGCTCGATTTCGAACGCGCAGCGGTCTATCGCGACCGGCTTTCCGCGCTCAGCCACGTGCAGAGCCACCAGGGCATCAACCCACAAACGCTGCAGGAGGCGGACGTCTTCGCGATCCACCAGGAGGGCGGGCAGAACTGCATCGAGGTATTCTTCTTCCGCACCGGCCAGAACTGGGGCAACCGCGCCTATTTCCCGAAGGCCGATTCCTCGCTCGAGGCGGCGGAGGTGCTGGGCGCGTTCCTGGCGCAGTTCTACGACGACAAGCCGGTGCCGCGCGCGGTGCTCTTGTCGCATGCGGTCGAGGAACAGGCGCTGCTCGCAGAGGCACTGAGCGCCAAGGCCGGGCACAGGGTGACGGTGAGCGTGCCGCAGCGGGGCGAAAAGAAGGACCTCGCCGACCACGCGGCCCAGAACGCGCGCGAAGCGCTCGGACGCCGGCTGGCGGAGACATCTTCGCAGGCGCGGCTTCTCAAGGGGCTGGCCGAGACCTTCGGGCTCGCAAGCGTGCCGCGCCGCATCGAGGTCTACGACAACTCGCACATCATGGGCACGAACGCGGTCGGCGCGATGATCGTCGCCGGCCCCGGCGGGTTCGTGAAGAACCAGTACCGGAAGTTCAACATCCGCTCGACCGAAATTACGCCCGGCGACGATTTCGGCATGATGCGCGAGGTGATGGAGCGGCGTTTCTCGCGGCTGATCAAGGAGCACGGCATCCCGACCCGCGCCGAGAGCGACGCTACGGAGACGGGCGAGGACAGCGACGATGCGCTGCCGGCCTGGCCGGACCTGATCCTGATCGACGGCGGCCAGGGCCAGGTCAATGCCGTGCGCGGCATCCTCGGCGAACTCGGCATCACCGACGAAGTCGCGATGATCGGCGTCGCCAAGGGCGTCGACCGCGATGCGGGGCGCGAGCGTTTCATCATCCCGGGCAAGGATGCGTTCTCGCTGCCGGTCCGCGACCCGGTGCTCTATTTCGTGCAGCGCATGCGCGACGAGGCGCACCGTTTCGCGATCGGCTCCCACAGGGCGCGGCGCAAGAAGGAGATGGTGAAGAACCCGCTCGACGAAGTCGCGGGGATCGGACCCGGCCGCAAACGCGCATTGCTGCATCATTTCGGCACCGCGAAGGCAGTGAGTCGCGCCGGCGTGGAGGATCTGATGGGGGTCGACGGCATCTCCGAGCGCGTGGCGCGGCAGATCTACGATCACTTTCACGACAATGGATAAGCGAAGGTCGCATTCGGCGCAGCCCGTGCCGCGTCGCGCTTGACCCGCATCGCCGGCATCTGGTTTGAGTAGAGTGTCGAAGCGGAAATCCGAAGAATGCCCAAGAACGCCCTCAACATTCCGAACATGCTGACCTACGGTCGCATTCTCGCGGTCCCGCTGATCGTCCTGTGCTTCTTTCTCGAGGGACGGCTGCGTTCCAGCGATTTCGCGCGCTGGTCGGCGCTGGCGATCTTCATCCTGGCGAGCCTGACCGATTATCTCGACGGCTATCTGGCGCGAATCTGGGAGCAGACGTCGAATATAGGGCGGATGCTCGACCCGATCGCCGACAAGCTTCTGGTCGCGACCTGCCTGCTGCTGCTTGCAGCCGATACTGACCGCACGATCGCCGGCTGGTCACTGTGGGCGGCGATCATCATCCTGTGCCGCGAGATCCTGGTTTCCGGGCTGCGCGAATATCTTGCCGAGTTGAAGGTGTCGGTGCCGGTGACGCGGCTGGCGAAATGGAAGACGACAATCCAGATGGTGGCGATCGGCTTTCTTCTGGCCGGCCCCGCCGGCGACAAACTGATCCCCTATACCACGCAGATCGGCATCGCGCTTTTGTGGGCGTCGGCGATCGTCACGCTCTATACCGGCTACGACTATTTCCGCGCCGGCCTCAAGCATGTGATCGAGGATTAGGGTCAGGACCGCTGAAATGAAGCTCATCTACTTCGCCTGGGTACGCGAGAGGATCGGCAAGGCCGAGGAAGAGATCGACCTGCCGGCCGACGTGCTCACCGTCGGCGGCCTGCTCGACTGGCTGAAGACGCGCGGCGAGGAATACGAGGCCGCGCTCGAGCATCCACGCTCGATCCGGGTCGCGATCAACCAGGAGCATGCCGACCATGGCGAGCCGCTGACCGGGGCACGCGAGATCGCGCTGTTTCCACCGATGACGGGAGGCTGATCCGATGGCCGTGCACATGAAGCCGTCGATCCGCGTGCAGCGCGAGGATTTCGACCTCGCGCGCGAGATCGCGGCGATGACGCGCGGACGCGCGGATATCGGCGCCGTGGTGAGCTTCACCGGCCTTTGCCGCGACGAAGGCGGCCGGCTCGCGGCGCTGCAACTCGAGCATTATCCCGGCATGGCCGAGCGCGAGATCGCACGGATCGCGGCGATCGCCGCCGAACGCTGGCCGATACAGGGCCTGACCGCGATCCACCGCCACGGCAGGATCGCGCCCGGCGAGAACATCGTCCTGGTCATCGCCGCCTCGCCGCACCGGCAGGCGGCGTTCGATGCGGCTTCCTTCATGATGGACTTCCTGAAATCCCGCGCGCCGTTCTGGAAGAAGGAAATCCACAAGGACGGCACAAGCGGCGACTGGGTGGACGCGCGCGACGCCGACGAGGCCGCGCTCGGACGCTGGTCGAAAGGTTGAGCCTGCGGCGCGCTACTGCCGGAAAATAGCCGCAACGTCGAGGCATGATCGGTTTCCAACCCGGAGTCCGCCCATGCCGCTTACCCGCAATGCCTTTCTCAAGCTCGGCGCCGCATCCGCGGTCGCATTCGCCTTCCGTGGCAGTGCCGCCCTTGCGGCGACGGTCGAACTCTCCGGTTCCGTGACCTACCGCCAGCGCATCGCGCTGCCCGACACTGCGCGCCTGGAAGTGGAACTGGTCGAGTTTTCGGCCTCCGACGCCAAGGAAACCATCGCGTCAGCGGCGGTGGAACCGACCGGTCAGGTGCCGGTCGGCTTCACCCTGCCCTTCGATGCGGCTCGGATCGACGGCGAGCGGCGGTATGCGATCGAGGCGCGCATCTCGGTCGACGACACCATCATGTTCGCTACGCGAACCCCGCATGCGGTCGATCCTCTGGCGCCGGATGGCCCCGTCGAAATCGTGCTTGCGATGTCCGGCGGCGAGCCGCCCGCCGAGCCAGCCATCCTCGACATCACGTGGCTTGCCACGGAAATCGGCGGCGTACCCGTCGTCGAGGGAACAAGCGTTACCCTGATCATCGGATCGGACGGCAGGGCTGGCGGCAACAGCGGATGTAACAGTTACTTCGCCGTTACGAACATCGGGGACGGCGCGCTTTCCTTCAGCGGCCTCGGCTCGACCTACAAGGCCTGCGGCGAGGACATCATGGCCCAGGAAAGATCATTGTTCGACGCCTTGGCCACAACGACCGGCTATCGGATCGACGGCGGATCGCTCATCCTATTCAACCAGCAAAGCACTGAAACCGCACGATTTTTCGTCCAGACCTAATTCGGCCTGTGCGCCACCGTAACCCAACGTTAAGGACGAGTCATTTCTGCCGGGCGGGTTAGCGCTTTCGCAAGCGCCGCATCCTAGGATCGATACGCCATATGGGGTGTGCCGAACCGCGATGTATTCCGTCTACAGTTCCCTCTACGAAATGGGTGCCAGCCAGCAGTGGCTGATCACTGCCAATTTCATCCTCTCGGTTCTTCTTGGGCTATGGATGCTGCGCTACCGCCGGCTCTGGCTGAAAGCGAACCATGAAAAGACCAATACGCTCGAACTCATCGAGAATCTGACCGAGGGAATCTACCGCTCCTCGATCGACGGCCGTCAACTGCGCGCCAACCGCGCGCTGGTCAGGCTGAACGGTTTCGATACCGAGGAACAAATGCTGCGCGAAGTTCGCGACATTGCGCAGGACTGGTATGTCGACCCGGGCCGGCGCGACGAGTTCCGCCGCATCCTGAAGGAAAAAGGCAAGGTCGAGAACTTCGTCTCGGAGATCTACCGCTACAAGACGCGCGAACGCATCTGGATCACCGAATCGGCGCGCCTCGTCCACGACGACAAGACGGGGAAGCCGCTCTACTACGAAGGCTCGGTACGCGAGATCACCGAAACGGTCGAGAAGCTGAAGCTGGAAGCGATGTTCCAGAAGCTGACCAGCCAGCTTCCGGGCGGGCTGTTCCAGTTCATCCGCCACAAGGGCGGCGCGTTCACCGTTCCCTATGTGTCGAGCGGTTTCCGGGCCATCTCCGGCTTTCATGACGGGTATCCGCCACAGGACGTGTTCCTGAACCTGCTGCACAAGGACCATCGCGAGCCATTCATACGCACGCTGCGCGAATCCGGCGTCAACCTGACGCCGTGGGACGCCGAGTTCCGCATCCACTCGCTCGACGGCATCGAGAAATGGGTTCGCGTCGCCGCCACGCCGGAAGCGATCGAGGATGGGGTGATCTGGCACGGATACGTGACGGATATCTCGCAGCGCAAGCGCAACGAGACCGCTATCGAGAAGCTGGCCTTCTACGACCCGCTCACCGAACTGCCGAACCGCCGCATGTTCCTCGAACGCATGGCAAACGCGGTGGAGAGCTGCAAGGCGAATGGCGGCCACGGCGCGCTGCTGTTCATCGACCTCGACAATTTCAAGACCCTGAACGACACGATGGGCCACGACACCGGCGACATCTTCCTGACCCAGGTGGCGGAGCGCCTTTCGGGTTGCGTCGGGGACCACGGCATGGTGGCAAGGATAGGCGGCGACGAATTTGTCATCGTGCTGGAGTTCCCCGAGGGCGGCCAGCCAGTGGCCACGCGTCAGGCGATCGTCACCGCCAACAAGGTGCTGGCGGCAATGCGCAAGGAATTCCAGCTCGGCATCCTGGACCACCGCAGTTCAGCGAGCGTCGGCGTCGTGGTCTTCGACGGCGCCTGCCAGGGGCCGGAAGAGGTGCTCAAGAACGCCGACCTGGCGATGTACAACGCCAAGTTCTCCGGTCGAAACAACGTCGCCTTCTACGACCCCATGTCGATGAGCGGCGAAACGGAACGCTATCGTCTGCTGAGCGACCTGAAGAAGGTGCTTTCGGACACCAACGACCAGTTGCAACTGCATTTCCAGCCACAGGTGGACGACCGTGGCCAGGTGATCGGCGCGGAGGCGTTGCTGCGGTGGAGCCATCCGGAGCACGGCACGATGCTGCCCGGCCGCTTCATGCTGATGGCGGAACAGTTCGGACTGAGCGGCGACATCGGCGAGATCGTGCTTGCAAAGGCGATCGCCACGCTCTCGGAATGGCAGAAGAGCGACGTCTGCGCCGGCCTGCGGCTGGCGGTCAACGTGTCGACACAGCCGCTGAGCAGCGACGGCTTCGTGCCCTATCTCGCCACGCTGCTGAAGGAATATTCCGTCGACGGCTCAAGGCTGACACTGGAAGTGACCGAACACGTCATGGCCAAGGACCAGCGCCTCATCGCGCTGCGGATGAACGACCTGAAGGCGCTGGGCGTGCGGCTTTCGCTCGACGATTTCGGCACCGGCTCGTCGTCGCTGGCACAGCTCAAGCGCCTGCCCTTCGACGAGATCAAGATCGACGGCAGCTTCATCGCCGACATCGAGAAGGGCGAGAACGACCGCGCGCTGGTCAAGACCATGCTGACCACCGCCCAGACGCTCGGCCTGACGGCGGTCGCCGAGCATGTCGAGAACATGCGCCAGGAAGCCTTCCTCCGCGCGTTCGGCTGCGACGTGTTCCAGGGCTTCCACTACAGCCCGGCGCTCGAGGCGGACGCGTTCGTCGACTTCGTGCAGTCGCTGCACGTCGTTCCCGGCGACACGCCGCAGCTCAAGCTGGTCGACCTGCGCGAAGCATAAACCGGGGCACAGGGCCCCGGTTTCACAATCATTCCAGATATTCAGGCGCGTTGGCGCCGAAATCGATTCAGCCGACGATCTCGGTGTCGGAGAACCAGTAGCGGATCTCGTGCGCGGCGGTCTCCGGCGCGTCGGACCCGTGGACCGTGTTCTCGCCGATCGACAGCGCATGGACCTTGCGGATGGTGCCTTCGGCGGCGTCGGCCGGATTGGTGGCGCCCATGACCTCGCGGTTCTTCGCGATCGCGTTCTCACCTTCGAGCACCTGGACGACGGTCGGGCCGGACGACATGAAGTCGCACAGTTCACCGAAGAACGGACGATCCTTGTGGACCGCGTAGAAGCCCTCGGCCTCGCGGCGGCTCATCCACACGCGACGCGACGCGACGACGCGCAGGCCGGCATCCTCGAGCATCTTGGTCACCGCGCCGGTCAGGTTGCGCCGCGTGGCATCGGGTTTGATCATCGAAAAGGTGCGTTCGACCGCCATGGGAATTCCTTCATGTTCCGGGAAATGCAAAGTGCGCGCGATATAGCCGCCGCCCGGCCGGATGTGAAGGGGGGTCAGGCGGCCGCGGCGGCCTGCCGGCCGAGCCCGCCATAGAGACCGAGGCAGCGCGCGAACCACTCGGCGACGGGGTCGGCGTTCTCGAGCAGCGGATAGGGCGACACCACGCGCGCCCACTGGAAGGCGCCGGCGACGATGTAGTCGCAGAACAGCGGATCGTCGCCGCCCAGCCAGGGCTGGACCGCCAGCGTGGCGCGCAACGGCTCGAGGCTGGCGCGAAACGCGGCGAGGCGCTCATCGCGGGCGACAGGCACATCCTCAAGCCGCCTGCCGTAGCGCGTCTCGCGGCTCTGGCGGAAATAGGCCTGGTCCTCGGCATCGAGGCAGCCATGGATGTCCATCAGGACCGCCTGCCCGACATAGGCGTGGACAGTGAGGTTCGTCCACCGCTCCACGAAACGGGCCATCGCCCTGCCGCCCTCGCCGCCGAACAGCGACGGGCGCGCCGGATAGGCCTCGTCGAGATAAAGGGCGATCGCGAAGGAATCAGTGATCAGCAGTTCACCGTCGCGGATCGTCGGCACCGTCTTGACCGCCCCGCCCTCGAGGCCGGGGATCGCCGTGAAGGGCACCGCCACGCGCTCGAAATCGAGACCCTTGTGGGCGAGCGCCCAGGCGATCTTCCAGCAATGCGGGCTGAAGGGCCGCGACGGATCGGAACCGACGAGTTCGTACAATGTGATGGACATGCGCACCCCTCCCTCAACCGCCGGTGATTCCGCCGCACCGCAAAATGCTGTAGGACGCCCCGGTGGCCGTTCCCACAAGGCATAGAAAGCACATGAAGCAGCATTTTGAAATGTTCGCAGCCTACAACCGCTGGGCCAATGCGGCGATCTACGACGCCGCGGCGGAACTCGGCGACGACGAGCGCAGCCGCAATCTCGGTGCCTTCTTCGGGTCGGTCACCGGCACGCTCAACCATATGCTCGTCGCCGACCGGATCTGGATGAAGCGTTTCACCGGCGAAGGCGACGCGCCGGGTGCGCTGGATGCCGTTCTCGACATCCGGTTGCCCAGGCTGCGCGCGCTGCGCGAGGCCGAGGACAAGCGCATCGCCGACTGGATCGGCGGGTTGAGCGACAAGGCGCTGGCGGGGCGCTTCACCTACATGACGGTGTCCGACATGCGCACGGTGAGCCAGCGGCTGGCGCCGGCGCTGGCGCATTTCTTCAACCACCAGACCCATCATCGCGGCCAGCTTCACATGATGCTGACCGTGCTTGGCGGGCCGAGCCTGCCGCTCGACCTGATCTACTTCCAGCGGACAGAGGACGGGCGACGGTTCGCGTGAGCAGGCCGGGGCGCTTTGCTACTGGATGTTCGCCATGTCCTGCTCGACGCCCTCGATCAGGCCATTGAAATAGCCCTCATACTGGCCGTAGCCGGAATTCTTGTAGCCGTCCCACGCATTGGCCAGCGCCTGGCGCGCCGCGACCAGCGCCTCGCGGTCGCCGACATGGCGGCCCTTGATCTGCAGCGCCAGGCCGAGGTTCATCTGGGTCTGCGCCCAGTCGACCAGCGTCTTGTCCTGGGTGCGGACCTGGAGCGCGGCGTTGAAGGAGCCGACTGCCTCGTCGACCAGCGCCATGTCGCCGGTACGATCGCCCATGATGCGATAGGAATTGCCCATATTGTTCATGGTCATGGCCCAGTCGAACGGCCATGCTTCATGGGTGTAGACCTGCATCGCCGCATTGTAGGCGTCGATCGCCTCGTCCTGGTATCGGGCGCCCTCGTTCAGTTCGCCGAGCGCCTGCAGCGCATTGCCCATGTTGTTCTGGATCTGGGCGAAGCCGAGCGGGTTGCCGTCGAGCGTGCGGATCTCCAGCGCTGAACGGAAGGCGGCGATGGCCTGCTCGTAGAGCGCCGGATCGTCGATGGCGCCGGCCCATGCGTGCAGCGTGTTGGCGAGGTTGTACTGGGTCGATGCCCAGTCCTGCGGAACGTTCTGCTTCGTGCGCTCCTCAAGCGCCATGCGGTAGGCATCGACCGCCTTCGCGAAGTCGTCCGGTTCCGAGGTGAAGTCGGCGATCGACTTCAGCGCGTTGGCCAGGTTGAACTGGGTCTGCGCCCAGTCAAGCGGCGACAGCTCGCGCTTCCGGACCTCGAGCACCTGGTGATAGACCTCGACGGACTCGCGATAGCGTTCGACGCTGCGCTCCAGATAGGCGACCGACTGGAGCGCGTTGGCGAGATTGTTCATGGTCTGCGCCCAGTCGAGCGGCACCCGCTCGCGGCTGCGTTCCTCGGTCGACAGCTTGTAGCGCTCGATCGCCTCGAGCAGCTTCTGCTTGTCGCCGGTACGGTCGCCGATCGAATGCAGGATGGTCGCGATGTTGCTGGTGGCCATGCCCCAGTCGAGCGGCACGCTCTCGCGGCGGTATTCGAGCAGCGCGTTCTCGTAGGACGCCAGCGCCTTCTCGTAGCTCTGCGTGCCCTGCTCCTTGTGGCCCAGCGCCTGCAGCACGTTGGCCATGTTGTTGTGGGTCTGGGCCCACAGCAGCGGGACGCGCTCGCGGGTGCGTTCCTCGAGCGAGGATTCATAGGCGACGATCGCCTGCTCGTAGCGTTCCGAGCCGCCCTCGCGGTCGCCCAGCGCGCGCAGCACATTGCCGAGATTGTTCTGGACCATCGCCCAGTCGAGCGGCACGAGGTGGCGCTGATATTCGAGCAGCGCCTGCCGGTAGCACTCGGCCGCCTCCTCAAGGCGCTCCGTGCCGGCCTCGCGCAGGCCGAGGCTCCACAGCGCGTTGCCGAGATTGTTCAGGGTCTGCGCCCAGTCGAGCGGCACGCGCTCGCGGGTGCGCTCCTCCAGCGAGGCGCGGAACGCCGCGACGGATTCCTCGAGGCGGGCGGTGCCGCTCTCGCGCAGCCCGAGGCTCCACAGGGCATTGCCGAGATTGCTCTGGGTCTGGGCCCAGTCGAGCGGCACGCGCTCGCGCTGCCGCTCTTCCAGCGCGTCGCGATAGGCCGCGACGGCCTCCTCCAGCCGCGCCGTGCCGCTTTCGCGCAGGCCGAGGGTCCACAGCGCGTTGCCGAGATTGTTCTTGGTCATCGCCCAGTCGAGCGGGACGCGGTCGCGGCGGCGCTCCTCGAGCGAATCCTCGTAGGACGCGACCGCATCGAGCAGGGTCGTGGTGCCGTTCTCCCGCTCGCCAAGCGCGCGCAGCGAGTTGCCGAGATTGTTGTGGGTCATCGCCCAGTCGAGCGGGAACCGGTCTCGGGTCCGCTCCAGAAGGGCGGCCTTGTAGGCCGCGACGGCCTTTTCCAGCGTCTCGGTGCCGGATTCGCGCAGGCCGAGCGTGTGATAGGCATTGCCGAGATTGTTCTGGGTCATCGCCCAGTCGATCGGCGCGGCAGAGCGCGTCCTGACCTCGAGCGCGGCGTTGTAGACGCGGGCCGCCTCCTCGAGCTGGGCCGTGCCGGCCTCACGCGAGCCGAGCGCCCACAGCGTGTTGCCGAGATTGTTCATGGTCATGGCCCAGTCGGAGGGCACCGCGTCGCGGGTCCTGACCTCCAGCGCCGAATTGTAGGACTCCGCCGCCTGCTGCAGGGTGTCGATGCCGCTCTCGCGCAGGCCGATCGCCTGCAGGGCGTTGCCCATATTGTTGTGGGCCATCGCCCAGTCGAACGGGTAGTCGTCGCGCGTGTAGACTTCCAGCGCTTCGCGGTAGACCTCGACCGCCTCGACAAGGCGTCCGGTTCCGGTCTCGCGGTCGCCGATCGTCTGGAGCGCATTGGCGAGATTGTTGAGGGCGGCGGCCATCTCCGTTCCGCCCGGCATACGGCGGCCGATATTGACCGCCTCGCGGCCGGTCTCGATAGCCTTTTCGAGCGCTGCATTGTCGCCCTTGAAATTACCGTGGTCGGTGAGCGCCAGCGTCTCGCGCGTCTTGTAGCGCCATGCCAGGCTGTCGTCCCACCGCGCGACCTGCTCGTAGGCCTGGCGGTAGTCCTCGGCGGCCTTCAGATGCTCGAAGGCGAGCTGATAGGCTTCGGCCGAGTTGTTGTAGACCTCGGCGAACTCGATGCGGCGCGCCTTGATCTCCTCCTCGACATCGGAAACGGTCTTCTCGAGTTCGGCGACGCGTGCCTTGGCGCGCTCGTTGAGCCTGACGGCGGTCTCCAGCGCGCCTTCGTCGATCGCCTCGCGCGCCAGCGACGACAGCCGGGTGATCTCCTGGTCGGTGCTCGAGATGACGGACCGGTCCTCCATCATCTCCTTGAGCTTGACGGTCTGGTTGCGCAACAGCTGCTCGAGCTGGTTGGGGTCTTCCGGCACGTCGTTGCCGAGCACCTTCAGCATGCCGTAGAGCGCATCCATCGGCACGCCGCCATCATGGGCGACGGTCTCGATCTGCCGACGCTCGATGTCCGGCAGGTCGGCTATGGCGAGAAGAAGCTGGCGGCGTTCCTGGAGGATCTCGCCCTCGATGCCCTCGCGCACCGAAGGGGCAACACCGAAATAGAGCAGCCGGCGCAGGCTCTCGTTGACCCATGGACGCTGGCGGCCGGCGGTCTTGAGATAGACCTCCTCGGCGATCATGCGCATGACGACGCTGAACTCCTCGCCGCTCATCGTTTCCAGATGGCGCAGCAGGGCAGCAGCGTAGGGGCTGTTGCCGTCCGGATCGCCGTCGAGCGCGGCGCGCCCCGGCTCGGCGGCAAAGCCGATAACCGTGCCGAAATGCTCGCGCTTGTCCTTCGCCGGCGCCGACAGCTTCGCCGCGCCGCGCAACTCGCCCAGTCCGCTGTCGCCCATAGGGACCGCCGGCTCGTCCGCCTTGACGCGGACCATCGCATCGTCGGGGAACGGATTGTCACGGCAAGCGTCGAGCATGACGATGGCGATCGGAACCGTGTCCTTGAGACGGTTGAGAATATCGGAGAGCGGAACGAGCTCCTCGCTGGCCCTGTCGAGCGAAGACAGATCGGCGTCGACCGGGACAAGGAAGTTCTCCCCGCCCGCCTCGATTCCATGGCCGGCATAATAGAGGATCGCGACGTCCGCCTCGGCAGCGTCCTCGACGAAATATTCAAGGTCGCGCGCAAGGCGCCTGGCCTCGCGGTCCGACGACACTTCGGTCTCGAAGCCGAGCTTGTCGAGCAATTCCTCGACCGCGCGCGCATCGTTCTTCGGGTTGGTGAGCGCCGGCAGATGTTCGTAGGCGGAATTTCCGATGACGAGCGCGATGCCCTTCAACGGCTTGTTGTCCTGCGCCTTGGCGCCAGACGGCGCGGCGACAACCAACAACATCACGAAGATGGCAGCCGGAAACGCCGTCCGGACGCCCTCATACAAGCGAATTAGCGTTCGCATTGCATCATAACCCCTATAGCCCGGCGTGATGATGACGTTACGATATGGCAACAAATAGGCATCGAAACGCAAGTCAAATCCCCAAAAAGGCGTGGGCGGCCACCCTGCCCCTTGCGTTCGCAGGGCCGGTCCTTCAAGAACGCGCCGCCATGCTGACCATCTCCGACCTTTCGCTCCGCATCGCCGGACGGCTTCTGATCGACCACGCGCAGCTCACCCTGCCGGCCGGGACGAAGGCCGGGCTCGTGGGCCGCAACGGGACCGGAAAGACGACGCTGTTTCGCGCGATCACCGGCGAATTGTCGCCGGAGACCGGCTCGGTCACCATGCCCAAGGGCACGCGAATCGGCCAGGTCGCGCAGGAAGCGCCGGGCACGGACGAGCCGCTGATCGACATCGTGCTCAAGGCCGATACCGAACGCGCGGCGCTGATGGCGGAGGCCGAGACGGCGGGCGACGCGCATCGCATCGCGGAAATCCAGATGCGGCTCGCCGACATCGACGCGCATTCGGCCGAAGCGCGCGCCGCGACCATCCTCGCCGGGCTGGGCTTCGACCAGGAGGCCCAGCAACGCCCGGCATCGTCGTTTTCCGGCGGCTGGCGCATGCGCGTGGCGCTGGCCTCGGTGCTGTTCGCCGAACCCGACCTTCTGCTTCTCGACGAGCCGACCAACTATCTCGACCTCGAGGGCGCGCTGTGGCTCGAGAACTACCTGATGCGTTATCCGCATACGGTGCTTCTGATCAGCCACGACCGCGACCTGCTCAACCGGGCGGTCGGCTGCATCGTGCATCTGGAAGAGATGAAGCTGACGCTGTGGCGCGGCGGCTACGACCAGTTCGAGCGGCAATATGCCGAGCGCGCGGAACTGCAGGAGAAAGCGCGCGTCAAGCAGGAAGCGCACCGCAAGCACATGCAGTCCTTCGTCGACCGCTTCCGCGCCAAAGCCTCGAAGGCGCGCCAGGCGCAGTCGCGCATCAAGGCGCTGGAGAAGATGGCGCCCATCGCCGGCGCGGTGAACCATACCGTGAAACCGTTCAATTTCGCCGAACCGACGAAGACGGCGGCGTCGCCGATCTTCGCGCTGGACGGCGTGTCGGTCGGCTACGCGCCGGGCAAGCCGGTGCTGTCGCGGCTGTCGCTCAGGATCGACGCGGACGACCGGATCGCGCTGCTCGGCGCCAACGGCAACGGCAAGTCGACCTTCGCCAAGCTGCTCGCCGCCCGGCTGAAGGCCGAGGGCGGCACGATGACCGTCGCCCCCGGCCTCAAGGTCGCGATCTTCGCGCAGCACCAGCTCGACGATCTCCGGCCGGACGAGAACGCCTACCAGCACGTGCGCCGGCTGATGCCCGAGGCGCCGGAATCGAAGGTGCGGGCCCGCGTCGCGCAGTTCGGGCTGACGACGGAAAAGATGAACACGCCGGCGAAGGACCTTTCGGGCGGCGAGAAGGCGCGGCTTCTGATGGGGCTTGCCACCTTCGAGGGGCCGAACCTCCTGATCCTCGACGAGCCGACCAACCATCTCGACATCGATTCGCGGCGGGCGCTGATCGATGCGCTGAACGACTTCCCCGGCGCTGTCATGCTGATCAGCCACGACCGGCATCTGATCGAGGCGACGGCTGACCGCCTGTGGCTGGTCCGCGACGGCACGGTCGCGTCCTATGACGGCGACATGGACGACTACAGCCAGGCAGTGACCGGCGGGGCGGCCGGCCGGCGCGACCGCAAGGAGGCCGACAAGGGATCGAAGGCCGACCGCCGCCGCGAGGCAGCACAGAGGCGCGCCGCGCTGGAGCCGCTCGCCAAGCAGATCAAGGCGACGGAAGGCCTGATCGAGCGGACGCGCAAGCGCATCGAGACGATCGAGGCGCAACTGGGTGACGCCGACATCTACCAGAGCGCGCCCGACCGGGCCGCCGAGCTGATCAAGGAACGCGGCAAGCTGGCTGCCGCGCTCGAGGCGCACGAGGAGCAGTGGCTGGCGCTGTCGACCCGCTACGAGGACGAGCAGGCGGCCTGAGGAGCTTGAGTGCCGTCGTCGCACCGACCCGGCCTCAGGCCGAGCGTGCGCCGGTAAACGAGATCGAAGTAGCGGAAATAGGCGGCAGACGTGGGATCGGGCACGCCTTCGGAGATCATGGGCTGGCCCGACCAGAGCGCGGCGAGCCTGTGCCGCTCCGGCAGGTCGATCGGCGACCCGGCCCGCAACGCCACCCACTCCGCGGCAAACTCCAGCGACGCGCACGGGTCGGCGACGGTGTCCCAGTAGCCGTCGAACGTCTGCCGCACGGCCGCATAGTGCCGCGGCCTGATCTGCCCCCAACCCAGGGACAGGTCCGGCGGCGACAGCGATGCAGCCGCGGCAGCGCGGATGATCGCGTCTTCCACCAGCGTTTCGACCGGATTGCGCATCGACTTCTCGGCAGCCGTGATGCCAAGCGCGAGGCGGGCATGGTCGCCGGATACCGCCTTTCGTGCCGGCGCGCACTCGGCCAGCCGCGCCAGGGCGTCCTCGGCGACCGGCAGACGGTCGGCCATCAGACGCGCGAAGGGGCCGGCATCCAGGTCGCGCGCAGGCCAGAGGTGCAGCAAAAGAACACAGGCGACCACAAGCGGCGACGCCACCGCAAGCGCACCGCGAGTTCCCGCCGCGCGGCGGCGAGGCTCATCGGACATAGCCGACATCGCCGCCGAAAAAGGCGAAGGACAGAACCAGCGTGACGCCGTTCGAGAACAGGTTGATCAGGACCTGGGCCGGCAATTGTCGCGCCAGGTCCATCACACCGGCGAACCGGGCCTGCTCGTCATCGGCGACGAGCTTGCGGACTTTCCAGTAGCGGTTGGCCATCGCCCCCAGCGTGGCGCCGAGCCAGCCGAGCGAAACGAACGAGACGACATAGGCGACGTAAAACGCCATGAACATGAGGCGCATGTCGGCATATTGGCTTTCGACGATGCCTTCCCACAGCAACGCAACCGGCCAGGCCAACAGGAAGGCAGCAAACCCGCATCCCACGGCGATGGACCTGCGCACGCCAATGCCCAGCAGCGCGGCGACGGCGAAGGCGGCGAGCAGCGGAACGAGAAGCCGGATCACGAGAGCGGCGGCATACTGCCATCCGTTCTGGCTTATCACCGCGCCGCTGACGTCGGCAGCTATCGCCTCGACGTCGAGCCCGCCGGCCTTGATCTTCTCGAAATAGTCCGGGGCGATCTGGCGCTCTATCCGCTCGACAAGGAGGGTCTCCACGCCCCGGTCGGCCTGCCAGTACTGGACCTTTCCGTCGACGATGCGATTGATCTCGCGCAGCGACAGCGGCGCGAACACAAGCGGTGCGGCCTGCCGCCGTTCCTGCATCAGCGAATATTCGGCCTGTGCGAAGATCGCCGCCACGTCCCGCTTCGGCTGTGCGGTGGCCACCGGGCCGCCGGGTCCGGTTTCGTCAACCGCCGCTTCCGTTTCGGCATTGCCGGCGTCGACAAGCGCCGCGTAGCGCGCCCGTATCGCCCGTGAATAGGGCTCGATAAACTCCTGGGAGATTTCCCGTATTCGCTTTTCCCGGAAATCGGCGATCGAATCGCGATAGGTGAGCGTGCTGTCGAACTGGGCCGTCAGCTGTTCAAGCTCCCTTTGCACGCTTGGCACGATGGCGGTCAGTTGACCGTCACGAACGACGCTCGACTGCACGTCGACGATCGCCTGGACGAACGCTTCCTTCTCGACCTCCGACATGATCGAGGACGGCTGACCAAGATTGTTGCAGTCGACGAAGGAGAAGCCTTTCTCCCTGGCGAGCTCGCATTGCTGACGCGCCTCCAGGACCGGCCGTGGTACCAGAAAGGCGCCGAGATCGTCGGAGAATGCCTGCGAGAACGAGAAATACAGAGACGCCGGAAGCAGTGCCGTCAGCTTGATCGCGGCTATGGTCAGCAACGTCGCCATCAAGACGACGACGAGATCAACGCGTACATTTGGCATGGCGAAGCCCACCGACACAGTCACCCCACTCTACTGTGGGAGTATCGGCAACCGGTTGGCAAGCAAAAACCGCCCCGCGATACTGGCCGAAGCTGGGGCGGGCCGCACCGGGGGATCGCAGACCGGAGCCTTCGCCCCCTGTGATTTGTGCCGATCACCGATGCGCGACGAAGGCGCGGGCCTGATGCTGTCGTAGCCGGCAGGTGGAATCCGGTTTCCCCTTCCCGGTCGATGCTCTAAAGATTGCCCATGGCAATCAAGACATCCATCCACGGTGAAACCACCGTCGTCACGATCGACCGGATCGAGGCGCGCAACGCGGTCAATCCGGCGATGGCCGACGCGCTTTTCAAGGCGTTCATCGCCTTCGACCGCGACGACAGCCAGAAAGTGGCGATCCTCGCCGGCGTGCCGGGCGCCTTCTGCGCCGGCTTCGACCTCAAGGCGGCGGCGGATATCGGCCGCGACGAGACGTGGTTCGCCGAACTCGACCTGGAACCGGGCGGGCATGACGACCAGCCGCGCAAGGGGCCGATGGGGCCGACGCGGCTGGTGCTGTCGAAACCAGTGATCGCGGCGATCTCGGGTCCGGCGGTCGCGGGTGGAATGGAACTGGCGCTGTGGTGCGACATGCGGGTGATGGAGCGCTCCGCCTATATGGGCGTCTACTGCCGGCGCTGGGGCGTGCCGCTGATCGACGGCGGCACTGTGCGGCTGCCGCGCATCGTCGGCCACGGACGCGCGATGGACCTGATCCTGACCGGCCGCAAGGTCGAGGCCGACGAATGCCTCGCCATCGGCCTGGCGTCGCGGGTCTGCGAGGACGGCGCCGCGCTCGACACGGCGCTGGAGATCGCGGCCCAGCTCGCCCGCTTCCCGCAGGCCTGCATGCGCGCCGACCGGCTCTCGGCGATCAGGCAATGGTCGAAGGACCCTGGGGCGGCGCTCGCCGGCGAATGGAAGAGCGCCGAGACGTTCCGCGCAGAAGGCGCCGACGGCGCGGCGCGGTTTTCATCAGGCAAGGGCCGCGGCGGCGATTTCGGCGAGATATGAGCGTGGCCGGTTCGGCGTGCGCGACCGGCAGGCGGCTTCCGGCCGGACCTAACCGGTCGGGCTGTACAGATCGATGTCGTCGAAACGCGCGACCGCCTTGCGGGCTTCCTCGGAAGACGGGGTGTCACCGACTTTCTCCCTGATCGCTTCGAGCAGGTCGCGATCGTTGTCTCCGCCAGGGTTTTCCATGGCGTCGATGACCTGGTCGAGCGACACGCCGAGTTCATCGAGACCCAGGTCCCGTCCGATCTTCTCGATCGTTTCCGGATCGAGCAGCGAGGCGGCCTCGCGAACCGCCCGCCCGAAAGCAGTGATGTCCTCGAAATCGTCCATTGCGAGCCCGAACGCCTCGCCGACACGCTCCATCAGGTTGATCTTGAGCTTGTTGGCATCGACGTAATTGACGCTGAAGATCGAATTGAAGGCGACCGAATTCTTCTGCGAGGGCGCACGGAACGCGTGGCCGGACGATGCGGGAGAGCCGCCATTGTTCGCCGAGACGATGTTGTCCGCAGCATTCGCGGGCCCCGCATGCCCAACGCCGGCAATCGCGGCGCGGTCGAAGAGCGCGAGATGGACGCTTGAGAATGGCGAGATCATGGGCCTTCGGGCAGAGCAACCGTCAAGCCGGCAGCCTGCATGATCACGGTTAACAAAGTATGATGACAGGCCAGACAAGCCGGGCGGGGTCGGCGCTCGACGCATCCGGCACACAAAATCCCTATCGGCGCGCGACCGTTTCAGGTAGCGCTGCGGCATGACACCGTCGCGCACCATCACCACCATCGGCTTCGATGCCGACGACACGCTGTGGCAGAACGAGCAGTTCTTCCGCATGACCGAAGCGCGGTTCGCGGAACTGCTGGCCGATTTCGCGGAAGCCGACCATCTGACCGAGCGGCTGATCGAGGCTGAAAAGCGCAACCTCGCCCGCTACGGATTCGGCATCAAGGGGTTCACCCTGTCGATGATCGAGACGGCGATCGAGGTGACGGAAGGCAGGGTGCCGGCGCGCGTCATCGGCGAGATCCTCGAAGCCGGGCGCGAGATGCTGGTGCATCCCGTCGAGACGCTGCCGCACGTGACGGAGACGCTCGAACGCCTGGCCCCCGACTACCGCATCGTGCTGATCACCAAGGGCGACCTGTTCGACCAGGAGCGCAAGCTCGCGCAGTCCGGGCTGGGCGACTTCTTCGACGCGGTCGAGATCGTCAGCGACAAGCAGCGCGAGACATACGAGCGCATCTTCGCCCGGCACGGCGACGGCGCGGCGCGCGCGATGATGGTCGGCAACTCGCTGAGATCGGACGTGGTGCCGGCGCTCGAAGCCGGCAGCTACGGTGTGTTCGTGCCGCACGACCTGACCTGGGCCTATGAGCGGATCGAGCCGCCGGCGGCAGCCCCCAGGTTCCGCGAGATCGTCCATCTCGGCGAACTGCCGGGACTGGTCGCGCAGGTCGCCGGGTAGAGGCCAGATTGAAGCATTTCTGTTTCAATCTGGCCTCATCTTGCTCTAGACGTCCCTGCCCCAGCGCGGGGCCGGCGGCTTCTGGTTCGGATTGACGGGCTTGCGGCGGCGGAACGACAGCGCGAAACCGGCCAGGCCGACGGCGGTGAGGACGTAGCCGACCGGGATCGCGCGCGGATCGAGATCGAAGACAGCAGCCGTCAAAGTGAGGTCCACGGACACGAAATCGTCGGGCGGACTGTCTCCCGGGCCGAAATCGAACCGGTAGCGCGCGCCGTCGACCGGGTTGATCACGATCGGCAACGCCCGGTAGGCGACGAGGCCGGACTGCGGATTGAGGGTGCGCGGCGTCACCGAGGCAAAGGTGAACGCGCGCTCCACCTCCCGCGCACCGTCCTCCAGGACGACGAGCGTCATGACGACCTTCTCGACGTCGGGGCGGAAGCCGGCCTTCGCGACGAGATCAACCGAGGCCTTGACCGGGGCCTCCGGGGCGGCCAGCAGGACCTCGACCGGCTTGAAGTCGCCGGCCTCGTAGACCCGCCATTTGCCGATCTCGTTGCCGGAAATGTTGTCGACCGCCCAGGGATAGGCGATCGCCATGCCCAGACCGGCCAGCGCGACGAAGAACGAGAATACGCCCAGCGCCACCCGCATCAGGCGACCTCCGCCCCGTTCCTGCGCCAGACATCGAAGACGATGGGGATCGTCCTGTCCGGACGGTTCAGCGCGAAGGCGCGATGCGCGACGCGCTCGAAACCCATGGTCGAGAATATCTCCAGTTCGGACGGCATGAGCGGCCATGGCGGGCCGGAGGCTTCGCTGCCCTCGTCGCGCCTGCGCATGTAGACGAGCAGCGTGCCGCCCGGCTTGACGAGCCCGGCGATCGCCGCTGCGAACGCCGCGTGGCGGTCCGGCGGCACCGACTGGATCGTGTAGCATTCGTTGACGAGATCAAAGGCGCCGCGCCATTTTGCCGGGACGTCGAGGAGATCCGCGACGCGGTAGTCCACGTCGCTTTCGGGAAACCGCTCGCGGGCCCACCGAATCGCCTTCCCGGAGCCGTCGAACGCGACGGTCCTGTAGCCCGCGGCGGCGATCGCCTCGGCATTGTCGCCCAGCCCGCAGGCCACATCGATCGCACGCCCGCCGCGGCCGGGATTGCCGGCAAGCCAGCCGACGAGTTCGGCCTTCGGCTTCAGGTCGGCCCATGGCACGGCGGACGGGTCGTCGCCGGCCATGTCGTAGACCCCGTCGAAAAAATCCGCGCGGTTGCCGCTCCGGGCCTCGATCTCGCCGACGCGCCTGCTCAGCGCCGCCCTGCGCGCGGCGAAGTCGTCGTCCGCGCCGCTCATGCCTTGCGCTCCCAGCGCCGGTCGGGACCCTGCTGCCAGTAGGTGACGGCATGGCCCGCGCCCTTCATCGTCTTCCAATGGCCACGTGCCGCGGCCAGTTGCGCCTCGTCATGACCGTCGAACATGAAGACCGCGCGCTCATAGCCTTCGATTTCGGGCGGTTCGGCACCGTCGACCAGGAAGCGGATCGAGGCCGCGTTGGCATTGCCGGTGCCTGAGGTCAGCAATACAGGCTGCTCGGTCGCATGCGGCGCACCGTCCAGCCCATGCGCGAGGAAGGAATCGTCGCGGAAGGTCCACAGATGCAGGTCGAGCGCGTCGCGGCGCTCGTCGCTTCCCGTCTGCACCACCGCCCGCCAGCCGCGTCCGAGGCTTTTCTCGAGAAGCGGCGGCAACGCATCCTCGAGCGTCGATTCCGTCAGATGGTAGAACAGCACCTCGGCCACGGCGGCCTATCCCTCGTAGTGGTCGCGCACCAGCCGGTTGAGCAGGCGCACGCCGAAGCCCGTACCCCAGGAATGGTTGACGTCGGTGGACGGCGCGCCGAGCGCGGTTCCGGCAATGTCGAGATGTGCCCAGGGCGTGTCCTTGACGAAACGCTTCAGGAACTGCGCGGCGGTGATGGAACTGCCGTAGCGGCCGCCGATATTCTTCATGTCGGCCGTCTTGGAATCGATCATCTTGTCGAATTCGGCCCCCATGGGCATGCGCCAGAGCCTCTCGCCGGTGGCGACGCCGGCCTCGAGAAGGCGCTCGGACAGCGTGTCGTCGTTCGAGAAGAGACCCGCATAGTGCTGGCCGAGGGCGATCATGATCGCTCCCGTGAGGGTCGCGAGATCGACCATGAATTCCGGCTCGAAGCGATCATTGCAGTACCAAAGCGCGTCGCCGAGCACGAGACGGCCCTCGGCGTCGGTGTTGAGCACCTCGACCGTCTGGCCGGACATCGAGGTGACGATATCGCCCGGCCGCTGAGCATTGCCGTCGACCATGTTCTCAACCAGGCCGATGATGCCGACGACATTGGCCTTCGCCTTGCGGACGGCGAGCGCGTGCATCAGCCCGACCACGGCGGCGGCGCCGGCCATGTCGCCCTTCATGTCTTCCATGCCGGAAGCCGGCTTGATCGACACGCCGCCGGAATCGAACACGACGCCCTTGCCCACGAAGGCGACCGGCTTGCGGCGCGCCTTGCCGCCGTTCCACTGCATCACCGCGAGGCGCGGCGGGCGGGTCGAGCCCTGCGCGACGCCGAGAAGCGCGCCCATGCCGAGCTTGCGCATCTCCTTTTCGGTGAGAATCTCGACCTTGACGCCGAGCTTGTCGAGTTCCTTCGCCTTGGCCGCGAATTCGACCGGGCCGAGCACGTTTGCCGGCTCGTTGACCAGATCGCGCGCCAGGGCGACGCCGCCGACCAGCGCATCGACGTCATCCAGCGACTTGCGGGCCTGCGCCGCGGCGGGGGTAACGATCGTCACCTTGATCCTGCGGGGGCCGTCATCCTTGCCGTTGTCGGCCTTCTTCGTCTTGTAGCTGTCGAAGCTGTAGGCGCGGAGGTGCATGCCGAGTGCCACCTCGGCCGCCTGCGCGCCGGTCAGGTCCAGTCCCGGCGCATCGAGATAGACCGTGGCTTTCGACGATTTGCGTATCTGGGCCAGAACTGCGCCGCCGAGCCGGGCATAGGAGGTCTCGTCGAACGCCTGCGGATCGCCGATGCCAACCACAGTCAGACGATCGGCGGGCGATTCCGCCGGCGCGATCACATCCAGGGTGGAAAAGGCGGCGCCCTTGAACTCGGCGATCTTCACGGCGCGGGCCAGCACGCCCGCCGGATCGACCGCGGGCGCCGATTCGCCGAGCTTGGCGCCCTGAGCGGCGAGAACGATCGCATGACCGCCGGCCGGCCGGGCCGAGCGGGCAAAGGTGATGTCGAGCTGGGATGTCATGAAAACTCCAAGGGAAGGTCGCTGTGGCGGATATTTGGGGGTGATCTTGTTCTTTTGACTGTTGAAGGCAAGCCCCGCACCGCCAAAAGCACTGGTGCAGGCCGTGAAACCGGTGACTTGTGTCAGGCGGCGCGAAAGGGCAGAAAGCCTTCGCCGTCCGCCCGGGACGGTAACACATCGAGGCCCGACAGCCGACCAATGAACCGCCCGTGACCGAACAGCAGCCGCAGGAATCGTCGTTTCTGGAACCGTTTTCGCATCGCGCCTTCGCGGCCGCATGCGTGGTCTGTGGCGCCCTCCTGCTCGGCCTTTTTCACCTGTTTCCGGGCATCGACATCGCGGTCAGCCGGTTGTTCTTCACGGCAATGGCATGCCCGGCCGGATTTGCCGCCGACGCGGTATGTGGCCGCTTCGGCCTGGAACAGGCAACGTTGGCGTCGGCCGTGCGCAACGTCCTGCACGTGGCGCCGGTGGTCATCGCCATAGCGATTGCCGGCCTGGCGCTGTTCCGGGTGGTCCGGCTGCGCCGTTGGCGGGACCCGTTCAACCTCGAGATCGTCGGCCTGGTGACGGCGCTGGCGCTCGGCCCGGGCGTGGTGGTCAACCTGTTCCTCAAGGAAGTCTCCGGACGAGCGAGGCCGCGCGACACGGTGCTGTTCGGCGGCGATCTGCCCTTCGTTCCGGCCGGCACATTCTCCGACCACTGCCTGTCCAACTGCTCGTTCGTGTCCGGCGAAGCCGCCGCATCGTTCTGGCTTGTCGGGCTCGCCTGCCTGCTCCCGCCCGCGGTCCGGCCCGGCGGAACGCTGGTGCTGTGCGCGGTGGCGGCGGTCGGCGCGTCGATGCGGGTGATGTTCGGGGCCCACTACCTGTCCGACGCGCTGCTCGGCGGGATCGTCTCGCTGCTCGTCATCTCAATCGTGGCCATTGCCCTGCGCGGAACCGCGAAAGCGTGGGAAATCGGCAACGCCGGCGACCGATAACGCTTTGTTAACCCAGTCTGTTCGCCGCTTTTTAGCCATTCTGGCATTCCATGTCCGATACGGGACGGGTATTGTGGCGCCACATCTCCTGGCGCCATTTTTTCCATGCGCGGCCCGTTCGTCAGTGTGAGCCGAGTATCAATGATCCTGATCGAGCGATACATCTTCAACCGCGTCTTTGCGTTGACGATGATCACGCTCGCCAGCACGACCGTGATCGTGCTGGTCACTCAGGTACTCAACCGCGTGAACCTGCTGGTCGATTCCGGCCAGACTTCGGCGACGGTGCTCAAGCTGGCGCTGTTCCTCACCCCGTCGATGGTGGTCGTCATCCTGCCATTCGCGCTGCTCGTCGCGGTGATGCGTATCCTGAACACGATGAACGCCGATTCCGAGGTCGCCATCATCGAGGCGGCCGGCGGCTCGCGCTCGGTGCTTGCCAAGCCGGTGCTGACCCTGTCGGCGATGCTGACGGTCGCCTGCCTGCTGATCAGCCAGTTCCTGGAACCGTGGACGAACAAGAATATCCGCGACCTGGTGGACGAGGCCAGTTCCGACATCATCCAGATCGCGATCCGGTCGGGCGCCTTCAAACAGGTGGAATCGGGCCTGTTCATCCAGGTGAGCGAACAGCTTCCCGGCGGCCAACTCGGCGGCATCTTCATCGCCGACACGCGCGACAAGCAGACCGAGATCATCCATTACGCCCGCCGCGGCTCGATCCTCGAGACGGGCGATGTCAACCTCCTGCTCCTGCATGACGGGGAGATCCAGAACAAGAACGTCAAGTCCGGCGACATCTCGGTGATCGGCTTTTCGTCCTATGCGCTGGACCTCGCAACGTTCGGCCCGAAGATCGGCGGGTCCTTCTACATTCCACGGCAACGCTCGACGGCCTACCTGCTGTCGCCCGATCCGGGCGACTATTTCGTGATGAACAGGCCGGACCAGATCCGCGTCGAGCTGAACCGGCGGTTTTCCGACTGGCTCTATCCGCTCGCCTTCGGGCTGATCGCGGTGTTCTTCGCCGGCACCGCGCGGTCGAACCGCGACGAGCGGCTGTGGGGCCTCGGCGTCGCCGCATTCGTGGCGCTGGCGGTCCGCGGCGCCGGCTTCATCGTGCTCAGCGCGTCGGGCAATTCGGCGCTTGCGACGCTGCTCGTCTTTGCGGTGCCGCTGGCGACGATTGCCGCTTTCGCCCTGCTTCTGGTGTTCGGCAGGATGTCGAAGACCTCGCGGACACTCGCGGACCGTACGCTGCTGGTCATCGAGCGCGCCCAGGGCTGGATCGCCAACCGACGCCTCAAGCCCTCCTTCCTGTCCGGAGGGCGCGCGACATGATCGGCACGACGATGTTCTCCTACCTGTTCGTGCGTTTCCTCAAGGTGACGGGACAGTTCTTCATCGGCGTCACGCTGATTTCCTACATGATCGATTTCACCGAGTTCGCGCGCTCGGCCGGAGATGCGGCGAACTACAGTTTTTCGACCGCGCTGGCGCTGTCGGCACTCAAGATGCCGTTCATCATCCAGCTCGTCGTGCCCTTCATCATCATGTTCGCGGCCATGACCGCCCTGGTCGCACTGAACCGCAAATACGAGCTGGTTGTCGCGCGGTCGGCCGGGCTATCGGCCTGGCAATTCCTGGCGCCGATCGGCGTGGCAAGCCTTCTGGTCGGCCTGTTCACCATAACGGTATTCAATCCCCTGGCATCGGCCTCCTTTTCCTATGCGAAGGAGCTCGAAGCGCATATACGCGGCAATGAATCGGCGACGCCCAGCCGCTCGATCCCATGGCTGAGCCAGCGGACGGACGACGGTCTCGCGATCATCGGGGCAAAGAGCGCGCTCGACCGCGGCAAGGACCTCAGGGGCGTCACCTTGATGCGTTTCGACGATACCGATCACCTGATCGAACGCATCGAAGCCGACCGGGCGGTCCTGCGGACCGGCTACTGGCATCTCTTCAACGCACATATCATCAAGGACGAGGGCGGCCGGAAGCGCGAGGCCCAGATGCGCATCGGCACCAATCTCAAGCCCGAATTCGTTACCGAACGGCTTGCAGACCCGGACACGATCTCGCTTTTCGAACTGCCGCACATGATCGCGGTCGCCCGATCACTCGGGCTCCAGGCGAACGCGTTCGCAACCAAAATGCATTCACTGTTCGCGCTGCCCTTCCTGCTCGTCGCGATGAGCCTGATCGCGGCGACGGTGTCGATGCGCTTCGTGAGAATGGGACAATCGGTAACGGTGATTCTGGGTGGAATACTCGCAGGCTTTCTGCTTTATGTCGTTTCGGTCATGGTCACGGCGCTGGGGAGTGCCGGAATCATGCCGCCCATCCTGGCAGCATGGCTGCCAACGATTGCGGCGTCATTATTCGGGGTGACCTTTCTTCTGTTCAAGGAGGACGGTTAGTGAAGCTGGTGCGGGGCGAAGACCGCAAGTCACTGCGCTTGTCGTGCCTTCTGGGCGCGACGGCCTTGGCGTGCCTTGCCGGCCTGGTGGTGCCCCCTGCTCCCACCTTCGCGCAGGATACGGGCGGCTTCGGCGACACAGTATCGCCGAACGCCCAGATGCTGATCGAAGCCGACACGCTGATCTACGACAACGAACGCAATACCGTGACCGCGGACGGCGCGGTGCAGATCGACTATGACGGCAACCGGCTCGTCGCCGACCGGGTGATCTACGATCGCAGCACGAACCGCCTGATCGCCGAGGGCGGCGTCGAGATCATCGACAAGGACGGCAACCGCATCACCTCCGACAGGATCGACGTCACCGACGACTTCCGCGACGGTTTCGTGGAGGCCTTGCGCGTCGAGACCCCCGACAAGACCTATTTCGCAGCCAACTCTGCGCAGCGCGAGGACGGCGAGCGCACCACGTTCAACCAGGCCGTCTACACGGCCTGCGAGCCCTGCGAAGACAAGCCGGAGAAGGCGCCGATCTGGCGCATCAAAGGCCGCAAGATCGTCTGGGACGGCAAGAAGAAGACCGTGACCTTCTATGGCGCGCGTTTCGAACTGTTCGGCATGCCGATCGCCTACCTGCCCTACTTCGTGACCGCCGATCCGACCGTGAAACGCAAGAGCGGGTTCCTGATCCCGTCCGTCTCCTTCAGCGACTATCGCGGCACCGGCGTCAAGGTCCCTTACTATTTCGCCCTGTCGCCGACATACGACCTGACCGTTTCGCCGACGTACTACGCCAATCAGGGCTTCATGGCGGAGGCGGAATGGCGCCAGCGCTTCAACAATGGCGAATACAGCATAACGATTGCGGGCATTTCGCAACGTGACCCGGGTGCGTTCCCCTCGAGCAGGGTCGATTCAACGGTGACGCGGCGCGGCATGGTCGGCACCAAGGGCGCGTTCACCATCAATCCGCGCTGGACGTTCGGATGGGACGTGCTCGTCCAATCGGACAAGAACTTCTCCGCGACCTACGACATCAAGGGCTTCGACGGCGCGAAATCGTCCGAGATATTCCTTACAGGCCTGCATGACCGCAATTATTTCGACCTGCGAGCCTACCGATTTTTCGTCCAGGAATCGCGTCTCGACACCCATTCACTGGCGCGCAGCAAGCAGCAGCCCTGGGTCCTTCCGACCTTCGACTACGCCAAGACGCTCGACGAGGCCGTATTCGGTGGCGAACTCAGCTTCGACATCAATGCGCAGGGAATCTATCGCGAGAAGCTGGGCACGACCAGCGCGTCCAGGCTCCCCGCGCCGCAGGGAAAATCCGGGCGCTTTACGGCCGAAACGGAGTGGCGGCGCAGCTTCATCACACTCGGCGGCCTGGTGCTGACGCCGTCACTTTCGGCGCGCGGCGACGGCATCTTCACCAATTACTCGGCCGCGACGCAGGCCGCGATCTCAACGCTGGGCCCTTCGGACATCCGGTCCTCCTACCAGCGCTACATGGCAACCGCCGGGCTCGAGGCGCGCTGGCCGATACTGATGATGACGGACAATTCCACCCACATCATCGAACCTATCGCACAGATTTTCGTGCGCCCCGACGAACCTTACGCCGGGACGCTTGGCATCCCCAATGAGGATGCGCAAAGCTTCGTATTCGACGCGACGACCTTGTTCGAGCGCGACAAGTTCTCCGGCTACGACCGAATCGAGGGTGGAACGCGCGCCAACCTCGGCATCCGCTACACCGGTACCGTTGGAGACGAGTGGGCGTTCAATGCGCTGGTCGGACAATCCTACCATATTGCCGGCGTGAACTCCTTCGCCACGCCCGATCTGGTCAATGCGGGCGCATTCTCCGGCCTCGAATCCGACGTTTCCGACTATGTCGCGATGGTCGGCTTTTCCGGCCCACACAGAATATCGATGTCGGCCGGTGGCCGCTTCGACGAAAAGACGTTCGAGATGCGCCGCGCCGACGTGAAGGCGGCGACCCAGCTTGGGCCTCTGGCGCTGACCGGCCGCTATACGTTCATCCAGGCGCAATCCGAAACCGATCCGGTGACCAGCGATACGCGTACCTACGGCTTCGACACCGACCGTCACGAGGTGCAGGCCGGTGCCAGCCTGAAGTTCGCAGAGTACTGGAAGGTGTTCGGCAGCGGCACGTTCGATCTTCAATCGAGCACGCTGATCAAGAATACATACGGCTTCTCCTATGACGACGAGTGCTTCACCTTCAGACTTTTCGTCGAAGAGAAACGGAACCGCACGACCAAGCGCCTGACACGCGATTTCGGCTTCAATATCGCATTCCGCACGATCGGCGATTTCGGCAGCTCGACGAGTGACGCGGCCCAGTTCTAGGCACCGATAGTCACGGCAACCGCCACTTCCGTCACGGTTTCGCCCAAGAAGAAGTGCAGGGACGTTCGCTTGGGGATCAAAGCCATATGGGCCGCCGCGGCCCGCAGGGAAAACCAGATGAGCAGACTGACAGCACACAGAGTCTTCGCGGCGATTGCGCTCGGCGCCCTCGTGGCGTTCGGCGCGACGGCCAGCGGAACAGGGTCCGCAGCCGCGACCGAGATCAAGTACATCGTCAACAAGGTGCCCATCACCAGCTATGACATCGCCAAGCGGGTCGCGTTCCTGAAGCTCCAGCGCAGCAAGGACCGGTCGCAGAAGGCCGCAGCCGACCAGATGATCGACCAGGTGCTGCATCTTCAGGAAGCAGCGCGGATCGGCATCAATGTCGGCGACAGCGAGGTCGACGCGTCCTACCAGCGTTTCGCCCAGTCCAACAACCTGTCCGTCAACCAGCTTAACCAGATCCTCGCCCAGTCCGGCGTGACCCGCGACCACTTCCGTGACTTCATCCGCGCCCAGATGGCCTGGAACCAGGCGCTCGGCGCGCGGGCGCGCTCGGAACAGAACAAGTCGACGCAGGAAGCGGTGCGCCGGATGATGAGGGAAGGCGGCCCGAAGCCGTCGGCCGATGAATATCTGCTCCAGCAGGTGATCTTCGTGGTCCCCGAGAGGGAGCGCAAATCGATCATGGGACGGCGCAAGCGCGAAGCCAACGATATGCGCGCGCGGGTCACGGGCTGCGACATGACGCGTGGGCTTGCAAAGAGCGTCATCGACGTCACGGTCCGGGATCTGGGCCGCGTGCTCGAGCCGGAACTGCCTCCCGAGTGGAAAGAGCAGATCATCAGCACCAGCCCCGGAAATGCGACGAAGATCAGAGAGACCGAGCGCGGGGTGGAATTCATCGCCGTCTGCAGCAAGCGCCAGGTGTCCGACGACCGTGTCGCCCAGATGCTGTTCCAGGCCGAGAAGGGCGAGAACGCCGCGGCCGAGGAGCTGAGCAACAAGTGGACCGCCGAGCTTCGCGAGCGCGCGCAGATAGTCCAGAGATAGGCATGAGACCGCTGGCGCTGACACTGGGCGATCCGTCCGGGATAGGACCGGAAATCGCCCTCGGCGCCTGGGCCGCACGCCGCTGGGACGGCGACATCCCACCCTTCTACGTCGTCGGCGATCTAGACCTGATCGCCGCGCGTGCGCGACGCGACCATATGAATGCCGCCATCGAGAGCTGCGACCCGGCCGAGGCCGCGCGCATCTTCGCGTCAGCGCTGCCGGTGGTGGCGACGCGCAACAAGGCCGAGGACCGCCCCGGCATGGCGATGCCGGCCAATGCGGCCGTGACCGTCGAAGCGATCGAGACTGCGGTGCTGCATGTGCGCGACGGCATGGCCGCCGCCGTCGTGACCGCGCCGATCTCCAAGAAGCCGCTCTACGAGGCCGGCTTCAAATATCCCGGCCATACCGAGTTCCTGGGCCATCTCGCCGAGCGCGATTTCGGCGTGTCGTCGACGCCGGTGATGATGCTCGCCGGTCCCGGTATACGCGCCGTTCCCGTCACCATACATATCGCGCTGTCGCGCGTTCCGTCGTCGCTGACCACCGAGGCGATCGTGTCCGTATGCCGCATCGTCTGGAGGGAACTGGCAACGAGGTTCGCGATCGCCACGCCCCGGCTCGCCGTGAGCGGGCTGAACCCGCATGCCGGCGAAGGCGGCTCGATGGGGACCGAGGAAACGACAATCATCGCACCGGCGATCGAGGCTTTGAAGGGGGAAGGCATCGCGGCCGCCGGCCCCCTTCCCGCCGACACGATGTTCCACGCGGCGGCGCGCGCGACATACGACGCGGCGATCTGCATGTATCACGATCAGGCGCTGGTGCCGGTCAAGACGCTCGCCTTCGACGACGCCGTCAACGTCACGCTGGGCCTGCCGTTCATACGGACCTCGCCCGACCACGGCACGGCGTTCGACATCGCCGGCAAGGGGCTGGCGCGTGCCGACAGCCTGATCGCGGCGCTGAAACTGGCGCGCGACCTGGCGCAAAACGAGGCGGCGCGGAAAGACGGATGAGCATCGACGGCCTGCCGCCGCTGCGCGACGTCATCGAGCGGCACGGGCTGAGCGCGAAGAAGTCGCTCGGCCAGAATTTCATCCTCGACCTCAACATCACCGCCAAGGTCGCGCGGGCCGCCGGTCCGCTCGAGGATGCCACGGTCGTCGAAATCGGACCCGGTCCGGGCGGGCTGACGCGTGCGCTGCTGTTTTCTGGCGCGAAACGCGTCATCGCCATCGAACGCGACGCGCGATGCCTGCCGGCGCTGGCCGAGATCGCCGAGGCCTATCCGGGGCGGCTGAGCATCATTGAGGCGGACGCGCTCTCAGTCGACATCGCGGCGCTGGCCGGGGACGACGGGCCGGTCAAGATCGTCGCCAACCTGCCCTACAATATCGGCACCGAGCTTCTGGTGCGGTGGCTGACGCCGCCGCGCTGGCCACCACGCTGGCAGAGCCTGACGCTGATGTTCCAGAAGGAGGTCGCTCAACGCATCACGGCCGAGCAGGGACGCGGCGCCTACGGGCGGCTTGCGGTGCTCGCCGGCTGGCGGACGCGAAGCCGCATCGTCTTCGACCTGCCGCCGCAAGCCTTCACGCCGCCGCCCAAGGTCACGTCGTCGGTGGTGCATCTGGAGCCGCGGGCCGAACCCCTGCCCGCTGACGCCGCGACGCTGGCACGGGTGACCGAAGCCGCGTTCGGCCAGCGCCGCAAGATGCTGCGGCAAAGCCTCAAGTCGCTCGGCGCGGAAAGGCTGCTCGCCGCCACCGGGATCGACGGCACCCGCCGGGCCGAAACGCTGAGCGTGGAAGAATTCGTCGCGCTGGCGAACGCCGTCTAGGGGATTGCCTAGGGCCTTTCAGCCGATATCCTCGTCGAGGAGGCCGGATACGAACTCGAACAGGCCCGGCCGGCGGTCGCGCTTCAGCCGTTCCGCGGTGACGATAGCCTTCAAGGCGCCGAACGCCCGGTCGAGGTCGTCGTTGACGACGACATAGTCGTATTCGCGCCAGTGCTCCAGCTCGACGCGGGCATTGCGGATGCGCGTCTCGATGGTCGCGTCGCTGTCCTCGGCGCGGCGCTTGAGGCGGGCCTTCAGCTCCGACATGGATGGGGGGAGAATGAAGATCGAGACGATGTCGGCACGCATCTTCTCGTTGAGCTGAAGCGCGCCCTGCCAGTCGATATCGAACAGCATGTCGCGGCCTTCCGACATGGCGCGTTCGGCGGGCTCGCGCGGCGTGGCGTAGAAATTGCCGTGGACCTCCGCCCATTCCAGCAGCGCGTCGGTATCGCGCAGCCGCTCGAAATCGCGCTGGCCGATGAAATGGTAGTGCACGCCGTCGATCTCGCTGGCGCGGCGGGCGCGGGTCGTCACGCTGACCGACAGTTCGAGGCCGGCGTCGCTTTCCAGGAGGTTGCGGGCCAGCGTCGACTTCCCGGCGCCCGACGGCGAGGAGATCACCAGCATCAGTCCCCGGCGCTTGATGCGGGACGAAGGAAGCTCCGCGCTCATCACTACTCCAGATTCTGGACCTGTTCGCGAAACTGGTCCACCACCGCTTTCAGTTCGAGACCGATCGCGGTGATCGCGGCGGCGTTCGACTTCGAGCACAGAGTATTCGATTCGCGGTTGAATTCCTGCGCCAGAAAATCGAGCTTGCGCCCCACCGGTCCGCCGGCTGAGATGAGCGAGCGGGCCGATGCCACATGAGTCTTGAGCCGGTCGATCTCCTCGCGGATATCGGCCTTGGTGGCGAGAAACGCCGCCTCGGCGTGAAGCCGGGCCTCGTCGAGGGACGGCGATGCATCGAGCAGAAGCCGGACCTGATCTGCAAGCCGCGAGCGGATGGCCGCCGGATCGCGCGACGTGTCGGCCTCCGCCCTGGCGGTCAGTTCCCCGATGGCTGCGAGGTGGCCTTCAAGAAGCGCCCCGAGAGCCTCGCCTTCCTCGCGGCGGGCGCGTTCGAGATCGCCGAGAGCCTCGTCGAGCGCCGACATGATGGCGGCATCCTGGGCATCGCGCAGTTCGTCGGTCGGCGCGCCCTCGGGCATCTCCAGGACGCCGCGAAGCGCCAGCAGGCCGTCGGCACGGGCCGGCGCCAACCCGAATTGCTCTTCGAGGCGCTTGGCGAGGCCGGCGACGTCCGTCAGGAAGGCTTCGTTGACAATCGGCTGGCCGGCAATGCCGCTCTTGCCGACCGACAGTGCGGCCTGGATGTTGCCGCGACTGAACCGCCGGGACACGGCCTGTCGGACCTTCTGCTCCAGCCGCTCATAGCCTGAAGGAAGGCGCAGGCGCGGTTCAAGCCCCTTGCCGTTGACGGATTTCAATTCCCATCCGATCGCGACACCGTCGTGCTCGCCCGATGCCCGGGCAAAGCCGGTCATGCTCTGCAAAGCCATTGCGCCCCCTGCCTCCGTGCCGCGCCTGATCTGCAGCGAAGTGGCGTCACCTCGCTTCGCTTGTGTGCCTGAAGATCATGATGCGAGCCCTAGTCGGACGCGGCACCATCCCCGGCGGCCTTTGCGGCCTCTTCCGCTTCCTGCTGTCGCTTCTTCTCGATCTCGCGCCAGCGCGCGACGTTCTCGTTGTGCTCTTCCAGCGTCTCCGCGAACACGTGGCCGCCGGTTCCGTCGGCCACGAAGTACAGGTCCTTCGTGCGCGAGGGGTTGGCCACGGCCTCGAGCGCCGCACGGCCCGGAATGGCGATCGGCGACGGCGGCAGGCCGTTGATCACATAGGTGTTGTAAGGGTTCTTGTCGTCGAGGTCGGACCGGGTGATCGGCTTGTCGGCCGGCTTCCCAGCGCCACCGTAGATCCCGTAGATCACGGTCGGATCGGACTGGAGCCGCATGCCGGCCCTCAGACGATTGATGAACACCGAGGCAACCCGGGAGCGTTCGTCGGCGCGACCGGTTTCCTTCTCGACGATCGACGCGAGCGTCACGAACTCCTCGACGGTTTCGATCGGCAGGTCCGCCACGCGGCGGCTCCAGATCGCGTCGACCAGTTCCTTCTGATCCGCGACAAGCTTGGCGACGATGCTCTCGCGGGTCGTTCCGCGGGTGAAGCGCTGGGTGTCGGCGGCCAGGCTGCCTTCCGGCGGCACGTCCTCGGGCATTTCGCCCGCAAGCTCTTCCATGTCGGCGATGCGATCGAGCGCCTGCTTGACGGTAAGCCCCTCCGGGATCGTCAGCGAGTAGAGGATCGAGCGGCCGCTGCGGAGCAGCTCCATGATGTCGTGCATGGACGCGCCGGCCTTGACCTCGTATTCGCCGGCCTTGAGGCTGCCGTCATTGCCATAGGCGCGCACACCGAGACGGAACAGCAGCGAATTGCTGATCACGCCGCTTCGCTCAAGCGATTCGGCGATCGCCTGCAGGCCGGTATTGGGCCGGACGAGGATCGTCTCGTTGGTTCTGGCCGGACCTTCCGCCTCGAACATATTCTTGCCGACATAGATCGCCGCGCCGCCGGCGAGCACGAGCAGCACCACAGCCGACATCAGGAAATTGAGGAACACGACGAACTGATTGCGAGACTGGCGCGAGCGGCGCGGCGGCGGTGTGCCGGCCTCCGGTCTCAGCGCTTCGCTCGCCGACCTCGGCACGATCGGCTTGCGGTCATCGCCGCGATTTCCGAATCCGTTCGCATTTTCGTTCATCAGGTTGAGCCCGCTCCCACGGCACGATTTGTCGTCCCCGTACCGACACTAAATCCGAATGTGGCAAATTTGACGTCGCAAATGCGGCCGTCCGCCGTCAGCCATTGTAGCGCTGGAAGACCAGTGACGCGTTGGTGCCGCCGAAGCCGAAGGAGTTGGACAGCGCGACGTCGATCTGCCGCTCGCGCGCCTTGATCGGCACCAGATCGATCGGCGTCTCCACCGACGGATTCTCGAGATTGATGGTGGGCGGCGCAACGTTGTCGCGGATTGCCAGTATCGAGAAGATCGCTTCCGCCGCGCCGGCGGCGCCAAGCAGATGGCCGATCGACGATTTGGTGGACGACATCGAGACCTTCGAGGCGGCATTGCCGACAAGCCGCTCGACGGCGCCGAGCTCGATGGTGTCGGCCATCGTCGAGGTGCCGTGCGCGTTGATGTAGTCGACATCGGAGGGCGTGAGCTTCGCCCGCTTGAGAGCCGCGCTCATGCAGCGGAATGCGCCGTCGCCGTCCTCGGCGGGGGCCGTGATGTGGTAGGCGTCGCCCGTCAGCCCGTAGCCGGTGATCTCGGCATAGATCTTCGCACCGCGTGCCTTGGCGTGTTCCAGTTCCTCGAGCACGACGACCGCGCCGCCCTCGCCCATGACGAAACCGTCGCGATCCCGGTCATAGGGGCGGGACGCTTTCTGCGGCGTATCGTTGTAGGCCGTCGACAGCGCCTTGCAAGACGAGAAGCCGGCAATGGACAGCCGCGTCACCGGCGATTCCGAGCCGCCGGCGAGCATGACGTCGGCATCGCCGAACATGATCAGCCGGGCCGCGTCGCCGATGGCGTGCGCGCCGGTGGAACAGGCCGTTACCACGGCGTGGTTGGGGCCCTTCAGCCCATGCCGGATCGAAACCTGACCGGAGACGAGATTGATGATGTTGCCGGGGATGAAGAACGGGCTGATGCGGCGCGGGCCGCGCTCGTGGAGGATCAGCGCGTTTTCGGCGATCCCCTCGATGCCGCCGATGCCCGATCCGATCATCACGCCGGTGGCGTTCTGCTCGTCGGCGGTGGTCGGCTTCCAGCCGGAATCCTCGAGCGCCATATCGGCGGCAGCGATGCCGTAGAGGATGAAATCCCCGATCTTGCGCTGGTCCTTGGGTTCCAGGAAATCGTCCGGATTGAACGCCCCCTCGCCGTCGCCGCGGGGCACGACATGGGCGATCTTGCACGGAAGATCGTCAGTCTGGAACGTCGCGATGTGCGAAGCAGCGCTGGCGCCCGAGAGAATTTTCTTCCAGGTCAGCTCTGCTCCGGCACCGAATGGGGACAAGAGGCCCAGACCGGTGACGACAACGCGTCTCATCGACTATCCTCCCGTTCGGCGGCTGTGCCGCGCCGTGCCGGCGCGGCGGCCGAATCCTCAGGCGGAGGCCTTGTCGATGTACTTCACGGCATCGCCGACCGTGAGAATGGTCTCGGCGGCATCGTCGGGGATCTCGACGCCGAATTCTTCCTCGAAGGCCATCACGAGCTCGACCGTGTCAAGGCTGTCTGCGCCCAGATCGTCGATGAAGCTCGCAGACTCCACGACCTTGTCGGCATCCACGCCGAGATGCTCGACGACGATTTTCTTGACGCGTTCTGCGGTATCGCTCATTGGGGAACCCTCGATTTCCTGTTTGTCCGGTCTTCGTTAACGGCACCACTGCCGGTAATCAAGCTGAAAAGATCGCCGGGAAAGCACCCACGCATCCCCGAATGTCGCAATGCTCGCCCGGTCTGCAACGGTGCCGGCATTCCGGCTTCGCGGCGCGGCATATCATGAAAGTTTTGGACCCGCAAAGCGCAAACCGGCCCGGCCGGACATCCGTAGCGGAAGGTTAGCCGGGCGCGGCCTCAAAGCATCGCCATGCCGCCGTTCACATGGACGGTCTGGCCGGTGACGTAGCCCGCCTCGTCGGACGCCAGATAGATCACCGCCGAGGCGATCTCGGCGCCCGTTCCCATCCGTTGCATCGGAATGGCGCCCATGATCGCTTCCTTCTGCTTGTCGTTGAGCTTGTCGGTCATGGCCGATTCGATGAAGCCCGGGGCAACGCAGTTGACGGTGATGTTGCGCGAGGCGATCTCCTGGGCCAGCGACTTGGAAAAGCCGACCATGCCGGCCTTGGAGGCGCAGTAGTTGGCCTGGCCGGGATTGCCGGTGAAGCCGACGACCGAGGTGATGTTGACGATCCGGCCGTGCCGGCGGCGCATCATGGGATGGGTCAGCTCGCGGGTGAGCCTGAACACGGAGGTCAGGTTGACCTCGATGACGGCGTCCCAGCCCTCGTCCGACATGCGCACGAACAGGCTGTCGCGGGTAATGCCGGCATTGTTGACCAGGATGTCGACGCCTTCGAGTTCGGCCTCGGCCTTCTGGGCCAGCGCCTTGACGGCGTCGCGATCGGACAGGTCGGCGGGCAGCACAAGCGTCCGGTCGCCCAGCTCCGAGGCGAGCTGGTCGAGCTTCTCGCGGCGCGTGCCGTGTAGGCCGACGGTCGCGCCGGCTGCATGGAGCGCGCGGGCGACGGCCTCGCCAATTCCTCCCGACGCCCCGGTTACGAGCGCCTTGCGGCCGGTCAGGTCAAACATTGTACTGTCCTCATCTGGTATGGCTGAACGGGCGGACGCCGGTCACGCGAGCGCGGCCATGGCCGCATCGATGTCGGCGGGCGTGCCGATGGCAAGCGTGGCAATATCGCGATTGATGCGCCGGGCAAGCCCCGAGAGGACCTTGCCGGAGCCGACTTCGGCCAGCGTGGCGACGCCGTTGGCGCCGAACCATTCCACCGTCTCGCGCCAGCGCACCCGGCCGGTCACCTGCTCGACGAGACGCGCGGCGATGTCTTCCGGATCGGTCAGCGGGCTGACGGTGACATTGGCCACGACGGGAACCGCCGGCGCTTGCTTCTCGACGCCTGCCAGCGCCTCGCGCATGGCATCGGCCGCCGGCTGCATCAGCGCGGAATGGAAGGGCGCGGACACGCTCAGCATCAGTGCCCTCTTGGCGCCCTTTTCGGTGCACAGCCGCGCGGCATGCTCGACGGCCGGCTTGGCACCCGAAATGACGAGCTGACCGCCGCCATTGTCGTTGGCTATCTGGCAGACGGATCCCCTGCCGGCTTCCGCGCAGGCGGATTCGACCTCGGCCTGATCGAGCCCGATGATCGCCGCCATCGCCCCCTCGCCGACCGGCACCGCAGCCTGCATGGCATTGCCGCGGATGCGCAGGAGGCGGGCGCAGTCGCCGATCGAGAACATCCCCGCCGCGCACAGGGCCGAATATTCGCCGAGCGAATGGCCCGCGACGTAGGAGACCTTGTCCTTCAGCACGAAGCCGCGCGTTTCGAGGGCGCGCATCGCCGCCATCGACACCGCCATCAACGCCGGCTGCGCATTGGCAGTCAGCGTCAGCGTATCCTCCGGGCCTTCCCACATGATCGCGGACAGTTTCTCGCCGAGCGCATCGTCAACCTCGGCGAACACGGCGCGCGCCTCGGGAAAGGCGTCGGCAAGGTCCTTGCCCATGCCCACGGCCTGGCTGCCCTGGCCCGGAAAAGTGAATGCAAGCGCCATGAACACGGCTCCCTCGGCGGTTTCCTCCGTGCCCTCGTTGCTCGACCTGCCCGGTTTCGTCAAGTGCGGCGGGGAAACTGGCGGGGGACGATCCCGTCCATGACGCAGCGGATGCCGGGCCGAACCCGGCCTCAGGAGGCCTCGAGCCAGCGGCGGGTGCGGGCAAACTCGGCCAGCGCACCGGATGCCATCGGCTTGGCGAAGGCATAGCCCTGGAGGGCGTCGCATCCGAGGCGATCGAGGATCTCGGCGTGCTCGAGCGTCTCGACGCCTTCGGCCAGCACCGCGATGTTCAGCGACTTGCCGATGTCGATGATCGAATGAACGAGCGCGCGCTGCGTCTCGGACCGGGTGATCGGCCGGACAAGCTGCCGGTCGATCTTCAGCCGGCTCGGCCGCAGCTTGAGCAGGCTGACGATGGATGCGTAGCCGGTGCCGAAATCGTCGATCTCGATGCCGATGCCCAGATCCTTGAGATGGTCGACGTTCCAGGTGACGAATTCGTCGTTCTCGTCGAGGAAGATCGATTCCACCAGTTCGAAGGACACCGTGCCGGGCTTGATGTCGAGGCCGCGCAGCGAGGCGACGAGCTCCTCGTCGCGAAGCCGCCGCGCGGAGACGTTGACCGAGACGGCCGGAATGCCAAGGCCCTGTCGCCGCCAGATCTCGAAGTCGCGAAGCGCCTGCTCGAGAATGATGCGGTCGATGGTGGCGACTGCGTTCAGTTCCTCGGCGACCGAGAGGAAATGGACCGGCGCCAGCAGCCCGCGGCTCGGATGATCCCAGCGGACCAGCGCCTCCACGCCGATGATCTCGCGCGTCCGCGCGTCGAATTGCGGCTGGTAGTGCGCGACGAACTCGCCCCGCTCGAGACCGTTGAGGATCTCGTCCGCCGTGCGCTTGGTGCTGACGATCTCGGCCTGCAGCGCCCGGTTGAAGAACTGATAGCGATCGCGGCCGCGGCTCTTGGCGCGGTAGAGGGCGATATCCGCGTTGACGAGCAGCTGCTTCGGCTCCTCGTCCTCGTTGCGCAGCGCGATGCCGACGCTGACGCCGAAGCGGCATTCGTGGCCGTGATAGCGCACCGGCCGGCGCATCTGCTCGATGATACGGTCGGCAAGGGCTGCCAGATAGGCCTCGGGATCGTCGCCATGTCCGATGACGCACAGCACGACGAATTCGTCGCCGCCGACCCGCGCGACGAAATCGTCGTGGCGGATGTTGGCCTTGAGAACGCCGGCCGCATGAACCAGCATCGCATCGCCCGCGGCATGGCCGAGCGTGTCGTTGATCTGCTTGAAGCGGTCGAGATCGATATGCAGCAGCGCCGTCTGCGCCTCCTGATGCCGCGGTTCCGATGCAAGCGCTTCGAGGCGCTGGTCGAGATAGCGCCGGTTCGGCAGGCCGGTCAGGGAATCGTGCAGAGCGTTGTACTCAATGCGCTCCTGGGCGTGCTCCAGCTCCTGGTTTCTGGCCTCGGTGAGGGTCTTGGCGCGGCGCAGGTCCTCGTTGAGGGCAACGTCGGCGGTCACGTCCCAGTTGACCCCGACGATGACGCTGTCGCCATTCGCCTCGCCATAGACCGCGCCTATCGCGCGGATGTGGCGAACCGCGCCGTCGGGCAGGAGCAGCCGGTAGTCGGAATTGTACCGGCCGGTCTCCTCGATGGCATGGCTGAAGTCCTTCTCGGCGCGCGCGAGGTCCTTGGGATGAAGGGCCCTGCGCCAGCTCTGGTAGTCGCGCGCGCCATTGTCGCGCGGCAGACCGTAGAGCTCGTTCATCCGGTCGTCCCAGATGAGCCGTCCCGTCGTGATGTTGTACTCCCAGACGCCGACCTTGGAAGCGTCGAGCGCAAGGCCGAGCCGCCGCGACAGGCGGTCGAGCTGGCGCTCCCGGCGCCGCAGCTCGAAGATGTTCTTGCGCCGCTCCTCGACAAGCCGGCCGGTCATCACCATCGGCACCACGATGAGGCCGCCGGCGAACACCATCGCCAGCCGCAGCAGCCAGACGAACGGAGGCGCTTCGTCCCACCCGTTCTTCGGTATCGCGGCGACACGCCAGCTTCCCGTCGCGAGCTGGACATCGGCGATCACCGGGTCGTCGGTAAAGATGCCGGGCCGACCGTAGAAGATCTCGCCGTCGCGGCCGGTCGCGTCGCGCCCGGCGATGGCGACATCGATCGGAAGGTGGGGATCGCGCAGGCCGCTGTCGACATAGAGGCTGGAAACGTCGATCACCGCTGCGACGATGCCCCAGAATCCGCCGTTTTCGAGATGGCCGGTGTAGACCGGAAACCGCGCCACAAGTCCGACGCCGCCCTGGACGAGGTTGAGCGGGCCGGCCAGCACCATTTCGCCGGTGTCGCGGGCGCGAAGCGCTGCCGCGCGCTGCGCTTCGTTGGTGTTGTAGTCGAGGCCGATCGCCCGCTCATTGCCTTCGAGCGGATAGACCATGCGAACCACGAGATCCGGCGCGGCTGCGATGTGGCGAAGCTGGGAACGCTGCATCAGGAGATGCCGCGAGAGCTCGGAGAACCGCTCCTGCGTCATGTCCGGCTCGGTGGAGATCGCCGCGACGAGGCCCCGCGCCAGCTGTATGTTGCCGTTGATGCTGCCTTCGAGCTTGGCCCGCACGAGGCCGAGCTGGCTGAGCACGTCGCTGCGCAGGCCCTGCCGGTACATTTCCCGGTTCTGGGAATCGGCATAGAACGCCGCCACGATCACGACGCTCAAGGCGACGGCGGCGGGAATGAAGGCGGGGCGCCACAGCAACTCCAGTGCCCGCGCAACCCTGCCGAAATAGCCTCGTTCGCTCACGTGTACCCTGCCAACGACCGGCAAAAAACAAACATCCCCTTTCGTTAGCGGAAAGAGCTTAAATTAGCCTTTCGGCGATCACTTGAGACAAAATGGCTGATTTTGCGGGCCGCCGTTGCTGTCAGTAGGAAGCGCGGGACCGGGCGTTCGAGGTGGCATCGGCCTCGGCATCGTCCTATATGCGCGGCTCACCCCTTCGGTGCGGCCCGGACAGCCGCCCGGATCATCGCCAGCCTCCGCCCTGCCCAGCGCCCTTTCCAGGAGCAGCTTCATGGCACCCATCGTTTCAGTCTCGAAACTCACCAAGACCTATGGCAACGGGTTCGAGGCGCTCAAGCCGCTCGACCTCGACATCGAGCGGGGCGAGATCCTCGCGCTTCTCGGACCCAACGGGGCCGGAAAGACGACGCTGATCTCGATCATCTGCGGCATCGTCAATCCCGGGTCGGGAAGCGTCACGGTCGACGGCCACGACATCGTGCGCGACTACCGCAAGACCCGCTCCATGATCGGACTGGTGCCGCAGGAGCTGACCACCGATTCCTTCGAGTCGGTCTGGAACACCGTGTCGTTCAGCCGCGGCCTGTTCGGCCGGGCGCCGGATCCGGCGCACATCGAGCGGGTCCTGCGCCAGCTCTCGCTCTGGGACAAGAAGGACAATCGC
This sequence comes from Rhizobiaceae bacterium, assembly GCA_023953775.1. GTDB lineage: Bacteria > Pseudomonadota > Alphaproteobacteria > Rhizobiales > Rhizobiaceae > JAMLJD01. The sequence goes on along the minus strand of JAMLJD010000018.1, from coordinate 1,799 downwards.
CTCATGACGCTCTCGGGCGGCATGAAGCGGCGGGTCCTGATCGCCAAGGCCCTGTCGCACGAGCCCTCGGTGCTGTTCCTCGACGAGCCGAGCGCGGGCGTCGACGTCGAGCTGCGCAAGGACATGTGGGCGGTGGTGCGCGCGCTGCGCGACGCCGGCACCACGATCATCCTCACCACCCACTACATCGAGGAAGCCGAGGAGATGGCCGACCGGGTGGCGGTCATCAATCATGGCCGCATCCTGCTGGTCGAGGAGAAGCTCGCGCTGATGCGCCGGCTCGGGCGCAAGCAGCTCACGGTCGAGCTCGCGGCACCGCTCGCCGCATTGCCGGCGCAACTTGCCGGCCATTCGCTGCGGCTCGCCGATGAGGGCACGCGGCTCGTGTACGACTACGATCCGAAGCGCGACGAGAACGCGATTCCCGTCCTGCTCGCCGCCCTCGGCGAAGCCGGCATCGCCTTTCGCGACCTGCATACCGACCAGAGCTCGCTCGAGGACATCTTCGTGGGCCTGGTCGCCGAAACCCGGACGGGCGCATCATGAACTGGCACGGCATCCGCGCGATCTATCTCTACGAGATGGCGCGCATGAGACGCACCCTCTTCCAGAGCATCGTCTCGCCGGTGCTGTCGACATCCCTGTACTTCGTGGTGTTCGGCTCGGCGATCGGCTCGCGCATCCCCGAGGTCGACGGCGTCGGCTATGGCGCCTTCATCGTGCCCGGCCTCATCATGATGTCGCTGCTCACCCAGAGCGTGTCCAACGCCTCGTTCGCGATCTTCTTCCCGAAGTTCTCGGGAACGGTCTACGAGCTGCTCTCGGCGCCGGTCTCGCCGCTCGAGCTGATCATCGGCTATGTCGGCGCGGCCTCGACCAAGTCGGTGATCATCGGGATCATCATTCTCGCCACCGCCGCGGCGCTCGTCGACCTGCACATCGCGCATCCGGTCTGGATGGTGCTGTTCCTGGTGCTGACCGCGATCAGCTTCAGCCTGCTCGGCTTCATCATCGGCATCTGGGCCGACAACTTCGAGAAGCTGCAGCTGGTGCCGCTGCTGATCATCACACCCCTCGCCTTCCTCGGCGGCACCTTCTACTCGATCAACATGCTGACGCCGTTCTGGCAGTCGGTCAGCCTCGCCAATCCGGTGCTCTACCTCGTGAGCGGCTTTCGCTGGGCCTTCTTCGAGATCGCCGACGTCAACATCTGGGTGAGCCTCGGCATGATCGCCGGCTTCCTGGCGCTGTGCATCGGCATCGTGGCCTGGATCTTCAGGACCGGGTACCGGCTGCGCAGCTAGTAGCGCCGGAACCTAATCGTCGGATCACGGGCGATCTGGCCGACCAGCCCCACCTCCCACTCCAGGTACGCACGGGCATGGCGCTCGTAGTCGCTCGCATGGTCGTAGGGCTTGTACCAGACGTCGTCGGTGGCGCAGGTCGCGCGGCCCAGGCCGGTGCCGACCGGCAGGCGCGCCTCGAACCAGGCCGGGTTGCCGCCGGCCAGCACCGCGACCTCGACGCCGGGCCACAGCGCCGCGGCCTCGGGCGCCGCGAGCCGGGCGAGCGCCGGGTCGTCCGCGGTCAGGACGATCTCGCGCAATATCGGCAGCGCGGCCAGGGGCTCCCGGGCCTGCCGCAGGCGCGAGCGTACCGCCCACCAGGCGCCGGCGACGTGGCGCTCGCGATGGCGCAGGCTGCTCGCGAGATCGAGCACCGCGACGCCGGGATCGGACAGCCGCCCGGCAAGCGCCGCCGTTTCGATCTCGCGCCACGGCGCCGCATCCCGCACAGTG
>JAMLJD010000017.1 GCA_023953775.1 Rhizobiaceae bacterium | reverse complement strand
GCGCGCCCTGATGTCGCCGACTGCGCGCCCGGCAGGCGCCACAGTCGCTCCACAGGATTGATTCCGGGACATATTGGCTCTGGCAATGAAGGCGCATACTTCCTAAATAGGCCGCGAACAACAAGCCGCGCCAACATGGAAAATTGCGAGACAAATCGCCGATGAAGGCCGATTTCTACGAGACGCTGGGCGTTGGCAAGGGCGCCGATGACAAGGAACTGAAAAGCGCATATCGCAAGCTTGCGATGCAGTTTCATCCGGACCGCAATCCCGGCGACACCGAAGCCGAACATCGCTTCAAGGAAATCAACGAAGCCTATGAATGCCTGAAGGACCCGCAGAAGCGGGCCGCCTACGACCGTTTCGGCCACGCGGCGTTCGAAAATGGCGGCATGGGCGGCGGTTCGCCCTTCGGCAGCGCCGGCGGTTTCGCTGACATCTTCGAGGATATCTTCGGCGACATGATGGGCGGGCGCAGGCGCTCCTCGGGAGGACGCGACCGCGGCGCCGATCTTCGCTACAACATGGAGATCACGCTCGAAGAGGCCTTCACCGGCAAGACCGCGCAGATCCACGTTCCCGCGTCGATCTCGTGCGACGAGTGCTCAGGCTCCGGCGCCAAGCCCGGTACGTCGCCCGTGACCTGCGTGATGTGCCAGGGATCGGGACGCGTCCGTGCCGCACAGGGCTTCTTCTCTATCGAGCGCACATGTCCGCAATGCGGCGGACGCGGGCAGACGATCCAGGATCCGTGCCAGAAATGTTCCGGCCAGGGCCGCGTGACGGAAGAGCGCTCGCTCTCGGTCAACATTCCCGCCGGCATTGACGACGGCACACGCATCAGGCTGGCCGGCGAAGGAGAAGCCGGCCTGCGCGGCGGGCCCGCCGGCGATCTCTATATCTTCCTGTCTGTGAAGCCGCACGAGTTTTTCGGACGCGACGGCGCCGACCTGCATTGCGCCGTTCCCATCTCCATGACGACCGCAGCGCTGGGTGGCTCCTTCGAGGTCGCGACGCTCGACGGAACGCAGACCCGGGTCAAGGTACCGGAGGGCACGCAAAGCGGCCGCCGGTTCCGGCTGAAGGGCAAGGGAATGCCGGTGCTGCGGCGGCCCGACATCGGCGACCTGATGATTCAGGTAACGGTCGAGACGCCACAGAACCTCACGCGTAAACAGCGGGAGCTTCTTGAAGAGTTCGAACAGATCTCTTCCAAGGAGAACAGTCCCCAGTCGAGCGGCTTCTTCTCAAGGATGAAGAGTTTCTTCGAATCCTTCGGAGAGTGAACGGCCTTGCCATCGTCACGGACGGACCTTAGGTAAGCTGCCAATCCGGCAGGGCCGGAGGGAGAGGACCCCGAATGACCATCGGCGCGGGATTGCGCAAGGCAATCAGGAAGTACGACGAAGAAATCCAGTTCTTCAAGGGGTGGGTCGACAAGCCGAAGGCGGTCGGGTCCATCGTTCCGACCAGTTCGATCACCGCGCGGCGCATGGCGTCGGTCGTCAATCCGGCGTCCGGCCTGCCCGTTCTGGAGCTCGGGCCGGGAACCGGTGTCATAACCCGGGCGATCCTCAAGACAGGGGTGAAGCCGCAGAACCTCTACTGCATCGAGTATTCAGCCGATTTCGTGCAACATCTGAGGACCGCATTTCCCGACGTGAACATCATTCAGGGCGATGCCTTCAATCTCGGCGAGACGCTCGGAGACCGCGGCGACCTGATGTTCGATTCGGTCGTTTCGGGGGTTCCGCTGCTCAATTTTCCGGTCGACCAGCGCGTCGCTTATCTGGAGGGCGTCCTCGACAGGATCCCGGCAGGGCGGCCCGTCGTGCAGATCACCTATGGCCCGCTTTCGCCGATCCCGCCACGGCGCGGCAACTATACCGTCGAGCATTATGACTTCGTCGTAAGGAACATTCCACCGGCGCAACTATGGGTGTATCGCCGCCCGACCGGCGAGCAGGGCCTGAAGCCCGGTTGATTTCGGATCGTACCGGCCTGTACGGTAGGCTTTCACGGATGGCCGAGGTCCATGGTCCCAAGCATACTCGTCTTCGCCGGATCGATACGCACCGGCGCCTTCAGCGCCAGCACCGCAGACGCGGCTCAGAAGGAACTTGCCCTTCAGGGGGCGGACGTGACGCGCATCTCGCTCGCCGACTATCCGCTGCCGCTCATGAACGAGGATCTCGAGGCCGAGAAAGGTGTTCCGGAGAACGCCGTCAAGCTGGCACGGCTGATAGCCGCGCATGACGGACTGTTGATCGCAAGTCCGGAATACAACGCCTCGATCCCACCGCTTCTGAAGAACACGATCGACTGGGTCAGCCGCGTCAGCACGGTGGACGGACGGCCGATGCGCGCATTTCCAGGCAAGGTCGCAGGCCTGTGTTCGTCATCGGACGGAAACTTCGCCGGCATACGCGGCCTCTACCATTTGCGCGCGGTGTTGATGAACTGCCAGGTCGAGATCGTGTCTCCCCAATGTTCGGTACCGCGCGCGCATGAGGCGTTCGATGACACCGGAGCGTTCAAGGACGAACGCCTCGGAAAAATGATGACCAATGTCTGCCGAACCCTGATCGAGCGCGCGCGGATGCTTTCGAAACGCACCGACTGACGGCGCAGCCGCGCCGTCAGTCGCCGCGGCCACTTGTTAGAATGGGAGGACACACATGCCGAAAGGATACTGGATCGCTCACGTCGATGTCCGCGATCCCGAGCGCTACAAGGACTATGTTGCGACGGCGAAGCCTGCCTTCGAGAAATACGGCGCGCGTTTCCTGGCGCGCGGCGGCGCATATGAGGCGCTCGAGGGTCGCGGGCGTGGCCGCAACGTGGTGATCGAGTTTCCGTCGCTTGCGGCGGCGCGCGACTGCTACAACTCGCCGGACTATCAGGCGGCGAAGGCGATCCGCGTTACGGTCGCCGACGCGGAAATGGTGATCGTCGAAGGCGCATAGAGCGCCGGACGTTCGTCGGGACGCATCACGGACGCTCTTTGAACCCGCACGTTCGTGCAAACGCCAGGTGAGTGCCCAGGGCCGCACAATGCGACAGGCACCGCGAATCTGTGGCCGCCGGCAGTCCGGTTGACTCGTCCGACATCCGACCGCATAAACGCAGAAAATATTGAAGATTTTTGCGTGCGTTGGAGGAAACTTGTTCGGGCGGACGAAGAACGACACCGCGAGCGTCGTGCGCTTTCTCGCCGAGCAGGTGCGGCGCGACATCTCGTTCGGCGTGCTCGCACCGGACACAAAGCTGAAGATCGAGGAACTTCGGCAGCGCTATGGCGGCAGCGCCCATTCCTTTCGCGAAGCGCTGACCCTGCTTGCCGCCGACGGGATCGTGGAAGCGAATGCGCAGCGCGGCTTCCGGGTCGCCTCGGCGACGCAGGCCGATCTGGAGGACATCGCCCGCCTGCGCGCAGAAATCGAATGTCTCGGCCTGCGCTGGTCGATGAAGCACGGCGACGTCGCATGGGAAGGCGTACTCGTCGCCGCGAACCACACTTTGGCCCGTGCCGAGCAGAACCTTTCATCCGACCCTGATCCTATGCGCTGGAATGGGACGAGGCAGGGCGCGCGTTTCACGCCGCGCTGGTCTCGGCGTGCCGGTCACCACGACCCATCCATGCAGGCCAGGCTCTATGACCAGAGCCGACGCTTTCGCCTCGCGGAGCCTGGGCGAAGGCCGGATCGACCTCGAGCCAGCCGCGCTTCGCATAACGCCATCGTCGCGGCGGCTCTCGAAGGGAATTGCGACAGCGCCGTCGCAGCCCTTCAGCGGGACATTCTCGAGTTGGCGGCGAAGGTGGGTGACGGTCGCAAGAACTGGCCGGCCAGGGGCCGACCACGCACACAATCACACATCACCATGGGAGGAACGACATGAAGACCATAACACGCAGAACATTCGGCGCTTTTGCGCTCGCCGCCTCGACGATGTTTCTCGCATCGGGCACCGCCTACGCAGCAGATGCCATCAAGGTCGGGCTCCTGTCCCTGACGTCGCATTCGCCGAGCATCATCGCCGCTAAAGGGCTATTTCTGCCGAACAGGATCTCGAGGTCGAGTTCGTCACGTTCCAGGCGGCGCAGCCGATGGCAGTCGCGATCGCCTCGCAGGACGTGGATTTCGGCGTCACGGCCATCTCCGGCGGCTCCGATCAGCCTTGCCGAGAAGGGCGTGATCAAGATCATCGGCGGCGCATTGCAGGAAACACCGGATGTCGAGGGTCAGAAGATCCTGGTTTCCAAGGCGGCCCATGACGCTGGCGTGACTTCGCCGGCCATGCTCAAGGGCCGCAGCTTCGGAATCACTACCACCGGGTCCTCGTTCCACTACATGGCGCACAAGATCGTCGACGCGAAGGCTTCGCCTGTTCCGAGACTCTCCACTGAAGCCGCTGCAGAAGGTTCTACCGTCATCGCTCTGCTGAAGAGCGGGCAGATCGACGCCTGGTCGATCGTTCCCAATATCGCCAATGCGCTGACCAAGGGGCCGGATGTCGTCGAGATCGGCAAGATCGCCGACTACACGATTCCACCAGGTCACGACGGTCTTCACCGACTGCCAACACGACGGACAAGCCGGATCTCGTGAAGCGCTTCCCGGCCGGCTATTCGAAGGGTGTCGACGACTACAACGCGGCGCTGGTCGACAAGACGATGAGCGAAGACGATACCGTGCGGCGATCGTCGCTATGGTGCACAAATAAGGCCTGGCCCGACCAACCCATCGAGAAGGTGTGATCCGCGTATCCGTGCAGGCGCCATGCGCATCAACGCCAGTGCGCGCATGAACATGGCAAGCATCGAAGACCAGCTCGAATGGTTCGCCGGTAGCTCGTTCCCGGAGATCCTCGATGGAGAACCTCGTCGATACCAGCTTCGTCGAAACCTACTGATGCCGGCCCTCGATGCGTCCCGCCTGAAGCGTGGACCTCAAACGATAAAGCGTTCTCCGTGCGTGACAGGACGCACGGAGATCTGGCAGGGCGCGACGCGGCCTCTACTCGGTCACCGGCAAAACGGGGCATTCGCGATGGACATCATCCTCGACCGGGTCTCGCATCGCTACGGCGAGGTGGAGGTTCTCGACGCATATCTCCTTCACGCTCAAGGACGGGGAAATCGTCTGCATCATCGGACCATCGGGTTGCGGCAAGTCCACGCTCCTGCGCGCCATCGGCGGGCTCGAAACTACCGGATCGCGGCCAGGTGCTGATTTCGGGCGCCCTGCCCGCGGACCGCTCAACCCGCTTACCTACATCTTCCAGGACTTCGCACTGCCGCTCCATGAACTGTGGAGGGCAACGTCAGCCTGGTGCTGGAGGATCACGGCATCAGGGGTGCGGTGGCGCGCGGCATCATCGACGACGTGCTGGCGCGAACCAAACTGTCGGACTTCCGCGTCGCACTCCCCGCCAGCTCTCAGGCGGATGAAATACGCGTCGCCATCGCCCGGGCGCGCTCGCCGTGGCACAGGTGATGCTGATGGACGAGCCGCTCTCCGCGCTCGACAGCCAGACGCGCGAGCTTCTGATGGACGATCTGGCCGAGCTTTGGTCGCGGGAGGGATTCTCGTCCTGCTACGTGACCCACAATCTCGCCGAGGCAGTTCGGCTCGGACATCGCGTGATCGTGCTGTCGCGCCGCTCCTACCGGCCTGGCGAGGTGGTCGAAATCGACATTCCGCTGGCGCAACGCATCGACCGGATGGCCGAGCTCGACCATATCCAGCGCCACATCTGGAAGCTCCTGCGCGATGAGTAGCGCGCGCCGCCGACATGGAGATCACCGATGTCGCATGAGGCCGCCAAGCAGGACGTCACCAGCGTGCCGCTGAAGCCGGGTGCCGACACGCGGCAGGTTCCCTTCCGCGGCGGTGGCTTCCGTCATCGGCCGATAGGCCTAGTCTCCCCGCTCGTGTTCATCGTGCTGATCATCCTGTGGGAGCTCGGCTCGCGCTACGGCTATATCTCCAATATCGCCCTTCCCGCTCCGTCCGAGGCGTTCGGCGCGTTCATGGACCTGGTACGCTCCGGCATGTTGTGGAAGCACCTGTCGGCGAGCCTCTACCGCCTGATCATGGGATGGACGATCGGCAGCCTGCTCGGCGTCGCGGTGGGCCTGACCATCGGGCTGTTCTCGCTGGCGCGCGCGGGCCTGCTCCCGCTCGTCTCGGCGCTGTTCCCGATCCCCAAGATCGCCCTGTTGCCGCTGTTCATCGTCTGGTTCGGGATCGGAGAAGGTTCGAAGGTCGCAACAATCCTGTTCGGTACGTTCTTCCCGACAGTGATCGCAACCTATGGCGGGGTCGACAATGTCGACCGAAATCTGATCCGCATGGGTCAGTCGTTCGGCATCTCGTGGCTATCGATCGTGCGCAAGATCATCATTCCCGGTGCGATGCCGGCTATCCTTTCCGGCTTTCGCATCTCGGCATCGATCGCCATCGTGCTGCTCGTCGCTGCCGAGATGATCGGCGCGGAGTTTGGCATCGGCGCCTATATCCTCATGGCCGGAGCTCTGTTCTCGATCGACCAGCTTATCGCCGGCGTGGCGATCCTGTCTGTTCTCGGCTTGACCATCGGCTGGCTGATCGGCCGCGCGGAACGCTATTTCCTCAACTGGCGTACCTGACAACAGGCTCAGCCCTCAAGGCGCTCGTAGACAAAGTGGCTGAAATCGGCGGGCCTGCCCGCGCCGCTCGTGTCGAACGCCGCCATGCCGACGAACGCTCCGGTGAACGACCCGTGCTCGCCGCGCCCCGCCTCGTCGGAGATCAGGCTCGCGTCGAGCACCGGTCCCAATGGCTGCCACGCGCTGCGATCGCGATAGTGGAACTGAAGCTCTGCGTGTCGAACCTCGGCCGCCAATGCGATCGGGCTATCCGACACGGGCTTCGAGGTTTCCAGCGCGAAGGAGAGGCGGCCATCGGGCCAGTCGCCGAGGCAGGAGATCAGCATCAGCACACGATTGCCAATCCGATCACGAGTGATAGCGGCAAAGTGGAACTTGTGACGGTTGTAGTAGTGAGTGAGTCCGGCAGCCTGCTGGTAGGTTTCGGGGTCGAAATGAATTTCCGTCTCGGCACGAAAGGCGAAGTCCTCCTGCCTGCGGGCAACGAGCGCCTGCTCGAACCAAGATCCAATCGACTCGCGACCGAACAGCCGCAGCCTGCCCGGCGCGGCATCGAGTGAAAAAAGGCGCTGCGGATACGGTGTTCGCAGCCACTGGAATTCCGGCGGCAGCGCATTACCGTCGAAGCGGCGTTCCAACCGCGCCGGCCTGCTTGCCGCTCGCCCGGCATATGAAGGCGTCGGCACTTCAAGGCTGGGCACCACGCCGCCACCCTCAAGCCGAAGCCAGCCGTCTTCGCCCCAGACGCATTTCTGGATCGCGGTCTCGCGGCCGAGCGGTGAGCGGCGCGTTCCCGGCAGAGGCCGTGAACACAGGTGAGTGTGGTAGACGACGCCGTCCAGCGTCTCGACGATCTGCCCGTGACCGGCCCGCTGAAGGGGCGCTTCCGGTGCGTCCTTGGAGGTGAGCAGATGGTTGTCGGGATGCAGTTCGTACGGGCCGGCTATGTCGCGCGATCGCGCCATGGTCACCGCGTGGTCGTATCCGGTGCCACCTTCGGCCGTCGTGAGGTAATACCAATTATCGCGCCTGAACAGATGCGGTCCCTCGACCAGCCCGTGCGTACTGCCGCCAAAGATGTTGCGGACCGGCCCGACCAGCCGCTTCAGGACGGGATCATACTCCTGCAACACTATGCCGGCAAAGGACGGGTGTTTCGGCTGGCCGCCAACGCCATGCGAAACATGGTTCCAGATCATGTTGAGGAACCATTTGCGACCGTCATCGTCGTGAAACAGCGACGGGTCGAAACCGCTCGAATTGACGTGGACCGGATCCGACCATGGTCCCTCGATCGCCGGCGCGGTGACGATGTAGTTGTGCGCGTCCTTGAAATTGCCGTCGAGCCGTTTCACGTCCGTGTAGACAAGCCAGAACAAACCATCGGCATGTGACAGACACGGCGCCCAGATGCCGCCCGAATCGGGATTGCCGCGCATGTCGAGCTGGCTCGCTCGGGTCAGCGGCCGGGTAACCAGCGCCCAGTTCGCAAGATCACGCGACTGGTGAATCTGGACACCCGGAAACCATTCGAAGGTCGAGGTGGCGATGTAATAGTCGTCGCCGACCCGGCATATCGAGGGATCGGGATTGAATCCCGGCAGGATCGGGTTGACGATCACTTGCGCGCAGGCCCCTTCCGCTCCGCCGACGCGGCCCACAGATTGATATCTGCCTCATGCGCGTAGCGGTCGATTTCCGCCAGTTCCTCGGCGTCGAACTCGCGATTGTCGAGCGCCTCGACGCAGTCCTCGACCTGCTCGGGCCGGCTGGCGCCGATCAGCGCCGAAGTGACACGGCCGCCGCGCAGGACCCAGGCAAGCGCCATCTGTGCGAGCGTCTGCCCGCGCCGCTTGGCAATCGCGTCGAGCGCGCGAATATTCTTGATCGTCCGGTCGCTGAGAAACTCCTTGCGCAGCGATTTTCCCTGCGCGGCGCGGCTGTCTTCGGGGATGCCGCCGAGATATTTCGACGTCAGCATGCCCTGCGCCAGCGGCGAGAACACGATCGAGCCTATGCCCAACTCATCGAGGGTCGCCAGCAGACCATCCTCCTCGACCCAGCGATTGATCATCGAATAACTCGGCTGGTGGATCAGGCAGGGGGTACCGAGCGACTGAAGGATCGCCACCGCCTCGCGCGTGCGCTTGGAATTGTAGGACGACAGGCCGACATAGAGCGCGCGGCCGGAGCGAACCGCGTGATCGAGCGCCATCATCGTCTCTTCGAGCGGCGTGTCGGGGTCGTAGCGGTGCGAGTAGAAGATATCTACATAGTCGAGCCCCAGCCGCTTGAGGCTCTGGTCCAGACTGGCAAGCAGATATTTGCGGCTGCCCCACTCGCCGTACGGGCCGGGCCACATGCCGTAGCCAGCCTTCGTCGACACGATGAGCTCATCGCGATAACCGGCGAAATCCGTCCGCAGGATCTCGCCGAATGCCTCTTCGGCTGCGCCGGCCGGCGGGCCGTAATTGTTGGCAAGGTCGAAATGTGTCACGCCGAGGTCGAATGCCTTCCGGCAGATCGCCTGCTTGACCTGATGTGGCGTGTCGCCGCCGAAATTGTGCCACAGGCCGAGCGAAATCGCCGGCAGTTTCAGACCGGACCGTCCGCAGCGGCTGTAGGTCATCGCGTCGTAACGGTTGGCGGTCGGATGCCAGTCCATGTGATCTCCCTTGTCGGCCCACGCAGCGCTTATGCTAGCGTACGAGGAGTGCCCTTGCCTCGGCAATCCCGAGTGCGGCCGGCCGCTCGCACGTCGTCTTCATCTCGACGAACCTGCGGCTTTCTCCCGACTTCAGGATCCCGGTCATCACCTCCACGGCGTGCAGGGCAAGATCCAGCGAACAGCGATGCGGTCGGCCGTCGAGAATGCCGCGTGCCATGTCGGCGAGGCCGCAGGCACGGTAGTTGGCAAGCATGCCGCGCGGCGTCGTGTGATTGGGCACGAGGAAGGGATGGTTCCAGGACGGTCCCGCCTTCGCGGGCTTGGCACCCTTGGTGAGCGTCACCGCGCCGCCAAAGAAGTTCGGGTCAGGAACGTAGAGCGTGCCCTCCTCGCCGTAGAGCTCCATCGGTGCATGGCCGTGATGCCATACGTCCCAGCTCGCATTGAAGGTGATCACCGCACCGTTGGCGAATTCCAGCAACGCGTGGATCGTGGTTGGCGTCTCGACCTCGATCTCCTCGCCGAAGCGCGGCTTGGAGGTGATGGTGCGCCGGTGCGCGGGTATCGAGCCGAGCGCGGCCACGCGCTCCACCGGTCCGATCAGCTGAATCAGGTTGGTGATATAATACGGTCCGAGATCCAGGATCGGCCCGCCGCCCGGCTTGAAGAAGAAGTCCGGATTGGGATGCCAATGCTCCATGCCGTGGCTCATCACGTGGCAGGTACCGCTCGTCACCCTGCCGATCCGGCCGCTGTCGACGATCCTGCGCGCAAGCTGATGAGCGCCGCCCAGGAAGGTGTCCGGCGCCGAGCCGACACGCAGATTGCGCCGGTCGGCAAGCCGTTTGAGATCGAGGCCTTCCTTCGCGGACAGGACGAACGGCTTCTCGGAGTAGACATGTTTGCCGGCTTCGAGAATCGCCCGCGACACGTCGTAGTGGGCCGCCGGTATGGTCAGATTGACGACGATGTCGATGCCGTCGGCCGTCAACAGCTCGTCGACCTGAATAGCGCGAACGCCGAAACGATCGGCGCGCGCCTTCGCAACCGCCATGTCGATATCGGCGCAGGCCCGGATCTCGATACCGCGAAAAAGCGGCGCGAGCTTCAGGTAGGTTTCCGAGATATTTCCGCAGCCGACAATGCCGACTCCGAGAGCTCTTGCCATCGAGACGTGCTCCTAGAAGGTTCGTGCGGCTTCGATCGAGCGGCTCGCGAAGCGTTCGATATCGCTGGGCTTGTCATGCTCCATCACGAAGACAGCGGTCTTCGTGTCACGCAGTGCCGTCATGATCGCCGGCCAGTCCATCGTACCGTGACCGACATCGGCCCAGCCGTCTTCGTCGGCTGCCTCGCCCGCCGGCGCCATGTCCTTGACATGCGCGGCCACGATACGGGAGCCGTATTCAGCTATCCATGACATCGGATCGGCGCCTCCCCGCACTACCCAGGCGACGTCGATCTCCCAGCCGATCTCCGGCGCGGCATCGAGGATGATGCGCATCGGGATGCTGCCGTCAGAAAGCGCGGCAAACTCGAAATCGTGATTGTGCCAGGCGAACGGATAGCCGGCCTTTGCGCAGGCGCCATGGACCGCGGCCAGCCGCTTGCCGAAATCGGCCCATCCGTCCGTGTCGGCCGGCCGGAGATCGGCCGCGATATGCGGACATATGATCGTCTCGACGCCCAGCGTCCGCGCGAGCCCGAACGCGGCGTCCGGATCGTTCTCGAGCATATCGAGCGAGAAATGGCCGGTCGGCATCGAGAGCCCATGGCGATCCATCAGCGCTCGCGTCGCTGCAGGATCGGAGTAGACGCCGCCGAAGCCTTCGACGGCGTCATAGCCGAGCCGCGCGACCATCGCGAAGACGTCTGCCCAGGGTTGGAAGTCTCGCGCGCTGTAGAGTTGGAAGGACCAGGTCATGTGATTTCCGTGTTTCGAACGATGTTGATCTACTAGAACCGCTCGCCGTTCTCCACGTCGAAGATCGACGCCCGCAGCGGATCGAAGCCGATGGAGACGGTATCGCCTTCCTCGGGCGCCCGCTCGGATGGCGTGCGGATGGAAAAGTCCTGGCCGCCAAGCCGCGTCCACACCAGCGTGTCGGACCCCATGGGTTCGACGACGTCGACATCGACGGTTGCGGCAAAGGGCCAGCCATCGCCACTGTTGAGGCCGACGTGTTCGGGCCGCATGCCGAGCACCGCCGGCCCGGCGCGGAACCCCTTGCCATCGAACGGATAGGTCGACACCGGGGCACGCAGGTCGCCGGCGACGAACCAAGGATTGCCGTCCACCTCCTCGAGCCTGCCATCGATGAAGTTCATTCCCGGAGACCCGATGAAGCCCGCCACGAAGCGGTTGACGGGCCTGTTGTAGATCGCCTTCGGCGTGTCGAGTTGCTGGATGACGCCGCCTTTCATGACGGCGATCCGGTCGGCGAGCGTCATCGCCTCGATCTGGTCGTGTGTCACGTAGATCATGGTGTTTTCGAGCCGCTGGTGCAGCCGCTTGATCTCGACGCGCAGTTCGCCGCGCAGCTTGGCGTCGAGGTTGGACAGGGGCTCGTCGAACAGGAAGACGTCGACGTCGCGCACCAGCGCGCGTCCGATCGCCACCCTCTGCCGCTGGCCGCCCGACAGTTCCGCCGGTTTGCGCGTTAGAAGCGGCTCGATCTGCAGGATCTCGGCGGCGCGAGCGACCCGGCGCTCGATCTCCTCTTTCGGCGTGCGCGCGACGCGAAGTCCGAACGACAGGTTCCGCTCGACCGTCATCTGCGGATAGAGCGCGTAGGACTGGAACACCATGCCGATGCCGCGATCCTTCGGCTCCTCCCAGGTCACGTTTCTGTCCTTGATGAAGATCTGCCCGTCCGACACGTCGAGAAGTCCAGCAATGCAGTTCAGCAGTGTCGACTTGCCGCATCCCGACGGGCCGAGAAGCACCAGGAACTCGCCATCCTCAACATCCAGATTGAGAGCCTTGAGGACGGATACAGCGCCGAAGTTCAGCGACAGGTTCCTGATCGATACGCTCGTCATTCCCTACCCCTTGACGGCGCCGGCGGCGATGCCGCGGACGAACCACTTGCCCGAAATGAAATAGATCGCCAGCGGGACTGCCGCTGTCAGAATCGTCGCCGCCATGTGGACGTTGTATTCGCGGATGCCGGTGGTCGTGATGACGATATTGTTGAGCTGGACGGTCATCGGCATGTTCTCGCGTCCCGCGAACACCACGCCGAACAGGAAGTCGTTCCAGATGCCGGTGACCTGGATGATCACCGCGACGATGGCGATCGGCACCGACATCGGAAGCATGATCATGACGAAGATCTGCCAGAAGCCCGCACCGTCGACGCGCGCCGCCTTGAACAGTTCCATCGGCAATGCGCCGAAGAAGTTGCGGAAGAGCAGCGTCAGGATCGGCATGCCGAAGATGGTGTGGATGATGATGATGCCGGGCAAGGTCGCGAAGATGCCCATCTCGCGGAACGCGATGATCAGCGGATAGATCACCACCTGGTATGGCACGAAGGCGCCGAACAGGAGCAGCCCGAAAAACACTTCCGAGCCCTTGAACCGCCAGAACGACAGCGCGTAGCCGTTGATCGCGGCGATGACGATCGAGATGATCACGCTCGGCACGGTGATCTTGACCGAATTCCAGAAGCCGGGCTTCAAGCCGTTGCAGTCGCGACCGGTGCAGGCCTCCGCCCAGGCCTTGACCCAGGGCTCGAAAGTCAGTTCGCTCGGCCAGGCGAAGAGGTGACCCTGCCGGATCTCGGGCATTGTCTTCAGCGAGGTGACGACCATCACCCAGAGCGGGATCGTGAAGTAGATCGCCGACATCACGAGGAAGGCGTAGATGCCGATGCGGGCGATCGAGACGCGTCGCGGTTTCGGCCCGCGCGGACCGGCGTCGACACGAGGCTCGACTGCCGAGGCCTGCCACTCGGACGTCGCGGCAGTCATGACAGGCCTCCCGTGGCGACCGCGGCGCGTTCGAGACGTTTGGCGTTGCGCGCCGAACGCCACTGGAAGAAGCCCCGGACCCCGAGCAGGACGATGATCGGCAGCAGCATCATCGTGGCCGCGGCCATGCCGATGCCGGCGTTCTGCCGGTTGGTGATGTGTTCGATGACGAAGACGGCCGGCATCTGGGTGGCGATACCCGGCCCACCCTGGGTCATGGCGACAATGAGGTCGTAGATCCTGACCACCGAAACGCATTGGAGCACGAATGCGGTGGCCAGCGCACCCTTGATCATCGGCAGCACGATGAAAAGGTAGGTCCGCCAGGTCGGGATGCCGTCGACGCGAGCCGCTTTCCAGATTTCAGCGTCGACACCGCGAAGGCCTGCGAGAAGGATCGCCATGGTGACGCCCGCCCCCTGCCAAACGCCAGCGATGATGACCCCGTAGATTGCGGTCGCGGGGTTCGACAGCGGTGCGAACTCGAACCAGCCGAAGCCCCAGTTCTTCATCGATGCTTCGATGCCGAGATTGGGATCGAGCATCCATTGCCAGACGAGACCGGTAACGATGAGCGACAGCGCGAACGGATAGAGGAAGATGGTGCGAAGCGTGTCTTCCTGCTTGATCCGCTGATCCATGAACGCCGCCAGCAGGTAGCCGAAGATCAGGTTGAACCCGATGACGAGCACTCCGTAGAGCCAGATGTTCTGGACGGAGATGATCCAGCGCGGCGTATCCCACAGCCGTTCGTACTGCATGAGTCCGACGAAATCGAACTTCGGGAAAAGCTTGGAGTTCGTAAAGGAGAGCGTGATCGAATAGATGATGCAGATTACGAAGACGCCGACCGAGACTGCGATCATGGGAATGCAGCCGATGATCGACTGAATGTTGGGCATTCGCCGGGGACGCTGCGCCATGAAACCTGCTCCGTCGCGTTGCCGCAAGTACCTGACGCCGTCAGCTCGTCGGCGCCTGGCGATCGGGCGGCGCCTGACCCAGCGCCGCCCGGACCTTAGGACCGTTTCGCGATCAGTCGGCGTTCTCGATAATGGTCGCGAAGCGCTCCTGCGCATCGGCAACCGACATCGAGCTGTTGAACGAGAACTCCGCGACCAGATCGTTGATCTGCCCGGACGTATCCTCGGTCAGGAACCGGTTGGTGGCGGTGATCACGGTCTCCGGGTCGTCGAGCAGGGCGAGACCCTTCTTCATGCATGCATCCGCGAGTTCGAGATCGACGTCGGCGCGAACCGGCAGCGACCCCTTGGCGAGGTTGAACAGAGCCTGCACCCGTGGATTGATCATCATCGAGGCGAGCTTGAGCTGGGCCTTCTCGACTTCCGGATCATCCTGCTTCGGAAACACGAAGATGTCGCCGTCAGTCGTCAGATACGGCTTGTCAGACGGGCCCGCGATGCATTCGTAGTCGACGCCGGGCTTCTCGCCCGCGATGGCGAACTCGCCACGGGCCCAGTCACCCATGATCTGCAGCGCCGCCTTGTCGGTGATCACCAGATTGGTGGTATCGTTCCAGTTGCGGTTGGCCGAACCCTCGTCGACGTAGGACGTCAACTTGCGCCAGGTCTCGAAGACCTTGGTGACTTCGGGCGACCGCGCATACTCGGCGTCCTTGTCGCGGAACAGCTTGTAGTAGCCGTCCTTGCCGATCGTGCTCACGATGACCGCATTGTTGAACGCGCCGGCATGCTGCCATGTCTCGCCGCCGATGGCGAATGGGATGAAGCCGGCTTCCTTGATCTTCGGCGCCTCTTCAAGGAACTGGTCGAGATTGGTCGGCACGGGCACGCCCGACTTCTCGAACACCGGGATCGACGCCCAGCCCCACTGCCATGAGTGGATGTTGACCGGAACACACCAGATCTTGCCGTCCTTCTCGCAGGCATTGGTGAGAATGCTTTCGGGGCGGATGAAGTCCTTCCAGCCCTCCTTCTGCGCCAGCTCCGTGAGGTCGAGCAGGTAGCCGCCCTCGATCAACTCTTCATACTGACGGCCGGGGTTGAACTGGGCAGCGGCGGGAGCGTCACCGCCGAGAACGCGCTGCATGGTCGTGGCGCGTGCATTGGGACCGCCGGCGATCGCCGTATCGACCCATTTGTCACCGCCGAGCTTGTCGAACTCGTCGGCAAAAACCGAGACGGCGGCCTGTTCGCCGCCGGACGTCCACCAATGGATAACCTCAACATCCGCGGCGCGGGCAAGCTGCGGCACCTGAAAGGCCACCGTAGCCGCCAGAGCGGCGGTCAGAACTCCGTAGCGCATTACATCTCCTCCCTGATCTGTAACGTTGCAGGCATGACGTTATGCGAAGGATGACCGCTCCGCAACCATCGAAACACGCACTGCGCGAATTTTTTTCGCAACCCGAATTTAATCGACGAGACTCCGAAGCGTTCGAAAACAATGCTGCAATGCGCCAAAATGATGGAAAATCCACGCTAAGCTGCTGATTTTGCGGATGCCGCATTGCGGTACTTTGTCAGCCCTCGCACGGCACGCCAGGAGTCGAGGAACCGAAAAACGGCTTCGGCGAGATGCGGTCTGGAAAAACTTCTGCAACGTTGCAGAACTTGTGTTTGTCCCCTAGCGGATGCAGTAATGTGACCGCGGAACTGGAAAAGGCGGCGAACCGGCGGCGATGCAGAAGGAACTTCCCAAGGAGCCGAAACGGACCGATCAGGTCACCGAGGGTCGTCCGACGCTGAAGACCATCGCGTTCATGACCGGTCTCGGCGTCACGACGGTATCCCGCGCGCTGAAGGATGCACCGGACATCGGTGCGGACACCAAGCGGCGGGTAAGGCTCGTCGCCCAGCAGATCGGCTATCGTCCCAACCGGGCTGGGGTACGGCTGCGTACAGGCAAGACCAATGTCATCTCGCTGATCCTGGATACGGACGAGCAACTGATGGGCTTCGTCTCGGACATCATATCGGGCATTTCGGATCGGCTGTCCGGCAGCCTCTACCATCTGATCGTCACGCCATACTCGCGCACGCGCGATCCCATGGACCCCGTGCGCTACGTGGTCGAGACAGGATCCGCCGACGGCATCATCTTTTCACGCACCGAGCCCAACGATCCTCGCGTACGCTACCTCACCGAACACCGCTTTCCGTTCGTCAGCCATGGCCGAACCGATGCTGGCATCGACCATCCGTTCCATGATTTTGACAATCGGGCCTACGCGCTGCTCGCGGTCAACAAGCTCGCCGATCTCGGACGGCGGCGCCTGTCTCTGCTCGCACCGCCGGCGAACCTGAGCTATCATCACCATACCGTGCAAGGCTTCGCCGAGGGACTGGCGGCGACCGGAGCAAGCGAAATCCCCTTTACCGACATCAACATCGACCATTCGATCGACCAGATCAGGGACCGTACCCGCGCCCTGCTGATGCGGCCGAGGCGCCCCGACGGTTTCGTCAGCAGCGCCGGCGCGGCAACGCTGGCGATCGTCGCGGGCATCGAGGACGCGGGCCTTGTGCTCGGACGTGACGTCGACGTCGTGTCCAAGCAGTCGGCGAAGGTGCTCCACCTGTTCCGGCCGCAGCTTCACGTCGTCAACGAGAGCTTCCGCCACGCGGGAAACGAGCTAGCCCGTACCATTCTGGCCTGTATCGATGGGCAAACGACCGACAACCTTCAGACGCTGGTCGTTCCCGACACGGTTGTGTCGCCGGTGCGCTGATCAGCGTCCGGAACTCCACGTACCATGATGCGCGCCTTCCGCGTCGATACGCTCGAAGCCATGGGCGCCGAAGAAGCCGCGCTGCGCCTGAATCAGGTTCGCGGTACCCCGCGCCTGGCGGAAGCCATCGAAATATGCGAGCGCCGCCGATAGCGCCGGCACCGGCAGACCGGCGAGCGCCGCCCGGCCGACCGTGATCCTGAGCGCGGGATGCGCGGACTTCATCATCGCCGTGAATTCGGGCTCCAGCATCAGATTGCCGCTCGCGCCGTCGCTGTCGAATGCCTTGGCGATCTCGTCGAGAAAGGCCGAGCGGATGATGCATCCGGCACGCCAGATCCGCGCAACTGTTGCCAGGGGGAGCTGCCAGCCGGATTCTCTCGAGGCCGCAGCCATCACGGCGAAGCCCTGGGCGTAGGCCGCGATCTTGCCGGCAAGCAGGGCATGTTCGAGTTCGGCGAGGATCTTCGTCCTGTCCTCGGGCGCGGGGGGTGGCGACGCCGGATCAAAGAGCTTCTGGGCTTCCTCGCGCGTCTCCTTCATTGCCGAGAGGCTGCGGGCAGCGACTGCGGCCTCGATGCAGGTGGCCGGCACCGCCAGCATCTGCGCTTCGATCGCCGCCCATCTGCCCGTGCCTTTCTGGCCTGCGCGGTCGAGGATGACGTCGACGAGCGGCCCGCCGGTTTCGGCATCTTCGACCCCGAGCACGCTGGCGGTGATCTCTATGAGATATGAGTTGAGCCGGCCCTTGTTCCAGGCCGCGAAAATCTCGGCCATCTCCGGCGGTGACAGCCGCAGCGAATCCCGCATGATGCCGTAGATCTCGGCAATCATCTGCATATCGGCATATTCGATCCCGTTATGGATCGTCTTGACGAAGTGGCCCGCTCCGCCGGGGCCTACCCAAGCCGAACATGGCTCGTCCCCGAACCGCGCAGCGATCGACGACAGAACCGGTTCGACCCGGTCATAGGCTTCGCGCGGACCGCCAGCCATGATCGACGGGCCGTGGCGTGCGCCCTCCTCACCGCCCGACACGCCAACGCCCAGAAACTGCGGCCCCGATTGCGAAAGCGCGGCCATCCGGCGCACCGTGTCGTGAAAGTTGGCATTTCCCGCATCGATCAGAATGTCGTTTTCGTCGAGGAGCGGCTTCAAGGCCTCGATCTGCTGGTCGACCGGGTCGCCGGCCGGGATCATCAGGATGATAGGTCGGGGACCACGGATCGAGCGCACCAGCGAGTCGAGGCTGCGGCACGGCTCGATCCGGCCGGCCAGGTCGCCTGCGCGCTTGACGAACGCGTCGATCGCAGCATCGGTGCGGTTGAATACCGCGATACGATGGCCTTTCTCGGCGATATTCAGGGCCAGGTTGGAACCCATGACGCCAAGGCCGATCAATCCGATTTCCGCTTTTTCCATAGTCTGGTTTCCTGACCTAGAGCATCCCGCCGGGAAATGGTGTCACTTCGCGTTGCAGGAATGCTTGAAAATCAATGCCCGGGAAGCGGCGCTTGCTTTTCGAGAACATGGTCTAGCGTCCGCGCCGCTTCTTGCCATAGAGCTCGAGGCGATGGTGGACGATGTCGTAGCCCAGCGAACGCGCGATCTCGTCCTGCAGTTCCTCGATCCTGTGCGAATGGAACTCGATCACATCGCCGGTTTCGATATCGATGAGATGATCGTGATGCTCGCCGCCAGCCTGTTCGAAACGGGCGCGGGTTCCGTCAAAGGCATGCCGGTGGATCGCACCCATGCCTTCCAGCAGCTTCATAGTGCGATAGACGGTGGACAGCGAGATGCTGCCGTCGATCGCCGAGGCGCGCTGGAATATCTCCATGGCGTCGGGATGGTCGTCGGTCTCCGTCAGAATGCCGATGATGATCCGCCGCGGACGCGTGATGCGAATGCCCGAGCGACGCAGTTCCTTTTCGTAATCCGGCTTCTTGGGCAGTTCCTGATTCATGGCCGGACTATGCGCCAGATGACAACCAGTTGCAAAGAACCGTGGGAACGCGTCCCAGGAGTGCGCAATAGTGTTCATCTGCTTATTGCAAACGATTTGCAATTGCATTGACGATAGCCGGTGAACGCGATAGGTTGGCATATTCACGCTTCGCGGCGGCGAACCGCACGGAGCTCGTCACGGCCACCGGAGTAATTCATGCGGATTGCGGCAATGTTCACCATCGCGGTGCTGGCGGCGGCGCTAGCCGCATGCACCGGAGACCAGGAGGATAGCAAGTTCAAGGCCGTCACCACCTTCACCGTCATCGCCGACATGGCCCGGAATGTCGCTGGCGATGCCGCGATCGTTGAATCGATCACCAAACCCAACGCGGAAATCCATAATTATCAGCCGACACCAGGTGATATCCTGCGCGCGCAGGGCTCGGACCTGATCATCTGGAACGGCCTCAATCTCGAATTGTGGTTCGAGCGCTTTCTCCAGAATCTCAACGACGTTCCCGATGTCGTGGTTTCCGAAGGTGTCGAGCCGATGGGCATCGCTGAAGGCCCTTATACGGGCAAGCCCAATCCGCATGCCTGGATGTCGCCTTCGGACGCGCTGATTTATGTCGAGAACATCAGGGCAGCCTTCGTCGAGCACGACCCGGCGAACGCCGACACCTACAATGCAAATGCCGCCGCCTACGCCGCTCGCATCGAAGCTTTGGTTGCGCCGATCCGAGCCGAAATCGCGGCAATTCCCGAAGAGCGGCGTTGGCTGGCCACAAGCGAAGGAGCATTCTCCTACATGGCGCGCGACTTCGGTCTCAAGGAACTTTATCTGTGGCCAATCAACGCCGACCAGCAGGGCACCCCGCAGCAGGTGCGAAAGGTGATCGACACCGTTCGCGAAATGAAAGTGCCGGCAATTTTCAGTGAAAGCACGGTGTCGCCAAATCCGGCGCAGCAGGTCGCACGGGAAACCGGGATCCGCTACGGCGGTGTGCTCTTCGTGGATTCGCTCAGCGACGAAAACGGCCCCGTGCCGACCTATCTCGATCTTCTCAGGGTCGACACGGAAACCATCGTAAAGGCCTTGAGCGAATGAATGCCCCCGCATCTCCGCCCGTCCGCCTGAACCATGACGCCGGCCTTTCGGTCGATCAGGTGACGGTCACCTACCGCAACGGGCATACCGCCCTTTCCGGCGCAAGCTTCAGCATTCCGCGCGGAACGATTGCCGCGCTTGTAGGGATCAACGGTTCCGGCAAGTCGACGCTGTTCAAGGCGATCATGGGTTTCGTGCCGCTGGCGCGCGGCAGTGTGACGATCCTCGGCGAGCCGGCGGGCAGGGCGCTGAAACGCAATGTCGTCGCCTATGTGCCGCAGAGCGAGGATGTCGACTGGAACTTTCCGGTGCTGGTCGAAGACGTGGTCATGATGGGTCGATACGGGCACATGAACATGCTGCGCATCCCTACGGCGCGCGACCGCGAGATGGTTGACGCTGCGCTCGACCGCGTCTCGATGACGGCATACCGCAAGCGCCAGATCGGCGAACTCTCCGGCGGCCAGAAGAAGCGTGTCTTCCTCGCACGCGCCCTGGCACAGGAGGGCGAGGTCATCCTGCTCGACGAACCGTTTACCGGCGTCGACGTCAGGACCGAGGAATCGATCATCGCCCTTTTGAAATCGCTGCGCGACGAAGGCCGCATCATGCTGGTGTCGACGCACAATCTCGGCAGCGTGCCGCGCTTCTGCGATCACGCGATCCTGCTCAACCGGACCGTACTGGCCGCAGGCCCGACGGAAACCGTCTTCACGCATGCCAATCTCGAGAAGGCGTTTGGCGGCGTGCTGCGCCAATACGTGCTCGGCGGCGCCGACCTTCACGACGACGCGGAGTCCGACACCCGCCAGGTCACCGTGCTGACGGACGACGAGCGGCCGTTCGTGATCTATGGCGACAGCACGCCCACGGATCCGGACGCAGGCGGCCGTACATGACCGCCGGCCTCCTCGAACCGTTCGCATACGACTATATGGTCAACGCCATGTGGGTCAGCGCGCTTGTCGGCGGTGTCTGTGCCTTCCTCTCTGCCTATCTGATGCTCAAGGGATGGTCGCTGATCGGGGATGCGCTGTCGCACTCGATCGTG
Source organism: Rhizobiaceae bacterium (assembly GCA_023953775.1). GTDB lineage: Bacteria > Pseudomonadota > Alphaproteobacteria > Rhizobiales > Rhizobiaceae > JAMLJD01. Next base: position 49,234 of record JAMLJD010000017.1, on the reverse strand, counting down.
CCCGGCGTTGCGGGAGCCTACATGCTGGGCCTGCCCTTCGCGATCGGCGCGTTCTTTTCGGGCGCTCTGGCAGCCGGGGCGATGTTGTTCCTCAACCAGCGGACAAAGCTCAGGGAAGACGCGATCATCGGCCTGATCTTCACGTCGTTCTTCGGCCTCGGCCTGTTCATGATCTCGCTGTCGCCGGCATCGGTGAACATCCAGACGATCGTGCTCGGCAATGTGCTCGCCGTCACACCGGCCGACACGCTGCAACTCGTCATCATCGCCGGCGTTTCGCTGGCGATCCTGCTGGTGAAGTGGAAGGACCTGATGGTCGCGTTCTTCGACGAGAACCATGCCCGATCGATCGGGCTCAACCCCGACCTGCTGCGGGTCCTTTTCTTCACGCTGCTGAGCGCATCGACGGTCGCAGCGCTGCAGACGGTCGGCGCCTTCCTGGTCATCGCCATGGTCGTGACACCGGGCGCGACGGCCTATCTGCTCACCGACCGCTTTTCGCGACTGATCGTGATCAGCGTCGCTGTCGGCAGTACGACCTGTTTCCTCGGCGCATATCTCAGCTATTTCCTCGACGGCGCGACAGGCGGGATCATCATCTGCCTGCAGACGGCGATCTTCCTCGCTGCCTTCTTCCTCGCACCCAAACACGGCATGCTGGCCGCACGTCGGAAAGCGCGCGAAGCGCTGGAGGCGGGGCAGTGAGCTTGGTCGACATGGCGCTTCTGCCGTTCCAGCTTCCGTTCATGCAGCAGGCGTTCCTGATCGCCCTCGCGGCGGCGCTGCCGATGGGGCTTCTGTCGCCGTTCCTGGTGCTGAAAGGGTGGTCGCTGATGGGTGATGCGATCAGCCATGCCGTGCTTCCGGGGATCGTACTCGCCTATATCGCAGGGCTACCCCTCGCACTCGGCGCCTTCGGCGCGGGAATGATCTGCGCGCTCGCGACCGGGTATCTGAAGGAGAACAGCCGTGTGAAGGAAGACACGGTGATGGGCATCGTGTTCTCCGGCATGTTCGGGCTGGGCATCGTTCTCTACACGAAGATCCAGACCGAGGTTCATCTCGACCACATCCTGTTCGGCGACATGCTGGGCACGAACTGGAGCGATATCGCCGGCGCGGCGCTCATCGCAGCAATCGCCATCGTTTCGGTCGGGCTGCTTCGACGCGACCTTCTGCTTCACGCCTTCGATCCCCAGCACGCGATGGCAATCGGCCTGCCCGTCCGGTTCCTTCATTATGGCTTGCTGGCCGTGCTGTCGCTGACCATCGTCGGTGCGCTCAAGGCCGTCGGCATCATCCTCGCGATCGCCCTGTTGATCGCACCGGGTGCGATCGCCTTCATCGTGACACGGCGTTTCGAGCAGATGATCGTCGTCTCGATGGCGGTCGCGGCCCTGTGCTCGGTCGTCGGCGTTTATGCGAGCTTCTTCATCGACAGCGCACCCGCGCCGACGATCGTGCTCTTGATGTCGATTGTCTTCGTCGCCGCCTTCCTGAGGCAGCGCTGGTCCGCCGCACGCATCGAGGCAGGCGCACCTCCACGCTGATCGTCAATCCGGTATGACGGCCGTCGCCTCGATCTCCACCTTGGCCCGATCCTCGATGAGCGCGGTGACCGCGACGACGCTCATGGCAGGAAAGTGCCGGCCCATCACCGCCCGATAGGCCGCGCCGAGCTCGGCGACCCGGCTGACATACTCCGCCTTGTCGGTGATGAACCATGTCAGGCGGACAATATGTTCCGGCGCGCCGCCAGCTTCGGCGAGGGTCGCCACGATGTTCTCCAGCGCCTGTCGCATCTGGGCAACGAAGTCGTCCGTCTCGAACTGCTGGTCCCCGTTCCAGCCGATCTGGCCGCCGAGATAGATCGTCCGGCCGGGCGTCGCGGCGATCCCATTGGCGTATCCCTTTGCCGGCTTCCAGTTTTCCGGCTGAAGGATCCGGTGCAGCGGCGGCGTGTTCATTTGCTTTCTCCAAGTACATTCGAGACCAGGCGGTTCAAACGCCCAGATAGCGATCCTGCAGATCGCGGGTGAGGTCGCCGGGAACGCCCGACCAGACGGTCGCGCCTTTTTCGAGAACGACGCAGCGATCGGCGGCCGGCAGCAGCTCGGCCAGCGACTTGTCGACCACCAGGATCGACTCGCCTTCGTCCTTGAGCGTCCGAATCGAGGCCCAGATATCCTGGCGGATCACCGGCGCCAGTCCTTCCGTCGCTTCGTCTAGGATGAGCAGACGCGGATTGGTCATCAGGGCGCGGCCAATCGCCAGCATCTGCTGCTCGCCGCCCGACAGCGTGTTGGCGTACTGGTCCCGCCGTTCTTTGAGCCGCGGAAACAGCGCATGCACCTTGTCGAGCGTCCATTTGCCGGGCCGGGCGGCGGCGACAAGGTTTTCGCGCACGGTCAGCGTCGCAAAACAGCGGCGACCCTCCGGAACAAGTCCGATGCCGAGTTGGGCCACGCGATGCGGCTTCATGCCGGCAAGGTCCCTGCCGACAAAACTCACACGGCCTGCGGCGGGGCTCGACAACCGGCAGACAGAGCGGATCGTCGTCGTCTTGCCCATGCCGTTGCGGCCCATGAGTGCGACGACCTCGCCCTCGGCCACCGACAGGTCGACACCGAACAAGGCCTGGCTCTTGCCGTAATAGGTTTCGATCCCTGCGACTTCGAGGAGCGTCATTCGGCGTTTCCAAGATAGGCTTCCCGCACAGCGGGATCATTGCGGATGTCGTCGACCGAGCCGCTGGCGATGATGCGGCCATAGACCAGCACCGATATGCGATCCGCCAGGGCAAAGACGGCGTCCATGTCGTGTTCGACCAGCAGGATCGGCGCCTCGTCGCGCAAGGCCGAGAGAAACGCGGTCAGGGATTTCGATCCATCAGGCCCCATGCCCGCCATTGGTTCATCGAGCAGGAATGCCTTCGACCCGAGTGCGAGCGCGATCGCGATCTCGAGTTGGCGGCGCTCGCCATGCGAGAGTTCGGCCGCCGGAACGTCGGCACGAGCGGCAAGCCCGACCCGGTCGAGGGCCGCCATTGCCGGGTCGAGCAGAGACCGGTCACGCATGACGGGTTTGAAGAAGCGGAAACTCGACCCTTGGCGCGACTGCACCGCGAGCATGACATTGCGAAGCGCAGAGAACTCTGGCGCCAGCGACGATACCTGAAAACTGCGGCCGAGCCCCATCCGCGCGCGCGCCACCGGGCCGGCTTCGTTCACCTCACGCCCGAGAAAGCGGATCACACCGTCATCCGGCTTCAGCGTGCCCGCGATCTGGTGGATCAGCGTCGACTTTCCAGCGCCGTTCGGCCCGATCAGAGCGTGGATTTCACCCGGCCCCAGGTCGAGGCTTACATTGTCGGTCGCGCGCAGCGCACCGAAGTTCTTCGACAGGCCGGAGATCTCGAGGATCGGCTCATTCATGTCTGGTTCTCCCCGCCACGAGACCAATGAAGCCGCCCCGCGCGAACAGCACGACCACCAGCAGGGTCAATCCGAGGAAGAACTGCCATCGCTCGGTGATACCGCCAAGGAAATACTCGACCAGAACGAAGATCATCGCGCCGGCGACCGGACCGAAGAGCCGTCCCGTTCCGCCGAGAATGATCAGGATGATGAGTTCGCCCGACATCTGCCAGGAGAGCATGGACGGGCTGACGAACCGGTTGAGGTCCGCGAACAGCGCGCCTGCGAGGCCCGCGATCGCGGCCGATATGACGAAGGCTGCGAGCCTGATGCGGTAGGGCGCGATACCGACGGCCGCGACGCGGGTCTCGTTCTGGCGCGCGGCCTGGAGCGCGGCGCCAAAGCGCGAATCCTTGAAGACCGCAAACAGGAAGAGAGCGACGATCAGCAGGGTGTAGCAGATCAGGAAGAAGGTCAGGGGATTGAGCGTGTTGACGCCCGGAAAGCCGTTTCGGACATAGATCGACAGGCCGTCCTCGCCGCCATAGGCCGGCCAGGAGATCGCGAAATAGTAGATCATCTGGGCGAAAGCGAGCGTGATCATGATGAAGTAGACGCCCGTGGTTCGCAGACTGATCGCGCCAATGGGCAGCGCAACCAGCGCGCTGATCGCGATCGCCGTGAGCCATATGACCGGCATGCTGTTGGAACCGAGAATCTCTATCGGCCACAACAAAAGTGGCTCGGCGTTGAATGCATGGGTAGCGAGAATGCCGGCGGCGTAGCCACCCAGACCAAAAAAGGCGGCATGGCCAAACGAAACCAGCCCCCCAAGCCCGAGTGCGAAGTTCAGGCCGACAGCGGCCAGGGCCAGTATCGCCATGCGCGTAGCAAGCGTGATGTAAAAGGTCTCATCGAGGACCACAGCCGCAAAGGGAATTGCAAGAAGGGCGACCGCAACGACGATATTGATGACGCCTTCCCGACCGATCTCCATGACGTCAGCCTTTCGCTGCGAACAGGCCGCTTGGGCGGACCGCCAGGATGAGCGCCATTAGGATATAGATCAGCATCGACGCCAGTGCCGAGCCGACCGCGGTCCCTTGAGACGGGCCCATGAAACTGATGAAAAACTGGGGCAGGAGGAACCGCCCCATAGTGTCTACGACACCGACCAGTATGGCGCCGATCAGGGCGCCCTTGATCGATCCGATGCCGCCGATGACGATTACCACAAAGGCGAGGATCAGGACCGGTTCGCCCATGCCGACCTGCACCGACTGCAGGGCCCCGACCATCGCACCGGCCAGCCCCGCCAGCGCGGCGCCGAGTGCGAAGACCACCGTATACAGCGTGCGGATATCGACACCGAGCGCGCCGATCATCTCGCGATCCGCTTCGCCGGCGCGGATGCGCATTCCGAGGCGGGTCCGCGCGATGAGCAGATAGAGGCCGCCAGCAACCGCCACGCCGACACCGATGATGGCCATTCGATAGAGCTGATAGCGCGAGCCGCCCGGCAGATCGATGGTGCCGGAGAGAACCTGCGGGATATCGAGATAGAGCGGAAAGGACCCGAACAGCCAGCGGGTTCCTTCCGAAAAGATCAGGATCAGGGCGAAGGTCGCAAGAACCTGGTCGAGATGATCGCGTTCGTACAATCGTCGGATAACGGTCATTTCCACCAGTGCGCCGACCAGGGCCGCGGCGGCTAGGCTTGCAGCGAGCCCGAGCCAGAACGAGCCTGTGGCGGCCGCCACTGCGGCACAGGCAAAGGCGCCGATCATGTAGAACGAGCCGTGAGCCAGATTGATCAGCCCCATGACCCCGAAAATCAGCGTCAGCCCTGCTGCCATGAGGAACAGCATGACGCCGAGCTGAATGCCGTTGAGAAGCTGCTCGATAAAAAGCGCAAGGGTCAAGGTGCGGTTCCGCTATGCGTTTGGTCGCGGGATCGGGGCGGCGGGCCGGCCCCACGCTTGCCCTCCCGGGACGACCGGGAGGGCGAATGGGCTGTTGATTGGCCTACATCTTGCACTCGGCAGCGTAGGCGTCCTGATGGTCTTCGAACGCAGTGCCGACGATCTTGTTGGTCAGCACATCGCCTTCCTTCACCACCTCACGAACGTAGATATCCTGGATCGGATGATTGTTGTTGCCGAACCTGAAGTCGCCGCGGACCGATTCGAATTCAGCTTCCTTGACGGCGGCGCGGAACGCGTCCTTGTCCTTTACCGACGCTTTTGACGCGGCGGCGATGATCAGATTCGCGGTGTCGTAACCCTGGCTCGCGTAGAGTGACGGCAGTCGGCCATATTCGGCCTGGAAGCTTTCGACGAATTTCTTGTTGGCGGCGTTGTCGATGTCTTTCGACCATTGCGAGGAGTTCTTGACCCCCAGTGCCGCGTCGCCGACCGCGCCGAGGATGTCCTGGCTGAAGGAGAATGCAGGCCCGAGAACCGGCAGGCCGACATCCGACTGGGCGTATTGCTTCATGAAGGCGATCCCCATGCCGCCCGGCAGGAAGAAGAAGATCGCATCGGCCCCGGAGGCGCGGATCTGCGCGATTTCGGCGGCGTAGTCGGTCTGGCCGAGCTGAGTATATGTCTCGCCCGCCAAATCGCCCTTGAAATAGCGCTTGAAGCCGGTGAGCGCATCCTTGCCGGCCGGGTAGTTCGGCGCAAGGATATAGGCCTTCTTGTAGCCGGCGTCGTTCGCGTAGGCACCCATCGCCTCATGCAGATTGTCGTTCTGCCAGGCGACGTTGAAATAGTTCTTGTTGCACATGGCGCCGGCGAGAGCCGACGGTCCGGCGTTGGGTGACAGATAGAGGATGTCCTGCTGAACGACGCCGGGCACGACAGCCATGGCCAGATTCGACCAGATGATGCCGGTCAGCAGATCGACCTTCTCGCTCTGGACCATCTTGTCCGCAATCTGGACGGCAAGTTCCGGCTTCTGGCCGTCATCCTCGGTCACCACCTCGATCTCGGTGTTTCCAGCGTTCTTTAGCGCCAGCATGAAGCCGTCGCGCACGTCGACACCGAGACCGGCCCCGCCGCCCGAAAGCGTTGTGATCATGCCGACCTTGATCGATTCGGCTGATGCCAAGCCAGAAATGCCCAGCGAGAGGCCGACTACGCCGGCCGCGATCAATTTCTTCATTTTTTTCTCCCGTTCAGTTTAGAATCCAGTTCCCACGATGGAAAAATATCCGGACTTTCGCCAGTCCAATGCACTTTTTTTGTTATTGGACCCCATATCCGGGCCGGTCTCAAAGCTCCGTTCTCAACTTCCAGAGTTCGGGAAACAGCACCACTTCAAGCATTCGCCTCAGATAGGAGACGCCCTGAGTTCCGCCAGTGCCGCGTTTCAGCCCGATGATGCGTTCGACCGTCGTGACGTGATTGAACCGCCAGCGGCGAAAATAGTCCTCGAAATCAACGAGTTTCTCGGCTAGTTCATAGAGCATCCAGTACCTTTCCGGTTCACGATAGATGGCTGTCCATGCGGCCATGACCGTCTCGCTTTCCGGGCGCTGGTCGCGCCAGGAAACGCGTTCCGCGCCAATGTCGAAGCCCGTACGGCCGAGTAGCATTACCGCTTCATCGTAGAGGCTGGGTTCGGCGAGGATCGTCTCAAGCATCTGCGTCGCCGTGGCGTCATGCGCATGCGGCCGGAGCATTGCCAGATTGCGGTTTCCTGCAAGGAATTCGATTGCCCGATACTGCCAGGACTGAATGCCCGACGACCGGCCGAGGGCACCGCGAAACGACGTGTATTCGCTTGGCGTCATGGTTCGCAGCACGTCCCACGCGCCGTTGAGCTGTTCGAAGATGCGCGCGACCCGGGTCAGCATCTTGAACGCCGGCTCCAGCCGGTCGTCGTGGATTGCGAGCTTCGCTGAGCGGATTTCGTGGATTGCCAACTTCATCCACAGCTCAGATGTCTGATGCTGGATGATGAAGAGCATCTCGTCGGGGGAGTCCGACAACGGCCGCTGCGCAGCGAGCACACGATCGAGATTCAGATATTCGGAATAGGACATGGTGCCGGCCATATCCATACGCGCGCCTTCAGCCGAGGGGTCGTAGCGCGAACTCATGTTACCTTGCTCCGCTTGCGAAATTCAGCGCGGCCCCAGAGCCTGTTCCGCATCACCGCTTCGAGAATCTCCAGCGCTCTGTCGACTTCCTCGGTGCCGACATAGAGCGGCGCGAATCCGAACCGCATGATATCCGGTGCCCGGAAGTCGCCGATCACGCCATGTGCGATCAACGCCTGCATCGCCGCATACCCCTCCTCGAACCGGAACGAAACCTGCGATCCGCGACGCGCGGGATCGCGCGGGGTGGCGAGCTTAAGCTCAGGACATCGCGCTTCGACGCCATCGATGAAACGTTCGGTCAGCTCAGCCGACTGCTGGCGGACTGCCTGCATGTCGACGCCATCCCAGACGTCGAGCGCGGCGTCGAGCGCGGCCATCGACAGGATCGGCGGCGTGCCGACCCGCATGCGCTGGATGCCAGCGCCCGGCCGATAGTCGGGGTCGAAAAGGAACGGCGCCTCGTGGCCCATCCAGCCGGCGAGGGCCGGCGTGATCCGGTCGCCGAGGTCCGGTCGAACATGGATGAAGGCCGGGGCGCCCGGACCGCCGTTGAGATATTTGTAGCCACAGCCGATGGCAAAATCGGCTCCGGCGCCCGTCAGATCGACCGGCAGCGCTCCGGCCGAGTGGGCGAGGTCCCAGATGGTGATCGCGCCGGCGTCGCGTGCCTTCGCGGTCAGTGCCTGCATGTCGTGCAGCCGGCCGGTCCGGTAATCGACCTCGGTCAGCATGAGGACCGCGACGCGGCTGTCGATCGCATCGGCCACCGCTTCCGGTTCGACGACCTTGAGCTCGTGGCCGCGAGCCAGAGCGTCGAGCGCCATCTGGGCGACATAGAGATCGGTCGGGAAGTTGCCGCTGTCGGACAGAACGACCTTACGGTCGCCGGCGAGCGAAAGTGCGCCTGTCAACGCCTTGTACAGATTGACCGACGTCGAATCGCCGGCAGTCACGGATCCGGCCGGTGCACCGATCAGTCGCGCGATGCGGTCGCCCACCCGGTCGGGGAGGTCGATCCAGCCGGCCTCGTTCCAGCCGCGGATCAGCAGGCGGCCCCAATGGTCGCCGACTTCGTGCGCCAACCGTTCGCGCGCCGCGCGTGGCAGCGGTCCAAGCGAGTTGCCGTCGAGATAGACGACGTTTTCCGGCAGGTCGAACTGTGCCCGTGTTGCGGCGAAGTCGGTCATCAGCCCTGCGCCTCCCGAAGCCGGAACCGCTGGATCTTGCCCGTCTGGGTCTTGGGCAGCGCATCGACGAAGACAATGGAGCGCGGATATTTGTAGGGCGCGATGGTTGCCTTGACGTGATCCTGCAGACGCTGCCTTGCCGCGTCATCACCCTTGACGCCGGCGACTAGCACGACATGCGCCTCGACGATCTGGCCGCGGCTTTCGTCGGCAATACCGATCACCGCGCATTCCGCAACGTCGGCGTGAGCCAGCAGCGCCGCCTCGACCTCGGGGCCGGCGATATTGTAGCCGGAGGAAATGATCATATCGTCCGAACGGGCCGCAAAATGAAAGCGGCCGTCTTCGTCCTGGAGAAATGAATCACCGGTCAGGTTCCAGCCGTCACGGACATAGTCGCGCTGCCTGTCGTCAGCGAGATAGCGGCATCCGGTGGGCCCGCGCACGGCCAGCCGACCGATCGTGCCGGGTGCTAGCTCGGCCATGTCTTCGTCGACGATCCTGGCTTCGTAGCCGGTCACGGGTCGCCCGGTGGTCGCCGGATGCATATCGTCGAAGCGGTTCGAAATGAAGATATGCAGCATCTCCGTTGCGCCTATGCCGTCTAGAATCGGCTTGCCAGTTTTCCTCGTCCACTCCTCGAAGACCGGCGCAGGCAGAGTCTCTCCCGCCGAGACCGCGACCCGCAACGAGGACAGGTCGGCCCCCTGGTCTATCGCGGCCATCATCGCGCGATAGGCGGTCGGCGCGGTGAAGCTGACAGTTGCCCGGTAGGTCTCGATGATCTCGATCATATTGGGCGGTGAAGCGTTCTCCAGAAGCGTCGCCGCGGCACCGAAACGCAATGGGAAGATGGCCAACCCTCCAAGCCCGAACGTAAAGGCCAGGGGAGGCGATCCGACGAAGACGTCGTCGGGCGTCACCTGCAGCACCTCCTTCGCATAGCCGTCGGCAATGATGAGGAGGTCACGATGAAAGTGCATCGTGGCTTTTGGAATACCGGTCGTTCCGGAAGTGAAACCAAGCAGCGCCACGTCGTCGCGCCCAGTCTTCACTGCATCGAAACGCACCGGCTTGTTGAGTGCGATGCGGTCGAGTTCGGCATCATGGTTTGCGGTTCCGTCGAAGCCGACCACCTGCTTGAGAAAGCTGCTGCCCTTGGCGCAAGCGACCACCTCGTCCATCAGTCGCGTGTCGCAGAGTGCGACGGTTATCTCCGCCTTGTCGACGATCTTGGCGAGTTCGCCGGCGCGCAGCATCGGCATGGTATTGACGACGACCGCGCCAGCCTTGGTCGCTGCAAGCCAGCACGCGACCATCGCGGGATTGTTGGCCGAGCGGATCAGCACGCGGTTGCCCGGCTTCACTCCATAGTCCTCGACCAGAGCGTGCGCGAGGCGATTGGTCCAGTCCGCGAGTTCCTTGTAGGTGCGGCGGCGGCCATTGCCGATCAGCGCCGTGTGGTCGCCGAATCCCTTTTCCACCATCCGGTCGGTCAGCTCGACTGCGGCGTTGAGGTATTCGGGGTAGTCGAAGCCGTCGAGCAAAAGATCCGGCCATTGGTCGCGCGGCGGCAGGTTGTCGCGAGAGAACGTATCGACGTGAGCGGAGGGTCCGAGCGCGTCTTTCATCACGATGCTCCCATTGTCTGGCGCGCGATCACAACCTTCTGGACATCGGACGCGCCTTCGTAGATGCGCAATGCCCGGATCTCGCGATACAGGCTCTCGACGATATGGCCCTTGCGCACCCCGTCGCCGCCATGGATCTGAACCGCGCGGTCGATCACCGACTGCGCGCGGTCGGTCGCGAACAGCTTCGCCATCGCCGCCTCACGGGTAACGCGCGGTGCACCCATGTCCTTGGTCCACGCCGCACGGTAGACCAGCAGCGCAGCCGCATCCACATCGAGCGCCATGTCGGCGATGTGCCCCTGGACCATCTGCAGGTCTCCGAGCGGCGCGCCGAACAGCTCGCGCGATCCCGCACGGGCGATCGTTTCGTCCAGAGCCCGACGCGCGAAGCCCAGCGCTGCCGCGCCAACCGTGGACCGGAACACGTCGAGCACCGACATCGCGATACGGAAACCCTGGCCCGGGTCGCCGATCATCGCTGAGGCTGGAACGCGCACGTCGTCGAAGGCGAGCCGCGCCAGCGGATGCGGCGCGATTACCTCCAGACGCTCGGCCACGGACAAGCCTGCCGTATCGCCAGGCACGAGAAAGGCCGAGATGCCCCTTGCGCCCGGAGCCTCGCCGGTTCGCGCGAAGACGACATAGAGATCGGCGATCCCGCCGTTGGAAATCCATGTCTTTTCGCCTGACAGAACATAGTCGTGGCCGTCGCGGGTCGCCGTCATGTCCATGTTTGCCACGTCGGATCCCGAGCGCGGCTCCGACAGCGCGAAGGCGGAGATCGCAGCACCATGTCGCGTCTTGTCGAGCCAGCGCTTCTGCTCGGGCGTCCCGAACAAGCTGATCGCGCCGGTGCCCAGCCCCTGCATCGCGAATGCGAAATCGGCGAGCCCGTCATGACGGGCGAGCGTCTCGCGCGTGAGGCAAAGCGTTCGCACGTCGAGCACGCCGTCGCCCTCCGGCTCGACGGCCGTCGGCATCAGCCAACCGTCACGACCAAGCATTGCAACAAGATTGCGGCATGCGTTGTCGACATCCCCATGCGCGACCGGCAGGTGGCGCGCGCACCACTCGTCGAGGCGACGCGCATGATCGCGGTGTCGCTCGTCGAAGAACGGCCAGCCGAGGAAGGAGCGGTCGGGCATCAGTCGCCCTCGAACACGGGTTGTTTCTTCTCGACGAAGGCGCGGTAGGCGCGCTCAAAATCCGCGGTCTGCATGCAGATCGCCTGGGCCTGGGCTTCCGCCTCGATCGCCTGCTCAAGCCCCATCGACCATTCCTGATTGAGCTGCGTCTTGGTGATGCCGTGCGCGAAGGTCGGCCCTGAAACGATGCGATCGGCGAGGCTCGTTGCCTCGGCCTCCAGAGCCTCGGGCGACACGATCCGGTTGTAAAAGCCCCAGCGCTCGCCTTCCTCGGCGCTCATCGAACGGCCTGTGTAGAGCAGTTCGGCCGCCCGGCCCTGCCCGATGATTCGCGGCAGCATCGCGCAGGCGCCCATGTCGCAGCCGGCAAGGCCGACGCGGGTAAACAGGAACGCCGTCTTGGCCTGCGGTGTTGCAAGCCGAATGTCGGACGCCATCGCAACGATCGCCCCGGCACCGACGGCCACGCCGTCGACGGCAGTCACGATCGGCTTACCACAGCCGATCATCGCCTTGACGAGATCGCCGGTCATACGCGTGAAGGCGAGCAGCCCCTTCATGTCCATCGCCACCAGCGGTCCGATGATGTCGTGGACGTCACCGCCCGAGCAGAAGTTCCCGCCATTGGGCAGGAACACCACGGCATGGATGTCATCGGCGTAGACGAGCGCGCGAAATGTATCGCGCAATTCGGCGTAGGAATCGAAGGTCAGCGGGTTCTTGCGCTCCGGCCGGTCGAGGCGGATGGTCGCGACGCCATTTCCGGCCCGCCACAGGAAATGTTTCGGCTCGAGGCCGGCCATCGCAGCCATTATTCGCCCTCCCAATTGCTCTGGAACGATTTCAACATGGATGACAGCCGCGCGGCCTGATCCGGCGTGACGCCCTGGAGATAGGTGTTGATCCAGTCCTCGTGAGCCTCCGCCATCGCCTCGAAGGCGGCCATGCCGGACGACGTCAGACGCACGATCGAGGTTCGGCGATCGCCGTCGCGTTTCGCGCGGCTGACCAACCCGTCCGTCACCAGCCGGTCGACGATACCGGTGACGTTGCCGTTCGACACCAGAAGGAACCGCGAGAGGTCGCTCATCAGCATGCCGTCCGGCTGCCGATAGAGCGCGGCCATCACGTCGAAGCGCGGCAATGTCGACTCGAACTCATTCTTGAGGCGCTCGCGCAACTCCGCCTCGATCGACCGCGAGGCGCGAAGCATACGGATCCACAGCCGCAGACGTTCCTTGTTGTCCTCCCGGATCACCGGCGACGTCAGCGGTGCGCTCACCATCAGCCGCCTCCCGAGATAGCGATCGGCTGACCGGTTACCGAGATCGCGGCATCGCTCGCCAGCCAGAGCGCGGCGGCGGCGACCTCCTCCGGCTGGATCAGCCGATGGTTCGGATTGATCTCGGTGAAGTACTGCCGCGCCTCCTGCCTGCTGCGCCCGGTCTTCTCCATGACGCGGGCAATGGATTGCTCCAGCATCTCGGTCTCAACGTAAGCCGGACAGATCGCGTTTACGGTGACCCCCGTCGTCAAGAGCTCGGCGGCCAGTGCCCGCATGAGACCAACGACGCCATGCTTCGAGGCCACGTACGGAGCGACATAGGCGGAGCCACGCAGCCCAGCCACGGATGCGATGAAAATGATCCGCCCGCTGCCGCGTTCGGTCATGCTCTTGATTGCGGGGCGTACCGTGAGGAAGGCTCCGGTCAGGTTCACGTCGACGATGCGCTTCCATTCATCGAGCGTCGTCCGGTGCGCGGGTGAACTCGATGCCATGCCTGCATTGGCAACGACGATGTCGAACGGACCGCGCGCGGCCTGGGCTGTTTCATACAGCGCGGCGACCGACGCCTCGTCTGTCACGTCAGCCGTGACGGCATGAAGCCTCGGGGAGGTCTCGGCGACGCTGGCCAATGCATCTTCACGGCGACCGCAGATCGTCACCTCGACTCCCTGCTCGGCGTAGGCGATGGCGATCGCCTTTCCGATGCCCGCATTGCCGCCCGTGACGAGCGCGTGCCTGCCAGAAATCGTCATCACACCTTCCCCGTCATCTGTTCCTGCCTCTCTGCGAGCCGGTAGAGCTGGTCGCGGCCCGGCCAGTACGGGTTGGGCCAGCGCACGCCACGATCACCGAGCGTGGCGGCAGCATGCAATGTCCAGTAGGGATCGGCCAGATGCGGCCGCGCCAGGCAAACGAGATCGGCCCGACCTGCCATCAGGATGGAATTGACGTGGTCCGGCTCGTAGATGTTTCCGACGGCCATCGTTGCCATACCGGTCTCGTTCCGGATCCGGTCCGAAAACGGCGTCTGGAACATGCGGCCGTAGACCGGCTTGGCGCGGACCGAGGTCTGGCCCGCTGACACGTCGCAGATGTCAACACCAGCCGCATCGAGCATGCGGGCGATCTCGACTGCCTCCTGTGGCGTTACGCCTTCGTCTCCAACCCAGTCATTCGCCGAGATGCGGACCGAGATCGGCTTGTCTTGTGGCCACACGGCGCGCACCGCGTGGAACACTTCCAGCGGATAGCGCATCCGGTTGTCCAGGTTGCCGCCATACTCGTCCTCGCGCCGGTTGATCAGCGGAGAGATGAAGGACGACAGAAGATAGCCGTGCGCCATGTGGAGTTCGAGCATGTCGAAGCCGCAGCGCTCGGCCATTTCGGCGGCGGCCACGAACTGGTCTCTAACCATGTCCATGTCGGCACGGTCCATCGCCTTCGGCACCTGGTTCGCCTCGGCCCACGGAACGGCGGAGGCGGCGAGCAGCGGCCAGTTGCCCTCGGCGAGCGGGGCATTGTCTTCCTCCCAGCCGAGCTGGGTCGATCCCTTGGGGCCCGAATGGCCGAGTTGCGCGCAGATCTTCGCGTCCGTCTCGGCGTGCGCGAAGTCGACGATCCGTTTCCACGCCGCCTCGTGCTCCGGCTTGTAGAAGCCGGGGCAGCCCGGGGTGATGCGGCCTTCCGGCGACACGCAGGTCATCTCGATATAGACCAGCCCCGCACCACCCTTGGCTCGCTCGCAATAGTGCACGAAATGCCAATCGGTCGGCGTGCCGTCCACGGCGCGATACTGAGCCATCGGCGATACGACGACCCGGTTCTTCAGCTCCATGCCACGCAGCCTATAGGGCGCGAACATGGGTGGCCGATTCGTGTTGGCGGCGGCGCCCGCCTGCGCCTGGAACCACGTCTCCGCGCCTGCCAGCCAGGCGCCGTCGCGCAGCCGCAAGTTCTCGTGGCTGATCCGCTGCGACCGCGTCAGCAGCGAATAGTTGAACTGGACGGGATCGAGATGGAGATAGCGTTCGACGTCCTCGAACCATTCGAGCGAGTTCCTCGCCGCCGACTGCAGCTTGAGGACTTCCGTCCGCCGCGCATCCTCGTACTTCTCGAAGGCCGCGGCGAGACCGGGTTCGGAATGCATGTAGCCGGCAAGAGCGATGGCACTTTCAAGTGCCAGCTTGGTGCCCGAGCCGATCGAGAAATGCGCGCTCGCAGCCGCGTCGCCCATCAGGGCGAGATTCTCGTGAGACCAGCGCTCGCACAGCACGCGCGGGAAGTTGATCCAGGCCGAACCGCGAATGTGATTGGCGTTCGAGATCAGGCTGTGGCCGTCGAGATGATCGGCGAAAATGCGCTCGCAGGTGGCGATAGACTCTTCCTTCGACATCGCGCCGAAGCCGAACTTGTCCCAGGTCTCCTCGCTGCACTCGACGATGAACGTCGCGGTGTCGGCGTCGAATTGATATGCATGCGCCCACACCCAGCCGTGTCCGGTCTTCTCGAAGATGAAGGTGAACGCGTCGTCGAATTTCTGCCTGGTGCCAAGCCACACGAACTTGCATCTGCGGATATCGATATCGGGCTTGAACACTTCCTCGAAGACACCGCGCGTCTTCGAATTCAGCCCATCCGCCGCCAGAACCATGTCATGGCTTTCCATGAAGGGTCGCGGATCGTCGATCTCGGTCTGGAATTCCAGCTTGACTCCGAGTTCGCGCGCGCGCTCCTGCAGGAGCAGTAGAAGGCGCATGCGACCGATGCCGCAGAAGCCATGCCCGGTCGAAACGGTTCGCGTACCGTTGTAGACGACGGCAATGTCGTCCCAATAGGCGAAATGTTGACGGATACGGTCCGCGCTGACCGGATCGTTTGCAGCGAGATTGTCGAGCGTCTCGTCCGACAGGACGACGCCCCAGCCGAATGTATCGTCGGCACGGTTGCGCTCGTAGACAGTGACATCATGCGCCGAGTCGCGCAACTTCATCGAGATCGCGAAATAGAGACCAGCGGGACCGCCGCCCAGGACCGCGATTTTCATCGGTACCATGCCTCCGTTTCGAACAGTATCACATCGCCGCTAAAACATTTCAAGTATGAAATTTTAAGGTTGAAATACTTAAATCGACTTGGCGCGACAGGGTTGCGCCGCTAGACCTGCTCATCACGCGGAACGAGAACGAAAGCCCGAGGGGACGGATCATGATCTGGCGCAGGATCGAGGACTGGAACGACGCCTATGCGAACTTCCCGAACATCCCGCGCAGCGAGCGTTGGCCTGATTTGTGGGCAGAGTCAGCCGCCCGGTACCGGGACACGAGGACGACACAGGGCCTGGCAAAACTCGACGTCGCCATCGGAGGCGACGAAGGCGAGCGCCACCGCTACGACCTTTTCCTGCCCGACGGCAAAGGCAAGGGGCTCGTCGTCTTCGTCCATGGCGGCTACTGGATGCGCTTCGACAAGAGCCTCTGGTCCCATCTCGCTGCCGGAGCCGTCGAGCGGGGCTACGCCGTCGCCATTCCATCATATCCTCTTTGCCCGGACGTGACGATCGCCGACATCACACGTCATGTCGGCTTGGCAATCGAGGCTGCGGCATCTGAGGTTTCCGGACCGGTCTTCCTGACCGGCCACTCGGCTGGCGGCCATCTCGTCACCAGGATGGTGAGCGCAACCACGCCGCTGTCACGGGCCACGCAGGATCGCATCGTCCACACGCTGTCACTGTCGGGCGTGCACGACCTCAGACCGTTGATGCGCACTGCCATGAACGCGACGCTGGGCATCGCCGAGCATATCGCGCAATCCGAGAGCCCGGCCATGCTTGACCCGCTCGAGGGCGCGCGGGTGACCTGCTGGGTCGGCGGCACGGAGCGGGCAGAGTTCATTCGCCAGAGCGAGCTTCTTGTAAATGTCTGGACCGGGCTCGGCGCCATGACAGCGCTCGTGGTCGAGCCCGACCGGCACCATTTCGACGTGATCGATGGTCTGGCTTTTGCCGATCATCCGCTTGTCGAAACGCTGTTGACAGGCGATTGACCAGCACGGACATTTTGATGCGCGGGAAATTGCGCGAACTGACGGAGTTTCGATGAGACCGGTATTCGTCCAGATACAATGCTCGCCCGGCAAGACCTATGACGTGGCCGACACGCTGTTCGAACGCGAGATCGTCTCCGAGCTCTATTCGACGAGCGGTGACTACGACCTGCTGCTCAAGATCTACATCGAAGACGGCGTCGATATCGGCAAGTTCATCAACGACAATGTCGCGGACGTGCCGGGGATATTCCGGACGCTCACGACGATGACGTTCAAGGCGTTCTGAGTTAGTCCACGAAGGCGCGTTCGACGACGAAGGCTGCCGGTTTGGCGTTCGAGCCCTCCTCGAAGCCGGCTTTCTCGACGATGGACTTGACATCCTTGAGCATCGCCACGGAGCCGCAGATCATCACACGGTCGGTTTCGGGATTGAACGGCTCGATGCCGAGGTCGGCGAACATCTTGCCGTCCTCGATCAGCGTGGTGATACGTCCCATGCGATTGTAGGGTTCGCGGGTCGTCGTGCTGTAGCAGGTCAATCGCCCGGCGGTCAGCTCGCCGATCAGCGGATCCTCCTGCGCCGAGCGGAACAGCTCCTCACCATAGGTGAGTTCGGCTACGTCGCGGCATGTGTGCGTCAGAACAACCTGGTCGAACTTCTCATATGTCTCGGGGTCGCGGATCAGACTGGCGAAAGGCGCGATGCCGGTGCCGGTCGAGATCATGAACAGACGCCTGCCCGGCGACAGAGCGTCGAGAACCAGCGTACCCGTCGGCTTCTGGCGCATCAGGACGGTGTCGCCCGGCTGGATTTTCTGCAGGTGCTGGGTCAGAGGCCCGTCCGGAACCTTGATCGAGAAGAACTCGAGTTCATCATCCCATGACGGGCTGGCGATCGAATATGCGCGGAAGACCGGCTTCTCCGCATTCGGCAGGCCGATCATCACGAACTCGCCCGACCGGAAGCGGAAGCTCTGCGGCCGCGTGATGCGGAACGAGAACAGGTCGTCCGTGTAGTGGCGAACCGACGTCACCGTCTCGGCATAGACATTCGCCGGAACCGCGAATTGCGGCTTTTCGGCTATCTCGATCGTGCGTGCTGCTTCCGTCTGCATCGGTCCGTCCTTGCGGTCAAAGCAATGCCGCCTCATCGGCGGCTCGGATCGTTCGAAAGGGCCCTGAGGCCCAGCTCGGCCTTGCGTCGATAATTTATTAGTATACAAATGAATATTGCGTCAAGATGCGGACGTGGAGCGACGTTCCAAATTCACGCCCCAGACAGGTCGATCATTCCGGATTTCGCGCATGAATGAGAATAACGAACAGATGCGCGGGGCAGTCGTCGCGGGCATCGACGTCGGCGGAACGTTCACCGATCTGATCCTCCTCGACGGCCGGACAAACGGCCGAGTCCACATCGCCAAGACGCCGACGACGCTCCGGAACCAGGCGCATGGCGTGATCGCGGCGCTCGACCAGACAGATTTCCCGGTCGGCGAAATCGATCTCATCGTCCACGGCACCACCACCACGACCAATGCCGTGCTCGAGCGCCGGCTTGCGCGAACCGGGCTGATCACGACGCGCGGTTTTCGCGACGTACTGGAACTCGGACGCCGCACCCGGCCGCAACCTTACGGCATGACGGGGTCGTTCGTGCCGGTGATTCCGCGCAATCTGAGGCTGGAAGTCACCGAGCGAATGGAGGCGTCCGGCCGCGTTCGTGAGCCGCTCGACGAAGACGAGGTGCGCGTAGCCGTCCGGGCTCTGCTCGACGCGGGTTGCGAATCGCTCGTCATTCATTTCCTGCATGCCTACGCGAATCCCGCCCACGAACAGCGCGCGGCCGACATCGCCGCGGAACTCTGGCCGAACGACCATATCACGGCGGGACATGCATTGCTTTCGGAAGCGCGCGAGTTCGAGCGCGGCGTCACGGCCGCCGTCAGCGCATCCGTGCAGCCGATCCTCAAACGCTATGTCGAACGGCTGCGCACCGAGCTCGCCGGGCGCGGATACCGGCGCGACTATCTGGTGATGAACGGCAATGGCGGCATGATCTCGGCACGGCTGGTCACCCGCGAAGCAGCCAAGACCGTGATGTCTGGGCCGGCCTCCGGCGTCATGGCTGCAGCCTATACAGCGCGGCGCGCTGGCTTTGCCAACCTCGTCACCTACGACATGGGCGGCACCTCGACGGACGTGGCCCTGATCCGCGACGCGCAGCCCGCGGTCTCCAACGAGATCGAGATAGAATATGCGATGCCGATCCACGTTCCGATGGTCGACGTGCACACGGTCGGCGCCGGCGGCGGTTCGATCGCACGCGTCGACGATGCCGGGCTGATCCGCATCGGCCCGGAAAGCGCCGGCGCATCGCCCGGCCCGATCTGCTACGGCCGCGGCGGCACCGAGCCGACGATCACGGACGCCAATCTCGTGCTGGGGCGGCTCGATCCGCACAAGCTTTTGTCCGTCGACAATCCGGTCACCGTGGCCTCGGTCGCAGCGGCCTTCGCCGACAGGATCGGCAACAAGACCGACCTTGACGGCGTGGAGGCGGCGGGGGCTGTACTGCGGCTCGCCAACCTCAAGATGGCCGGGGCGATCCGCATGGTGTCGCTTTCGCGGGGTCACGATCCGCGCGACTTCGCGCTGTTCGCCTTCGGAGGCGCCGGCCCGTTGCATGCAACCGCGCTGGCCCGCGAACTCGCCATTCCCCGCGTCGTCGTTCCGGCACGACCGGGGATAACCAATGCCCTCGGCTGCGTGGTCGCCGACCTGCGGCACGACTTCGTCCGTACCGTGAACCGACCCGTCGCCGATCTGAACAGGAGCCTTATCGAGAGCGTCCTGTCCGAACAGGTTGCGGAGGGCACCGCGCTGATCGACGAAGAGGCGATCACGCCCGACAGCATAACGGTGCTGCATTCCGCCGACATGCAGTTCGTCGGGCAGACCCACCTGATCAATGTGCCGCTGCCCGACGGCGCGGTGGACGCGCCGACGCTTCAGGAGCTTTTCGAGATCGCCTACGAGGCCCGCTTCAAGGTCAAGCTGCCGGAGATTCGTGCCAATCTCGTCAATCTCAACACCTCCGTGATCGGCCAGCGTCCGTCAGCCGACCTGTCCATCCTGATCGATCCGGCCGGCCGGGCTGCGACGCTCGACGGCGCGCGGACTGGCACGCGCTCGGTGTGGTTCGAGAATGGCGGATGGGCGGAGACGCCGGTCTATGCGCGCGACAGGCTGCCTCTCGACGCGCTGGTGGTGGGACCGGCCATCCTCGAGCAGATGGATGCCACGACAGTGCTCGAACCGGGCGATCGCGCCACCGGTGACGCCGACGGCAACATCATCATCGAAATCGCCAGGGAGACGACGCGATGACGACACTCGACGCCATCACGCTTTCGGTCATTGAGGCAGGGCTGCAACAGGTCTGCGACGAGATGGACCTCGCCTTCTCTCGATCGGCCTTCTCGCCGGTGATCGCCGAAGCCAACGACCGCTCCGACGGCATCTATTCCGCCGAGGACGGCTCGGTGATCGCTCAGGGAATAGGCGGCCTGCCGGTCTTCGTCGGCGTGATGCAGCATTCGACCCGTACGCTGATCGAGATGATCGCCGACGGCCGATGCCTGCCACCCGATGAGGGCGACATCTACATCGTCAACGATCCCTATCTGGGCGGCACGCATCTGATGGACGTGCGCTTCGTGATGCCGGTCTTCCGCAATGGCGCGATCTTCTGCTGGCTGTCGAACACCGGCCACTGGCCCGACATAGGCGGCTCGGTGCCCGGCGGCTTTTCGGCCTCCGCGACGGCCGTCGAACAGGAAGGTCTGCGGTTGCCGCCGGTCAAGCTGTTCAAAGCTGGTGCCATGGATCCGGAGATCTATGCGATCATCTGCTCCAACATCCGCATCGCCGACCAGCGCATCGGCGACATCCGCGCCCAGGCAGCGGCGTTGCGGGTCGGTGAGGACAGGGTTTTACGAATCCTGGCTCGTTACGGTGACGATACGGTAGTCGAGGCGATTGCGGAGCTCCGAAGCCGCGCCGCCGAACAGATGCGCAAGCGGATCTCAGCCATCGACGACGGGGTCTATCGCGGCAAGGCCTATGTCGATTCGGACGGCGTGGTCGACGAGCCGCTGCTGATCGCGCTGGCGGTCGAGAAGAAAGGCGACACCCTCACCTTCGACTTCGCCGGTTCCAGTCCGCCCTGCATAGGACCCATGAACAGCGTGCTCGCCACCACGCTGTCGTCCGTCTACCTCGCCATGCGGCATATCTTTCCCGACGTGCCGCTGAATGCGGGCGCTTTCGAGCCGCTCGTCGTCAAGCGGCCCGAGGGAACGTTCCTCGATGCCCTCTACCCGCGCCCGGTTTCAGGCTGCGCCGCGGAGGTCTCGCAGCGTATCGCGGAGGCCGTGTTCTCGGCCATGGTCGGCGCGCTGCCTCAGGACGTGACGGCGGCGCCCGCGGGCACCAGCGGAAATTTCGCGCTCGGCGGCCACGACCCGGCACGCAAGCGCGATTTCGTCATGTATCAGCTCTCCGGCGGCGGCTATGGCGGCAATGCCGGCGAGGACGGGCTGACCAATGGCTGCTCGACCATCGGCATTTCCAAATCGCCTCCCATCGAGGTGATGGAACAGGCCTATCCGGTGCTGTATCGTCGTTACGCCCTGCGCGAAGGATCGGGCGGACCAGGACGCCTGCGCGGCGGATTCGGCATCGAGTATGAGATCGAGTTGCTGCGCGGCGAGGCGCGCGCCTCCTTCGTGATGGATCACGGCCGTTACGGGCCACAAGGCGCGCTCGGCGGGGTCGACGGTGCCCCGAATATCGTCACCGTATGGCAGAACGGCAAGGCCCATGTTCCGCCGCACCTGTCGAAGGAACAGGATATTCCGCTGGTCGCCGGCGACCGTGTCGAAGTCGGGACGCCCGGCGGCGGCGGCTATGGCGACCCGCTGACGCGCGATCCGCAACAGGTGCTTCACGATATCGAGATGGGCTATTACAGCCTCGATCAGGCCCGTGAGATGTTCGCCGTCGCGACCACGCCGGATGGCCGCGCGGTCGACGCTGTGGAAACCGCGCGCATCCGGTCCGCGACTGCCTGAACCCTCAACTGATCTTCGACAGCAGTTTCAGGAAGCTGGCTCGCTCGCGCTGCGTCAGCGGCTCGAGCGTTTCTTCAGTGATCCTGTGGGCCCGGTCAAGCAGGTCGGTCACCGCCGTCTCACCGTCCGGCGTGAGGCTGACGACCAGTCGCCGACGGTCCGCCTCGTGCGGCGCGAGCGATACCAGGCCGCGCGCCTTGAGCCGGTCGATCACGCCCTTGATCGTCGCGGCATCCATTGCGATCAACGCGCCAAGCTGGTTTTGCGACGTCGCTCCGACCTCGTGCAACTTGGCGAGTGCAGCGAACTGCGGCGGGGTCAGGTCGGAGATTTGCCGAGTAAAGATCGCCAGATGGCGCTGATGCGCCTTGCGCAGCACGAAGCCGATATGCTCCTCGAGCCGATAATCTTCATTGCCGCCGGTGTCCTTGACCAGCCGGAGGCCCGGCTTCTGCGCGCTCATCGCAATCCGTCCTCGCCCTTGACATCGGCCACGGCGAGGCCGCCCATGCGGGCATGGGGTCGGCCGCCGCAGGACATGACGAGGCAGAACAGGATCTCGTCGGGGCGAGGACCATCGGGCACGCCGACCTCCATTGCGTCGAAATGGCTGCGCACATAGGCGGCGTTGATGTGGCCGAGGGGCACGTCCAGCCGCGCGCCGAACCCGCCGACCTTCATGGCGGAGGGCACGATGGCCTTGGCCTCACCAAGCCGCTCGCGCATCGCATAGCCGCCGGGCACGTGCCACATGGCGCCATGCTCGATCTCGCCGGCAGTGCCGACGATCGCACCCTTGCCGTAGCCGTCGATCGCCGAAGCATCTCCGCCCAGCACCTCGACGAGCCGGTCGGTCATCGTGAGGCCAAGCGGCTTCAGATCATCCATTACCGGCTGCAGCTCGCCAACAAAACGGCCGGCGAAGGGATTGCCGACGAGCGCCAGCGCGGCGGCGCGCCGACGCGGAACATCCAGCCTCGGCCCTCCGTCGTGGAAGATTTCCTCCTGCACGACGACAAGTCTGCGCAGCGTGAACTCAGCCATGTGTTTCCTCGACTAATCTTCCTGTTTCACCTGGCGGGCGCATCTCCGAGCTGCCGAACCCCTGGACGGTTCCGACGACATGCGACCGCCCGTTCAGGAACAGCGCAGCGGCCTCGATCAGGTCCGCTTCCATATACCGGGCCGCGGTTGCGGCACCTCTTGCAAGCGCCTCGTCGACGTCCTGCGCGCACAGCACCCCGACGGAAGTAGTCACCTTCCTGTCGCCCAGATCGCTGTCCGGCGCGAGCCGGCGGGCAGGAGTCCGCGCTATCGCGAGGTGGCCCGGCAAGTCCACGTCATTGGCGATCAGCGTCGCAGCGACATCTGCGATCGCCGCCGAGCGCGCCAGAACGGTAACGGCGTCCGCAATGCCGAGCGAATGGCTGCGGCCGCGCCAGCCGCTGGTCGCAACGCCACGCACGCGCGACGAGCCCGGTATGGAAATCCGGTCCGCCAGGCCATGCCCCGTGCCGCCAATCGCGACGTCAAGCCGGCCGGCGGGCACGATATGCAATGCGCTGTCGCCGCCGTCGTTGACATAGGCTTTCTCCAGCCGGCGCCCGGCGGTCATGGCCGCCAGCATCTCGTCCGCTACCGCCCCCGCGACCGCGGCCATGGGCGTGACGAATGTCGGCGCGAACAGCGATGCCGCCGCCTCCATCCGACACGCCGTCGAGCCTGCGAACGTACGCGGCCGACGGTCGCTTCGCCGGCGCAGCTCCGGCAGTTCAGCCACGAGTTCGTCAAGGATCGTCTGGAATCGCGCCGCTGCCTGGCGGTACGCCAGTTCAACCTCGGCATCGTCGCCATACGCCTCGACCACCAGATCGATGGGCCCATGGTTCATGTGGAGGCGGCGGCCATCCGGAAGCCAGACGATCTGCGGCCCGTTCATGATCCGTTTGCCGGCTTCATGCGGCGCAGTTGCGCCAGCGGCGGCCAGACCCCGCCCGGCGCCGCAGCTTCACCGACGCGTTCGTTGTGATACTCGCCGCCACGGACTCTAACATCGTCGATCGACCGGATCTCGCCGCCATAGCCGCCGAGCGACTCGTAGTCGTCGCGCCGAAGCGTGAACTCGATCGGGGCGACAAGCGCCGGCGTAGGTACATAGCCGAAGGAATTGTCGGGCATGGTCGCGACATCGACCATCAGCGTGATGCCGCCGCCCGGCCAGACGTAGACCGGCGCACCGCCGCAGGTGACGTAGGTCCTGAGGGCGTGCACCGAATGCGTGAGGTTGACGGGATTCTCGGTCACGCCGGCGCGCAGGGAACCGCCCGCCCCGCCCATGAACAGAACGGTGCACAGTGCCGGCTCGCAATTCTGCTCGATCAGCTCGACCGATTTTCGCAGTCTTTCAGGGAACGGCCTCGGCACCGGCTTCAGCGCATCGTCGAGTTCGAAGTAGGCGAACTGCTCGCCGGTGGTCGATACCATGAGCAGCGACAGGCCAGGCTTCGCGCCTTTCTTGGCGTTGAAGTCGCCGAGAATCTCGAGCGGATCGGAGATCGTCGTTCCGCCCCAGCCGGTGCCGGGCTCCGAAACCTTGAAATAGCGCCCCGGCGTCGACCGCCGACCGATGATCTTGATGCCCGTATCCGGCCAGTCGAGCACCTTGCCCGCCTGATGCTCGGACACGACACCGGTGATGTGGTCGTCGACAACCACCACTTCGTCGACCAGATCCTTCCATTGGGCGGCGAACATCCCGATCGTGGCGGAGCCACAACCGACCCGCATGCGATGCTCGGCGACGCCGTCGATCACCGGTGGCTTGCCGGCCTGGACGACGATCTTCGAGCCGCCTTCCACGGTCAGTTCGACGGGCTGCTTATTGCACAATGCAAGCAGGGTGTCGCAAGTCACGCGGCCTTCGGATTTCGAGCCGCCAGTCAGGTGCCTGACGCCGCCGAGTGACAGCATCTGCGAGCCGTACTCGGCGGTGGTGACGTGTCCGACCGGCTCGCCGTCGGCCATCACCGTGGCGGTCTCGGCACCGAGATGCCGGTCGGTATCGATCTTCACCTTGACGCCGCAATAGCTGAAGATGCCCTCGGTCACCACCGTGACCAGGTCGACGCCCTCGACCTCCTGCGACACGATGAAGGGCGCCGGCTTGTAGTCGGGATAGGTGGTGCCCGCGCCGATGCCGGTCACGAAACGCGGCCTTGTATTGACGAGCTCGCCGTTCCACGCCTCGCCGTCGAAAGGCACAACGGACTGCCCGTCCTCGACCGCATGTTCGAGAATGCGCAGTGGATCGGTGCGCACGATGCGGCCGTCGAAATTGCCGTATCGGTCGCATGCGCCGGTGCGGCCTTCGGCGATATAGCACATCACGGGGCAGGCGTCGCAGCGCAGCTTTCCGCCTGACTTCGCCGCGCCGGGATCGTGGTCTCGAAGCGATCAACCAGTTCGTTCATTGCCGCGCCTCTCTGATCGCCGCCAGTACACGGGCCGGCGTTGCGGGCACGGTGTCGGGCGCGACTCCGGTAGCATGGCGGATCGCGTTGAGGATCGCCGGCGCCGTGGGGATCAGGACATGCTCTCCAAGTCCCTTGGCGCCGAACGGTCCTTCCGGATCCGTAACTTCCACCAGGATGGACTCGATCGGCGGGACGTCGCCGATGGTCGGGATCAGGTAGTCGTGCAGGTTCTCCGTACGGCCGGGTACGTATTCCTCCATCAGCGCCATGCCGATGCCCTGCGCGATGCCACCCTCGATCTGGCCCTCGGCCAGCAGCGGATTGATCGCCCGGCCGACATCGTGCGCGGCGGTGATCTTGATCAGCTTTACGGTTCCCAGCCGAACATCGACCTCGAGTTCCGCGATCTGCGCGCCGTAGCCAAAGACGGCGTAGGGTCGGCCCTGCCCGTCGGCATCGAGCGGCTGGGTCGGCGGATCATAGCTTTCGGCGGCGCCGAATACGAACCCATCCGCATCGACGGCGAGCGCTGCGAGGTCGATGTCGCGCGTCGCGTCGCCATCGCGCAGCCGCAGCGTCGCGCCTTCGAGCGACAATTCGGCCTCCGGCGAGACGTTCGCGTAGCGCAGGATTGCATCGCGCAGAGCGCGTCCGGCCTTTTCGGCCGCCTTGCCCGTGATGAAGGTCTGGCGCGAGCCGGAGGTCTTGCCGGCATCCGGCGTATGCGCGGTATCGGCGTCGCGCAACTCGACATCCGATAGCGGAAGGCCCAGCGCGTCGGCGCAGATCTGCGCGATCACTGTGTTCGATCCCTGGCCGATATCGACCGCGCCCTGATGAAGCACCACACGCCCTTCTGGCGCGATCCCACCTTGATCGTCGAGGGATTGGGAATGCCGGTATTGCCGCAGCCGTACCAGCAGGATGCCACGCCGACACCGCGGCGGACGGGTCCGTCCTCGGCATTGCGGGCGGCAGCGTCGGCCAGAGCGCGGTCCCAGTGCGACTTGAGCGCTTCGAGGCATTCGACGATCCCGACACCGCTTTCCAGCATGTGGCCGCTCACCGTCGACTGGCCGTTGCGCAACGCGTTCCTCAGCCGGAACTCAAGCCGGTCCAAGCCGAGCCTATCGGCCAGCTTGTCGAACAGCGTTTCCTGCATCAATCCTGCCTGCGGCACGCCAAAACCGCGAAACGCGCCCGAGATCGGACCGTTTGTGTGGATTGCGCGACCGACGGCGCGGTAGTTCGGCACCAGATACGGCCCTGACGCATGAACCGGAACGCGCACCGCCACGGTCGGCCCCCAGCTTGCATAGGCGCCGGTATTGAAGTCGCCCTCGAACACCATGCCAGTGATGACGCCGTCGGCACCGGCGCCGATGGTGGCGCGCATCGCCGCGGGATGGCGCTTGGTCGTCGACGCCATGGACTCGGACCGCGTATAGGCGAGCGCGGCTGGCCTCCCGGTCTTCAGCGCGACGAGGCCGATCAGAGGCTGGACTGAAAGGTCGAGCTTGGAGCCGAAGCCACCGCCGGTTGCGGTCGGTACGATGCGCACCTTCTCGGACGCGAGGCCGAGCACGGCTGCCGTGTCGTCGCGATCCATGAAAGGCGACTGCGTGCAGGCTCTGATGACGAGAGTCTCACCATCCATGAATGCAAAGCCGGCTTCAGGCTCGACATAAGCGTGCTCGACATAGGACGTCGCCAGTGCACCCGACACCGTCACGGCAGAACTTCCCAGCGCCGTGTCGGGATCGCCGCGGCGCACCGCGCCCTCGATGAGCAGATTGCCGGTACGGTCCGCATGCACCAGCGGCGCGCCTTCTTTTCGCGCCTCGATCTGGTCGAGCGTATGCGGCAGCTCGGTCCAGAACACCGGAAAGTCCGACGCGTCGAACCCGGCCATCGCGTCGCGGCTGCCGGCGACGAGCGCCACGGCTTCGCCGCGAAACCGGACCGTCTCCTCGGCGAGTGCCGGCTGGTCGGCATAGGCCGGAATGACACCAAATCTGTTGCGACCGGGAATGTCGGCTGCCGTGAAGACGGCTTCGATGCCCGGCCGCTGCGCCACGAACGCGTCAAGGTCACCGAATGCGAAGGATGCATGCCAGTGCGGCGAACGCACGACTGCTACCGCGAGCGCCTCGCGCGGCCAGCCATCGGCGCCGAATGGCTCGGCGCCGGAAACTTTCGGTACGCCGTCGAGCCGCATAACCGGCGCGCCGACGGCGCGGCCGGCGACCGGATCCTGCCAGCCTTCGGCTTCGTTGCCGCGCGCCACCTCGGCCACCGCCGCGAGTATCTTGCGATAGCCGGTGCAGCGGCACAAAACGCCGCCGAGCGCATCCGCGATCTCTTCGTCGTCCGGGCTGGAATTGCGCTCGAGCAGTGCCGAGGCGGCGACGAGAAAGCCCGGCGTGCAGATGCCGCACTGTGCCGCCCCATGGCGCAGGAAGGCCGATTGCAGCGCCGACAGAGACCCATTGGCGAGGCCTTCGACCGTGCGCACCGTTCGTCCGTCGAGGCGTGACGCCGGCTCAAGGCAGGCGCAGACCGCCTCGCCGTCGATCAGAACGGTGCAGGCGCCGCAGTCGCCCGCGTCGCAGCCGACCTTGGTACCGGTGAGGCCAAGCTGGTCGCGCAGCACCGCCGATGCCCGTGCGACAGGCACTGCGTCGACGGTGACGTCCTGGCCATTGACAGAGAAGGCTAAGGGCACGCGGTCGACCGTCATGCCGCGCGCTCCCCGAACTGCTCGGCGTCCGCACAGGTACGCTCGATGGCACGCCGGACGATCTCGCGCGCCGCGCGCCGGCGATAGTCTGCCGTGCCGCGTACGTCGTCGATGGGCGAAAGACCTGCGAAGTGCCGCTCGTCGGCAAGCACCGCCGCAACGGTCGCGGCGTCCTCACCCAGAATGGCTTGCTCCAGCGTCCCGAGCCTTTGCGCCACGGCCGAGCAGGCGCCGACCGCGATCGCCGCTTCCGCAATACGTCCCTCTTCGGAGAGGTGGATCCTTGCCGCCGCCATCGCGATCGAGATCACCAGATAACGCCGCGCGCCGAGCTTGACGAAGGAGGAAGACCCGGAAACCGCCGACCGGGGAATCCGTACCGCGGTCATCAGCTCGTCCGGCCGCAGTGCCGTGTCGCGGTTGCCGCGAACGAATTCAGCCAATGGCAAATGCCGCCGGCCGGCCAATGAGGCAAGCTCCACCTCCGCATCGATCACCAGCAGCGCCGGTACGCCATCGGCAGCGGGAGAGGCGTTGCAAAGATTGCCCGCGATCGTGCCGGTATTCTGGATTTGGATGGATCCCACCTCGCGCGCCGCCTGTTTCAGGGCGTCGAAGGCAGCCGGCAGCGGCGTGCGGATCAGGGCGGCCCAAGTCGTCCTTGCGCCGATCACGACATGCGTCGCGGTTTCCTCAACGCCGGCGATGCTGGCGATGCCGTTGATGTCTAGCACGTCGGCCCGAAGTGGCCGGTTGCCGAGCGCTGGATAGAAGTCCGTACCACCGGAAAGCACCTGCCAGCGACCTTCCGCCAGAAGCGTTGTCGCCTCGTCGATCGATGCCGGTCTGGCGTAGCGTGGCACCCTGTCCATCCCTCGGCGTTGGCCGCCAAATTCATTCGTACGCAAATGATATCAGCGACGCGCCACTTGTCAAAGCCGAGTTTTCCGGGTCACTGTCCGAAACTGCGAATTCATGCCCGGGATATGGACCCGCCGAGGAGACGACATGGCGAACGAAGCGCTGATCATCATCGACGTGCAGAACGATTTCTGTCCCGGCGGCGCGCTGGCGGTTTCGGAAGGAGACCAGGTCGTCACGGTGATCAACCGCCTCGCAGAGCGCTTCGAACACGTCGTCCTGACCCAGGACTGGCATCCGGCCGGCCATTCGAGCTTCGCCTCGAACCATCCGGGCCGGCAGCCCTTCGAGAGCATCGAGATGCCATATGGCACGCAAACACTGTGGCCCGATCACTGCATACAGGGGAGCGAGGGCGCGGCATTTCACCCCGAGCTCGAATGGACAAAGGCGGAGCTCGTGGTGCGCAAGGGCTTTCGAACCGCGATCGACAGCTACTCGGCCTTCTTCGAGAACGACCACACCACCCCGACCGGCCTCGGCGGCTATCTCAAGGAGCGCGGTATCACGCATGTCACGCTGGCAGGGCTCGCCACCGATTTCTGCGTCGCATTCTCGGCGATCGATGCGGCCAGGCTGGGCCTTGCCGCGACGGTCTACATGGAAGGATGCCGGGCGATCGATCTGGAGGGTTCCCTTGCCGCCATGACGAAGCGGATGCGCGACGAAGGCGTTCAGCTCGTCTGACGACGAGCCGGGTCAGCCTTCAAGCACTTATGCAATGCGAGGCAATCAGCCGCGCTGAAGAAGGCTCAGCCGACGCCGACGTAACGATGTACGAAGTCCGGATCGGCGCGAAGCGTGTCGACGGGCACGGTCTCGCGGTTCTGGCCGTTCTCGATGAAGGCAACGCGGTCGGCGACCGGCAATACGGCATCGACGCGCTGTTCGACGAGGATTGTCGACACGCCGCGTCCGCGCAGTTCGGCCACCGTCTCTCGAATGCGCGCGATCATCGACGGCATCAGCCCTTCGGTCGGTTCGTCGAGCAGCAGCACGTCGGGTTCCAGGCACAGCGCCCGCGCCATGGCCAGCATCTGCTGTTCCCCGCCCGACAGCGTGCCCGAGCGCTGGCGGTAGCGTTCCCGCAGGACGGGAAACAGGGCCAGCACCGCATCGCACGTATCCCGCCCCTTCGCCCGGGTCATCAACCCGATCTCGATATTCTCGGCCACGGTCAGTTCCGCGAATAGCCTCCGACCCTGCGGCACATAGGCGACGCCCGTCTTCGGCACCTCATGCGCGGCGAGCCGGGTCAGGTCCCTGCCATCCTTGACGATCGAGCCGGCCCGCGCCGCGACCAGTCCCATTATCGCCTTCAGCGCGGTTGTCTTGCCGGCCCCGTTGCGCCCCAGCAGGCACAGAACCTCGCCGCTTCTAAGGTCGAGGTCGAAGGAGCGGAGCACCTGCACATTGCCGTAATAGGTGTCGAGCCCGGAGATGGTCAGCGCGTCAGTCATCGCCGCCCGTCCCGAGATAGGCATCCTGCACCCGTTTGTCGGCGCGGATTTCGGCAGGCGTGCCTTCGGCCAGAATATGGCCGAAATTCATCACCGTGATCTTCTCGGCGAGTTCCATCACCAGCGGCATGTTGTGCTCGATCAGAAGCACGGTCGCCGTCTCGGCGATATCGCGCACCAGGGTAATGAAGTCCGCGATCTCGCCATCGGAGAGACCTTGTGTCGGCTCGTCGAGAATGAGCAAACGCGGCTTCAGCGCCAAGCCCATGGCGATCTCGAGCAGGCGCTGGTGCCCGTAGGCGAGGTTGCCGGCCTTCACGCCGGCCCGCTCGGCCAGACCGACCCGGTCGAGCGCGTCTGCTACACCCCGGTCGAGCTCGGC
This sequence comes from Rhizobiaceae bacterium, assembly GCA_023953775.1. Taxonomy (GTDB): domain Bacteria; phylum Pseudomonadota; class Alphaproteobacteria; order Rhizobiales; family Rhizobiaceae; genus JAMLJD01. The sequence goes on along the minus strand of JAMLJD010000017.1, from coordinate 18,298 downwards.
GGCGGAGAAACGATGTTCCTTCTTCGCACCCTTGCCGAGAAGCACGCGCTGGACCGCCAGCGCGACGTTTTCCGCTGCGGTTAGTTCGGAATAGACGCTGGTGATTTGGAACGTATAGGCGATGCCGGCATGAACACGCTTGTGGGCCGGCATTGCCGTGATATCGCGGCCCGCGAAGCTTATCCGCCCCGCGCTCGGCGCGATACGTCCGCAGACGAGGCTGACGAGCGTCGTCTTTCCGGCGCCATTGGGACCGATGATCGCGCGGATCTCGCCCTCGTCGACCGTCAGGTCGACATCCTCGACGGCCTTCAGCCCGCCGAAGCTGCGTGTGAGGCCATCCGTCGATAGAAGAGGTGTCACGGCAGCCATGGCAGCCACCTCTCGCGAACAGTGCCCATGAGGCCCTTGGGGAAGAACAGGATGAGCACGATAAGCGCTACGCCGACGACGAGCAGATAGGCGGTCGTGTAGCCGCTTGAAAGATCGACGATGTAATACATGAACACCGTGCCGATCAGTGGACCCAGCGTGGTTGCGGCCCCTCCGAGAAGCACCCACAGCAGCGGCAGGATCGAATATTGTACATCGGCGAAGGTCGCGCCCATATAGCCGAACAGCATCGCATAGGCCGCGCCAGCGGACGCCGAGATCGCGCCCGAAACCATGACCGCGCCAAGCTTGGCGGCGAAGGTGTCGTAACCGAGCATCCGGGTGCGCTCCTCGTTCTCGCGGATCGCGACGAGCACCCGGCCCAGTGGCCTCCGGACCACGAAGAAAGTGATCAGCAACACCGTCGAGAACAGCAGCCAAGCGGCAAAATAGCGCGTCGTCGGATCGGTGAGATTGATCCAGACGTCGCCCATCTCGATGACGCGTGCTGCCTGGTCGATCACCAGTCCGTCCTCGCCGCGCGTATATTCGGCGAAGTAGAGCGTGAGCAGGTAGAAAATCTGGCCGAACATCAGCGTGACGATCATGAAGGCGACGCCGGTAGTGCGCAGTGCGAGGAAGCCGATCACGGTCGCTAGCGCGAGACCCGAGGCGAGGCCGGCGATGAAGCCCGCCGGCACGCTCCAGCCGAGATGGTAGACGGTCAGGCCGGCACCATAGAGACCGGCGGAAAAGAACATCGCGTGGCCGAGGCTGAGCAGCCCGGTGTAGCCGAACAGAACGTTGTAGCCCATTGCGAAGACGGCGAGCGTCATGATGCGGGTCAGCACGCCATGATGATAGGCCGGCAGGATGAACTGCAGCGCGAACAGGAGCGCGATTACCGCGAGATGGAGCAGGAGCGGGCGCAGGCTGCCATGGCTCATCGCGCGGCGGTCCCGAACAGGCCTTGCGGCCGGAACACCAGCACCAGCGCCACCAGCAACGTGGCGATTATCTTGGCGAGCGTCGGCGAGAAGAACACGGAGATGATCCCGTCGCTGACGCCGATCAGCAGCGCCGCTACGACGGTACCGCGCAGCGAGCCCAGACCGCCGATGATCACGACGATGAACGAAAGCAGCAGCGGATCGCGGCCCATGAGGTAGTGCGCCTGCTGGATCGGCACGACCAGCACCGCCGCGATCGCGGCGAGCATCGCGCCGAGCGCGAAGACGCCGGCATAGACACGCTCGACGGGGATGCCGAAAGCCTGCGCAGTCTCGCGGTCGTACTGGGTTGCCCGCATGACCAGACCGATCTTGGTCCGGGTGAGCAGGAACCACGTTCCCGCCAGCACGATCAGCGACGCGCCGATGACGGCCAGCTTGTAGGCCGAGTAACCGAACCAGGGCAGCGCGATGCGGAAATTGAACGGCGGCACCACCGGCCGCGCCTCCGGTCCGTAGAATGAAAGCGCGAGCTGCTGGATGATGTAGAGCAGCCCGATCGTCGCGACGATCGTGCCCTCGGGATTGTAGCCGAGACGCTGGAGGACGATCCGCTCGGAAGCAAAGGCGATCGCGCCGACGACCAGCGGGCTCAGAACAAGTGCGACCACGAAGCCGATCGCCGGATGGCCGCTCACAGCGGTCGAGAATGCCCAGGCAAGCACCGCTCCGAGCATGAAGAACTCGCCGTGAGCGACGTTGACGATGCGCATCACGCCGAAAACCAGTGACAGGCCGAGCGCCATCAACGCCAGCACCGCGGCGGTGACGAGGCCTTCGAGCGTTGCAAGGAGGAGATACGGCCCGAGCGCCATTCAGCGTTGGCTCCTGCCTGTCCTTTTCCGGACGGGTGACCGCGATGCGGCGTCTGTCGATTGAAAGGCGTGTCCGGCGTGCGGCCCGCCCCGGCGAAATGGACGCCGGCTCCCGCGCCAGCGGGAACCGGCCTACGCGCGCTGTCAGAGCGGCATGGTCGTATAGTCGGCTGCCGGTTCGTACATGCCGTCCTCGATCGAGGTACGATGCACGACCTTCAGCATCTGGTTCTCGACCATCGAGATGTTCTGGTGGCCGAAGCACTGATGGATTTTGCCGTTGAAGACCTTGTCGCCCTGCGGATGCTCGGCGCCGGCATCGAACTTCTCGATCGCCTCGGTCGCCTCGATCAGCTTCGCCCTGTCCTGCGGTCCCTGGTAGCCGGCCGCCTCCATCGCCTGCTTGATGACGTAGAGCGTCTCCCAGCAGCCGAACATGTGCGCGGCCGTCGCGACATCCTTGGTGTCCTCGGTCGAGGCGCCGTTGTCGTTGATCCCGACGGCGGCGCGGTAGGCCTTAACGGCATCCGAGTCGTCGGCTTGCGCGTAGCGCGGCATGCCTTCCCAGAAATAGGTGCCGTCCAGGAACTCCAGTCCCGGGCTGGCGATGTCGACCGCCTCGAGGCTGTCGATGAAGCCGAACATCTTGGGTCCCGACGATCCGAAGAATTCGCCGAGCTCCTTGACGAAGGTGAGAACGGCCGGTCCCACCATCACGTGGTAGAGCACTTCCGTCTCCGACGGGATCTGCGGCAGGTAGCGCGTAAACGAGCTTTCGGTCGGCGGGATCGGCACCTGCGCGATGACCTCGCCGCCCTGCGCGGAGATCGCCGGCGTGAAGAAATCGCGATGGTCGTGGCCGAACGCATAATCCGGATAGACCATCGTGACCTTCTTGCCGAGATTGCCGGCGATCCAGGGGGCGACCGACGTCACCTGCGCGCGCACATCGGTGATCCCGGGCTGCACGCACCAGCGGTTCATCTTGCCCGAGGCGACGTGATAGCCTTCCGAGACAACGTAATAGGGCACCTTCAGCTCGCCCGCTGTCGGCGCCGAGCCGACCACCACATGGCTGAACAGCGTACCGTAGACGACATCGACCTTGTGCTGGTTGACGAACTTCTCGACCACTTCCGCGCCGCGCTTCGGGTCCGTGCCGTCGTCTTCGGTGATGATCTCGAGCGGACGGCCGTTGATGCCGCCGGCATCGTTGATCATCTTCGCGGCCGCGTTGGTGGTACGCTCGTACCAGCGGCCGTAGGCCGCGCCGATACCGGTCCTGTGAGCCTGGAAGCCGATCTTGATCGGCTCCGAGGACTGCGCCTGCGCGTACCGGACGAAGCCTGGACCCATCATCAGCCCGGCACCGGCCGCGGCGCCTTTGATCAGAGTCCGGCGAGACAAGCCGCTTTGCGTCAACATGCTGGATTTGCTGCGTTTCCCAGTCATTGTCGGTTCCCCTTTTTGGTACGTTCGACCGAAAATCCGTGCTGTCAGCCGCGGTCCCGGACCGCGAAAAAATCGCTTGTGTACAAACTAAATCACCAATCGCCGGTCATGGCAACCGAATCCGTTTTTCGCGCGCTCGACAACGGTTCAGACCGTAGGCGATGCGAGAAGCCAGAGACCGAACAGCGTATAGAGTACCATGAGCACTGCCAGCGGGATCTGGCCGATCGCCGCCCGGTCGGGCGTCGAATGGATTCGGTAGGCGATGATGTGCGAGATCAGGACTGCGAGCATATGCCCGCCGACGATGGCCACCGCCTGAAGGTTCCATATCACCCAGGCCGCGTTGGGACCGGCGAGTATCCCTGCATAGACGTGGAAGCCGGCGGTTCCGAAAAGGTTCAGCCCGGTCGACAGCGGATCGGAGATCGCCGCAAGCGCATACTGTCCGTCGACCAGAAACGCCGCGAGATAATGCGAGAAATGGTAGGCAAGCGCGATCGGGACGATCGACCAGACCAGTTGACCCGCCGCCTCGGCCAGCCCGACACGGTCACCGGACATCCTGCCACCGATCCAGACGGCGGCGAGGAAGGCTGCCGACAGGGCAACGAACATTGCGGCTAGACCCAGAGTGGAACTGGCTATCACAGCAGTCCGGCCGGGATATTCGAGGGGATTGTAACCGGCTATGCCGGCCCAGAAGAACGTCCGCATCAAGCCGTCGAAGGACACCGTGCTAAGGGCCAGTAGCAGGAAGAGTGTGCCGGCGGGTGGAAGCCAGCCCGCATCCGCGAGCTTGCCCCCCGGCAGGCGCAACGCGATCCGGCCGCTATCGCCGTCCCGCTCGAGGATCGACAACCGTGCCACGATGCCGAAGAAGACTGACAGGAACTCGACCCGGTCGGCCCACGCTTCATATCCGAATAGCAGCATCCCGGCGAAACTCACCAGCCAGTAGACAGCCAGGACGACCGCCAGGCGTGCGGGATCGTCCGGCGCCGGATAGACCAGTTCGAACCAGGCGAAACCGAAGAGCAGGGCGACAGCGGGCCAGCAGGACATCCAGCGTGGAAGGGCGAGTGGAGCAGCAGGGCCTGTGAGCCGGGAGACGAGGCGATACGGACCGTACCAGGGATTGATCCACCGCCAGGCATCGCCGAGCAAGCCCTGGATCATCGTCAAGCCGACCCAAAACGGCGTCCAGAATACCAGAGGCAGAGGATTGGACAGCGGGTCACCGCTGCCGAAGAACCCCGCGGCGACCAGCAGCCAGAAGAGTGCGAAGCCGGCGAAACTCACGGCCGTTCGGCCGCGACGCGGCGCCCGGGCCATGGGCAGCGCCTTTTCCCAGGCAGTGGCCAGCGGTCCCGCCGGTGCGAAGACGAGGATGACGAAGCTCAGCGCGACGGCGATCGCGCCGCCGATCATGTAGTGGCCAGTTGGCAGCAGCAGCACGAAGCCGCGATCGGCCGAATGAGCCAGCGCGGCAGACGGCAAGGCGGCTGCGAGCGCCGCCAAGACCATCTTCGTCCGGAGGTTCCCTGTCAGACCGCGCACCGCCACCCTTCCCCAGACCACTCCGCTACCCGGAGCATTTTCGTCGAATTCTGCAACGGCCTGTCGCAATGCTCTAGCGCAAAGCGTCTTGCGATGAAAACCCGGCAAGGTGCGTCGAGACGGCCTACACGGTGGACCAGTGCTCGCGACTGGCTTTTTTTCCGCCCGGGGCTTAGAGACGGTGGCTGGGCGATTGCAGGAGAGGCCATGACCAAGACCGACATCGCGCGACGGGTCTACAACCACGCCTGGAAGCTCGACCCGATCGTCCGCAGCCTGCTCGACACGGATTTCTACAAGCTCCTGATGCTGCAGATGATCTGGGAGCTGCATCCGCGTGTCGATGCCACCTTCTCGCTCATCAATCGGGCGAAGACGGTGCGGCTGGCCGACGAGATCGATGAAGGCGAGTTGCGGGCGCAGCTCGATCACGCGCGGTCGCTGCGTTTCAGCAAGAAGGAGATGATCTGGCTCGCCGGCAACACCTTCTATGGACGCAAGCAGATCTTCACGCCGGAGTTCCTTGCCTGGCTGGCCGAATTCCAGCTTCCCGAATACGAGCTCAGCCGCAGGGACGGCCAGTTCCATCTCGAGTTCCATGGCCGCTGGATGCACACCTCGATGTGGGAGATACCCGCTCTCGCCATCATCAACGAGTTGCGCTCGCGTGCCGCCATGAAGGGCTACGGGCCGTTCACGCTCGACGTTCTCTATGCCCGCGCAAAATCCAAGCTGTGGGACAAGGTCGAGCGCCTGAAGCAGCTGCCCGACATTCGCATATCGGATTTCGGTACGCGGCGGCGGCACTCGTTCCTGTGGCAGCGCTGGTGCGTCGAAGCGCTGAAGGAAGGCATCGGCGACGCCTTCACCGGCACCAGCAACGTGCTGCTCGCAATGGACACCGACCTCGAAGCGCTCGGTACCAACGCGCACGAGCTGCCCATGGTGGCAGCCGCGCTGACGACCACCGACGCCGAGTTGCGCAAGGCGCCCTATCGGGTCCTTCAGGACTGGAACACGCTCTATGGAGGCAACCTCCTGATCGTCCTTCCCGATGCGTTCGGCACCGCCGCGTTCCTGCGCGACGCCCCCGACTGGGTCGCCGACTGGACCGGCTTTCGGCCCGACAGCGCGCCGCCGATCGAGGGCGGCGAGCGCATCATCGCATGGTGGAAGGAAAAGGGCCGCGACCCGCGCGAGAAACTGCTCATCTTCTCCGATGGCCTCGACGTCGACACCATCATCGAGACGTACAGGCACTTCGAAGGCCGCGTGCGCATGGCGTTCGGCTGGGGTACCAACCTGACCAACGACTTCGAAGGCTGCGCCCCGTGGCCCAACGACAGGCTCAATGCGATTTCGGTCGTCTGCAAGGTGTCGGAGGCCAACGGCCGGCCAGCGGTCAAGCTGTCCGACAATCCGCGCAAGGCGACCGGCGACCCGGCCGAGATCGCGCGCTACATCGAAATTTTCGGCAGCGAGGCGCGGGTCGAGAAGCCGGTTCTGGTCTAGGCCGGCGTTCCGGGATCCTTGTCCTTTCCGGCGCGCGGGTCGAAGACGATGAAGAAGCTCCATACCGCGTATACCGCGATTGCCCCGAAGACAACGGCCCAGAACGCTTCGCCGTTGCGCCATTCGAAGACGGCCCATCCGCCGCTGACCGCGACGATCGCGATGCGGATCCACAGCGGCCTGAAGAACGCATCGTCCGTGTCGAAGAACTTCATCGCGCCTGTTCCCGTCCGCGCCGCCCCGGCATGCGCACCCGGTCGGCGACATGCCCTGGCCCGACGATATCACTCCCGGGCTTCGGCGCCCACCGCGACAGCGAAGGCTTCCCGCACATAGGGATGTATGTCACGGGCCGCCTCGAACCCGTTTGGCATGCGGCCGAAATTAGACCTTGCGCGCCGAGCACCTTCGCGGTTCCATGGCGCCAATCGCTGGCCCGGGGACCGGCCGGCGAATTCCGCACAAAGGGAGCATCAAACATGAAGCCTGTGTCCATCCTCCTTGCCGGCACCGCGCTGGCAGCGTTCACATCCACTGCCGCGCTGGCCGAAAAATGGGACATGCCTCTGGCATATCCGGCCGGCAACTTCCATTCGCAGAACGCGGAAGCCTTCGCGACCTGCGTCAAGGAGGGAACCGGCGGCGAGCTGGAGATCGTCACCCATCCCGGCGGTTCGCTGTTCGGCGGCAACGACATCAAGCGCGCCGTCCAGACCGGCCAGGCACCCATCGGGGAACGTCTGATCTCGGCGCATGCCAATGAGAACCCGCTGTTCGGTATCGACTCCATTCCGTTCCTGGCGTCGTCCTACGAGGCATCCGCAAAGCTATGGGCCGCCGCCGAGGCGGATGTCGAGAAGGCGCTCGCCGACCAAAATCTCGTCTATGTCTACGGCGTGCCGTGGCCTCCGCAGGGTCTCTACACCAAGAAGGAGGTCAATTCGGTCGCCGATCTCGCCGGCGTCAAGTTCCGCGCCTACAACGCCGCCACCGCGCGGATCGCCGAATTGGCCGGGATGGCACCTGTCCAGATCGAGGCCGCCGAGCTGAGTCAGGCGCTTGCGACCGGCGTTGCCGAAAGCTTCATCTCGTCGGGTTCCACCGGCGTCGATTCGAAGGTCTGGGAAAGCCTGACGCATTTCTACGACGTGCAGGCATGGCTGCCCCGCAACCTGGTCTTCGTCAACAAGGATGCCTGGGATGCGCTTGACGACGCGACCCGGCAGGCGATCAGCGACTGTGGCGACAAGGCCGGCGCCGACGGCGCCAAGCTGTCCGAGGAGCTGACGGCCGGCTATCTCAAGACGCTCGAGGAGAACGGCATGACGGTGTCGAAGCCTGGCGACACGCTGCGCGGCGAACTTACCGGCTTCGGCGAAACGATGACCAATGAATGGGTGTCGAACGCCGGCGACACCGGCAAGGCGATCATCGACGCCTACAAGAAGGGCATGTAGGCAAGCCGCAAACCAGAAGACGGGCCGGCCTGACGAGCCGGCCCGCCGACTTTTCCGGAGTGCCGTCCTTGACGTTTCTTCGCCGCGCCCTCGACGGGCTCTATTTCCTGTCCGGACTGCTTGCCGCGGTCTGCCTGGTTTCGATCCTGGTCGTCGTGTCGCTGCAGATGGTCGCGCGCTGGACCGGCATCGCGTTTCCCGGCTCGGCCGAATACGCCGGTTATCTGATGGCGTCGTCGTCCTTCTTCGCATTCGCATATGCGCTCAACCGCGGAGCCCATATTCGCGTCAATCTGTTCCTCACAGCGCTTGGAAGGCATCGTTTCTGGGGCGAGTTGTGGTGCATGGCGATCGGGCTGGCGACGACGTCGTACCTCGCCTGGTACGCGGTCAAGGCGGTCTACTGGTCGCGCAAGCTGAACGACATCAGCCAGGGCCAGGACGCAACACCGCTCTGGATACCCCAGCTTCCGATGGCCTTCGGCGCGATCCTCCTCGCGGTCTGTTTCGCCGACAACTTGCTCACCTTGCTGGTCGTTCGCCGGGACAATATCCGTCACGCAACGCTCGACCAGCCGGCGGAGTAGGCGACGATGGAACAGTTCGCGGCAATCGGTATCTTCCTCTTCGTGCTGTTCCTCCTGCTCGGTACCGGCGTGTGGGTCGGGCTGGCGCTGCTTGGCGTGGCGTGGGTCGGCATGGAACTGTTCACGCTTCGGCCGGCGGGCGACGCCATGATGACGGTCGTCTGGAGGTCCGCATCATCATGGACCCTGACCGCGCTGCCGCTGTTCATCTGGATGGGCGAGATTCTGTTTAGAACCCGGCTGTCGGAGGACATGTTCAAGGGACTTTCGCCATGGATGGCGAAGCTGCCCGGCGGCCTTCTCCATACCAACATCGTCGGGTGCACCGTGTTCGCTGCCGTGTCGGGGTCGTCGGCCGCGACGCTCACGACCGTCGGCAAGATGTCCGTGCCGGAACTGCGCAAGCGGAACTATCCCGAGAACATGGTGATCGGCACGCTGGCGGGGGCGGCCACGCTCGGCCTCATGATCCCGCCGTCCCTGACGTTGATCGTCTACGGCGTGACGATCAACGAGTCGATCACCCGCCTGTTCATCGCGGGGATCGTGCCGGGCCTGGTGCTGGCAGCGCTGTTCATGGCCTATGTCGTGATCGTCTCGAAGTTTTCGAGCAACTACAGCCCCGATCCGGAACCGGAGACGACGTTTGCGGAACGCCTTTCCAGTTCGCGGTTCCTGATACCCGTCCTGGTCCTAATCGCGGTCGTGATAGGCTCGATGTATCTCGGTTACGCGACCGCTACCGAAGCAGCGGCGATCGGTGTCATCGGCGCGCTGGTGCTCGCGGTCGTGCAAGGGTCGCTCACCTGGGCGTCGTTCACCGAAAGCCTGCTTGGCGCCACGGTCACGTCGGCGATGATTGCGCTCATTCTTGCCGGCGCGGCGTTCCTTTCGCTGTCGATGGGCTTCACCGGACTGCCGCGCAGCCTTGCCCTGTTCATCGGAGGGCTGGACCTGTCGCGTTTCGAGCTGCTGATGCTGCTGCTTCTGTTCTACATCGTGATCGGATGCTTCCTCGACGGCGTCTCCGCGGTGGTGCTGACCATCGCCGTCGTAGAACCGATGGTGCGCGAGGCCGGCATCGACATCATCTGGTTCGGAATTTTCATCGTCGTCGTGGTCGAGATGGCTCAGATCACTCCGCCGATCGGGTTCAACCTCTTCGTTCTTCAAGGCATGAGCGGGCACGAGATGAACTATGTCGCCCGGGCCGCATTTCCGATGTTCCTGATCATGATCCTCATGGTCTTCATTCTGATCGCCTTCCCGCAGCTCGCAACATGGCTGCCGGAGAACATGCGCCACAGCGCGGCCGGGTAAGACTGGTGGATCTGCTTGCCGTTACGGGTTTCCACTCGCCGCTGGCGCTGGTCGCCGTAGGCCTCATCGTCGTCGCCGCGGCGATGGTTCAGTCCGGCCTGGGGATGGGTTTCGGGTTGACCGCCGCGCCGCTCCTGGCGCTCATCGATCCGGAGCTGGTGCCGGCCCCCACGCTCATTCTCGGCCTCTTCACGGCATCGATCGGCGCATTTCGCGAGCGCCATGCGGTACGGTGGAACGAGGTGGCACTCGGTTCCGCCGGCCGTGTCGCGGGCGTTGCCGTTGCCGCGGCGCTCCTGTCGGTGGTCGCCGGCAGCGGACTATTCGAGCTCATTTTCGGCGGCTTCGTCGGTCTGGCGGTTCTCCTGTCGGTTGCGGGCATGCGGATGCCTTTCACGACCGCCAGCCTGTCTGCCATGTCGTTCCTGTCGGGGCTGATGGGCACCATCACGTCGGTCGGCGCGCCGCCGCTGGCCATCATCTACCAGGATCGTCCCGCCTCCGAGGCGCGGCCGACGCTGGCCGCCTTCTTCGCCTTCGGCTGCGCGATCTCCCTCGCCGGCCTGTTCCTGTCCGGATGGGCGGGAGCCCGCGACGTTCTGCTCGCGGCCTTGATGTTCCCGCCGATGCTGGCAGGCGCCGCGATCGCGACGATGCTTCACGGCCGTTTCGACAAACGCTACAGGCCAGCCCTGCTGACCGTTGCGGGCGTCGCCGCTGTTCTCCTGATCATTCGTGGCCTGACATGAGCATCCTGGCGGCTCTCGCCCGGGCTGCCGCACGCCACGGCAAGGCCATACTGATCCTGGGCCTCCTGGCTGGAATCCTGTTTCCCGGCGTGGCGGCGGCAATGAAGCCGTGGCTCGGCGAACTCATCGCCTTCATGCTTTTCGTCGCAGCGCTGAGGATCGGACCACGCCGCGCCATTGGCGCGGTATCGGATCTGCGCGATTCGGTCGGCTTCGCCCTGGCGCTGCAGATCGCTCTTCCTCTCTCGACGGCGGGGCTGTTGGCTGCAGCAGGCGTGTCTCACGCGCTGGGCACCGCACTCGTGTTGATGATGGCGGCGGCTCCGATATCGGGCAGCCCCAATCTCGTTATCCTGTGCGGCCACGATCCCGCCCCGGCGCTGCGGCAGCTCGTCGTCGGCACAGCCCTCCTGCCTGTGACCGTCATACCCGTGTTCTGGGTCATGCCGGGACTGGGCGAATTGGGCCCGGTCGCGATCGCCGCCGCGCGGCTGCTCGGCATCATCGCATTGGCGACGGGCGCTGCCTTTCTGATCAGGGGGCTTGTCTGGCGCGACCCGACGCCTGATGGGCTGACCGTCGTCGACGGGATCTCCGCCCTGTTGATGGCGATAGTCGTCGTGGGCCTTATGGCGGCGGTCGGGCCGGCGATGCGCAACGACCCGGCAGGGCTGATCGCCGCGCTCGTTGCCGCTTTCGCGGGAAACTTCGGGCTCCAGATCGCCTCGGCGCTGCTGCTCGAGCGAACCGGAATGCGATCTCTGGCCGTGCCGCTCGGTATCGTCGCCGGCAATCGCAACATTGCGCTGTTTCTCGCAGCACTTCCGGCATCGGTAACCGATCCGCTGCTCCTCTTCATCGGCTGCTACCAGATTCCGATGTATCTGACGCCGATGCTGCTGGCGGCGTTCTATCGCCGGCGGGCGTCTTCGTAGCCGTCGTGCTCGGCGGCCAGGAAGGTCACGTTGCGTGATCTATTGCATTGCAGCAAATCGCTGTTAAGCTTTGTGTCATAACAATCATTCGCCCCGACCGGCTAGGCCATGATCCATCGGCCGGCTGAGGCTACAGGGGTGTTGATGTATTACCAGCTCTATGAATTCAACCACGCCGCGCTGCAACCCTACAGGGCCTATGCCGATGCGGTGCGGCTATTCTATTCGAACCCGCTCAATCCGTTCTCCCAGACACCATGGGGCCGCTCAGTCGCTGCGGCGGCCGAGCTGTTCGAACGCACGACGCGCCGATACGGCAAGCCGGCCTTCGGCATCACCGAGACCAAGGTCGATTTCAAGACCACCGCCGTTTCGGAGAAACGGGTCTGGTCGCGTCCGTTCTGCGACCTTGTCCATTTCGAGCGTCAGCTTCCTGCGGGGCGCAAGCAGGATCCAAAGCTGCTGATCGTCGCCCCCATGTCCGGCCACTACGCGACGCTTTTGCGCGGCACCGTCGAATCGATGATCCAGCATGCCGAGGTCTACATCACCGACTGGGCCGATGCGCGCATGGTGCCGGTCGCCGACGGCCGTTTTGATCTCGACGACTATGTCGACTACATCATCGAGATGTTGGATTTCCTCGGTCCTGACACTCATGTCATGGCCGTCTGCCAGCCATCGGTGCCCGTGCTCGCGGCCGTTGCGCTCATGGAGGGCCGCGGCGACCGCAATGCGCCGGCGACCATGACGCTGATGGGCGGTCCGATCGACACGCGGCGCAATCCGACCGCGGTCAACCAGCTCGCCGAGGAGAAGGGCATCGACTGGTTCCGCGATAACGTCATCATGACGGTGCCTTGGCCCGCGCCGGGCTTCATGCGCGAGGTCTATCCGGGATTCCTGCAGCTTTCGGGCTTCATGAGCATGAATCTCGATCGCCACATCATCGCGCACAAGGATTTCTTCATGCACCTCGTCAAGGACGACGGTGATTCGGCCGAGAAGCACCGCGAGTTCTATGACGAGTATCTCGCGGTCATGGACCTGACGGCGGAATTCTATCTGCAGACCGTGGAGACCGTCTTCGTCCGCCATGCCTTGCCGAAAGGCGAGATGACGCATCGCGGCGAGCCGGTCGACCTGACAGCGATCCGCAACGTCGCGCTGCTGACCGTCGAGGGCGAGAATGACGACATCTCCGGCGTCGGCCAGACACAGGCCGCGCAGGATCTCTGCGTCAACATACCTGACGACATGCGGCTTCACTATCTGCAGCCCAAGGTTGGCCATTACGGGGTCTTCAACGGATCCCGGTTCCGCGCCGAGATCGTCCCGCGCATCGTCGACTTCATGGCGAGCTTCAACCACTCGGCCCGGTCGCGACGCAAGCCCAGGATCGTTCATTCGGCGAGTTGAGGTCAGTCGGCTCGGACCGGCCGATCTGACGCCTCGAATCATGATGCGCCGTGCATCTTTCAAGACGCGCAGGGGCGCAGCGTCTCCGCATTTGGCGGGCTCCAAGTGAATCGCCTGACTGTAAAATGCTGTGGCCTAGGCATCGAATCACCACCCCCTTTGCGGTCGCAAGAAGCGCATGATCTTGCCCACGGCCGGCAGTTCTTTTGCTAAGATGTTGATCCGCAAGGTGTTTCGCGCATCACGCTGTTGCAGCACGACAACAGCGGGTAACCATTCAACCAACAAGTCGGGACCGTTTATTGACAAGTCCGAGACCGGCCACTTAACGTTTTGTTAACGAACGACAAGACGTGCGGGGAGCGGCTTTATGGAAGTGTCGACCAAGATGCGGCGTTTGCGCCGTCTTGTCGGGGACGCATTGCTTTGTTCGCTTCTGGTGATCACACCGGCCGCCCAGTCTGCCGCGATGGAAACCGGTGAGCTGACGTCGCAGCCGATCGGCCACTACGAGTTCTGCAAGGCCATGCCCGCCGAATGCGCGGTTCGTCCCCGCGACCAGCGCCCGGCTTCGCTCACGAAACGGTTGTGGAGCGCGATCTCGTCGGTCAACACGTCCGTCAATCGTGCGGTCCGCCCGCTCAACGACCGCGACATCTATGGCAAGGACGAAGTCTGGGCCTATCCCACCAAAGGGGTCGGCGACTGCGAGGATTACGTTCTCGAGAAGCGCCGGGTTCTCGCAAAGAAGGGGATTTCGCTCGCCAATCTTTTGATCACGGTCGTGCGCAAGCCGGACGGAGAAGGCCATGCCGTCCTGACCGTGCGGACGGACAAGGGCGACTACATCCTCGACAACCTCAACGACACGGTGAAACCGTGGACGGAGACGGGCTACCGCTATCTCAAGCGCCAGGCCTCGAACCATACCGGGCGTTGGGTCAGCCTCAAATCCGAAGACAGCATGATGGTCGGCGCGCTGAAATAGCTGTCTGCCGGCATATTTCCGCTTATCCAGGTTGCCTGACAAAGGATACCGGTTCTCGGACGAGAGCACGGTCTGTCTTGTCTATTTTCAAGCATCTATGTGGTGTGCGTCACATCGATGCAAAAGGCTGCAGCCACTGCCGAAAGGACCGGCGGGTCGTGCTTTTGAGAAACCAACGGTACGCTCGCCTCGTAATCGAGGCCATCGATCCTCGACGCGACCGGGTTCGCCCGGGCCCATTGTGTCATGCGGCCTGCGCCAGCCTTTCGCCGGCGATCCGATAGGAGATCGCCTCGGCAAGATGAATGCGGCCGACCGTATCCGCCCCATCCAGGTCGGCAAGGGTGCGGGCAACCTTCAGGACGCGGTGATAGGCGCGGGCCGAGAAGCCGAGCTTTTCGCTCGCCTCGCGCATCAACGCCAGGCCACCCGCATCGGGCGCGGCGACCTTCTCGATCACGGCAGCTGAGCACTGGGCGTTGGTCGACCCCCCGTCGAGTTGCAATTCCGCATAGCGCAGGCGCTGCGTATCGCGTGCACGGGCAACCCGCGCGGCCACCGTCGCGCTCGTCTCCGCCTGGACCGGTGCGATGAGGTCGGTGGCCGACACTGCCGGAACCTCGATCCTCAGATCGATACGGTCGAGCAATGGTCCAGAGATACGCGCCTGATAGTCCGCCTTGCAGCGCGGGCCTCGCGCACAGCGGTAGCCGGGCTCACCCGCCATGCCGCACCGGCACGGGTTCATCGCCGCGACGAGCTGGACGCGCGCCGGATAGGCGACGCGATGGTTGGCACGTGCGATCACACATTCCCCGGTCTCGATCGGCTGGCGCAGCGAATCGAGCACCTGCGGCGCGAATTCCGGCAATTCGTCGAGAAACAGCACCCCGTGATGGGCAAGCGAAGCTTCGCCCGGCCTGGCGCGCAAACCGCCCCCGACCATCGCCGCCATCGATGCCGAATGATGGGGCGCGCGGAAAGGCCGCCGGTCGGAAAGACGTCCGCCCGCGAGTTCGCCGGCGATCGAGGCGATCATCGACAGTTCGAGCAGCTCACGCGGCGCGAGAGGCGGCAGGATCGACGGCAACCGTTGCGCCAGCATCGACTTTCCCGCGCCCGGCGGACCGACCATCAACAAGTTGTGCCCTCCCGCGGCCGCGACTTCCAGCGCCCGCTTGGCCATTTCCTGTCCCTTGATGTCGGCGAGGTCGGGAAGGTCGCGCGGCGCGGCGCGTATCGCCGGCTCCGGCCGCGACAGGACCTGCGTGCCGCGGAAATGGTTGGCGACCGCAATCAGGCTGCGCGGCGCGAGGATGTCGATATCGGAACCGGCCCAGGCGGCCTCGGAGCCGCAGCCATGGGGGCAGATCAATCCCTTGCCCAGCGCGTTGGCGCCGATCGCCGCGGGCAGGGCGCCCGCAACCGGCGCTATCGTGCCGTCGAGCGAGAGTTCTCCCAGAACGACGTAGTCCGCCAGCGCATCGGCAGGTATCGCGCCCAGCGCGGCCATCAGGCCAAGCGCAATCGGCAGGTCGTAATGGCTGCCTTCCTTGGGCAGGTCAGCCGGCGCGAGGTTTATCGTGACCTTCTTGGCGGGCATCGAAAGTCCCGACGCATGCAACGCCGCCTGGACGCGCTCGCGGCTCTCGGCCACGGCCTTGTCCGGCAGTCCGACGATATGCATGTTGATCTTGCCCGGCGCGACCATCACCTGGACATCGACCGGCACCGCCTCGACGCCCTGGAAGGCCACCGTCTGCACCCGCGCCACCATTACGGCTCGTCTCCCGTCCCGCCTGATGCCGATTTCGGCCTCTCCGGCGGCTCCCCGATCGTCTTCGTGAACCAGCGATCACGAAGGGCGAATGAAGTCCTTCGTATACTCAATCACGGATCAAAGATCAGAGGCGATTATACACTTGACAAACCCAACGGGGATTCGTACATAAGGGACAAGGAGTTAACCCATGTCCGTTTTGTCCCGCCCCTACTTCTACGATGAAGCCGCCGCTTTCGAGCATGTGGAGGGTATCTTGTGGCCGGAAGGCCCGGTTTGCCCCAAGTGCGGTTCCGTGGATAAGCACTACAAGCTGGTAGGCGTCCGCACCAAGCCGTCCAAGAAGAACCCGGAAGGCATCGAGCGCCACGGCCTGTACAAGTGCGCGGCTTGCCGTTCGCAGTTCACCGTTCGCATGGGCACGATCTTCGAAGAAAGCCACCTGCCGCTCACCAAGTGGCTACAGGCTATCCATCTCATGTGCTCGTCCAAGAAGGGTATCAGCGCGCACCAGCTTCACCGCGTTCTGGAATGCACCTACAAGACGGCTTGGTTTCTTGCCCATCGTATCCGCGAAGCCATGCGCTCGGATGACTTCTCCCCTTTGGGCGGAGCCGGTAAGACGGTGGAAGCCGATGAAACCTATATCGGTCGTCTTGCCGGTGTTCCTAAGCTGGCTAACAGTGGCGCTCACAAGAACATCGTTCTCACGCTTGTAGAGCGCGGTGGCCGTGCCCGTTCGTTCCATATCGACACCACGGCGGTTTCCCGCGTGATCCCGATCGTTCGCGACAACATCGCCAAGGAAAGCGCATTCATGACCGACGAAGCTCGCCACTATGTGCGCGTCGGCAAAGAGTTCGCTTCGCATGGTGCCGTCGAGCATTCGAAGAACGAGTATGGCCGTGCTGGCGGCATCAATACGAACACCGTCGAAGGCTACTATTCGATCTTCAAGCGCGGCATGAAGGGCGTGTACCAGCATTGCGCCGAACACCACCTGCACCGTTATCTGGCGGAGTTCGATTTCCGCTATTCGAACCGCTCGGCAATGGGCATCGAAGACGCGGAACGCGCCGAACGTGCATTGCAGGGTGCCAAGGGCCGCCGTTTGATGTATCGTGTCACTACTTGATCAAGGGCTAGGTATCCTCACGCAGACTACCTAGTTAAGCGTCGGAAATATCGAATGACCGATCGCGAATATGACCGTAACCGGCTAAAGAACCTGATTCATTACGTGATTTGGGTGGCTGGCGCTCGCGCAAATTTCGGCGCTACAAAGCTAAACAAGGTGGCTTGGTTTTCAGACGCGCGACAGTTCGTTCTAACAGGCGAGTCGATAACCGGCGCACCATATATTCGCGAGAAGCACGGGCCAATTCCGAGGGACGGCATGGCTTTGCGTGAAGAGTTGGCCCGTGAGGGGCTTATTGAGCAATGGAAAGATCGCCACTTTAATCACGAAGGATGGAAGTTCAGGGCGCTACAACCGCCTATGAATCTTTTCACCCCACAGGAAAAGGGTACCATCGATTATTGGATCAAACATATCGATGATGACCATACCGCGACCAGCGTTAGCGACCTGTCTCACAACTACGGTTGGGACATCGCTCGCATGGGGGAAACGATCCCGTTCCATTCATTGTTGTCAGATCGAATTCGCGACCCCAACGAAGATGAGCTTCGTTGGGCAACAGAAGTGGTGAAGCGATCCAGGCTGCTCTAGAGTGCACCTTATCGAAGACCCGCCCGCTCAATTGGCGCTCGATAATGCTATCGAGAAATGGGAAGGGACTCCGATAGCTTGGGAAGCAATCACTTGGGTCTTGTTGCACGACCCAAAAGTTGGCGTTCCGATGACAGAAGATGGCATGCTTCGCTCATTTACCTACGAGGGCGCGAAGTCGATCAAACAACCGACAATCGTCGTGGTTTATGAGATCGTCGGAAAGCATGAGATAGTGGTCAAGGACGCCTTGTTTAAGGAGCCCGAGTATGGACAAGCCGGAACCGCATAAGTCGCAACGCGAAAAGTTTGAAGAAGCCGCTCGTGAACACGAAACGGACGACTCCGAGGAGCGGTTCGACAAGATCGTTAAGCGCATTGCGAAACCGCAAGAGGCCAAGGTCTGCCCTGAGTGTGGGCACGTTTTTCAGGGCAATGGATGGGACGGCATCGATGCCCACTGGCGAGCGAAGCATGAACAGATCATGCCCTATGTGCAGGCATGGCCGTTGATCAGCTCTGGACGTTATCCCGGCAAATGAGGGGTTATAAACAACCCCAGATGTGAAAACGCGCCCGGCAGGGTCTTGCGGGCGCGAAATCAGATATA
>JAMLJD010000016.1 GCA_023953775.1 Rhizobiaceae bacterium | reverse complement strand
GCCTTGCCGCCTACAATTTCGCCTATCTCGACGAACAGACCAAGCGCATGATCCGGCGTGCCATCCTCAAGGCGATCGCCATTCCCGGCTACCAGGTGCCGTTCGCCAGCCGCGAGATGCCGATGCCTTACGGCTGGGGTACCGGCGGGGTCCAGGTGACGGCGTCGGTCATCGGTCCCGACGATGTGCTGAAGGTCGTCGATCAGGGCGCCGACGACACGACGAACGCCGTCTCGATCCGCGCCTTCTTTGCCAAGGTGGCGAATGTCGCGGTGACGACGTCGACCGCCGAGGCGACGATCATCCAGACCCGCCACCGCATCCCCGAGACGCCTTTGAAGGCGGGCCAGATCCTCGTCTACCAGGTGCCCATCCCCGAGCCGCTGCGCTTCCTCGAGCCGCGCGAGACCGAGACGCGCAAGATGCACGCGCTGGAGGAGTACGGGCTGATGCATGTGAAGCTCTACGAGGACATCGCCCGCCACGGCCACATCGCGACGACCTACGCCTATCCCGTCAAGGTCGAGGGCCGCTATGTGATGGATCCCTCGCCGACGCCCAAATTCGACAATCCGAAGATGCACATGTCGCCTGCATTGCAGCTTTTCGGCGCCGGCCGGGAAAAGCGCATCTACGCGCTGCCGCCCTTCACCGACGTGGTCAGCCTCGACTTCGAGGACCATCCGTTCGAGATCCAGAGCTTCGACAGCCCGTGCGCCTTGTGCGGCGCGGAAGACGTCTATCTCGACGAGGTGGTGCTCGACGATCGCGGCGGACGCATGTTCGTCTGCTCCGACACCGATCACTGCGAGGCGCGGCGTGCCGAGGGCCATACCGGCGAGGAGGCTGCCTGATGACCGACGAACCGCTTCTGCGCGTTACCGGCCTGTCGAAATATTACGGGTCCCGTACGGGCTGCGAGAATGTCGGCTTCGAGCTCTGGCCGGGTGAGGTCCTGGCTGTTGTCGGCGAGTCCGGTTCCGGCAAGACGACGCTGCTCAACTGCGTTTCCACCCGGCTCCTGCCGACGTCCGGCACCGTCAGCTACCGGATGCGCGACGGCATGTTCCGCGACCTCTACCGCCTGGGTGAAGCCGAGCGCCGTTTCCTCATGCGCACGGATTGGGGGTTCGTCCATCAGAACCCGGCCGACGGGCTGCGGATGAGCGTGTCGGCCGGCGCCAATGTCGGCGAGCGCCTGATGGCGATCGGCGACCGCCACTACGGCAACATCCGCGCCGCGGCAGTCGACTGGCTGGGTCGGGTCGAGATCGCTGAAGACCGAGTTGACGACGCGCCGCGTTCCTTCTCGGGCGGCATGCGTCAGCGCCTGCAGATCGCACGCAATCTTGTCACCGGTCCGCGCCTCGTCTTCATGGACGAGCCGACCGGTGGGCTGGACGTGTCCGTCCAGGCGCGGCTTCTCGATCTCCTGCGCGGCCTCGTTGCCGACCTCGGTCTCGCGGCGGTCGTCGTTACGCATGACCTCGCCGTGGCGCGGCTTCTGTCCCATCGGATGATGGTGATGAAGGACGGTCATGTGGTCGAGACCGGTCTGACCGACCGCGTGCTCGACGATCCCCAGGCGCCCTATACCCAGCTTCTCGTCTCGAGCATCCTGCAGGTTTGACATGCCCACGCCCATCGTCGTTTCCGAAGTCGGCAAGACCTTCACCATGCATCTGCGCGGCGGCGTCAGCCTGCCGGTCCTGTCGAACGTGTCGTTTTCGCTGGCGGCCGGCGAATGCGTCGTGCTCGGCGGGCCGTCCGGTGCCGGCAAGAGCACCATTCTAAAGATGCTCTACGGCAACTACGCCGCGAACGAAGGCCAGATCATCGCGCGGCATGGCGAGGGCCTGGTCGATCTCGTTACCGCCGATCCCCGCACGGTGATGGCGGTGCGCCGCGACACGATCGGTTATGTCAGCCAGTTCCTGCGCACGGTGCCGCGTGTCGCGGCGATCGATGTGGTGGCCGAGCCGCTTGTTGGTCGCGGCGAAGCGCCGGAGGCTGCGCGCGATCGCGCCCGTTCGCTGCTGTCGCGGCTCAACCTTCCCGAACAGCTCTGGAGCCTGCCGCCGGCGACCTTCTCGGGCGGCGAACAGCAGCGCGTCAACATCGCGCGCGGCTTCATCACCGACCATCCCGTGCTCCTGCTCGACGAGCCCACGGCATCGCTCGACCGGGTCAATCGCGATGTCGTGGTCGACATGATCAGGGAGAAGAAGGCGGCCGGCGTGGCGATGCTCGGCATCTTCCACGATCTCGACGTGCGCGAGGCCGTCGCGGACCGCGTCGTCGACGTCACGGCGTTCGCGCCGGGAAGGGCGGCATGAAGAAACTGTCCGAAACCCCGCTGGTCCACCCAACGGCCCAGGTCACCAATTCGACGCTCGGCCGCTACACCGAGATCGGCGAACGCAGCCGGTTTCACGACAGCGAACTCGGCGACTATTCCTATCTCGTTCAGGACTGCGGCGTCTGGGCGGCGCGCATCGGCAAGTTCTCCAACATCGCCGCCGCCTGCCGCATCAACGCGACCAACCATCCGACCTGGCGCGCGACATTGCATCACTTCACCTATCGCGCGTCCGACTACTGGGACGACGCGGCGGTCGAAGAGGAGTTCTTCGACTGGCGCCGCTCGAACGGCGTGTCGATCGGCCACGACACCTGGCTCGGCCATGGCGCAACCATTCTGCCCGGCGTCACCGTGGGAGACGGCGCGGCAATCGGGGCCGGCGCGGTCGTCTCGAAGGACGTCGCGCCCTATACGATCGTCGGCGGCGTACCAGCGAGGCCGATCAGGGAGCGCTTCCCGCGTGCAATCGCGGAGCGCTTCCAGGCGCTCGCCTGGTGGGACTGGAACCACGACCGGCTTCGCGCCGCGCTCGAAGACTTCCGCGCCCTGACGGCGGAGGAGTTTCTGGAGAAGCACGAAGGCTGACCGCGCCAGCGGAATCCGGATTGACGGTCTTGTCCATGTATTCTAGTACTAGAATATGCGAAGCCCGACGAGCGCCGAATTCGCGATCCTGACGCTGCTCGGCGAGGGGCCGCGCCACGGCTACGAGATCGAGAAGCTCATCGAGCAGCGAGGGCTGCGCGAATGGACGGAGATCGGCTTCTCGTCGATCTACTTCCTGCTCGACAAGCTGCGCCGATCCGGGCTGGTCGAGCCGCTGCCAGGTGAGGGCGGTGCCAAGTCGCGGCGCCCCTACCGGTTGACCGGCGAGGGCGAGAGGACGCTGGCGCGCGAGACGCTCCGCACGCTCGCCGAACCGGAGCGGGACTACCCTCGCCTGCTGCTCGGGCTGGCGAACTGGCCTGCGGTCGGCGCCGCGGACGGGATCGGCGCATTGTCGGCCCGCAGTACCGCGCTCGATGAGGAAGCGACACGGCTCGCCGCCGTCCGGGCCGGACAAAGGCCGGTGCCGGCATTCGTCGAAGCCATGTTCGACTACGCGCTCGCGCGGATCGCGGCCGAACAGGCCTGGCTGCAAGGATTTCTGAAGGACATGGAGGCAGCGATGGACAAGTTCGATGTCAAGAAGGCGCTGAAGCCGCTCTACAACCCGCCGGTCGGCGAATGGGTCGAGGTCGATGTTCCCCGGTTCCGGTACGTTATGGTCGACGGCGCCGGCGATCCTAACGTTTCGGACGCCTACAGGCGTGCCGTGGAGTGGCTCTACGCGGTCAGCTATGCGGCCAAGTTTGCCGCCAAGGCACAAGGCCGCGACTATATTGTGCCGCCGCTCGAGGGGCTGTGGTGGGCTGACGACATGCAGAGCTTCGTCGACCGGCGCAAGGGCGCGTGGCGCTGGACGATGATGATCATGGCGCCCGATCCCGTCGACCGGACGATCTACGACGCTGCCGTGGCGAAGGCGTCGAAAAAGCTCGGCACGCCCCCCGACACGCTGCGGCTCGAGCCCTTCGAGGAGGGTCTCTGCCTGCAGACCATGCATATTGGCTCCTATGACGATGAGGGGCCGGCTCTGGCGCGGCTGCATGGCGAGATCATGCCGGCGCGCGGCCTTGCCTTCGCAGGCAAGCACCATGAGATCTACCTTGGTGACCCGCGCAAGGTGGAGCCGGCGAAGCTGAAGACGATCCTGCGCCAGCCGGTCCGGCGCGACTGAGCCGCTCTAGGTCGAGGCTCGGCCGCGCGGCCCGTCCGCGGCCCTGTGGAACGTAACAAATCCGTCATCCAACCGACATTCCAGCTTCATGCTGCTTCGATAGGCCGTTTCCCGAAGGCTCATTCACCCTGGCCACTAGGGGACCGGAATGCTCGAAATCCGCAAGGTGACCCGCCGCTTCGGCAAGAACGTCGCCGTCGACAGCGTCGATCTGGAGATCGCGGCTGGCCAGATGGTCGGCGTGATCGGCCGGTCCGGCGCCGGGAAATCCACGCTGCTCAGGATGATCAACCGTCTGGTCGACCCGTCCGAGGGATCGATCGTTTATGACGGCACCGAGGTCTCGAAGCTGCGCGGCACCGCACTCCGCGCCTGGCAGCGCGACTGCGCGATGATCTTCCAGCAGTTCAACCTGGTGCCGCGGCTCGACGTGCTCACCAATGTCCTGCTCGGCCGTCTCAACCACCGGAGCACCGGCGCCAACCTGCTCGGATTGTTCTCACGCGAGGAACGCATTCAGGCGATCGCGGCCCTCGAGCGGTTGGGCATCGCCCCGACTGCGCTGCAGCGCGCCGGCACGCTTTCCGGCGGCCAGCAGCAGCGCGTGGCGATCGCGCGGGCGCTGATGCAGCAACCGAAGATGATCCTTGCGGACGAGCCCATCGCCTCGCTCGATCCTTTGAACGCGAAGATCGTCATGGACTCGCTCGCCGACATAAACCGGCGCGAGGGCATCACGGTCATCGTCAACCTGCATACGCTCGACACGGCCCGCGCCTATTGCGAACGGGTCGTGGGCATGGCGGCCGGTGAAGTCGTGTTCGACGGCCCCGCGTCGGAACTGACCACCGACGCCGTCCGCATGATCTATGGCGCCGAGGGTGAGGACGGCGACATATCCGAAGACATCACCTCGACCAGCATTGCCGGTCGGAGGCCGCGCGTCACCACGTCATCCGCTCCGCTGACGCCCGAATTCGCTGGCGCCTGACGCCGGGATCGCCTCGCCCCCGTCAAGGGCCCCAGCAGACAGCAAGCAGCCGGCGCCCGCCGGATCAAACAGGAGAGACATCTTATGTTGAAAAAGGCTCTTTTGGGCGCAGTCGCGCTCGCAGCCCTCGCGGTCGGCTCGGCCCAGGCCGAAAACCTCAAGGATTTCCGTATCGGCATTCTCGGCGGCGAGAACGAGGCCGACCGTCTTCGCAACTTCCAGTGCATGGTCGACAAGCTGCCGGAAGTCCTCGGCGTCGAGAAAGTCTCGCTGTTTCCGGCGGCCGACTATGACGGCGTGATCCAGGGTCTGCTCGGCGGTACGCTGGACTATGCCGAGCTCGGCGCTTCGGGCTATGCGAAGGTCTATCTGGAGAACCCGGAGGCCGTCGAACCGATCCTGACCACGGTCCAGACTGACGGTTCGTCGGGCTACTACTCCGTCATGGTCGCGCGCCGCGATTCCGGCATGACCAAGGTCGAGGAGATGAAGGGCAAGAAGCTCGGCTTCGCCGATCCCGACTCCACCTCCGGCTTCCTCGTTCCCAATGTGACGCTTCCCGATACGATCGGCATGCCGGTCGAGGACTTCTTTGCGTCCACGGGCTTTGGCGGCGGCCACGAAAACCTCGTCCTCGAAGTGGTCAAGGGCACGTTCGATGCCGGCACGACCTGGGCATCGGGCGTTGGTGAGTTCAAGGACGGCTACTCGTCGGGCAACCTGCGCAAGATGGTCGACAAGGGCATCCTCAACATGGACGACCTGGTCGAACTCGGGAAATCGCCGCTGATTCCCAACGGCCCGATCGTGGTTCGCAGCTCGATGGACAACGACATGAAGGCCAAGTTCAAGGACTTCATGATGGCCCTGCCTGAAAGCGATCCGGAGTGCTTCTCGGCGATCCAGGGCGGTGACTACAAGGGCTTCACCGAAGTGACGCCTGAATTCTACAAAGCCATCATCGCCGCCCGACAGGCCAAGATCGGCTCGTAAGACAACAAAGCCATGCGAAGCGCCGCGGCACGTACCGCGGCGCTTCTGGCTTGATCCGGGGGCGTATCGCCGCGATGAGCACAGCCTTGGTGAACGACCAGCTTTCGGAAGCCGGCCACGCCGTCGAGCATCACTGGCGCGAGCTCAATGCCCGCCGGTCGCTCTACAGTTGGATTGGCATCATAGCACTCGCGGTCGCGCTCGGCGGCTCGCTGTGGTTCGCGAACGAAACCAATGCCGGCAAGTTCTTCGACCGGTTGCCCTATTTCTTCGACTTCTTCATTGATCTGGCCCCGCGCGATGCGCTCGAGCCGGTCCGCGCGCTGTTCGATCTGCCCTCGCCCTATTTCGACGGCAGTTTCAAATACAACTACCCCGAAGGCCGCGTCTATCTCGGCGAGACGCTCTACATTCCCGAATATTTCTACAAGATGCTCGAGACGCTCAACATCGCGATCCTCTCGACGCTGATCGGCTTCACCTTCGCCTTCCTGTTCAGCTTCGTCGCGGCCAAGAATCTGGTCCGCAATGTCTGGCTACGCGGCGGCGTCCGCCGCATCATGGAGTTCCTGCGCGCCTTCCCCGAAATCGTCATTGCCGGCTTCTTCGTCGCGATCCTGTCGATCGGCCCGATTCCCGCGATCATCGCCGTGTCGATCCACACCATCGGTGCGCTCGGCAAGATGTTCTTCGAGGTCGTGGAGAACGCCGACATGAAACCCGAGGAAGGGTTGCGCGCGGTGGGCGCGAACTGGGTCGAGCGGGTCGCCTTCGGCATCGTTCCGCAGGTCATGCCCAACTTTACCAGCTACTTCCTCCTGCGCCTCGAGATCAACGTCCGCGCCTCGACGATCATCGGCGCGGTCGGCGGCGGCGGCATTGGCGAGGCGCTGCGCCTGTCGATCAGCCGTAGCCACGAGGCCAAGACGATCGCCATCATCTTCCTGCTCTTCCTGACAATCGTCGCGGTCGACCAGCTGTCGGCATGGCTGCGCCGCCGGCTGGTCGGCGAGCAGGCCTTCGCGTTCGGACGGTGAGGTCAAGCCATGACATCCCTTGAAGCCGCCCGCATCGCCGACATCGAACAGCGCTACCCCGAGATGCTGCGCGACCGTCCGCTGCGCCGCTATGCGCCGCTTCTGGTGCTGGCGGCATGCGCGCTCTACACCGTCTACTGCGTCTGGTTCTTCTCGATCCCCGAGGCGATCCGCAAGACCAATCTCGAGATCGTCGGCGCCTATCTCGCCGACTGGATCTCCTGGGAGGCGCGCCCCGACATCGACATCGCCAGTGACGGCGCGATGCGCATCGGGTTTCCCCGCTTCTCGCCGCTGGGCAAGGATCCCAGACCGGACTGGATCGAGGCGGAGCGCAAGCAGGTCAGCAGGGCCGTCGAGCACGACGCTGGCACGGGCGCGGCCGCGCCGTCGGTCGAGGACAAGATCGCCAACAGCTTCATGGTGCCGGGCGCGCAGGGCACGAAGCCCGACAGCGGCCCGACGATCACCTTCATGGTGCCTGACGCGCCGATCGGGGACGGCAATGACCCTGCGCCGCCGGCAGCCGGGACCGTCACCGAGGAGGTCGTCACCCGCGCCGTGGTGACGATGGGCGATGCCGGGATCATCACCGTGCTCCCCGACATGGTGACGGTGAAGCGCGGCGACGAGACGCTCGTCGTCCGGCTGGGTCCGGGCGAGGACGTCCGCATCGACGGCGCCCTGCCTGCCTGGGCCGAGCAGAAATATGCCGGGCGCAAGATCGTCGCATGGTTCGGCTTCGAGGGGCGCGCCGAGATCGACTACGACGCCGTAAAGGTCAGGCGGCGCTTCCTCGGCTGGGAGAATTTCCTCTTCGACACCGCGTCGCCGTTCTGGGGCAAGAGCGCTGGCGAGGTCGTCGGCCTGATCGTCTCGGGCGAGCGGCTCGACCCGGCGCGGAGCAACCTCGCTCTGGCCTGGAACAACATCCTCTACAACGCAGAATGGCAGCATCTCGACGTCTGGTCGAAGCTGCTCCAGACTATCGTCATGGCCTTCGTCGGCACGCTGTTCGCGTCGATCGTGGCCTTTCCCCTGGCCTTCATGGCCGCCCGCAACATCACGCCGAACTTCTTCCTCAACCAGTTCAGCAAGCGCTTCTTCGACTTCCTGCGCTCCGTCGACATGCTGATCTGGGCGCTGTTCTTCACGCGCGCCTTCGGCCCGGGTCCGCTTGCCGGCATCTCCGCGATCTTCTTCACCGATACCGGGACGCTGGGGAAGCTCTATTCCGAGGCGCTCGAGAATGTCGACGACAAGCAGCGCGAGGGCGTCAAATCGGTTGGCGCCAATCCGGTGGTCGTGCAGCGCTACGGCATCGTCCCGCAGGTCCTGCCCGTCTTCGCGAGTCAGTCGCTCTATTTCTGGGAATCCAATACGCGCTCGGCCACGATCATCGGTGCCGTCGGCGCCGGCGGCATCGGGCTGAAGCTGTGGGAGGCGATGCGTACGAACCAGGATTGGGAAAACGTCGCCTATATGGTAATCCTGATCCTGCTCGTCGTTTTCGCGTTCGATGCCGTTTCCGGTGCGCTGCGCAAGAAACTGATCAGCGGCGGCGGACGCGGCTGAGGCGAGAGCGAGCCCGAAAAACCGGCGGCGGGTCGGCGGGTTTCGCTTTTCTGTCATGCAAATCGCCTAAGGCAATCGCGATCGGCGAGGATGAACCATGCGCTACGCGATCTATTTCACACCCGGAAGGGACGATCCGTTGACCAGGCTGGCCTCGAGCTGGCTCGGTCGCGATGCCTATGGCCGCGAGGTTGCGCCGCCGCCGGCGATCGGCCCCCTGGGCGCGGCCGAGATCGCGTTCCATACCGCCGCCGCGCGCCGCTACGGATTTCACGCGACACTCAAGGCGCCGTTTCATCTCGCCGCGAACGTGACCGAATCCGAACTCGTGTCGGCGCTCGAGGATTTTTGCGCAAGTCGCCACCCGGTGGTCCTGCCCCGGGTCCGGCTTGCCCGGCTGGGCGGGTTCTTCGCGCTGGTGCCCGATGCACGAAGCGAGGCCCTCGATCGGCTGGCCGCGGATGTCGTCACGACGTTCGATCGCTTCCGTGCGCCGCTGTCGGACGCCGATATCGCGCGGCGCAACCCGGACAACCTGTCGCCGCAGCACCTCAAGAACCTGCATCGCTGGGGCTATCCCTACGTTTTCGAGGACTTCCGCTTCCACATGACCCTGACCGGGCGCGTGTCGGGTGACGAGAGCCTCCGCGTCGAAAGGGCGATCGAGGAATTCTTCGGCCCGATGCTTCTCGAACCGTTCGCCGTCGATTCGCTTGCGCTGTTTGTCGAGACCGAAGCCGGCGCTCCGTTCACAGTCAGTTCGTTCCACGAAATAGGGCGCATGCCCGCCAGAAAGACCGCCTGAGATGTCCACCCTGACGATACTCAACAATGCGCGCATCGTACTGCCCGACGAGGTTGTCGAGGGTACGATCGCGATCCGCGACGGAAAGATAGCCGACATTTCCACCGGCCGTGCCCACACCGGCGAGGATATGGAGGGCGACTACATCATTCCGGGTCTTGTCGAGCTTCATACCGACCACCTAGAGGGTCACTACG
Source organism: Rhizobiaceae bacterium (assembly GCA_023953775.1). GTDB lineage: Bacteria > Pseudomonadota > Alphaproteobacteria > Rhizobiales > Rhizobiaceae > JAMLJD01. Next base: position 61,145 of record JAMLJD010000016.1, on the reverse strand, counting down.
CGCCTCGCCCCAGGGTGCGCTGGAATCCCATCGCCGCGGTGCTCGCGCATGATGCGCAGGTCGCGGCTTCCGGGATTACCACCGTGTTCGACGCGCTGCGCATCGGCCTCATCGAGGAAGGCGAAATGACCGCGTCCGACATGCGTGAGCTTGCCACCGCCGTGAACCACAGCGTTGATGTGGGGCGGCTTCGCGCCGATCATCTTATCCACTTGCGATGCGAGGTCTGCGCGCCGGACTGCTTGTCGAGCTTCGAGCTCTACGGCGATGGCGACCGCGTTCGTCTGGTCTCGCTCATGGATCATGCGCCCGGCCAGCGGCAATTTACCTCGATCGATGCCTACAGGGCCTACTACATCGGCAAGATGAAGATGACCGAGGATCAGTTCACGACCTTCTGCGAGAAGCGGATCGCCGAATCCGAGCGCTTTGCCGGACCGAACCGGCGCTCCATCTCCAGCGCCTGCCGCGAACGCGGCATCGTGCTCGCAAGCCATGACGACGCCACCATCGATCACGTCGACGAGGCGGCATCCGACGGCGTGCGCGTGGCCGAGTTCCCGACCACGGTGGCGGCCGCCAGGGCGTCGCGCGAATCGGGCATGTCGGTGCTCATGGGCGCGCCCAACGTCATCCGCGGCGGCTCGCATTCCGGCAACGTGTCGGCCCGCACGCTCGCAGAGAATGGCTGCCTGGATATCCTGTCGTCCGACTACATACCGTTCAGCCTCATCCAGTCGGCATTCTTCCTCGGCGACGTCGTGGACGAGATCTCCTTGCCCGAAGCCGTCGCCATGGTGTCGAAGAACCCGGCCGAGGCCGTGGGGCTGAACGACAGGGGCGTGATCGAAGCCGGCCGCAGGGCCGACCTGGTCCGCGTCCGCGTCGACGAGCATGTGCCGGTGGTCAGGGCGGTCTGGCGCGAAGGCAGCCGCGTCGCATGATGGTGTCCGCATCGATCGAGCGCGAGCTCGCGAGCCGGCTTTTCCCGGTCAGGACCGGCGTGTTCGTTGCCGTGACGGGTCCGAGCGGCTCCGGCAAGGACACGTTGATCGCCTATGCGCGCGAGCGGCTCGGCCCTGGAGACGATGTCCTGTTCGCGCGCCGCGTGATCACCCGCACTGCCAATCCCGCCGCCGAGGACCATGACGTGATGGATGCTGTCGCCTTCGCCGCCGCGGAGGCGGCCGGCGCTCTCGCCCTGTCCTGGCAGGCGAACGGGCTGAGCTACGGTCTGCCGCTCGGCACGGACGACGCGATGCGCGACGGCAGGGTGGTCGTGGCGAACCTGTCGCGTTCGGCCGTTGCCGACCTGCGCGCCCGCTATGCCAATTGCATGGTCGTTTCGATCAGTGCGCCGGCCGACATCCTGGCGTCGCGTCTCGCGGCAAGGGGTCGCGAGAACGAAGCCGAGATCAGGGCCCGTCTCGAGCGTGGCGCACGGCGTCTCGCGGTGGACGACCGTGCCGTCACGATCGACAATGACGGCACGATCGAGATGGCCGGCGAGCGTTTTCTCGCTATCGTCCGCAAGGCGGTCGCCTACGCCGCGGTGTCCGAAACGGTGTAAGGTCTATTCCGCGCTGTCCGCGGATGAGGCGTTGAGTAGGCCGTACTTCTTCTCGCCCAGCTCTTCGAGAAGCTGAAGCTGCGTCTCGAGGAAATCGATATGCCCTTCCTCGTCGGCGAGAAGCTCCTCGAACAGCTTCATCGTCACGTAGTCGCCGAGTTCCTGGCAGATCTCGCGGGACTTCTTGTACGAGGTCCGGGCCTCATGCTCGCCGGCAAGGTCGGCTTCGAGAACTTCCTTGATATTCTGGCCGATGCGCAGCGGCGCGACGGATTGAAGGTTGGGATGGCCTTCCAGAAAGATGATCCGCTCGACGAGCTTGTCGGCGTGGTGCATTTCCTCGATCGACTCGGCGCGTTCCTTCTGGGCCAGCTTTGCATAGCCCCAGTCTTCGAGAAGCCGGTAGTGCAGCCAGTACTGGTTGACTGCTCCGAGTTCGAGAAACAGCGCCTCGTTAAGCCGCTCGATGACCCGTTTTTCGCCTTTCATGAGTGCCTCTCCCGAATTGACCGCGCAACTCGTGGACGCGGTCGAGAAATGAAACATGTTCCGTGCCGCCGGTGTCGAGGCGGCGATGGTAATCTTCGGTCACCCGAATAATTGTTTCGACCACATTTGGAAAGCAGCCGCAACAGCGCCCGCGCTTGGAGAGTGCATGGTAGACCTTCGCGGGAACGATGAGCTGCCACGGGTCCTTGTCGAGGAGCGACACGATGGTCTCCTCGATTTCCTGCTGGGTGATCAGGTTGCAGTGACAGACGAGCATTGCCGTCTTCCGCTACCGTGCCACGCGCCAGGCAGGATCGGCCGCCGCTGCGGCGACGGGCCAGCGGCCAGGGCTGTTAGAGCTTGCGCCGCGCGAAGCGGCCTGTTCGGATACTCTCACACCTTCCTCCAATCGGGTGGGTTCAAGGCCCAGCCATCAAAGGCACAGTTCATAAATACGGTCGCGAATGCGGCTGTCAACGAAATGGTGAGTAAGACGGTCAGGATCAATGGTCGCAGGGCCTTTCGGCAGCCGTGTCAACCGACCTTGAAACGGTACTCCGTTTTCTGCCGGTAGGTTTCCCCGGGTCGAAGCACTGCCTGCGGGAAGTACGGCCGGTTTGGCGAATCCGGCCAGACCTGCGGCTCGAGGCAGAAGCCGGCATGGGCGTGGTAGCGGATACCGCCGAGGCCCGGCCCTTCTCCTGCAAGATGGGCCCCGTCATAGAACTGTAGCCCTGGCTCCCCGGTCCAGACCTCCATCTCCAGTCCCGAGGTCGCGCCCTGCGCCCAGGCCACGCGTCGTGCCGCGCCGCGTTCGGCGGAAAGGCAGAAATTATGGTCGTAGAGCTGACCCTCGTCGCTTTCCACGGTTCGCGCGAGACGAAAGTCGAATGCCGTCTCCTCGACGGGGACCACATGGCCCGTGGGGATCATGTCGTCGTCGACGGGAAGATAGGCTTCGCCGCGAATTTCGAGCCGGTGATCGCGGATCGACGTGCGGCCGCCATCATCGAGGTTGAAGTAGCTGTGATGTGCGAGATTGCACAATGTCGGCGCATCGGTTTCGGCACACAGCGTCATGGTCAGTCGTCCGCCCGGCAGGAGGCGGTATGTGCATGTCACGTCGAGCGCGCCCGGAAAACCCATATCGCCGCGCTCCGACATATGGCGCAGCGTCACGCTGTGGGCGTCCGAGCCATCGATCGTCCAGAGCTGCCGGTCGAACCCCCGGGAGCCGCCATGCAGCAGATGCCTGCCGAGAAAATTGGTGTCGGCGTGATATCGCTCGCCGTCGATGGTGAAGCGACCGCCGCGGATCCGGTTGGCGTAGCGCCCGGCGATGGCTCCGAAGAACGCCGCGTGGGTCTCATAGGGCTCGAATGTTTCGAAGCCGAGAACGAGGGGGAATCCGTGGTCCTCGATACGCAGGTCCTGGATAGCGGCCCCGAAGGTGATGACCGACGCTTTGAGTCCGCCTCCGGAGATTTGGACGCGATACACGTCGTGGCCTTCGGCGGTCCGTCCAAACGTTTCCACGCTCATGTCGGAACGGCTCCGTTCCGATCCGGCATGCAAAGCAATCGCCTGCGCTCAGCGGTAAAGCGCATGGATCTCGTCCAGAAGTTTGTCGTCGACAGCGATACCTTCCGCCTCCACCCGACGGCGCGTCTCGTGCCTCCGGCTGCCCGGCAGCCGCGCGCCGTCGCTGCCCTCGACCATGGCGGCCATGTCGCCGAACCGGTCGATCGCGCCCGGCCCGAAGCCCTGCGGGTCGATCACCATGATCAACTGTCCTGTGTCGGGCGGCGGTCCGCGGTCGTCGAAGAAGGAAGATGCCTCATAGGCATAGTTTCCGCCGGTGAGGCCGGCCGCCAGCAGTTCCACCATTAGCGCCAGCGCTGTCCCCTTGACCTCGCCCATCGGCACCATCGTCCCGGCCATACCCGCCTTGGGATCGGTGGTCGGATTGCCGTCGGGATCGAGCGCCCAGCCTTCCGGAATCGTGTCGCCCTTCTGCGCCGCCGCCATCAGCTTGCCACGTGCCACGCGCGACAGCGACACGTCGACGACGATCGGATCGCCTGCCGGAACCGGCGCTGCAAAGGCGATCGGGTCCGTACCGAACAGCGGCCGGCGCGCGCCCCACGGTGCCATCGAGGCCGGCGCGTTGGCGAACATCAGCGCGACCAGTCCCATCCGGGCATAACGTTCTACCTGCACGCCCGCCACGCCGGCATGATGCGAGCGGAAGATGCCGCCAGTGGCGATGCCGCAGGCGCGCGCCATGGCCGGGAGATTGTCGTGGCAGAGGTCGAGCGCGGGATAGGCGAAGCCGTGCGCGGCGTCGACGCGCAACAGGCCCGGCCGCGGCTGTTCGATCGCCGGAACCGCCCGGCCATCCACCTTTCCCGCGAGAGCCTGGGCCGAGTAGGCCGGCACGCGCCGCAATCCGTGGCCGCCTTGTCCGGCGCACTCGGCGGCTATCAGCGCATTGGCTACCGAGCGGGCATTGTCCGTGGATGTGTTGCTCGCGACGAGCGCCGCGACGACAACATCGTGTGCGTCCTTGATGGAAAGGTTCGTTTCGGTCACGAATCGCTCTTCAAATGGGCGAGGACGCGGTCGGCGATCAGTTCGGAAACACGGATGTTGGATTCCTGGGTCACGCCGGCAATATGCGGCGTCAGGATCAGATTCGGAATACCGGAAAAGATCCTGCCGGCAGCCTCGTCGAGGGGCTCCGTCTCGAACACGTCGAGCGCGGCGCCGCCAAGCCGTCCCGTCCGCAGGGCGGCCACGAGCGCGCGCTCGTCGATCACGCCGCCGCGCCCCGCATTGATCACGATGGCGCCCGGCTTCATCAGCGCGATCCGGGCTGTGTCTATCATGTGGCGTGTCTCGCGATTGAGGGGGACGTGGAGGCTGACGACATCGGCCTCGCCGAGCAGATCGTCAAGGGTCCGCCGTCCGGTGGAGCGCCAGATCGGGCTGCGCGGGTCGAGATAGGGATCGAAGGCAATGATCTTCATGCCGAGCGCCTCGGCGCGGCGCGCCACCTCGCGCGCGATCGAACCGTAGCCGATCAGCCCGATCACCTTGCCCGATATCTCGCGCCCGATGAGCTGCGGCCGCGGCCATTTGCCCGAGGCGACGAGCGCGGTGGCCCGGTAGGCCCGGCGCATCAGCATCAGCGCGTTGGCGACGACATATTCGGCGACCGGCAGGTCGTTGGCGCCGGTGGCAGGATAGACCGTGATGCCCAGCGCCTTGCAGGCGGTGATGTCGATATTGTCGAGCCCGACGCCGAGACGGCCGACGCATTCCAGCGTCCGGTTGCCGGCAAGGAGGTCGCCCCGCACCTGTGTACGGTTGCGCACGATCAGCGCACGCGCCTGCGAAACGAGCTCCCGCAGCTCGCGCGGCGCGTCGACAAGTTCCGGATCGTAGATCGTTTCGTGCCGGTCGGCGAGGCGGCGCACCGCCTTCTCGTCCATGAATTCGGCAATGACGACCTCTGTCATGATACCCCGCGAATGGCGGAGGGTGTGAATACCCGCCACCTTCTGCCCCGTTTGCCCGGCGACAGACTACAGCATTTTGCAGCCAAGTGGACTCACATGGCGCTCGTCCGGGCTTGACGATATGGCCCCGGTTCGGGCTCATGCATGGCGACTGGACAAGGCCCGGCGCATACCGCAGCGAAGGCGGGCCAGCGGCGATGGAGGCTTCATGTCGAGCATGATCTTCGAGGCGACGATTCCGGTGAGCTGGGGGGACTGCGATCCCGCCGGGATCATCTTTTATCCGAACCATTTCCGGTTTTTCGACGCCGTTTTTCAGCGGTTTTTGCAGGGGGTCGGAGCAAATCAGGCGCTTTTTCGCGACCGTTTTGGTGCAATCGGGCTCGGCCTGCTCGAAACGAGCGCACGCTTTCTCTCGCCGGTCGAGAACGGCGACCTGCTGACGCTGACGATGACCGGCCTCGACTGGAAGGCCAGGACATTGCGGGTCGACTATCGCGGCACCTGCGACGGCCGCGACGTGATCGAGGGCCACGAACTGCGCGGTCTGTTCGTCAGGAAGGACGGCCGTCTGCGTGCCGCCGAGCTCGCGCCGCTGCGTGCGCTGCTTGAGGACATGACGGCCAGGTGACGGCGGGTAGCAGGCCCCCGCCGCTCAACCCGGTTCGCGCAGCTTGAAGCGCTGGATCTTGCCGGTGGCGGTCTTGGGCAGGTCGGACACGAAGTCGATCCAGCGCGGATATTTCCACGCCCCGACCTGTTCCTTCACATGCGCCTTGAGGGTGTCGCCGAGCGTCTCGGGATCGGCGCCGTCCTTCAGGACGACGAAGGCGCGCGGCTTTTCGAGCCCTTCGCCGTCGCGATGCGACACGACCGCCGCCTCGAGCACGTCCGGGTGGCTGACCAGCGCCTGCTCGACCTCGAACGGCGAGACCCAGATACCGGACACCTTGAACATGTCGTCGGTGCGCCCGCAATAGACGTAGCGGCCGTCGGCGGTACGCTCGTACTTGTCGCCGGTCCGCGTCCAGTGGCCTTCGAAGGTTGAGCGGCTCTTGTCGCGCTGGTTCCAGTAGCCGTCCGCCGCCGAAGGCCCGTTGACGAGCAACTCGCCGACCTCGCCCGCGCCCTCGATGTCGCGTCCGTCGTCACCGACGAGCCGGACCCGGTAGCCCGGGACCGCTACCCCGGAGGTGCCGTAGACGATGTCGCCGGGCGCGTTGGAGAGGAAGATGTGCAGCATCTCGGTGGAGCCGACGCCGTCGATGATGTCGACGCCCCAGAGCTTCTTCCAGCGGTTTCCGACCTCGGCGGGAAGCGCTTCGCCGGCCGAGACGCACAGCCGCAGCCGGTCCGCGCCTTCCGGCTTGCCGGAGCCGGACTGCGCCAGCATGGCGGCATAAAGGGTCGGGACGCCGCAAAAGATGGTTGGGCGTATCCGGGCGATGGCGCCTGCCATGCCGTCCGGAGTCGGCCGCGTGCGGAACAGGGCAGCGGTGGCCCCGGCCGACATTGGGAAGGTCATCGCATTGCCGAGACCGTAGGCGAAGAACAGTTTCGCTGCCGAAAGGACGACGTCGTCCTCTCGGATTCCCAGCACCTTGTCGCCGAAGGTCTCGGCCGTCGCCTGCAGGCTGCCATGGACGTGGCGCACACCCTTGGGGCGGCCGGTCGATCCGGACGAGTAGAGCCAGAACGCACTTTCGTCGGCGGATGCTTCCCGCGTGCCGGACGGCTCGGTGCGGACCAGCTCGTCTTCGAAGGCAAGATGCCCGCCCGCATCGCCGCCGACGACGAAGACGACCTTGAGGTCACCGAGGCGGGACAGCAGCGGCGTGACCACGGGCATGAGTTCGGGCGACACGAACAGCGCCTTGGCGCGCGAATCCTGGAGAATGATCTCGTAATAGTCGGCCGAAAGCAGCGTGTTGATCGGAACGGGTATGATTCCGGCCTTGATGCTGCCCCAGAAGATGACGGGAAAATCGGCATCGTCCAGCAGAATCATGGCCGCCCGGTCCTCCGGCTGGAGGCCGTACCGTGCATAGAGGCCGGCCATCCGCGACGAGCGATCGGCAAGAGCACCGTAGGTCAGCGACCGTCCGCCCTCGCCGCATTCCACGAATGCCGGTTTAGCGCCCCGCCCCTCGGTGATGTGACGGTCGACGAAATAGACCGCAGCATTGCCGTTCGCGCTGGCCATAGGCTCCTCCCCTGCGATGCGCCGGCAGCGAACGGGCGCAGAAACTGCGATATGATGCATATTCGCGGCGGCTATGGCAAGCAGGTCGCAGCGCAAGCCGCTTCCATGGAGCGCCCAAGCCCCATTCCGCAGCCTGCATGGAATTATAGTGCAGATTTTCTTGGCAGTTCTATCCCGCGGCGGACTGCGGCAGGACGAAGGGCATCCTGGCCGAAGGCGTTGCCCCGACCTTGAGCGCGCAGCCGAATACCTGGTTCAGCAGGTGATCTTCGAGAACCTCGCCGACCGTTCCGAAGGCGACCTGGCGGCCTTGCGACATCATGGCGACGCGGTCGGCGAACATGGCGGTCAGATTGAGGTCGTGGAGGATAGCGACGACCCCGCCGCCGCGTCGCGCGAAGTCGCGCGCGATCCGCATGATGACGAGCTGGTGCCGGATGTCGAGGCTGGAAACGGGTTCGTCGAGCAGGAGATAGCGCGGCATGCCGTCGAGCACCGGCGTCCAGACCTGGCACAGCACGCGCGCGAGTTGCACCCGCTGCTGCTCACCGCCCGACAGCTCCTGATAGAAGCGACCGGCAAAGCCGTCGAGATCGACCATGGCGAGCGCCCGTTCGGGAAGCTGGCTTTGTTCGCCGGCAGGGGCGCCGGAGCGGCCGCCGGTGAGGCCGAGCCGGACGATCTCGCGCACCGTGAAGGGAAACGAAAGCGTCGTCGCCTGAGGCAGCACGGCGCGTATCCCGGCTGCCTGCCAGGGCTTCAGGCCGGCCAGGTCGCGACCATTGATGGCGACCGAACCCGAATAGCCTACATCGCCCGAAAGCGCGCGCATCAGCGTCGTCTTGCCGGAACCGTTGGGTCCGACGATCGCCGTCACCTCGCCCGGCCGGGCTGCGAAGTCGACTTCGTCGAGGATGCGCGAGCGGCCGATGGCGACCGAGATGGACCGGGCTTCGATCATGACGTCCGCCTCAGAGATCGAGGATGCCGCGGCGGCGCAGCAGGATCCACAGGAAGAAGGGTGCGCCGACCGCGGCGGTGACGATGCCGATCGGCAGTTCCGCGGGCGCGACGATGGTCCGGCTGACCGCGTCGGCCAGCAGAAGCAGGGTGGCGCCGAGAAGCGCGGAAGCCGGCAGAAGATAGCGGTGGTCGGGCCCGATCATCAGGCGCAGCAGATGCGGGACGACGATGCCGACGAAGCCGATGCCGCCGGACACGGCCACGGATGCGCCGGTTGACGCGGCAACGGCCACGATCGCGACGCGCTTGAAGAGCTGGACGGGGATGCCGAGATGGCTCGCGGTCGCCTCGCCGAGCGTCAACGCGTTGAGGCCGCGCGCGAGGAACGGCGCGCAGGCGATGGCCGCGCAGATGATCGGTCCGGAGGCGGCGATCTTGCTCCACGTCGCGCCGGCCAGCGAACCGAGGTTCCAGAAGGTGAGATCGCGCAGCTGGCGGTCGTCGGCCATGAAGACAAGCAGGCCGGTGAACGCCATGGCCAAAGCGCCGAGCGCGATGCCGGCGAGCAGCATGGTGGCGACCGACGTACGGCCGCTTCGGGTCGAGACACGGTAGAGCACAAGGGTGACGGCGAGACCGCCGACGAAGGCGGCGGCAGGCAGCGCGAAGATGCCAAAGGCGGCGACGAAGCCGGCGAGAACGGTCGGGCCGAGCACGATGACCGAAACCGCGCCGAGGCTCGCGCCGCTCGCGACACCGACGATGCCGGGATCGGCGAGCGGGTTGCGGAACAGGCCCTGCATCACCGCGCCGGAAACGGCGAGCGACGCTCCAATCAGCACGCCCATGACGATGCGGGGGACGCGGATATCGTGAATGATGATGCGATCGCTTTCCGACAGCGAGCCGGCATCGCCGAACAGATAGGTCCAGGCCGAAGCGTCCGAAGCCCCGTATCCGAGACTGAACAGCGCGGTGGCGGCAAGCAGGACGGCGAGCAGCGCGATTGCCACCCGCGCCCGGCCGGACCTGTCGCCCTCGCCATGCCGCATCCGCGCCGGCGTCGTCACACCCTGTGCCACCGCCATCGCTCAGTCCGCCATGTCGTCGCCATAGAGGCTCCGGGCGAGATCGCGGACGGCCGAAGCCGTGCGCGGACCGAAGCCCAGGAGGTAGAGGCCGTTCATCTTCACAAGCTTCCCGTTCCGCGCGGCCGGGGTCGCAGCCAGCGCGGGCACGGCGAAGAGTTCGGCTTCTGCGATATCGAGATCGCCGCCGCGCGCCATCATCATGATGATTTCGGGCCGCGCCTCAATGATCGCTTCGTCGGTCAACTGCTTGTAGCCCGAGAAGCCGGAGACCGCGTTGACGCCGCCGGCAAGCGAGATCATGCCGTCGGCCGCCGTTCCGGTGCCGGATGCGAGTACCTTGCCGCCCTGGAGGCTGAGGACGAAGAGCACGCGGCGACGGTCGTCGATGCCGGCGGTCAGCGCCGTGGCGGCGTCGAGTTCGGCGCCGACCGAGCGCGCCAGGCCGTCCGCCTCGGCCTCGACGTCGAGCGCCTTTCCGACGGCCCGTATCTTGGCGAGGATGCCGTCGCGGTCGAACGTCTCGGGAACCATGACCAGCGGCACGCTGGCCTTCTTCAGGACATCCAGCGCTTCCGGCGGGCCGCTGCCCTCGAGCGCCAGCATTCCGTCGGGATCGACCGAAAGGACGCCCTCCGGCGAGAGCTGGCGCATGTAGCCGACATCGGGCAGGGCAAGCGCGGCATCGGGATAGAGGCTGGTGGAATCGCGTCCCGCCAGCCGGTGTTCCTCGCCGAGCGCGTAGACGATCTCGGTGATCGACCCGCCGATCGCGACGATCCGGGAGGCATTGCCCAGCGTGTCGACCTCGTTTGCCTGCACCGGGGGACAGGAAAGGCCGAGCACGAGGGCCGCGGCTGCGATGAAACGCATCATGTGGATCCTCATGCGGCGGTGCGGTCGGGAAGGCGGGGAAGCTGCTCTGCCAACCTGCGCCAGTCCGGCCGTTCGTCCTTGCCTTCGTGGCGCTTGCCGAAGAACTGGATTACCATCGTGCCGTCGGCATCGTAGGCTTCGAGCGAGGTCACGTGGCCGTCGGAATTCGGCTTGCGGACACCCCACAACTCGGCGATCCGGTCCGTCCTCAGATGGAGGTGGAAGCCGGGGTCCATCACGTTCAGCCACGGGCCCATCGTCTTGATGTTCACGACCGGGCCGGAATGGATCTGGATGCAGCCCTTGTTGCCAACGAAGCACATGATCGGCATCTCCTCGTGCGCGGCCTGCATCATCATCGCCGACACCGCGTCGCGGTCGAGCCGCCAGGCGAGGTCGTCGCCGACCATCGACAGCGCCTGACGGCGGGTGAGGTTGAGCGAGCGCAGGATGCCGAAGAACTGGTGCACGTCGGTCATCGCTTCCCATTTTTCACGCAGCTCGTCGCGGCTGCCCGGCGTCGTCTCGCTCGTGCTCCCGGAAGCGGGCCCGGCGGTGGTTTCGATCGCCTGCGCCTGATCGACGGATCGCATCCGCTCGACCAGGGCGAGGTAGGCATTGACGTCGGACGCCGGCCGGAGGTGAATCTTGTGCACCGCATCGCCCGCGGCGTCGAAGAACTGCAGGCTCCGGCGGACGCCGTCCTCGCCATGCTTCTCGACGGCGAAGCCGTGCGCCCAGGCGCCGGAGAAGATGCGAAGGTCGATATCGCTGCCGAGAACCATCGCCGCCTGCCTGCCGGGCTTCGCATTCTCGTAGACGCCGATCTTCTCGTGGACCGCGCTCTCGTTGCGGGTCAGTGCCATCACTTCGCCGAGCGTCCCTGCCTCGGCAAGCAGTGTGTCGACATCGACCTCGATCCGCGTCGCGCCATGGCCGCAGTGAGCCGCTACATAGTCGGCTTCCGATACCCCCAGCTTTTGCGCCAGGTCACGTTCGCGCAAGGCCGGGTTTTCGGTTCGGGCACGCCGGATGTCTTCCGGCGCCGGCTTGGGTGCGTCGGTCATATGGTTCCCCTATTTGTTGAGAATGAGCTTGCCCTGGCGGGTGATCTTCAGGAGGTAGCGCGCGCCGTTGTGCTCGATCGCGATCTCCTTCGATCCGCGAAACAGCGTCTCGCTCGCCACGGTGCGGATGTCGGCGTCGGCCGCCTCCGAATTCCCGCCGGCGCGGCGTGAGCCGCGCCACGCGTCGCCGATCCGGTCATGTGTGTTCACAGCTTCACCCCGTATGCGCGCCTGGCTGCGAAGCTGGCTGGGCGACCGCGTGAATCGTCGAATTGAATTGTTGACACCTATTATCAGGTTTAATAGGGAGTGCAATACCGGAGTATGAGAGTCAAGTTATACCGCTCCGGACGCAATCAATGCCAGCAAGCCGCGGCCAGCCAGCATTCCTCGAAGACCGGGAGTATGGAGATGGGGCTGGTGTCACGGAACAGGGTCGTCCTTATGGGCGGCGCGGCGATGATGATCGCGGCGGGTGCCGCAGGGGCGCAGGAAGATGCGACGACTGTCGCCGCGGGCAACACGACGCTGCTTCAGCGTCTCGTCGTCGGCGCGGGCGCCGAGAAGGTCGCGATCGACACGCCGCAGGCGGTGACGGTTCTCGATCAGGAAGATATCGACCAGGAACAGCCGACGACGATCGGCGACGTGTTCGACGCCATACCGGGCGTCACCGCGGTAGGCAGCGACCGGATCTTCGGCGAGGCCTTCAACATTCGCGGCATCGGTGCGCTGCAGGCGGCCGACGAATCGAAGATCATCGTCAATGTCGACGGCGTGCCGAAATTCTACGAGCAGTACCGGATGGGCTCGTTCTTCTCCGATCCGGAGCTCTACAAGCGCGTCGAGGTGCTGCGCGGGCCGGCCTCGTCCACGCTCTACGGGTCGGGCGCGCTCGGCGGTGTCATCAATCTCACCACCAAGGATGCCTCCGACTATCTCGCCGACGGCGAGACCGGCATGCTGCGCCTCAAGGGCGGCTACGATTCCAACGGCGACGGCGCGCTGGGATCGACGACGCTCGCCGTGCGCATGGCGCCCAACGCCGAGTTCCTGCTCTCCGGCAACTATCGCCGCTCCGACGAATTCGTCGACGGCAGCGGCGCCGTGATCCAGGGCTCCGAGTTTGCCGCCTTCTCCGGGCTGGTCAAGCGCACCTACCGCTTCGGCGCCGGCAACGAGCAGGTGCTGCGGCTGTCCTACCAGCGCTGGCAGGGAAAGGCCGACGACCAGGCTTACTCGCAGACCGGCACGCTGCCCTTCGGTACCGTCGACCGCGACGTGACCGACCAGACCGCGATCCTGAGCTACGAGAATCCGGCCAGCGACAACCCCTGGGTCGACCTCAGGATAAGCCTGGCGTTTTCCGACACGCTGAACGAACAGAGCGACGCATCGTCACCGATCCCGAGCCCGCTGTTTTTCGATACCGACTACGCCTACAAGACCTGGTCGGCCAAGATCGAGAACACGATCGAGCATTCGGGCGCGGACTGGGAAAACTTCCTCACCATCGGGCTGCAGGCGAGCCATCAGACCCGCATCGCCGATACCGCGCTGGGCGTGCCGCTGTCGTTCCATCCCGAGGGCGTGGAAAAGCGGCTCGGCGTCTACGTGCAGGACGAATTCGTCTACGACCAACGCCTGACGATCATCCCGGGCGTGCGCATTGACGGCATCTGGACCGAACCGTCCGGCATGATCGCCGGAGCCTCGAAGCGCTCCGACACCGCGATCTCGCCGAAGATCGCCGCGCTCTACGAGGTCAGCGACAACCTCTCGGTGTTCGGCTCGATCGCCCATACCGAGCGCTTCCCGACCATCGATGAGATGTTCGCCAGCAACCTTCCCGACGCCAACTATCCCGGCGGGCGGGGGCCGAGCCTCGGCCTCGGCAAGGAGAAGTCGAACAATTATGAAGCCGGCTTCGCGGTGTCGGGCTACGACCTTCTGAGCGCCGGTGACAGCGCGCAGGTCAAGACGACGGCCTTCTACAACGATCTCGACGACCTCATCACCGTCAACCCGAACCGCGGCAGCACCGCGCTGGTGCCCTACTACGTCAATGTCGACCGGGCGGTGATCTACGGCATCGAGGTCGAGGGCGCCTACGAGGCCGACTACTGGTACGCCCGCGCCGCCTACAGCGCGATCCGTGGCGAGGACAGGCTGACCGGCGCGCCGCTGAGCTCGATCCCCGCCCACACGCTGGCGCTGACGCTGGCCGGGCGGCTGCCGCAATACGGGCTCGAATTCGGCTGGCGGTCGATCTTCGCCGCCGACGCCCCGTCAGGAACGTCGGGGCCGACGCCAGGCTACAACGTCCACGACATCTTCGCGTCGTGGAAGCCTGAGGACGGCACATTCCGCGGCTGGGAAGCCCGTGCCTCGGTCGAGAACCTGTTCGATACCCAGTACCGCAACAATCTCGCCGGCGATCCCGGCAGGGGACGGACCTTCAAGCTGTCGCTCGCCAAGGAGATCGTATGGTGACCACGTCACGAAGCATACGCTGTTTCGTATCCGGAATGATCCTTCTGACCGTCGGAACGGCACCTGTAACGGCCCAGGACGGCGAGGCGGCGCTGAACGTCGAGCTCAACGGCCTCGAGCAGGTCGACAAGGCCTGTCGCATGACCTTCGTAGTCGAGAACGCGCTCGCGGCGACGATCACCAAGGCGGTGTTCGAGGTGGCGCTATTCGACGCCAAGGGACTGGTCGAGCGCCTGATGGTGCTCGACTTCCGCGATCTGCCGAAAGGCCGCACCCGGGTCCGCCAGTTCGACGCGGCGGACACCTCGTGCGGCGGGATGAGCCGGATCCTCGTCAACGATGCGACCGAATGCGCGGGCGAGGGGCTCGACCCCGAGGCCTGTATCACGGCGCTGAGGACCTCGACGACCACACAGACGAAATTCGGGAGCTGACTGGCGATGATGAACAGTCTTCGTGAGAGCGTCGGCTTCCTCATCGGCCAGGGCGGGCCGGTCGTGGCCGTGCTGCTCGCCCTGTCGGTGGTGGCGGTCGCACTGGTCCTGCTCAAGCTGCACCAGTTCTGGGTCGAGCGAGTCGGACGGCACGGGCCGTCGCGCGAAGCCCTGCATCACTGGCTCCACGGTCGTTTCGCCGATGCGGAAAAGGCGCTGGCAGGCGACCGTTCCGCCGTCTCGCTCGCGCTTGCCGCGGCGATGCGGATGGAAAAGGCGCGGGCGCCAAAGCCGGCTATCGAAGAGGAGGTGGCGCGCATCGCACTTGTTCGCCTCCACGGGCTGCAGCGCGGCTTCCGCGCACTCGATGCCATCGCACAGATCGCGCCGCTGCTCGGCCTGTTCGGCACGGTGCTCGGCATGATCGAGGCGTTCCGCCAGCTCCAGGGCGCCGGCAACACGGTCGATCCGTCCATGCTGGCGGGTGGCATATGGGTCGCGCTCCTGACGACCGCCGTCGGCCTCGCCGTCGCGATGCCGGTGTCGCTGCTTTTGACATGGCTCGAGACTCGGGTCGAGAACGAACGCGTGGCGATCGAGACGACGCTGTCCGGCTTCCTCGGTCACCTCTTCGTGGAAAGCCGGCAGGACGCGGCCGATACCGGCTTTGCCACGACGCTCGCGGAGCGGGGCCATGCGCATTGAGGCCGCGCTGCGCCGCCGCAGGCCGCTGTCGCTGACGTCGCTGATCGACGTCATCTTCCTGCTGCTGCTGTTCTTCATGCTGTCGTCGACCTTCACGCGCTTCGCCTCGGTCGAGATCACCGGCGGACCAGCATCCGCCGCGCCATCGTCCACACCGCCGGATGTGATGATCCGCCTCGAGGAAGGCCAGTGGACGGTCAACGGCGTGGGGGTCGAACCGGAACACGCCGTCGTCGAGATCGGCCGGCTGGTCGAAGCCGGCGCGAAGACAGGCGTGATCCTGGTGCGCGACGGCGTGACATCGCAGGCCCTCGTGACGGCGGTGGAGCGCGTCCGCCGCGAGACGGGTCTTGAGATCAGTGTTGCGAGGTAGGCGATGATCAGGCTTCCCCGACCGAGAGAGGCGCGGCAGCGCGAAACGACGATCGCGCTGATCAACATCGTCTTCCTGATGCTGATCTTCTTCCTGATCGCCGGTACCGTCACGCCGCCGCTCGATCGCGAGGTGACGCTGATCTCGACCGTGGAGGCGGATGCCGCGGAGCCGCCGGACGCGCTGTTCGTCACCGCCGACGGAACGCTGCGGGCACGTGGCGCCGAGACCACGGTAGAGAGGTTCCTCACGGAGCGCGGGGCGGCGGGCGGAACCGTCAAGCTCGCCGCCGACAGGCATCTGGCCGCGATCCGTCTGATCGAGGTCGTCGGCGAACTGCGGGCGGCCGGCGTCGAAACCGTGAGCGTCATCACCGAACGGGCCGACAGCCAGCCATGAAGACGGGACGCTGGACGATCGCCATTCTGCTGTCCGCCGTACTTCACGCCGGCGCGGCGATCTGGCTCGGGCCGAACCGGGACGAGGTGCAGATCGCCGGATCCAGTCCGATGGAGATCGCGCTTGCCGGCAATGCCTTCCAGGATGCGGTTGCCGCCGGCGAAGCCTCGCCCGATGTGACCGAGCCGGTCGACACCGCCGATACAGCGACGCCACCCGTTGAAGCGAAGGCGACCGAAGCCAGGGAAACCGTCGAAGCCGCTGACACGGTGAACGAGAATCGGGTGGCGCTGGCGGTCGAAACGGTTCCGGTAGACACCGCCGAGGTTGCCCGGGAGAGGCCGGTCGACGTGGAAACCGCCGCGATTGCGGTGAACACCACCTCGCAGCCGGAACGTGCCGCTGAGCCGGTGAACAAGGCGCCGGCCGACCGTGCCCGCCCGTCCGAACCGGTAGAATTGGTCACAGTGGCTCCGCCGGCTTCGAAGGGCACGGTCGCGTTGCCCGCCGATGCGCCAGTGGCCGAGCCGACCGAAGCCGCGAGGTCGGCCGCCGAGACACCACAACAGCCCGTCGAAACCGAACAGACGCTGGCGGCGATCGTCAACGTTCCGCTGCCGACGCCAAGGCCCGACCATGAACCGAAGGCAGCGGAAGAGCCGCGCCGCAAGGAGGTTCGCCCGTCGCGCGAAAAGGCGGCAAAGCCGGTCGAGAAGACGCAGCGCAAGGCCGAGAGGTCGGACAGGCGGGAGAAAAAGCCGGCGCGTCAGCGAGCGGGCGCAGGCGGCAGGAGCGACGCCAATGCACGCCGGGGCGCTGCCGACGGATCGGAGCGCGGCCGCACCGCGCGATCGGGCAAGAAGGCGGGATCGTCGCGCGAGGCGGGAAACGCCGCGGTCTCGAACTACCCCGGACAAGTCGTCTCGCGACTGCGCCGCAACCTGCGCTATCCGTCGCAGGCGCGCCGCCAGCGCATTCGCGGCGAGGTGCATGTCCGCTTCACCGTCTCGCGCTCGGGCAGCGTCGCCGGCGTGAGCATCGTGCGCAGTTCGGGATCGCCGGTCCTCGACAAGGCCGCGCTCGACACGGTGCGCCGCGCAGCACCCTTCCCGGCCATACCGGCGGGCGCAGGGCGGTCGAACTGGCCCTTTACCGTGCCGCTGGCCTTCACGCGCTGAACGCATCGACGAGAACGGAGACTGCATGTCTGGACTGATTGCATTTCATGCCATCGCGGCGGCACGGGGAGACGGCTTGCTGCCGGAGCTGCGCGACTTGCTTGAATATCGGGAAGCGCGCCAGGCCGACCCGGCTATCGTCGAACTGAGCGCGATACGCGAAGACCGCATGATGCAGGCAGGCCCGTCGTCGGCCCGCCGCGATCCGTTGTTCCTGCCGGGAAACGTGGTGCGGTTCGGGCCTCCGACGAATGCGCGCGCGAATGCCGCCACGAAGGCTTCGAAAGGCTGACGCGTCAGTCGAGCGGCGCGTCGACGCCGAGCCCGCGCTGTCGCGCAAGGTCGACCACATGCGAGGCGCAGGCGAGATCCTGCGCCGCGATGCCGAGCGACCGGTAGAGCGTGATCTGGCCGTCGTCCGTCCTGCCGGCATGCGTGCCTGCCGCGACCTCGCCGATCTCGGCCAGGACATGGTCCTCGCGGATGGAACCGGCCTTGATGGCCTCGACGACCTCTCCCGCCTGGGCGAAGGTCGACGGCCGGTAGTCGACGAAGACAGCCGACCGCAGTACCGCCTCTTCGTCGATCTCGACCTTCGACGGGATCGAGGCGCCGACAATGTTGAGGTGCATGCCGGGCGCGAGCAGCGCGCCGGCGAGCACCGGCGTCGGTGAACTGGTCACCGTGCAGACGATGTCGGCGCCGGCGACGGCCGAAGCGACGTCGGTCCCGTGCGAGAACGAGATTTCGGGCCGGCGGGCGGCGGCGTGCTCGGCGAACTGCCGGGCCTTCTCGGCACGACGGCCGACGATACGGACCTCGCGGATCGGCCGCACGGCCAGCATCGCGTCGATATGGTGCTCGGCCTGCTCGCCGGTTCCGATGATCGTCAGGATCGACGAGTCCGGACGCGCGAGATGCCGCGTGGCGACCGCGCTCGCCGCTGCCGTGCGCACCGCCGTGAGCAGGCCGGCATTCATCATCGCGACTGCGGAGCCGTGCGCGGCCTCGAACAGCACAACCGCACCCTGATGCGATGAGTATCCGGCTTCGGGATTGCCGGGAAAAAGGCTGACCAGCTTGATGCCGTAGCAGGGCGGTTCGCTCATCGAGCCCGGCATCATGCCCATCATGTTCGATACGCCGACGCCCATGATGGTGCGCAGCGGCAGCACGGCCTTGCCCTGCGACACCGCGATCATCGCCTGCTCGACGACGTCGACGGCGACGTCCATCGGCAGCAGGGCGGCGACATCGCGCTCCGACAGGACGATCATGCCTCGCGCACCGCACCGGCTGGCCACGGATCGCCGGTCTCGTCGAGGCCGAGCTGCTGTTCGAGAAGCGTCGTGTAGAGCGCGGGACGAACGACATAGGGGAAATGGCCGCCCCAGAGGAAGCGGTAGGACACCGCCGGCTTCAGCCGCGCCCGCACCGCCTCGCGCATCGGCGGCGGGATCAGGGGGTCGTCCGCACCCTCGATGGTCGCGATGCGCTCCGGCTCGATCCCGACCGGCGGCAGTTCCGGCCCGTTCTTGAGTGCCTCGAGACGCTGGCGCAGTTCCGGTTCGGGAATGCGTCCGCCGACTTCGGCCAGAAGCAGCTCGACGAGGTCGGCCTGGTCGGGGTGGGCCTGCGCCCAGGCCTTGAGGCCGGTGCCGAAGCCGGCGCGCAACTCTTCGATCGGGCCGCCGTCGAGGTCGGAGCTGTAGGGCGGACGGGTCCTCACGTCGGCGACCGAGTGCAGCGTGTTGGCGCCGATCAGCCGTTCGACCTTGTCGGGATGCTTCGCGGCGAAATACTGCACGAGGTAGCCGCCGAGCGAGGAACCGAGCACGGTTGCCTTCGCGATGCCGCGCCGGTCCATCATTCCGGCCAGGTCTTCGGCCCATTCCTCCACGCCGCCGGACGCGGGATAGGCGACCGCCATGACGCGGGCGCGATCCTTCAGCGCCTCGATCTGCTGCCAGAAGATGTCGGCGCGGCCAAGCGTGCCGGGGATCAGGACCAGCGCCGGGCCGGCTTCGCCGGCGTCGATCACGCCCCATTCCCTTCCCGATACCATCTCGCGGCGTTCCGGATATGCCTTCGCGAAGCGGTCCCTGTCGGCAATCAGAGGATTGGTCATTGGAACGGGTTCTCCATGCGCGGCCAGTAATTCGGCTTTCGTTTCGTATACGGAATGGATGCGTAGTCCGGCGTAATCGACCCGGGCGTTGCGACGTGGATCACCTCGGAGGCGATCGGCGCGAAACCGGCGTGGAAATGCTGCGAGGACTTCACGCAGACGATGCGCTTCTCGGCAAGGTCGATGCCGAGACCGGTGAAGGCCTCGGGGTGAAAGGTCTGGGTGCGGTGATCGTTGACGACGATGTCGATGCCGTGGGCTTCCAGCCAGACCATCTCGCCGAGCGCGGAGGCGAGCTCGCCGAAACGCTGGGTGAGCCCCGACGCGATCCTGCGGACGGTGACGGTGAGATCGAGCGGATTGCCCGACATCGGCCCGCATTTGCCACCGAGCCTGAGGTCGAGGGTCGCGCCCTCGCCGGCCTCGCGGCAGATGCGCACGGCGACCGGATCCCAGTAGATGCCGATCACCGCGTCGGTGACGCCGCGCTCCAGCATCGCTTCCAGCAGGAACGTCGCGTCGCTGGGTGCCCCGCCGCCGGCATTGTCGGAAACGTCGGCCAGCACCACCGGGCCGTTGTTCGCGGCGGTGGCACGGTCGAGCGCGCCCGAAATATCCGGATAGGGCCGCATGATCTCGCGGCGCAGCGAATAGAGGTGGTCGCCGATTTCCTTAGCCAGCAAAGAAGCGCGCTCGCTATCGCCGTCGGTGATCACCAGCATTCGTGCGCCGACCCGTTCGTGGTCGCCCCAGGGAAAGCCGTGGGCAAGCGACAGCGACAGGATGCCGTCCTCGCGCTCGCGTTCCGCCAGCATGTCGACGAAGCCACGCATCGGCTCGTAGGGCGTGTGCATGGCGCAGATCATGTGGCAGTCATAGTCGCGCATCACCGGTGTGGTGTTCCCCTCGGCCGCGTCGGCGGTGAGACGGAACAGGTCGCGCGCCCTCTCGGGAATGTCGACATGCGGGTATTCCTTGTAGGCCACCAGCAGGGTGGAGTCCTCGAGCATCGCCTCCGTCAGGTGGCAATGCGGATCGAGCAGGCCGCCGATCACGGCCTTGGGGCCGGCGATGCGGCGGCAATGGCTGATCAGATCGCCTTCGCAATCGTCATAGCCGTCGGCGATCATCGCGCCGTGCAGCGACAAGAGGATCGCGTCGACCGGCAGCGCCGCCTCGAGATCGGCGAGGATCTCGTCGCGGAACTCCTCGTAGACCTGCCTCACGGTGGGACCGGCGGGCTGTGCGTGCGCGGTCAGGCTTTCGGCCACGTCCCAGCCCTTCGCCTCGGCGGCGTCGCGCCAGATTTTCATCGGCGCCGACCAGTACTGGACCGGCCCGCGCGACGCTTCGCGCGAGATCGCCCCTTCCTCGAAGCTCAGCCGTCCGGTCGGCAGCGGCGAGAAGGAATTGGTTTCGGTGCTCAGGCTGGCGATGAACAGCTTCATGGAAGGCTTTCTTCGGGAGGTGCGTCGACGGGTTCGGGCGCGTTGGAGAGATGGCGTGCGAACCCCGCGACGGCATGGACGACGATGATGACGAAGGCGACCGGGACAGCGGCGGTGAACCAGACCATCGCCACGCCGAGCATCTCGGCCTCGCGCTCCAGGCTGCGGCCGAGAAAGCCGCGCGCCAGGGTCATGCCGGGGCCGAACAGCGAATAATAGAGGACCGGCGCGGCGAAGACCGCGACGCCTGCGACGCGGATCAGGGCAAGCCATGTTCCGCTGCGGCCGACCCGCGCCGCCATCTGCGGAAACAGCGTCGGGTCGGAGCGCTCGTGGAACGCCACCGAGGCGCCGAGCATGCCGGCCCAGACCATGGCGCGGCGTGCGAGCTCCTCCGTCCAGATCGGCGGCGCGTCGAAGATGTAGCGCGCCACGACCTGGTAGGCCGCGGCGGCCGCCATGACGACGACCGCCGTGATCGCGCCCGCGAGCGCGATCCTGTTGAGCCCGTCCGACAGACGGGTCAGGAACGAGGCGGCGCGCACCGGCTAGTTGCCCTTCGCGGCCTTCCACATGTCGAACTGCTCCTGCGACAGCAGGCTCAGATAGGTCGTCTCGGACGCCTTGCGGAATTCCTCGCGCTCGGCGTCGCCGAGTTCGACGATCGAAACGCCCGCCTCCTTGAGCTTGTCGTAGACGCTGCCCTGCGAGCCGAGCCAGTCGCGGTTGGCCTTGTTGGCGGCCTCGGCGGCGGCGTCGACCGTCGCGCGGTCGGCGTCGGACAAGCCCTGGTACCAGTCTTCCGAGACGATGGTGATGCGCAGCGACGGCGAGATCTCGGCGTCGGTGAAATGCTTGATGAAGTCGGTATGGCCGAACAGAAGCGGGACGATCGGCGGGTTGAGGTAGCCGTCGGCGACGCCGGTCTGAAGTGCGTTCGGCACTTCGGCCCAGCTGACGATGGTGCCGGTCGAGCCCCAGGCCTTGAACAGCTCGATCTGGGTCTCGTCGAGCGCGCGCATTCTGAGGTCGGCCATGTCCGCGACCTTCTCGACCGGATGCTTGGTGTTGAAGATGCCGCTGCCCTGTCCGACCGTGTTCACGCCGAGAACGCGGACGCCGTTCGGGGTCGTCTTTTCGTTGATCTTCTCGAGCATGCCGCCGGCGTAGAGCGCCTTGTCCACCTCGGCCATGCCATCGAAGAAGTAGGGCAGCCGGAGCCCGAAGATCATCTTGTCGAGCGAGGCAACGATGCCGAGCGGCGACATCGAGACTTCCAGCAGACCCTGGCTGACCTGGTCGAACAGCTCGTCGTCGCCGCCGAGCGCGCCGCGCTGATATTCCTCGGCCTTCATGCCGTTGTCGTTCAGGTGCGTGACGAAGGTGTGCGCCCAGACATAGCTGCCCGAGCCCTGAAGGTCGGGCGGGCTGTCGAGCGCCACCTTGACCTGCGCCTGCGCGGGTACGGCGAATGCCAGCGATACGGCGAAGGCCGCCGCGGCACCGAATTGGATGAGTTTCATTGCACGTCCTCCTGTTTGTTGTCTTCCGGGTCCATGAATGCGCGTTTCCTATCCGCCGCCGAGCCCGAAGGCGCGCGGAATGAAAAGGCTGATCTCGGGCACGGAAACGAGGATGCCGAGAACGATGATTTCGACTGCGACGAACGGGATGACCGCCCGCGCCAGCCGCCAGTAGTTTGTGCCGGTCACCGCCGAGACCACCAGCAGGCAGCCGCCGAGCGGCGGCGACACCAGCCCGATGCACAGGTTGAAGCAGACCACGATGCCGAGATGCACCGGGTCGGCGCCCTGCGCCAGCGCCACCGGCGCGAGCAGCGGTACGAGCAGCGCCAGCGCGACGGGGACGTCGAGCACCATGCCGGCGACGATCAGGATGATGTTCAGAAGGATCATGAACTCGATCGGGCAGAGCCCGAGATCGACGACGATCGCCGAGATCGCTTCGGGCAGGCGCTCCAGCGCGCCGAGATGGCCGAGCGCGGCGATCGCCGCGATGATCATGAAGATCGACCCCGACAGGGTGGCGGTCCGCTTGAGGCTGGCCAGGACGCCCTCGACGGTCAGCCCTTCGTAGAAGGAGCCGGCAGCAAGGGCCGCGAACACCGCGACGGCCGCGGCTTCCGTCGGCGTCATCCAGCCGAGCACGATGCCGCCGACGATGACCAGAGGCAGGACGAGCGCGGGCGCGGAACGCAGGAAGGTGGGCACCAGCGGCGGCGTCTCGCCGCGCGCCAGCCGGGGGTGGTCGTCCTTCCAGGCGTAGAAGGCGTTGACCACGAACAGGGCCGCTGCCAGCAGAAGGCCCGGCAGGATGCCGGCCAGGAACAGCGCGGTGACCGACGTTCCCATCAGCGCGCCGTAGAAGATCAGGATGATCGACGGCGGCACGATCGGCCCGATGATCGACGAGGCCGCCGTGACGGCGCCGGCATAGACCTCGGTGTAGCCGCGCTCGCGCATCGCCGGCACCAGCGTGTTGGAAAGCGCCGCCGCGTCGGCGACCGCCGACCCCGAGATGCCGGCGAAGAAGACGCTGGTCATGATGTTGACGTGGCCGAGCCCGCCGGGCAGGCGGCCGACCAGCGCCATCGACAGGTCGATCAGCGCGCGCGTGACGCCGCCGCGATTCATCACCTCGCCGGCGAGAATGAACAGCGGCATCGCCATCAGTGCGAAGACGTCGATCTTCGAGAAGATCTGCTGCGGCAGGATGGCCAGATAGCGCGAATTGTCGGTGGCGAGGAAGGCGAGCACCGCCGAGGCGCCGATGACATAGGCGAGCGCCAGGCCCGACACGAGCAGGATGACGGCCGCGACGGGGACGAGCGCGATCATGCCGCGCGCTCCAGCCTGGCCGGTGCGAGCGCGTCGGCATGGACGCCCTGATCGGCGATGTCGACCGGAAGGCCGCGCCCGTCGACCAGTGCCGCGGCGGCGCGCGCCAGGGCCGGCGCCGACTGGATGCCGTAGCCCCCTTGGCCGGCCAGCCAGAAGAAGCCGGGCGCGGCCATGTCGTAGCCGGCGACCGGGACCTTGTCGGCCACGAAGCTGCGCAGGCCGGCCCATTTGTTGTCGATGCGTGCGATCCTGAGATCGAAGGCGGTTTCGATGCGGTCGACGCAGAGCGCCACGTCGTACTCGTCGGGCTGTGCGTCGCAGGGCGGCGAGGGCGTCTCGTCCGCCGGCGAGATGAGCAGGCGGCCGGCATCGGGTTTCAGGTAGAAGCCTTCGTCGATATCGACCACCATCGGCCATGGCTCGGGATCGATGCCGGCCGGCGCATCGACCACCATCGCCGTGCGCCTTTTCGGCACCAGGCCGACCACTCCCGCGCCGGCAAGCGCAGCGATCTCGTCCGCCCAGGCTCCGGCGGCGTTGACGACGATGTCGACGTCGAACGCCGCGCCGCGCGCCTCGATCCGCCAGGACGCGCCGCTCCTGTCGATGCCGACCACGCCGGCGTCCGTCCTGAGCGCTCCGCCATTGCGCCGAAAGCCGCGAAGATAGCCATGGTGGAGCGCGTGCACGTCGATGTCAGCGGCGTTGGCCTCGACGAATGCGCCCCGGGCATAGCCCTCGCGCAGCAGCGGGACCAGTTCGCGCGCCGCCCGCCCGTCGACCAGCCTGTTGCCGTCGTGCCCGGCCGATTCCCGCGCCAGCCGGTCCAGTGCCGCCATCTGATCCTCGCGGGCGACCATCATCACCCCGCGCGGCGACACAAGCGCGGTCTCCGCGAAGCCGTCCGGCGGGCTGCGAAAGAACGCCGCCGAGGCGCGGGACAGCGCCCGGATCGGCGCCGGCCCGTAGGTTTCGGAGAACAGCGCGGCGGATCGGCCGGTCGTGTGATAGCCCGGTTGCGCCTCGCGCTCGATCAATACCACCTTGTGGCGCGCCGACAATTCGCTGGCGACCGAGGCGCCGGCTATGCCCGCGCCGATGACGGCGATGTCGAACCTTTCGGCAACCAAGGTCCTGTTTCCCCCGCTTTTGCCGAAGCGTAACAAAGATTTTCCGATTGGAAAACTTAAATTTTCCGATGCGAAAATGTGCGATGGACGCGCGAGGCCGACACGGTTAGACTCAGGGCATGGACAAAAGCATCAACGCCGTACCGGATCGGGAGGACCGTCGGGTCCGCATGGGCGAAAGGCTGCGCCAGATCCGGCTCGAGAAGGGCCTGACGCTGGCCGAGGTCGCCGAACGCGCCAGGCTGGCAATCTCCACGGTTTCCAAGGTCGAGCGCGGCCGCATGGCACTGACCTATGATCGCTTCAGCCAGCTTGCCGACGGTTTGGGCGTCGATCTGGCGGCGCTGTTCACGGCGCAGGGCGACCAGTTCAAGCCCGGCGAGGTGGCGGTCGCCCGCAGGGGCGAGTTCATGCTCCACGAAACCGAGAACTACAGCTACGAGATGCTGTTCCCGGAGCTTTGGCACAAGGCGATGACGCCCATGCTGGGCACACTGCGCGCCTTCGAGAAGATGCGCTTCGATCGCTTCGTCACCCATCCGGGCGAGGAGTTCCTGCTCGTTCTGGAGGGCCGTGTGACCGTGCTCCTGGAGAATGATTCGCCGGTGACACTGGAGGCGGGCGAGAGCATCTATTTCGACAGCCGCCGCGGCCACCTCTATGCGTCGGCCGGCGCCGAGGATGCGCGCATCCTCGTGGTCTGCGCACGGGCTGCCGGGATCACCGACAACGGTAGCAGCTGAATGGCTTGACGGCCGCGCGGCTCGCGAGGCGCGCACAGAACGCTTCCTCGCCTCGAAGCCGTGCGCTTTGCGAACGCCGGGTGATGTCGACCGGCCTCGGAATGCTGTCGTCAGGACGGCTCGTCGTCGTCCAGGAGTATGCGCTCGGCGGCGCCGTCGAGGTCTTCGTACTGTCCGTTGCGAAGCGACCAGAGAAACGCTCCGAGGCCGAGACCGCCGAGAAACAGCGCGACGGGGATGAGAAAGACGAGGTTTGTCATCGTGCCGCCACCAGGGATGACGCGTCGGTATCGGCAGCGCGATCGTGGTCCGCCGCGGCGCGGGCGGCCGATCCGAGCCGCATCGCATTGGCAATGACAAGGATGGACGACAGCGACATCGCGACGGCCGCCACGAGGGGCGTCACGTAACCGAGGACCGCGACCGGTACCGCCAGCGCGTTGTATCCGATCGCCAGCGCGAAGTTCTGCCGGATCAGCTTTCCCGCGGACTTCGAAACGTCGATCGCAAGCGGTACCGCGGCAAGGCTTTCGCGCAGGAACACGAAATCGGCGACGTTGCGCCCGACATCGGCGGCGGTGGCGGGCGCCAGCGACACATGCGCCGCTCCGAGCGCCGGCGCGTCGTTGAGGCCGTCGCCGATCATTGCCGCCTTGCGGCCTTCACGGGCGACGTCGTGCAGCCGTTCAACCTTATCGGCCGGAAGTACGCCGCCCCGATAGCGTTCGATACCCGCTCTTTGCGCCACGGCTTCCACGGCGCGGTCATGGTCGCCGGACAGCAACTCGACGTCGTAGCCCTCACCCTTGAGCTGGCGCACCGCGTCGACGGCGCCGGCGCGCAGTGTCTCGACGAAGCCGAACCTGGCGACCTGAAGCCCGTCGCGCGACAGGACCGTTCCGACAGCCGGGCTCGTCGGTTCGCGCGTGGTCGGCAGAGCCCATGCGGCCCGGCCCAGCCGCCACAGCGATCCCCCGAACCGTCCCTCCATGCCCTGGCCCGGAATCTCCCGAAGATCGGAGATCATCCCGGGCGCGGCCAGTCCGCCGGTGTCGAGCCGTGCGATAGCCTGCGCGAAGGGGTGGCGGGAATGGCCGGCCAGCACCACCGCGACGGCGATGGCCTCTTCATCCGCGTCGCAGTCGACCTCCGCCTCCGGAACGCCGGTGGTCAGAGTGCCGGTCTTGTCGAAGACGACCGTGTCGATCTCGGCCAGACGTTCCATCGCCGATCCGTCCTTGACCATGATCCCGTTCTCGAACAGGCGCCGCGCGGCGACAACCTGGACAATGGGAACGGCCAGACCCAGCGCGCAGGGGCAGGTGATGATCAGCACCGCGATCGCGATCGTGATCGCCCGATGCCAGTCGCCCGTCGCCGCCATCCAGCCGAGGAAGGTAAGCAGGGCGGCGACATGGACGACCGGTGAGTAGAGTGCGGAAGCACGGTCGGCGATGCGGCGATAGCGCGCGCGGCCTCCTTCGGCCGCTTCCATCAGCCGTATCATCGCGGACAGGAAGGAGTCGCGCGCTGCGGCCGAGACCTCGATCATCACGGGTCCCTCCAGATTGAGGGCACCGGCCTTGACCTCCTGGCCGGCACGCGCGGCAACGGGCGCGCTTTCGCCGGTCACGATCGACATATCGAGGCTCGACGATCCCGAACGGATGATCCCGTCGACGGGAATCCTGTCGCCCGCGGCGATCTGCAGCCGCATTCCAGGCTCGATCTCGCCGATCGGCACGAAGTCACGCGAGCCGTCGTCGCGCAGGGCGAGCGCACCGCGCGGGGCGAGCCGCGCCAGTCCCGCCACGGTGGACCGCGCCTTTTCGCGCATGACGTGGTCGAGCGTCCTGCCGATGAGCAGGAAGAACAGGAGCGAGACCGCTGCGTCGAAATAGGCGTGTGGCCCGTGGATCATCGTTTCGTAGAGGCTCAGGCCGTAGGCCAGTGAAATCCCCAGCGCGATCGGCACATCCATGTTCATGCGCCCGTGGCGAAGCGCGTTCCACGCCGAGCGGAAGAAGATCCGGCCCGCGAAGATGAGGGCCGGAATGGCGATCAGCGCCGAAAGCCAGTGGAACAGGTCGCGGGTCGAATCGTCCGCGCCCGACCACACCGAGACCGACAGCAGCATGATGTTCCCGGCGGCGAATCCCGACACCGCCAGAGCCCGGATGAGTTCCGCAAGCAGAGGATCGCGGCCGGCTTCGTCGGCCTCGAACAGATGCGCGGGATAGCCGATGCGGCCGAGCACGTCTGCGACCGGAGGTGCTTCGCCACGATAACGCACCGCGACGCGACGCGTCGAAAGGTTGACCCGCGCGGAGACGACGCCCGGGAGCCCGCGCAATTCGCGCTCAATCTTGGCGATGCAGGCACCGCAATGCGCATCGGGAACCGACAGGTCGACCTGCCGCATGCCGTCACCGAGATCGCGGCTGGCAAGCGTCAGCTCGCCCGCCGTGGGCGAAGCCCCGCCAGTGCCGCCGGACAATCCGGCCTCGGTTCCGGGCGCGCAGCAGCTCATCTGAGCCTGCCGCCGGCGATCGAGATACGGCGTACGTCGCGATAGGGATGATCGAGGCCGGCTTCCGTGTCGATCTCGATGATCCATGATCCGTCGGCGATCTGCGTTTCCGCGATCAGCGTTCCGGCGGCATCCGGCAGGAGTTCGAGCGTGCGGTCCTGCGTGTCGGTCACCGGCCGGCGCAGCGTCACCGTCGCATGCGCGGCGTGCACCGGCGACCCGCCCTTGCGGGTCAGCCGGTAGGCGATCCGGCCATCGCCGATGTCGAGCGCAGCGTTCCAGCCGAGCGCCGCCTGCGCGCGCCCGACCTCCGCCTTGTTATTGAATTCCTGGCTGGCGACGTAGGTGTTCTTGACCACGAGCCCCGTCCAGCTCGAGCTGGCGAAGATCGCCATGGTCAGGTTGACCGCGATGATGACGAAGAAGAACGCCACCAGCATGAGCGCCATGTGGACGCCGGTGAATTCACCGGAACGGCGGGAATGCGTTTCGCTCATCGGCTGGCCTCCGGTGCGTTGAATGTGGCCGTGTACTCGTCGCGTTCGAAGCTCGCCTTGTCCTCGATCACGAACCGGAAATGCTGGGCCTCGCCGGCAATGTCGCGCCGGGGCTGCCGGACGAAGATTTTGAGCGTCTCGGCCCGGTCCGGGTGCACCGGTATCGCCAGCGACCGGCCCTCGGGCTGGTCGATGCCGATCGCGCTCATCACCGCGCCGGGCAGGTCCTCGATGGAGACGAAGATCACCCGCGGCTCTGGTATCATGTTGAGCAGCTTGACCGTGTAGCCGTTGCGGATCGACCCGTCGGACAGGACGACGAATTGCGGATTGCGGTCGTGAAGGACGTTGACCTCCAGGCGGTCGCGCGACAGCAGCGCGTAGAGCATGACGAGGCCGGCAAGCGCCCAGGCGCCGAAATAGATGAAGGTGCGCGGCCGGAAGATCTTGCTGAGGTGGAAATGGGCGAGCCCCTCCGACAGCTTGCCTTGCGGCGTCCTGACCAGCGCGGGATTGATCGTCTGGGTCCCGCCGGCCGTCGCGATCGCCATGTTGGCATTGTAGTCGGACAAGGTGGCGTAGGAGATCAGACCGCGTTCCCTGCCGGTCTTGTCCATCACCGAGTCGCAGGCGTCGATGCACAAGGCGCAGGTGATGCATTCGAGCTGCTGGCCATCGCGAATGTCGATGCCCATCGGGCAGACGGCGACGCAGGCATTGCAGTCGACGCAGTCGCCGACGACCTGACCCGCGGCTGCCGCCTTCTTCGCATGGCGCGAGCGCGGCTCGCCGCGCCAGTCATTGTAGGTGACGGTCAGCGAGTTCTCGTCGAGCATCGCAGCCTGGATGCGCGGCCACGGGCACATATAGGTGCAGACCTGCTCGCGCATCAGTCCGCCGAACGTGTAGGTCGTCGCCGTCAGGACGGCGACGGTGATGTAGGCGATCGGCGCGGCATTGCCGGTCACCGCGTCGACCAGCAGGGTCGGCGCGTCGGCGAAGTAGAAGATCCAGGCGCCGCCGGTTGCGACCGCGATCACCAGCCAGATGAGATGCTTGGTCGTCCGCAGGATGAGCTTGCGCGCCGACCAGGGTGCAACGTCGAGTTTGATGCGCGCGTTGCGGTCGCCTTCGACCGCGCGTTCGACGGCCAGGAAGAGGTCGACCCACACGGTCTGCGGGCAGGTGTAGCCGCACCAGGCCCTGCCGACCGTCGAGGTAACGAGGAACAGGCCGACGCCAGCCATGACCAGCAGGCCGGCGACGAAGAAGAATTCCTGCGGCCAGATCTCTATGAAGAAGAAATAGAAGCGCCGGTTGGCGAGATCGACCAGCACGGCCTGGTCCGGGGCGTAGGGCCCGCGATCCCACCTGAGCCACGGGGTCAGGTAGTAGATGCCGAGCGTGATCAGCATGACCAGCCATTTGAAGCGTCGGAAGGCGCCTGACGCCCGCTTCGGAAAGATCTTCCTGCGCGGCGCGTAAAGCGGCTGCCGGATCTTGGCGGAGTTCACGGCCTCGGCGTCGAGTCTCTCGATGTCCGCGCTTTCGAGGGTGGGTCTGATCGTCTCGTTCATGATAGCTCGCAGGATGGTCGCAGAGCGTCCACTCCCACAACTGTACACCAGTTTCGTTGACACGGATCAAACTGATTGCCGCGCGCGACGATCGGTCCGGCCGCGTCGCGGCATGAGTTGCCGCGCCGGCTGCTTGCCGCCACGGGTACGCGACGACCGGACGCAGGACAAAAAAGGCCCGGCTCGTGGAGCCGGGCCTTGCGCTGGACGTGGAATGCGGGCAGTGCCTCCACCCCTTGAAAAGCTACTGCCCTCCACCCAGCGAATAGACGTAGACCGCGAGCTCCTTGACGACGGCGTCGCCGAGCCGTGCCTGCCACGCAGGCATGACGCCATGCTTTGGCGCGCGTACCTGCGCGGCGATCTCGGCTTCGCTCGCGCCGTAGAACCAGATCGCGTCGGTCAGGTTCGGCGCGCCGAGCTCGTGGTTGCCTTCGGCGTTGTCGCCATGGCAGGCGGCGCAATTGTCGGCATAGACCTGCTTGCCTTCCTCGGCGAGACCGGCATCGGACGGCGTGCCGGACAGCGATACGACATAGGCCGAGACCTGCTTGACCTGGTCGGGCTCGAGGATCTCGCCGAACGCCGGCATCTCGGAGATGCGCGTCTCGTCGTCGCCGTCGAAGCGGATGCCGTGCGCGATGGTCTGGTGGATCGCCTCGATGTCCCCGCCCCACAGCCAGTCGTCGTCATTGAGGTTCGGATAGCCGGGTGATCCCTGC
The DNA here is from genome assembly GCA_023953775.1 of Rhizobiaceae bacterium. Lineage (GTDB taxonomy): Bacteria > Pseudomonadota > Alphaproteobacteria > Rhizobiales > Rhizobiaceae > JAMLJD01. The sequence continues at coordinate 30,150 of JAMLJD010000016.1, read as the reverse complement.
GCGCCGGAGCCGTGGCACTGGCTGCAGTTGACCTTGAACGCGGCCGCGCCAGCCGAAGTGGCGAAGCGGCGAAGCTCTTCGTCGGCCAGGATGTCGGCGAGCGGCTTCTCGCCGATAGCGGCGACCTTGTCCGCCTGCGCGGCCGCCGCCTGGTCGAGCGTTTCGCTGAGCTCCTGCCGGCTCGAATAACCCAGCACGCCAGTCGTTGCCGACGTGATCAGCGGCCAGGCCGGATAGGCGATCGCGTAGCCGATCGACCAGACGATGGTCGCGTAGAAGGTCCACACCCACCAGCGCGGCAGCGGATTGTTGAGCTCCTTGATGCCATCCCATTCATGGCCGGTTGTCGCGACGCCGGAGACCTCGTCGATATGTTCGTTGCTCATGTCATTCACCGTCCTTGAATGGTATCTGTGCGGCGTCGTCGGCCGTCTTCCGGCTGCCCGGCCGGAACACGTAGATCACCGCGCCAACGAAGAAGATGGCCATGGCGAGCAGCATCCAGCTGTCGGCGAACTCGCGCATCGTGTGATAATCCATGCCCATGCCTCCTCAACGGTAGCCGGCGGCTTCGTCATAGGTCGAGAAGTCGACCAGCGTGCCGAGCATCTGGAGATAGGCGACCAGCGCGTCCATCTCGGTGAGGGCCCCGGGATTGCCGTCGAAATCGCCCAGCACCGCCTTCGGATAGCGCTGCTCGATCCCCGACGTGTCGGCGTCCGGATCGGCCTGCGCGACGAGGTCGGCTCCGGCGTTCTCGATCATCTCCTCGCTGTAGGGCACGCCAACCCTGGCGTTGGCGACGAGCTGAAGCTCGAAATCGCGCGCGTCGAGTGGTGTATCCTTGAGGAAGGAGTAGCTAGGCATCACCGATTCCGGCACCACCGAACGCGGTTCGATCAGGTGCTGCACGTGCCATTCGTTGGAATAGCGCGCGCCGACCCGCGCCAGGTCCGGCCCGGTCCGCTTCGATCCCCACTGGAAGGAGTGGTCGTACATCGATTCCGCGGCCAGGCTGTAATGGCCGTAGCGCTCGACCTCGTCGCGGAACGGCCGGATCATCTGGCTGTGGCAGACGTAGCAGCCTTCGCGGACGTAGATGTTGCGTCCGGCCAGTTCGAGCGGCGAGTAGGGCCGCATCCCCTCGACCTTCTCGATCGTGTTCTCGAGATAGAAGAGCGGTGCGATCTCGACGATGCCGCCGATCGTGACCACGCCAAGCGAGGCGACGAGCAGCAACGTCGCGTTGCGTTCAAGTACCGCGTGTTTGTCCAGGATTGCCATGTCTGTGTTCCTTACTCAGCGGCCTGAATTGCAGGTTGGACGGCGCCGATCGGCTGTTCTTCGCGAACCCGGCCCATGATGGTCATGGCGATGTTGTAGGCCATCACCAGGGCTCCGATCAGGTAGAGCAGACCGCCGAGCGCACGCATCACGTAATAGGGATGCATCGCGGCGACCGACTCTGCGAAGGAGTAGACCAGGAAGCCCTGGTCGTCGTATTCGCGCCACATCAGGCCCTGCATGATGCCCGACACCCACATGACGGCCGCGTAGACGACGATGCCGAGGGTGGCGAGCCAGAAGTGCCAGGTGACGAGGCGCAGGGAGTAGAGCCGCTGACGGTTCCACAGCTTCGGCACCATGTAGTAGATCGCGCCGAACGAGATCATGCCGACCCATCCAAGCGCGCCGGAATGCACGTGGCCGATCGTCCAGTCCGTGTAGTGCGACAGCGAGTTGACCGCCTTGATCGACATCATCGGGCCTTCGAAGGTCGACATGCCGTAAAAGGCGATCGCGAGCACCATCATGCGGATGATCGGGTCGGTGCGGATCTTGTCCCAGGCGCCGGACAGCGTCATCAGGCCGTTGATCATGCCGCCCCAGGACGGCATCCACAGCATGATGGAGAACACCATGCCCAGCGTCTGCGCCCAGTCGGGCAGCGCCGTGTAGTGCAGGTGATGCGGGCCGGCCCAGATATAGAGGAAGATCAGCGCCCAGAAGTGGATGATCGAGAGCCGGTAGGAATAGACCGGACGCTCGGCCTGCTTCGGCACGAAATAGTACATCATTCCGAGGAAGCCGGCGGTGAGGAAGAAACCGACCGCGTTGTGGCCGTACCACCACTGCGTCAATGCGTCCTGGACGCCGGCGAACAGGGAGTAGCTCTTGACGCCGAGGAACGAGACCGGCATCGCCAGATTGTTGACGACGTGCAGCATCGCGATGGTGATGATGAACGAGAGGTAGAACCAGTTTGCGACGTAGATATGCGGTTCCTTGCGCTTGATAATGGTGCCGAGAAACACCACCAGATAAGCAACCCATACGATCGTCAGCCACAGATCGACATACCATTCCGGCTCCGCATATTCGCGGCTCTGGGTGATACCCAGCAGATAGCCGGTCGCGGCCATAACGATGAAAAGCTGGTAGCCCCAGAATACGAACCAGACGAGATTGCCGCCGAACAGCCGCGCGCGCGACGTGCGCTGGACGACATAGAGCGATGTGGCGATAAGGGCATTGCCACCGAAGGCGAAGATCACCGCCGAGGTGTGGAGCGGCCGGACGCGACCGAAATTGAGCCATGGTTCGATGTTGAGGTCGGGATAGGCGAGCTGAAGGGCGGCCACGACGCCGACCAGGAAGCCGACGATGCCCCAGAACATCGTCGCAACCGAGCCATAGCGGATCGGCCCGTCCATATAGGCGCCCGGGTCCTCCGGCGCGGCCGGTGCGAATGTGGCCTTGCGCAGCAGTACGATCGTACTGCCAGCCAGGACAAAGAACAGCACCCACATGTGCTGAGCGAAAAGGTCGTCGGCGGCAAACGCCGCACCTAGAAGTGCCAGAAAGGCGAACAAACCGACGCCTATCGTCTCGGGCCCGTATTTCATCGAACATCCCCGTTTCGAATTCGCAACCGGGCGTAGACCGCCCGTCGCGCACACATCCATTGTCGCGCAGAGTAGTGCCTTGATCCAGGTCAAGGATGATGAAGTCGGCCCTTGCCAGAGATATCTCGGTAGACCACCGATGGAGTGTGATTTGCCGGAGCCTCATCAGATCGAGCCGCCTTATTCCGACGCCTCGGGGATCGAACGGGAATTCGTGGAAAGGACCGACCAGAAGCTGCGGCTATGCGCGGCAATGGAAGAGATCGCGGACGCCCTTCCGGACAGTGTCGACAGGGTCGCGTGCCTCGACGTTGCCAACACCCTCGTGCCGTTGATACGCAACGTCCACGACTTCGAAGAGCGCGTCGTCTTTCGCCTGTTCCAGGCGGCGCAGCCGACCGCTGAGGCAGCCGAGACCATCCAGCGGTTGCGTTCCGAACACGTCGAGGACGAGTGTTCCGCGGACGAGATCACCGAGGTCCTTATGGCCATCGGCCATGGCCGGAAGATCGATAATCCCGAGGCGCTCGGCTATATGCTTCGTGCGTTCTTCGACACCACGCGCCGGCACATCGCGTTCGAGCGGGAACACATCCTGCCGGTAATCCGACCGGAACGATGAGTCCTCGACCTGAAAGAGTCTAGCCTGAAAGGGTTCTAGGCACCCGAGCGAGCCACCAGCCGGTCCATATTCTCGACAGTCACCAGCCTGTTGTGCTCGATCGTGATGATCCCGTCGGTGCGCAGCTTGGTTAGCTGCCGGCTGACGGTCTCGATCGTCAGGCCGAGGAAATCCGCGATATCGGTGCGGGTGAGAGGCAACTCGAACTGGATTGCCGCTTTGTCCGGACCGACGGCGGGATCGATGTTACGCGCGATCAACAGCAGGAAGCTTGCCACTTTTTCGGCTGCCGTCTTGCGTCCGAGCGTCACCATCCACTCGCGCGCCTCGTCGAGTTCCTTCAGTGTTTGCTGAAGAAGGCGATGCTCGAGTCCCTGCGACTGGTTCATGATGCGCTCGAGCGCGGCCTTGGGGAAGGAACACAGCGACACGTCGGTCGCAGCCTCGGCATTGATCTCGCTCTCCACCTTGAAAGGTCGGCCGAGAAAGTCCGGAGCGAATTGGAGACCTACGATCTGCTGACGCCCGTCCGAAAGTGTCTTGGACAGCTTCACAACGCCGGAGAGAATATTGGAGTAGCTCTCCACCTCCTCGGCATCGCCGACCAGCTCGGAACCCGAGCGAGCCTTGTGCTTGTAGGAGACTTTGGCCAGAGCAACGAGGTCCTCCGGTCCAAGCGCGCCGCAGACGCCCTTGTGCCGAGCCTCGCACGAAGCACACAGTACGGGAATGCCGGTAGAGTGGATATCTTCACGCACGCGTCGTCGGCCTTCGATCGAAGTCGGTGTCAGGTACCATTATAGGGACGTGGGGTCGCCGCGTCACGTTGTCTGGTCGCGGTAGCTTGATTCATGTCAACGACCCTCGCCGCCGGCTCGGGCACACGAACCTCGGACAAAGGAGGCTCGCAGTGCAGCAAAGTCCCGCAACGGCCTTTCGTGACACCGCGCCACGGTACACAAGCTATCCGACCGCGCCGCATTTCCATGATGGCATCACCGCTGACACCGTGGCCGGCTGGTTGCGTTCGATGCCGCAGGGCGACGCCGTCTCGCTGTATCTCCACGTGCCGTTTTGCGACCGGCTTTGCTGGTTCTGCGCATGTCACACCAAACAGACGCGGCGCTACGAACCTGTATCGGCGTTCCTCCAGTCCCTCGGCGTGGAGATCGAGCTGCTCGCCGGCCTCGTGAAGGCGCGGGCGCCGACTATCCGGGCCGTTCATTTCGGCGGCGGATCGCCCACCATGCTGCGCCCGGACGACCTGCGCGCCCTGATGAATCGACTGCGCTCGTCGCTGCCGATCGCCGCGGATGCGTCCGTCAGCGTAGAGATCGACCCCAACGACATGGACGAAGCGCGGCTCGACGCACTGGCCGATATCGGCCTTACCCGGGCCAGCCTCGGTATTCAGGATTTCGATGCGAAGGTTCAGGCTGCCATCAATCGCGAGCAGAGCTTCGAGCGCACTCGCGGCGTCGTGGAAGGTCTGCGCGCTAGGGGGATCGGCTCAGTCAATCTCGATCTGCTCTACGGGCTGCCGCACCAAACGCTGGCGACATTGCGCTCGACGCTCGATCAGGCGCTCTCGCTCACTCCCGACCGTCTCGCCATCTTCGGCTATGCGCATGTGCCCTGGTTCAAGAAACATCAGACGATGATCGACGAGGAATGGCTGCCCGATCCGGCCGCCAGACTCGACCAGGCGCGGATGGCCGCGGCCTGCATCGTCGAGGCGGGGTATGCCGCGATCGGCATTGACCATTTCGCACGCCCGACCGACAGCCTCGCCCGGGCTGCGGTGGAAGGCCGGCTGCGCCGGAATTTTCAGGGCTATTCGGACGAGGTGTGCGAGACCCTGATCGGCCTCGGTCCGTCATCTGTCAGTCGATACAGGCAGGGATATGCGCAGAATACAACGGCCACGCCGACCTATGTCCGCTCGGTGAAGGATGGGCAACTGCCGGTCGCCCGGGGCATTGCGTTCGACGAGGACGACCTGATTCGCGGCTGGGTCATCGAGCGCCTGATGTGCGATTTCGGCTTCTCCGTCAGCGCCTTGACGGAGCTTCATGGCCCAGCGGCACGACCGCTCGTCGCGAAGGCCGAGGAACTGTCGCGGACGGTCATGCCGACTATGTTGTGCCGGAAGGGCGATTGCTTCTTCGTCCCCGACGCCGCACGCACCTATGTGCGGGTGGTTGCGGCCGAATTCGACCGCTATCTCGTCGGCGGCACGGCGCGGCATTCGTTGGCCGTTTGAAGCGTCGACGCGGCTTCGACCAGCATGTCCTCGCGCGCACCGGTAGCGACGGAGCCTGATCGCGATCAGCTCTTGCCCGTCGCGTCGGGGCGCGGCGTATAGCCGTCTGCAACGATGATGGGCAGGTGGGTGAAGTTCCTGCCGTCCGGCAGTCGCATCCACGCGCCGGCCGCGAAGGCACCGCCATCGACGATGATCGACTGTCCGGTCACCCAGCCGGACAGCCTGTCGGAAGCGAGAAACAGCGCGGCGCCGGCCGAATCCTCGCCTTCGCCGAAGCGGCCGATCGGGAACCATCGCTTGATGTAGTCGCGGTTTTCGGACGGCACCCGCGCCGTAGCCGTGATCTGCGCGGTGTTGGTCGTCTCGGGTGCGACCGCGTTGACGCGGACATTGTCCTGACCGAGTTCGACCGCGAGGCTCTGGGTAAAGCCGGTAATCGCGGAGTTGAAGGCGGCGTAGACCACGGTCAGCGGAATGCCGCGAAACGCCTCGACGGTCGACAGGTTGATGATCGAGCCTCCCTCGCCGCTCGATTTCATCAGCGGGATCGCCGCCTTGGTGACGTGGAACATGTGCAACAGGTTGATCGCGTAGAGTTCGTCCCATTGCTCCTCGGTCGAATCGACGAAGTAGCTCTTGTAGCCGAGATAGTCGCCGACATTGTTGACCAGCACGTCGAGCCGGCCGAACCGCTCCTCGACCTGGGCCACGACGTCGGCGACATCGTCCTTGCTGCGCACGTCCGCCTCGATGACGAGGTTGTCGCAGCCGGCGGCATCGAGCGCGGCGCGCACGTCGCCGGCGAAGGCCTCGTTGATCTCCGCGATCGCGACACGCATGCCGGCCCGCGCAAACAGCTCGGCGGTGGCGCGTCCGATCCCCGCGCCGCCGCCGGTGATCAGTGCGACCTTGCCGTCAAGTCCCAGGATCGATCTGTCGTTCATCGGTTCCTCCCGCTTGGCCCGCAGCCTGTTCTGGATCCGCGACATGACGGACCGGATATGTGTGTGTGGCGTCGACGACCAGCCGACGCGCCGCAAAACGCCAGCCCGCCGGCGTGCGCCGGAAACGGTCCTGGTAGCGGATCGTCATCTCGAAGCAGCGCGGTTCGCCGTCGTCCCCGGCGAAATAGTGGCGGGCGATCGAGTAGGTTTCGCCGCTGGCGTGGTCGCCGTCGATTTCGGCCTGCTGGCCGAGCACCGCATGAAAGGTCTTGCGATAGAGGCGCTCCATCATCGGCGCGACGCCGGCGAGCTCGTCGTGACCGGTGAAGCGGCCGCGCGGCGCTTCCAATACGCCATCCTCGGTGAACGTCGCGGCGAGCGCCGTACCGTCCCGGCGGTCGGCGGCGAAGGCATAGCGCTCGGCCAGGTCGCGCAGTTGGAGCCGGTCGAGCGCCCCGGCATCCATCAGGCGGACGCCTCGCCCCCGACGAGCGAAACGACCTCTTCTACGGCACGCCGCACGTCGTTGCGGCGATAGCCGAGCAGCGCGGTCTCCGCCGGGTCGGGCTCGTAGGCGAGGATGTTGCCGCGCCCCGGAACGATGAAGGCGTCGGGCAGCATGGGATGTTCCTGATCGCGCTCCTCGATCGTTCGGCCGGCACCCACCACGTCGAAGATCATCTGGAAGAAGTCGCGGAAGGTCAGGTTCTGGTCTCCGATCAGATAGGCCTTGCCGCTTTCGCCGTTGCGCAGCGCGCCGGAGATCGCCTCGCAAAGGGACCGCACCGACATGTAGTTCGTGCCGCCGGCCGGGGCGAAGTCGGGAATGTCGGGAAGCTCGCCTTTCGCCCATCGTGTCAGCGTCTCGTAGCGTTTTGCCGGGATGCCACTGATCGCGCCGACGATGGACGGTGGATTGAGGGTGGTGACGTTGAAGTCCGCGGTAGCATGGGCCCGTGCGCCCTCGTCGGCCAGCTTGCGGGCGCGGACGTAGGCATCCGTGTCGGCCAGGTGCGGCATGACCTGATGATAGTAGCTGCCGAGCTGGACGACGCGCTTCACGCCGGCCCGCTTGGCGCGGGCGACGAAATCCGGGACGCCGCCGATCTGCGTCTCCTGCCAGAATACGGCGGGGTCGGCGTCCTTGGGGATGTGGCGGATGTCGTTGCCTGCGGCGAAGACGATCGCATCAAAGGGCGCCAGGTCGGCTTCGCCGAAATCGCCCTTCGTGTAGTCGCCGGTGATCGTCGGCATGCTTGCCATCGGCGTGCCGGCCGGCGCCGGCTTGCGGGCCGCGAGCGTGACGTCGTGACCCTCGGCCACAAGGTGGCCCGCGGCATGGCCGCCGATCATGCCGGTGCCGCCGACGATGAGTATCTTCACGATTGCGCTCCCGGTGTCGTTGCGTAGCGTCGACAATGTGCGGCGACGCGCAGGGAAGCATCGTCCGGATCGACTAGGGCCGGCGCTTCACGGCAGGCCCGCGCCAGGTACGTCGACCGCGGCGACGTCGATGCGGCCGGAGCGCAGCGCGGCCGTATTCGAACGGCTGTGGTCCGCCGCGCAGCAGATGAAGAGCGTCTTTCGGCCCGGTCCGCCAAGCATGCAGGCGAAGGCGCCCGCATCCTCGACGAAAACGGTGGCGGTGATCTCACCGCCCTCGGCGACGCGAACGACCGAGCCGGTGAACGGGGAGGCGGCCCAGACCTGTCCCTCGGCGTCGAGGCAGATGCCGTCGGGCACATGGCCCGGCATCTCGGCGAACACGCGACGGTTGGAAAGCGCGCCGTCCGGCGCGACATCGAAGGCCGTAAGCCGGTTGGCGAGCGATTCCGCGACGATCAATTTCCTGCCATCCTGCGACAGAACGGTCCCGTTCGGACACAGAAGGTCGTTGGCCACCTGCCTGACCGAGCCGTCCGGTTCGACCGCGAGCAACATGGTCGGGGCAGCAGGCTCGCCATTGTCGAAGTCGAAGCCGATATTGCCGACATAGGCACGGCCGACGGCGTCGACGACCATGTCGTTCGTCTGGGCGGAGTGCCACGCCGACAGGTCGACATGGAGACCAAGCTTGCCACTCTTGCGACGAAGGATCGTCCGCCTCTCCATGGAAACGACGAGCATGTCGCCACCGGGCAACCAGCCGATTCCGGACGGGCCGCCTTCGACGGCGAAGCTCTCGATACGATGCCCCCGGTCATCCAGTGCGTGAACGATGCCGTCGTGCTGGTCGGAGAACCACAGCAGCCCGTCGCGCCAGCGCGGACCCTCCGGATAGGCGAAACCGTCGGCCAGCGTGCGCGCGGCGTAGGTCTTCAACTGTCGGACCCGGTCGCGATGTTGCGCCGGACGATGTCGAGGAAATGCGGACGCTCGCCGCCACCATGGACCTCGAGCGTCGCACCCGAGGTCCAGGCCGCCAGCGGACTGGCGAAGTAGAGCACCGCGCCGGCGATGTCCGAGCCATGCCCCATGCGTTTCATCGGCGTGTGGGTTGCGATCTCGTCCATCGCCGCCGCCGAGCCATAGGTGCGGACGCCGTCCCCGGTTTCCATCAGACCCGCGATGATGACATTGACCCGCACCGCCGGACCCCACTCCTGTGCCAGGCTTCTCGTCAGGCCGACGAGTCCGGCCTTTGCCGCGCCGTAGGCGGCGGTTCCTGGAGAGGGACGGACGGCAGAAACGCTGGCGATGTTGATGATCGACCCACCCTCGGCCTGGGTCGACATGACCTTGTGGGCAGCCTGCGACATATGGATCGGTGCGAGGAGATTCAGCGCGACGATCGCCTCGGAAAAGCGCGGCGACGCAGTCGCGGCGTCGACTTGGGGCGATCCTCCCGCATTGTTGACCAGAATGTCGAGCCGGCCGTGCCGCTTGGCTATGGTTTCGACCAACTGCCCGCATTCCTCGGCCTTGCGGACGTCGCAGGCGAGAAACTCGGCCGTCCGGCCGCGCGCCGCCGGCAGGGCCTCAGGTTCGCCGCGGGCGCAGATGATGACAGTCGCGCCGGCATCGAGCAGGGCTGTCGCGATCGCGTGGCCGATCCCCTTGGTGCCGCCCGTCACCAGGGCGACCTTGCCGGGCAGCTGTATGATGGGAGCCGTATCGTCTTCCTTCGTCATCCTGTTCCTTCCGCTCCGAAGGCTGTAGCTTCGGCAGCCATCATATCATTCGTCCTTTCGGACGATGCCTTCCAGGCTTCCGGACATAATCTTGTTGCGATCGGCTCCTCGAGCGGCTGTCGATCCATCAGCGGACGATCATGAACAGCATCCACGATTCAGGCTGGACATTCAGCACCATTCCCGCGCTCTGCGCGCGCGCGGCGGAGATCTACGGCGACGCGACCGCGATCGAGGATGGCGAGACGCGTTTCACATTCACCGAACTCGACGCCATGCGCCGGCGGGTGGCCCGGGCCATGATCGCTGCCGGTATCGCCAAGGGCGACCGGGTGATGATCTGGGCGCCCAATTCGTGGAAATGGTTCGTGACCGCGCTCGGCATCGTGTCGGTTGGCGCCGTGCTCGTGCCCGTGAGCACCCGGTTCAAGGGCGCCGAGGTCGGAGACCTGATCGAGCGCAGCGGGGCGACGGCCATGTTTGCGTGCGGAACGTTCCTCGGTCGATACTATCCCTCGCAGCTCGATGCCGCGGCACAGCGGCGGCTTGCCCGTCTCGTCGTCTTCGACGGCGCACGGGACGGCGAGACCACGTTCGATGCATTCCTCGATGCCGGAAACGCCGTAAGCGATGGCGAGCAACGGGTGCGAGAGGAAGCGGTTGTGCCTGACGACCTGTGCGACCTGCTCTTTACCTCCGGTACGACGGGATATCCAAAGGGCGTGATGTACTGCCACCTGCAGTGCCTGCGTGTGATCGACGCCTGGGCGACGCGGGTCGGTATCCGGCGCGGCGACCGGGTGCTGGTCATTCCGCCCTTCTTCCACGCCTTCGGCTACCGCTCGGGCGCGATCGTGTCGATGATGCGTGGTGCGGTCCTGATCCCGCACCTGACCTACGACGCCGACGAGATCCTGCATCGTGTCGAACAGGAAAAGGTGAGTGTCATTCCCGGTCCGCCGGCGATCTTCCACGGCATGCTGCAGCATCCCGAACTGGCGTCGTTCGACCGGTCCAGCCTGCGCCTCGGCATCACCGGGGGAGCCGTGGTGCCATCGACCCTGATCCGGCGGATGCGCGAGGAGTTGGGCTTTGCCGGCATCGTCAACGGTTACGGGCTGACCGAATGTGGCGGCTACGGTACGATGTGCAGCGCCGACGATGCCGACGAGCAGATCGCGAACACTGCCGGCAAGGCCTTTCCGGGCACCGAAGTGGCGATCTTGGGCGAGGATGGCGAACCGGTCGATCCGGGCCAGCCCGGCGAGGTGGTCGTGCGCGGGTACCTCGTCATGAAGGGCTACTTCCAGGACGAGGAGTCGACCGCCAAGACGATCGACGCGGCCGGCTGGCTGCACACCGGCGATATCGGCTATTTCGACGACAATGGCGATTTGCGGATCGAGGATCGCCTGAAGGACATGTTCATCACCGGTGGTTTCAACTGCTATCCGGCGGAGATCGAGCGGTTGATGAGCGCGCATCCGGCAATCGGCCAGATCGCGGTGATCGGCGTCCCGGACGAACGCATGGGAGAGGTCGGCAAAGCCTTCGTGGTGCTCCGTCCCAACGCCCGCGCGACCGAGGAGGAACTGATCGGCTGGGCGCGCGACAACATCGCCAACTTCAAGGTCCCGCGATCGGTCGAGTTCCGCGACGCGCTGCCGACGAGCCCGCAGGGCAAGGTGCTGAAGACCGTGCTTCGAGATGAGGAACGAGCGGTGTAGCGCCGCTCGGGACATGTTGCTCTAAGTGCCGTAGACCTTCTTGGCGGCTGGTCGAGCCGCCACCAGATCGATGATCTTGTCGCCAAGACCGGCGGCGTCCCAGCACCGGCCGAGGTCGAATTCAGGTCCATCGTTCCAGCCCAGGCAGACACGGATCGTGCCGCCGACCAGCTCGAAGATCTGGCCGGTGACATCCGCTGACCGCTCGCTTGCCAGCCAGGTGACGAGCGGTGCGGTGTTCTCGGGTGCGAAGATGTCGAACTCACCCTCCTTCGCCTTCATCGCGTCAGCGAAGGCGGTCTCCGTCATGCGGGTGCGCGCGTTGGGTGCGAGGCCATTGACCGTGATGCCGTACCTGGCGAGCTCGGCGGCCTGAACGAGCGTGAGCGTGGCGATGCCGGCCTTCGCAGCGGAATAGGCGCTCTGGCCCACCGACCCCTGGAGGCCGGCACCCGACGATGTGTTGATGATGCGTGCGTCGACCTTCTGTCCCGCCTTCACCTCGGAGCGCCAGTGGTCGACGGCATGGCGCGAGACACAGAAATGGCCGCGCAGGTGAACGCGGATCACCGCATCCCACTCGTCCGGCGTGCAGGAGACGAACATGCGATCGCGCACGAAGCCGGCATTGTTGACGACCACGTCAAGTCTGCCGAATGTGTCGAGCGCCGTCCCGACGATGTTCGCGCCGCCATCCCAGTCTGCGACGTCATCAAAATTGGCGACGGCTTCGCCACCCGCCTTGCGAATCTCGGCGACGACCTCGTCGGCCGGCCGCTCGGCGGTGGCATCGCCATGCGTGCCCACGCCGAGATCATTGACGACGACCTTCGCGCCTTCCGCCGCGAGACCGAGCGCATAGGCGCGGCCGAGCCCACGGCCGGCGCCAGTGACGATCGCGACGCGATCCTGACAGATACCCATGTCTACTCCTTGCTCAGGCCGAGCCGGACGGCGCGCGCATCGCCGGAGACACGGCGTCTGTCCGGCTCCGGTTCGGCAAGCGGCGCGCATTCGGCGAAATCGGTGTGCGACTGGCGGGCGAGCCGTTCATATTCGCCGTCGCCATCGTTCTTCCACACGATGCTCGCGGCCGGCAGTTCGCGGACGATCCTGGCGGGATTTCCTGCAATCAGGCTTCGGCTCGGCGCGCGCATGTCGGACTTGACCAGGCTGAGCGCTCCGACCAGGCTTTCGGCGCCGATGTCGGCATCGTCGAGCACCACCGCGTTCATGCCCACGAGTGCGTTTTCGCCGATCGTCGCGCCGTGAACGATCGCGCCATGGCCGATTGTCGCGCCGCGCCCGATCACGCAATCCGAGCCCGCACCGGTGTGCAGCGTGCAATTGTCCTGAATGGAGGTGTCTCCCTCGACGACGATGCGGCCGAAATCACCGCGCAGCGAGGCGCCCGCGCCAATGTAGCAGCCGGGGCCTACGATCACGTCGCCGATCAGCGAGGCAGTGGGATGCAGGAAGCTGGTGGGATGGACGGCGGGCCTGATGCCCTCGAACGAGTAGCAGGGCATGGCTAGAGCCTCTCGATGATGGTGACGTTCGCCTGACCGCCGCCCTCGCACATCGTCTGGAGCGCATAGCGCCCGCCCCGGCGCTCGAGCTCGGCGAGCATCGTCGTCATGATGCGCGCCCCCGTGGCGCCGAGCGGATGGCCGAGCGCGATCGCGCCACCATTGACGTTGACCTTGTCGTGCGGGATCGACAGCTCCTTCATCCAGGCCATCGGGATCGAGGCGAAAGCCTCGTTGCATTCGAACAGGTCGATGTCGTCGATCGACATGCCGGCCTTCGTGAGCGCGTGGCGCGTTGCCGGGATCGGCGCCGTCAGCATCCAGACCGGATCGTCTGCCCGCACGCTCATGTGATGGATGCGCGCCCTCGGCTTCAGCCCATGCTCCCTGACCGCCTTTTCCGATGCGATCAACAGGGCGGCGGACGCGTCTGCGTTCTGGCTCGACACCCCGGCCGTCACGCGGCCGCCCTCGACGAGCGGCTGCAGCGAGGCCATCCGCTCGAGGCTGGTGTCGGGCCTCGGGGTCTCGTCGGTGGTGAATTCCCCGACCGGCGCGATCTCGCCGTCGAAGCGGCCTTCCGCGATCGCCGCCAGGGCGCGGCGGTGCGATTCCAGGGCGAAGCCCTCCATCTCTTCGCGGGTGACCTGCCATTTCTCGGCGATCATCTCGGCGGACCGGAACTGGCTCACCTCCTGGTCGCCATAGCGCGCCAGCCAGCCGGGAGAGGTACGAAACGGATCGGGAAAGCCGTAGTGCTGTCCGGCCATCATCGCGCCCGATATCGGGATCAGGTTGAGGTTCTGCACCCCGCCTGCCACGACGAGATCCTGCACACCGCTCATGATCCCGAACGCGGCGAAATGAATCGCCTGCTGGGCCGAGCCGCACTGCCGGTCCACGGTTACGCCGGGCACGTGCTCGGGCATGCCGGCCACCAGCCAGCAGGTGCGCGCGATGTCGCCCGCCTGCGGACCGAGCGTTTCCACGCACCCGAAGACGACATCGTCGACGGCGGCGGGATCGATGCCCGTTCGCTCGACGAGCGCCTTGATGGAATGCGCGCCGAGATCGGCCGAATGCATGGCCGCCAGCGATCCCTTCTTGCGCCCGACCGGGGTGCGGACGGCGTCGATGATATAGGCTTCAGGCACGTGTTGCCTCCGTGGCGAAAAGCATGTCGGCGCCGAGCGGGCGGGACCGGATACGCTCGGCGACGCGCGCGCGATGGAATGCCTCGTCGCCCCACCACCCGGTGAGCGCGAGCGCGCGCTTCAGATAGAGATGCACGTCGACCTCCCACGAATAGCCCATCGCGCCATGCACCTGTATCGCGGTGCGGCAGGCCTCATTCGCGGCGTCGGCCGCCGCCAGCTTGGCGTGCGAGACGCGGGAGCGGCCGTAAATGTCGGCATGGGCCACGGCCGCGGCGGCGGCGCAGACCACGGGACGGGCGAACTCGATCTTCACCTGCGCATCGGCCAGCATGTGCTTGACGGCCTGATAGGAGCCGATGGGCTTTCCGAACTGGTTGCGGTCCTTGGCGTAGGCGACGGCGAGGTCGACGGCCCGCTGGGCGATGCCGACGAGCTGGGCGGCGGCGAACAGCGCGCCGCGCTCCAGCGCCATGTCGAGATGAGGCTGAGCATCGGCGATGCTACAGATGGCGGTAGCGGTCGATGGCGCGTCGGCGACGCCGAACAGGCGCCGGAACGGGTCGATGCTCTTTTGTTCCACGAGCGACAGGTCGCCTGCATCCTGGAGGTGCAGCTCGTCGCCATGGATGCGCAGCACGGCAGCGGCGGTGTCGGCGTCTGCGACGAAGGGATTGGCCGGATGCGCAACCGCCAGCGTGATTTCGCCCGAAAGCGCGCGATCGAGGATGGTGAAGCTGCGTTTGTCGTCGGCGACGGCGGCGAGCAGCGGCAGGGCGATGCCGGCGTTCTCGACCAGCGGCTCGGGCAGGCAGGCACTGCCGCAGGCCTCGGCGACGAGTACCAAATCGGCTTCGGCGAGGCCAAGGCCGCCGCGCTCCTCGGGTACCAGAACGCCCTGCAGCCCGAGCGCCGTCAGCGCCGACCAGCGGGTCTCGTCCCGGGCTTCGCCGGATTGCATGAGCCGCCGGAGATCGGATGGCTGGCACAAATCGTCAAGCAGGCTGCCGACGGCTTCGGCCGTCATGCGCTGCTCGTCGGTGAAGCTGAAATCCATGGCGGCTATCCGCGCGGCAGGCCGAGCATGCGCTCGGCGATGATGTTTTTCTGGATCTCGTTCGATCCGGCGTAGATCGGCCCGGCGAGCGAGAAGAAGAAGCCGTCGAGCCAGCCTGCCGTGCCGCGCCCGGCCGGCGCCGATTTCTGAAGCTCGGCGCGCGCACCGAGAATGGAGAGCGCGGTGCGGTGCATGGCGATGTCCATTTCCGACCAGAAGATCTTGTTCGTGGAGGCTTCCGCGCCGATCGAGCCGCCTGCGATCAGGCGCGAGGCGGTCCGGTAGATCGACAACGCGTAGGCATCCGCGTCCATGACGGACTGCACGACCGCCGCAAGCGTGCCGTCGCCGCAGCGTTCGGCATTCTCCCGATAGAGTTCGACGAGCCGCTTTACCGCCATCTGGAAGCGCGCCGGGCTGCGCAGCATCAGGCCGCGCTCGAAACCGGCGGTCGCCATGCAGATCTTCCAGCCCTGGCCCTCGTCGCCGAGACGGTTGAAGGCGGGAACGCGAACCTCCTCGAGGAAGATCTCGGCAAAGCCGGTCTCGCCGTCGATCTGGGCGATCGGCTGCAGTTTCACGCCCGGCGCGTCGAGCGGGAAGAAGATCAGCGACAGGCCTTTGTGCCGTTCCGATCCGGGATCGGTCCGGAACAGGCCGAACGCCCAGTCGGCGAAGACGGCGCGCGACGACCAGATCTTGTGGCCCGACAGAATGTAGTCGTCACCGTCGCGGCGTGCCGAGGCGCGCACAGCCGCAAGGTCGCTTCCGGCCTGCGGTTCCGACCATGCCTGTGCCCAGATCTCGTCGCCGGACGCCATCTTCGGCAGGAAGCGGGCCTTCTGTTCCTCCGTGCCGAATTCCATCAGCGTCGGCCCGAGCAGGAAGATGCCGTTCTGGTTGACGCGCAGCGGCGCGCCGGCGCGCCAGTATTCTTCCTCGAAGATCAGCCAGCGGATCAGGTCGAGTCCCCGCCCGCCATACTCCTCGGGCCAGGTGACCATGCCCCAGTTGCCCTCGGCAAGCTTGCGCTCCCAGTCGCGATGCGCCTCGAACCCTTCGCGCGACGCGTCGAAGGACGGCAGGGCGTCGGAAGGCACGCTGCCTTCCATCCACGCCCTTACCTCGGCGCGAAAGGCGGTCTCGTCGGGGGAATAGGTCAGGTCCACGATGTCGCCCTAGCTTTCGCCGGCCTGCTTCTTGTTCGCCGCCACCATGCTCTTCGCATCCTGGCCGCCGAGCGAGTTTCCCGACGTCAGGTCGCTCTGGGCATGGGCGAAATGGTGCATGTGGTACTGCGCGTCCATCGCGGTCCGTTTGCCGCGCAGTTCCTCGACATGGTTGA
This sequence comes from Rhizobiaceae bacterium, assembly GCA_023953775.1. Classification (GTDB taxonomy): domain Bacteria; phylum Pseudomonadota; class Alphaproteobacteria; order Rhizobiales; family Rhizobiaceae; genus JAMLJD01. Next base: position 13,469 of record JAMLJD010000016.1, on the reverse strand, counting down.
TCGCCTGCTTGGTCAGCCACAGGCCGAGGCGTGGCTGCGCCGCGAGCTTCAAAGCCATCGCCTGGACCTCGTCCCTGAGCGCCTCGCGCGAGACGGTGCGGTTGACCATGCCGAAGCTCTCGGCGCGCTGCGCGCTCATGCGCTCGCCCAGAAGCAGAAATTCCTTGGCGACGCGCGGTGGCAGCTCGAATGCGTGGGCGAAATACTCGACGCCGGGAATACCCATGCGCACGACGGGATCCTGGAAGAAGGCGTCTTCGGACGCGACGATCAGGTCGCAGACCCAAGCAAGCATCAGCCCGCCGGCGACGCAGGCGCCCTGCACGGCGGCAATCGTCGGCTTGGGCGCGTCGCGCCAGCGCCGGCACATGCCGAGATAGACCTCCTGCTCGCGCGTATAGAGCATCTCCGCGGCGGGCTTGTTGACGTGGTCGGCCCACAGCAGCCTGCGTTCGAAGGACTTGGCGACGTCGCGGCCGGGCGTGCCGATATCATGTCCGGCCGAAAAGTGCTTGCCCTCACCGGCCAGCACGATGACCTTGACTGCGTCGTCGTCGACCGCGCGTCGGAACGCGTCGTCGAGCGCATAGGTCATCTGCGAGTTCTGCGCATTGTTGTATTTCGGCCGGTCCATCACGATCCATGCGACCGGGCCGTTGGTCTCGTAGCGTACCGGCGTCTCGGTTTCGTATGTGATGTCCGCTTCGCGCGGCGGGACGAGTTCATCCATCTCGGCGACCTTTCAGATTGGTTGCGACCGTAGGAGTGCCATTGTGCACCGCAATCGTCCAAAGGGACTAACGCTGCGGGTCGATCGCCCTGGGGCCGCACGGCGCTGGCTCAGGCGTCCGTCTCCGCCGTTTCCATCTCCTTCAGCCGGTCGTCCAGCTCGGAGGCAGGGCACGAGAAGCGAACCTTGCCGCGTTCGATGATCATTGCCCGGTCGGCATAGGGCGCCGTGACGCTCAGATGCTGTTCGACGATGACGATCGCGGTGCCGGCCTCGGCCCACTTGCGCAGAAAGGCCAGGATCGGAGGCAGCAGGGCTTGCGCGAGGCCCATCGACGGTTCGTCGCACAGAAGAACCTTGGGCTGCGCGACGAAGGCCTGGCCGAGCGCCAGCATCTGCTGCTGGCCACCCGACAGGTCGCGGGCATACTGGCGATGCCGTTCCTTCAGGATTGGAAAGACCGAGTAGATTTCCTCAACGGCCTTGCCGAAGCCTTCCCGGTCGCCGCGGCGGGCTGCCGCTCCCATGCGCAGATTGTCGTAGACGCTGAGCTCCGGGAAGACGCGATGACCGTCGAGCACCAGCCGCAGGCCCTGCTGCGCGATCGCTTCGGGCGCCATGCCCTGCAATGGTTTGCCGTCAAGCAGTACGTCGCCCGCCGTCGGTTTGTTGAAGCCGGCGATGGCGCGCATCAAGGTCGATTTGCCGGCGCCGTTCTCGCCGCCGATCAGCAGGATCTCACCTCCGCTTGCAGTCAGTGAGACATCCTCGAGGACGGGGACGATGCCGTAGCCGGCATAGAGATTCCGGACGTCAAGCACGGCGGCCTCCGATGAACATGTGCTGGACGGCGGGATCTTCGGCGACCGCCTCGGGATTGCCGGACGCAACGATCCGACCCTGCTCCATGACCGTGATGGTGTCGGCGATACCCCAGACGAGATCGAGATCGTGCTCGACCAGGATGACCGTCTTTCCCATCTGCCGCGAGAGAAATCTCACCAGCCTGGAGAAGTTGGCGCGCTCGCTCTGCGACAGGCCGGCGGCCGGCTCGTCGAAGAGGATGATCGAGGCTTCCTTGAGCACGGTGCGCATCACTTCCACGAGGCGGCGCTGACCATGCGAAAGAAGCTCGGCGCTGTCTTCGCTGAACTCCTGCTCGAGCGCGCGGGCGAGCGCATCCATGTCGCTGCCCGTATCACCGGTGCGGGCATCCATGCCGACCTTGAGGTTCTCCCACAGCGAGAACTGCGGGTAGATGCGCGGCGTCTGGAAGGTGCGGCCGACACCCATGTTCGCGATCCGGTCGGCCGCGAGGCGGGTCGCCTCGCGGCCATTGATCACGAAGGAGCCGGAATCGAGGCGCGAGAGGCCCGACAGCACATTGAGCAGGCTGGTCTTGCCGGATCCGTTGGCGCCGATCAGCCCGTGGATCTCGCCCTCGCGCACCGTCAGATCGACTTCGTTTACCGCGATCACCTCGCCGAACTTCTTGGTGCCGCCGCGAACTTCGATGGCGACGTTGCCGCTTGGCTCCGCCACCCGGTCGCCCTTGAGGCGATCGAGGAAGGCGTCGACGCGGAACGCCTGCTCGCCGCGTCCGGCCACGCCGCGCCTGGCGCGCCAGCGCTCGATCGTGCCGACGACGCCGTCGGGAAACAGTATGACGGTTACGAGCGTCAGGAAGCCGTAGATCAGCAGCCGGTACTCGACGAAGCCGGCCAGCGCGATGTTCGGCAGGATGAAGACGATCCAGATGCCGATGATGGGTCCGAGCATCTGGCCGCGGCCGCCGACCACGACGGCGAAGAAGAAGACGAAGGACAGTTCGACGTTGAAGCCCTGCGGGCTCACGAACGCGACCGTCGGCAGATAGAGGATGCCGCAGATGCCGGTGCCGATCGCCGCGATGACGAAGGCGGTGAAGCGCATCAAGCCGGGCTTGATGCCGAGCGACCGGGCGCCTTCCGGACTTATGGCGGCCACGCGCATCTGCCGACCGAGGCGCGAACGCCGGATGAAATAGTGAACCCACAATGCCAGCATCGGATAGACCGCCACCAAAATCGTCAGCGGTGACAGGCCCAGGCCGATCTCGTGATGCAGCTCCGGCATCTCGACGGAGATGCCGTTGATCCCGTTGGTCCAACGGTCGAGCGTCATGAGAAGCTGCGGAAACACGATCGCCGCCGACAAGGTCACAAAGCCAAGGTGGAAATACTGCACCCGGAGTGCCGGCAAGGCGAACAGCAAGCCGCCGAGCGCGGCCGCGCCGAGCCCGATCGCGGCGGCCATCGCGAAGCTGTAGTCGTGCAGGCCGAAGAAAATGGCTGTGACATACGCGCCGAGGCCCAGAATCACGCCCTGGCCGAATGACTTCTGGCCCGCATCCACGAACAGGAAGTTCTGGAAGATGGCAGCCGCGATGTAAATGTTGACGAGCTGGAAGGTGTGGACCCAGTAGGAATTGCCGAGGAAGGAGGGCAGGAAACCGGTCACGGCGATCAACGCCATGCCGATCCAGACCTGCGGCAGGTCCGAGGAAAAGCGCTGTTTGCGCGGGGCGCCCGCGTCGCTGGCCGCGACCGTGTCGGAAACTGCCATGATCATACCCGCCTTGCCGAGGAGCGCCCGAACAGGCCCTGCGGACGCAGCATCAGGATCGCGATGAGAAGCAGCAGCGAGGCGAGGTCCTGATAGGCACCGCCGATCTTGTAGGCGGTGAGCATGCCGACCACGCCGACCAGCGGCCCGCCGATGAGCGTGCCGAGATTGCTGCCGATGCCGCCGACGACCGCCGCGACGAAGCCGTTGAGCACGTAGCGCAGGCCAGCATCCGAACTTACCGAAATCACCGGAGCGACGAGAAAGCCGGCCGTGCCGATCATCAGGCCGCTGATGGCGAAGGCGACGATCTGCAGACGCCTGACGGGCAGGCCTGCCGCGCGCGCGGCGTCGAAATCCTGCCGGAGCGCGCTTATGGCGAGCCCGAGAAACGTCTTGCGCAGGAAGATGCGCATCGCGAAGAACCAGAACAGCATGCAGCCGATCGCGAGCGCATAGGCGCCGGGCGTGCGCACGCCGAGGATGCGAAAGGATGGAACCACGCCCTGCACCGTGTAGGTGAATGGTCCCTGAGTCACCAACACGGCCGCCCCGAGGATCACCGAGACCGAAACGGTCGAGATGATCCATGAATCCTGCTCGACCGAAGACCGCAGCGGCAGCAGTGTCACCCAGCCCTGAAATGCGACGAGGATGGCTATGAGGATGCCGGCGACCGGCAGCATCAGCAGCCACCAGCCGAGGCCGGCAGCATTGGCCAGGAAGTAGGCGGCGAATCCGCCGAGAACGAGCATGTTGCCTTGCGCGAAATTGAGAATGCCGGTGGCGCCGTGCACGATGTTGAAGCTCATCGCGATCATCGCGAATATCGAGCCGATGGCGATACCGCGCACGACGATCACCGTAATTTCCAGAAGCATGTCGATCTTCCTTGCTGACACCCCGCGACGCGGCGCTGCTGCTGGTTCATGTGTGCCGGTCCGGCGCATGCATCACCGCAGCCTGAGCACAGCATCCGGGCCGGCGCATTTCATCGTTCGAACGGACTAAGCAGGGTGCGTCGCTCTATCCGAACACGGCGCGCGCGGTATCGAGGCTGCGGCGGGCTGCGATCTCGACCGGCAGTGCGACGAAGTCCGGCGATATGATCTCGACGCTGTAGGGCGCCGTCGCCCCGGCCCGGTCGAGGGCCTTCGCGAACCCCTCCAGATCGAACGCGCCCTCGCCGCATGGCCGCCGGTTCTGCGTATCGACCGGGAGAGGCGCGGCCGGCACGCGGGCGGCATCGTTGACCTGGATCCCGAGGATCCCGCCGGGAGGGACTGTTGCGACGTCGGCGACGCTCATGCCGCCCCGGAAAAGATGCCAGCAATCGACCATCAGCCCGGCATTCGCGGGGCCGAGAAACTCGAGCGCCGCGGCGATGTCGGGAATGTTGCTCCATGGAACGAATTCGAGCGCGACGGAAATGCCGTTTTCGCCCGCGCGAGCACACAGGTCGCGGAAGCTGCGAACCATTGCCGCCCGCCCGATTCCGGTATCGGCGAAATCGCCGCCGACGCTGATCACATCCGCGCCGATCGCCCTCGCGGCTGCCAGACACGTGGCGAGATCGTCCCGCGCCGCCTCGCCGGCGAGAAACCAGTTGGCGAGGAACTCGATGCCGCGAAGCGCGAGGCCGTTCTCGTCGAATGCGGCGCGTATCGCGTCGTCGTCGAGCCCCTGCGACCGCTGTTCGCGATAGTCGCGAAAATGCATCCAGGCACCGTCATAACCGGCATGCCCGCATGCCGTGAGCCGGTCGGCGAGCGAATGACGGGCGGCACGGTCGCCGCCGGGCATCAGGCCGCTTATCGTATAGGACGAGCACATGAACTTCCGTGACATGGCAGCGATATGCCGCCGCCGGCCCGCCTGCGATGCGTCCGAACAGACTAAGAGGAAGGCGCGGCGACCGGGCCGGAAATCTTAGTCCACACGGACGATGTGACCTCCGCATCCCCTGACGTTCAATTCGGCAAGCTTGTCAGGAGGAGATACCAATGAGCTTTTCGAGAGCAACTGCAGCGCGAGGCGTGATCAGCCGGCGGTCCGCCATCGCATTGGCGACGGCAGCGGCGCTGGGTCTTGGCGCCGGCGCGGCGCACACGCAGGAAGTCTTCAAGATGGGTGGCCTGACATCCGTCACCGGCGGCGGTGCGTCGGTCGGCGTGTCGTCGACGGAGGCGTGGAAGCTGGCGGTCGAAGACATCAACGCCAATGGCGGAATTCTCGGCAAGAACGTCGAGCTCATCATCGCCGATTCGATGACCGATCCGACGCATGGTGTCAGCGAGGCGCGCCGGCTGATCGAGAATGAGGGCATCGGGGCCATGGTCGGCCCGGTCACCAGCCAGGAGACGATCCCGGTGGTTGCCGTGACGACCGAGGCAGGCATCATGCAGATCACGACGGCGGCGTCGTCGACGCTCACGCCTGAGGTCGGCCCTTACCACTTCTCGACCTCGGTGACGGCTGCCAACCAGATGATCCCCAATGTCGACTACGCCGTCGACGTTCTGGGCGCGAAGCACATCGCCATCATCTCGGACAATGGCGGCATGTCGAAGGCCGGCGTCTCGGAGATCATCGACTATCTGAAGGACAAGAAGGGTCTCGAGCCGGCGGCGGTCCAGGAGTTCGCGTTCCGCACCGAGGACATGACGCCGCAGCTCTTCTCGCTGCGCAGTGCCGGGGCCGATGCGGTCCTGTTCCTCGCCTCGCTGGGCGACGACGCGCGCAAGCTGCTCGAGAACCGCCTCGACATCGGATGGGACGTGCCGGTCCTCGGCAACCAGACGATGACCAACTATGCGGTCGGCAACGCCAAGATTGCCGGCGAGGAGGCCTTTGAGGGCGTCTACTCGACCCAGTTCGTCGGCATGACCTATTGCGACGGCGATCCGGTCGGCGAGAGCCCGTTCGCGAAGTTCGTCACCAGCGCGCGCGAGCGCGTGGCGAATGTCGATCAGCTCGGTGGCCCGGCGTCCCTGACCCCGTTCTATATCGAGCCGATGATCCTGGCCGCGGCGATCAACGGGGCCGGCACCGCCGAAGGCCCGGCTGTCGCCAAATGGCTGGAAGAGAACTCGGACAAGGTGGAGCCGATCATCGGCCCGATCTCGGTCAGCGGCACCAACCATTTCATGCCGGCGGCAGAGGCGATCAAGGTCGTCAAGGAGCCGCATCACGTGCGCGAAGACGGCCTCACCCAGCGCGCCGATTGCGGCATGTAGCCTCCCTCCGACAGGACGAAAATTGCAAGGCCGGGCTACAAGCCCGGCCTTTTCCTATGTGCGTCTTGCGGTGCACAAAAGGCCGTTTAACACATTGCTTTCAAAAGCGTTATTTCTGCCACTATGATCCCGCACCGCAGCATTTTTCGACGCATACGACGAAAAAACGGCGCAAGCGTCAAAATATTTGACACTGCGTCGAATTGGTGACAACAATGTCAATCACAGGCTGGGCGACACAGCCGCGGGAGGACGCCGACGTGCCCCGATCACACAAGCTGCAAACGGCCGTTCGCATGTGAGATTGCGGACGGGTGCGGGAGTGTGTCCGGGCGGGCGGCACGGGAAACTGTGCTCCGCGCATGTTCGTTCCGGCCTTGTTCGCTGGTTGCTGGAGGATACGCGCATGACTTTCCATTCCCGTTCGGTTGTCGAGTTCGGCCAGTTCGTCACAGGAATCGCCGACAGCTTGCTGTCGGGTGAACCGTTGGCGGTGTGCGCGGAACTGATCCGCGCGCGTTTCGGCGTGGCTGCGGTCGCTGTGCGCGTGGAGGACAGGCAGTCGGGTGGGCAAGGTCTCGTTACCCTGGTCGAACAGGGCCGGTCCGATCCCTCCAGGACCTCCGCTTCCTCTCCGGATGCCGCGGCGGATACCATCGCGGCAGGCCAGGATGATGCGAAGCTGACGACGTTGTTGCGCGATTGCCAGCATGTTTCCGCTTCGGTCGTCAGCGAGGGCACCGAAACCCGTTACACGCTCTATCTCTTCCGCGATTTCGGGTCGCAGGGTTTCGACGATGAGGAGGCTTCCGCCTGCGGTGTCGTGGTCTCGCAGCTTTGCCGTGGCATGGAGCTTTCAGCGCGGATCGGTGCCAGCGAGGTGGAACGCTCGCTCTATTCAAGCGTGATGGACAGGTTTGCCGTCGGCGTCGTCATCATCGACGTGACGGGGCGCATAATCCGATGTTCGGCCGCCGCCGAGAAGGCCCTGTCCTTGCGGGACGGGCTGCAGCTCCAGGCGGGCAGGCTCCGCGCCACATGCGTCAAGGAGGATCGCGAACTTCAGGCAGCTATCCGAGCCGCGGTGCAGGGTATCGAGGACGGCGAGGCTTCCGTCTCGCGCGGCCTGTCGCTCACCAAGCTCTCCGGCGGTCGCAGCCTGGGCGTCATCGTCCAGCCCGTCGTGCCCGCGAACGGCAGGACCGGTGCAGCCTCGGTCGCCGTCTACATTCGCGATCCCGACGCCAACACCGAGGTCGAGAGCGAGTTGGTGCGGCAGCTTTTCGATCTAACGCCGGCAGAAGCCGCCGTCGCGCGCCGGCTGACATCGGGACTGACGCTGGAGGATGCGGCCGCTTCTCTGGCGATCTCGCGCAATACCGCACGGGCGCATCTGCGTTCAATCTTCTCCAAGAGCGGCATAACCCGGCAGACCGAACTCGTCCGGCTGATGCTGAACTCCGCTGCCGTGCTCGGCGAGGCGCCGCGTCAGGTGGCCTGACGGTCTTACGTTCGCATCCTCCCTTTGCGAACGGCGGCCCGCGCTCCGGCGCGGGCCGTCTGCCCTGTGCACGGCCCGTCCGATCGGACGATGCACCGGACGGCGAGAACTCCCAAGCATCTGGAGTATCCCGGCAAGGGTCTGGCCGCTTCGGCGGGCCGATGAAACGGCCGTCGGGCGGCTTCCATGCTCAGGAAACGCGAGGAGCTTTCAGATCTGATGAGTTCGCGAAACGACGGTGTTCCCATCGGCTGGCTCGGCGACGTCGATCGGATGCTCGATACGCTCAACGCCAACTTTCCGGCGGTCGAGAAGATGAGCGCCGCCGAGGCGCGGGCCGCCGTCGCGGCCCGGCTGCGGCCGATCGACAATGCCGACGACGTGCGCGAGGTCGAGGATGTTCTGATCTCTGGCGGGCTGCGCGTCCGCATCTATCGTCCATGGACCGAGACGACAGCACCGATGCCGGCAATACTCTTCCTGCATGGTGGTGGCTTCGTCTTCTGCAGCATCGAAAGCCATGACGGGTTCTGTCGCACGGTGTCCAAGAACACCGGCCGCGTCGTCGTCTCCGTCGACTACCGCCTGGCTCCGGAACGGACGGCGCCTACCGCTGCCGAAGATGCCTACACGGCGCTGGACTGGCTCACTTCGAATGCCGGCCGGGTAGGCATCGACCCCGAGCGTATCGTGGTCATGGGCGACAGCGCGGGCGGCAATCTCGCGGCCGTTTCCTGTCTGATGGCGCGCGACCGGGGAGGCGTGCGGCCGTTGGGACAGGTCATGCTGTACCCCGTGATCTCCCCCGATTTCGAGACGGAAAGCTACCGGCGCTATGCAACAAACCACTTCAACACGCGCGACGCGATGCGATGGTACTGGCGGCACTATCTGGGTGGGGACGATCTGCCCCGGCCGGCGGAATACGCCGTACCGCTGCGCGCGGCATCGCTGGCAGGCCTGCCGCCGGCGATCGTCGTGACCGCGGGCCGCGATCCGCTCTGCAGTGAGGGTGCACTTTACGCCGCCGCCCTGCGCGATGCCGGGGTTCCGGTGCGGCACCGTCACTATCCCGAGCTGTTCCACGGCTTCGCCACGATCGCCGGCTTCGCGCCGGCGACGCAGGCGCAGATCCTGATGTGGCGGGACATCGACGCATTCTTTCGACCGGCTGAGGCAAAGACGCTGACATGACACGATCTGAAATGACCGCCGGGATGCCAGCCATCCCGCTCGACTGCGACGTGCTCGTTGTCGGAGCGGGCTTTGCGGGCCTCTATGCCGTCTATGCCGCCAGGCGCCTTGGCTTCTCGGTGGCGTGCATCGAGGCGGGGGGCGATGTCGGCGGCACCTGGTACTGGAACCGTTATCCCGGTGCGCGCTGCGATGTCGAAAGCATCGACTATTCCTACTCGTTCGATGCCGATCTGCAGCGCGATTGGCGCTGGAGCGAGCGCTACGCGACACAGCCCGAGATCCTTGCCTATGCAAATCACGTAGCGGATCGCTTCCGGCTCCGCCCGCATATCCGTTTCAACCAACGCGTCACCGCAGCAAGTTTCGACGAGGCATCGGCCGCGTGGACGGCGACGCTGGCCAATGGCGAGCTTCTGCGTACGCGCTGGATCATCTTCGCGGCCGGCAGCCTGTCGACGCCGATCCGGCCGGACATTCCGGGCGTCGACGATTTTGCCGGCGAGATGCTGTTCACAGCGCGATGGCCCGGGGAACCGGTGAGTTTCGAGGGCAAGCGCGTCGGCGTCATCGGCACCGGCGCGTCGGCAATGCAGAGCGTTCCGATCATCGCGGCGAGCGCGGCCAAGCTGACGGTGTTCCAGCGCTCGCCCAACTACAGCGTGCCGGCCTTCAACAGGGAGATACCGGACGAGGAATGGCGCGAGGCCATTAGGACATATCCCGAGCGACGGCGCATGGCTTTTGCCAGCGGCGGGGGTTCGCCGCACGAGATGTATCCGAAAGAGATCTGGGACGTGCCCGAGCCTGAGCGCGAGGCGCTGTTCGAGGAAGGCTGGAAGAAGGGCGGCGTGCTCTTTGCGAAGATATTCCCGAACCAGACCTCCGACGACCGGGTCAACGCCCTGGCGCGCGACTTCGCGGAAAGGAAGATTCGCGCGATCGTCCAGGACCCGTCGGTGGCGGACGACCTCGTTCCTTCCGACCACCCGATCGGCACCAAGCGCATCTGCACCGACAGTGGTTATTTCGAGACCTTCAACCGGGACAATGTCGAACTCGTCAATCTGCGCCGCGACCCGATCCTAGAGATCACGGCGAGCGGGATCCGGACACGAGAGGCGACGCACGACTTCGACATGCTGATCTTCGCAACCGGCTTCGACGCAATGACCGGCACGATCGCGCGCGTGGACATTCGCGGGCCGGGCGGCGAAAGCGTGGCGGAGGCCTGGGCCGACGGACCCATGACCATGCTCGGGCTGATGATCCCCGGCTTTCCCAACCTCTTCAACATTACCGGCCCCGGCTCGCCATCCGTGCTTGCCAACATGATCCTCGGCGCGGAACAGCATGTGAACTGGGCGATGGAACTCGTTCGGCACGCTGGCGCCGACGGCCATACGATGGTCGAGGCGCGACGGGACGCCGCCGAGGCATGGACGGCGCATGTCAACGAGGTCGCCGCCGGCACGCTCTTCACCCAGGCCAAATCCTGGTACATGGGCGCCAATGTCGAGGGCAAGACGCGCACTTTCATGCCCTATATCGGTGGCTTTGCCGGCTATATCGGTCACTGCGAGCGGGTGCGCGAAGAAGGCTATCCCGGTTTCGTCTTCGGTTCCTGAAATGCTCTAGGTCACGGACACCATTTATGGATCCGTGACCTAGTCGAGCGTCTCTAGCAGGTCCTTCGTGTAGGGCCTGCACTCCTCGAAACGTCCGCCGCCGACCTTGACGAACCATTCGGCATCGGCGAGCAGCGCGCGCCCGACGGCGAGAACGTCGAACTCGTTCCTGAGTAGCGGGCCTTCGAGCACGTCGAGCGAGGCGGGCAGGGCCTCTTTCAGTCCGGGCCGGTCGAGGCCGGCGCCGCCGACCATGATGACCGGCAGACCCGTCAGCGCCCGGGTCCAGCCGGCAAGCGTGCGCTCGCCATCGTCGGGGAACGCAGCCTCCCAGAAGCGCCGCGTCGAAGCATGGAGGATCGACACGCCCGCGTCGACCAGCGGCTCAAGGACCTCGCCCAGCTCGGCCGGCGTTTCGGCGAGCCGGACCTTGTAGTCCTGCTGCTTCCATTGGGAAAAGCGAAAGGAGATTGGAAAGTCAGGGCCAACGCGGCGGCGAACTTCCGCGATGATCTCGACCGCGAAGCGCGTACGCTCGCGGCGATCGCCGCCATAGCGGTCCGAACGGCGGTTGGTGCGATCCCAGAAGAATTCGTCGATCAGATAGCCGTGTGCGCCGTGGATTTCGATCCCGTCGAAACCGAGCCGCTGTGCGTCCACCGCAGCGCGGGCATAGGCGTCGACGACATCGTCCACATCCTTCTGGTCCATCGCCCGCGTCTGCTCGGCATGGCCGGTGAAGGCGTTGTGATTTTCGGAGGGACCGATGCCGGGAACGCCCTTGATCGGACCCATCCAGGATTGTCGGAACGACCCCGTATGCCAAAGCTGCGGGAATATGCGTGCGCCCGCGGATTGCACCGCCAAGCGCACGGCGTTCCAGCCCGAAAGCGCGCGTTCGCCGTGAAAGACCGGGACCGCCTCGTAGCTCGCCGCCGCCGGATGATCGATGTAGGTGGCTTCGGTGATGATGAGGCCGACACCGTTTTCGGCACGGCGGCGATAATAGTTCGCCACGCCTTGGTGCGGAACGCCATCAGGGCATTTGTAGCGCGACATCGGAGCCATGGCGACGCGCGACGGCAGTTCGAGATTGCCGAGCATCGTCGGGCGAAGAAGCGCGCGACCGATATCGGCGTCAACGGACGCGGTTGTCATCGACCTCGTGTCCCTGCCGCATCGTCTCGATAAAGCCCTCTAGCGGTGCCGGCTCGGCGATCGGCAGTTCGGATGGGCCGCCGCGGGCCCAGAAGGTGCTCCAGCTCGGAAACAGGTCGTGGAACGCGCCGTGATAGGGCTCGCGGCCCGGCCAGCGCATCTTCCGTTCGCCGATCGGCGGGCGGTTGAGATCGGTCGCATACCAGTAGAGAGGCTGCCGGCGCCGGAACAGCCAGCGTCCGCCGGTGCGCACATAGTGGTCGTAATACATCATCTGCATGATGACCCATTCCGGTCCCGTCTCGTGCTCGTTCTTGGAGTAGACGATGCCGACCGCGCTGTCCGCGTCGACGAACTCGATGATCTGCGTGCCGACATGATGCGACGTGCCATCGAATTGCCTGCGCATCGTGTCGTCGAGCCAGTCCCGAAGGACCTGCCTGCCGCTGCCCTTGCTCCCAACCGCAACGTCGGGCACGAACAGGTTCGCCATGGCATCCATGTCGCGCATGTCGAGCGCGAGCGCGTATTTCGAGACGAGCTGGCGGATTTCGTCGCGCGATTCGATCCGCTCCAGCCGGTCACGAATTTCGGTGAGCAGGGCGGATTCGGATGTGGTCATCGGCGCGCTCGATCGGTTCAGAAATAGTAGCGGCCGATGATGTCGGCGACGCAGCCGGGCTTGTCGCAGCCTTCGACTTCGATCGTCATGCGCACCGTCGTCTGCACGGCGTTGTCGCCTACCGGGTCGGCGCTGATCAGTTCGCCGACTGCGCGGACACGCGTGCCGACCGGCACCGGTGCGGGAAAGCGCAGGCGCTCGGCGCCGTAATTGACGCCCATGCGGGCGCCTTTCGCCTCGAACAGCTGGGGCAGGAACATGTTGATCAGCGAGAAGGTGAGGTAGCCATGGGCGATCGTCCTGCCGAATGGCCCGTCCTTCGCTCGTTCAGGGTCGACGTGGATCCACTGGTGGTCGCCGGTCGCGCGCGCGAACAGGTCGATACGGTCCTGCTCGACGGTGAGCCATTCACTCGGCCCGACCCGGCGTCCCACCGCCGCAGCGGCTTCCGCGGGCGTGGAGAAGACGAGCGCAGTCGTCATGCGCGCTGGCTCGACACGGAGACGATCTCGCCGGTCATGTAGCCGGAATAGTCGCTGGCGAGAAACATCATGACGTTCGCCACTTCCCAGACCTCGGCGGCCCGGCCGAAGGCCTCGAGGCTGGCGAGCTTGTCGAGCTCCTCCTGCGGCGATGCCTTCTTGAGGAAGTCGTGCATCGCGATCGACGGCGACACCGCGTTGATGCGGATGCCGTGCTCGGCGGCTTCCAGCGCGCTGCAACGCGTCAGCGCCATGACGCCAGCCTTCGCGGCAGCGTAATGCGCCTGCCCCTTCTGCGCCCGCCACCCGAGGAC
>JAMLJD010000015.1 GCA_023953775.1 Rhizobiaceae bacterium | reverse complement strand
GCGTCGCTGCCGTGAAGCGCTTCGGCCGCGGCGCGGACGGTTGCCGGATCGACGGTCGGGAGATCGCCCTGCAGGTTGACGATGGTCGTCGCGGTGCGATCGGGATCGAGCCTGGCAAGCGCCTCGAAAATCCGGTCCGAACCGGAGGCGTGGTCGTCGCGGGTCATCACCGCCTCGAAGCCGGCCTCGGCGACGGCAGCGGCGATGCGGGGATCGTCGGTCGCCACCGCAACGCGGCCGATATCGGCTTCGGCGGCGCGCCTCGCGACCTGGACGATCATCGGCGTTCCGTGAATGTCGGCGAGCGGCTTTCCCGGCAGGCGGGTCGACGCCATGCGCGCAGGGATGAGAACAAGGGTGGATGACATCTGGAACCGGGCCGGAATGCGCGCCGAAAGTGGCAAAAGGTCTCACTTGGAACCGCCCTTATATGTGTTGCAACGGTGAAGCAAAAGACCTAGTTTCCGCGCGAATTTTCGACGATCCGCGCCGCATCGATCATGCGGGCCGCGCCGGGGGCGCAGTGGGACAATCGGGTCGTACGACATTGAGGGAGCCTGGCGCAGGATGAATTCTTTCGAACTCAACAAGCTGATCGGCGCGCTGCTGGGCACCGTTTTCATCGTTTTCTCGATCAGCCTGCTTTCCGACGCGATCTTCGCGTCGCCGGCGCCGGAGAAGCCCGGCTATGTGATCGAAGCGGCCGAAGGCGACGGGCATGGCGCCGGCAATGGCGGCGAGGAAGCCGAGACGGTCACCATCGCCGAACTGCTCGCCTCGGCAGACGCGGCCGCGGGCGAGAACTCCTTCAAGAAGTGCGGAGCCTGCCATACGGCGGAAAACGGCGGCGCGAACAAGGTCGGCCCCAATCTGTGGAACATCGTCAACCGCCCGGTCGCCTCGCATGAGGGCTTCAGCTATTCCGGAGCGATGAAGGAGTTTTCGCAGGGCGGCTCCGTGGTCTGGGACTACGATCACCTGAACGAATTCCTGCTCGCTCCGAAGGGTCTCGTCAACGGCACCGCGATGGCGTTTGCCGGCCTCAAGAAGGATGCCGAACGCGCCAATGTGATCGCCTATCTGCGTACGCTTTCCGACAGCCCCGCACCGCTTCCGGAGCCCGAGACCGCGGCGGCTGAGGAGCCCAAGGCGGACGAGGGTGCCGCTCCCGAGGAGCCCGCGGCCCCGGCCGAAGAAGGTGCGGCGCCGGCAGAAGAGCCCGCCACGCCTCCGGCCGACGAACCCGCCCCCGCGGAGCCGGAAGAGGAAACCCCGCCTCCGGCCGACTAACCAAATTGTCATCTTGAACATCACGAAAAAGCCGGGTTTTGCCCGGCTTTTTTGCTAAATGCGATCGGGTCGGAGCCGTATTCGCGCGTGCGGGTTCCAATTCGACTGCCGTAGGCTAGGTTTGTCGAAAGCCGAGCAGCAAGAAGGCCGAACAGACAAGGGGATCGGAATGAGAACGCTACGAGGACCAGTCGCCATTGCCAGTATCGCGGCCAGCATCGCGATGACCGTGATGACGGCAAGCGCCCAGGAATGGCGGACATCGTCCTCGCTGATCGACCCGGATGTCGAGACGAAGACCTTCGAGCGCTACGACTACGTCAATCCGGACGCCCCGAAGGGCGGAACATTCAACGCGATAGCGGTCGGCACCTTCGACAGCTTCAACCCGTTCATCGTGCGCGGCACCGCGGCGGCCGGCCTTTCGGGGTTCGGCGGCATCCTCTACGACACGCTGATGCAGCAATCGACGGACAGCCCGGGCACCAGCCACGGCCTGATCGCGGACGCCTTCAAATATCCCGACGACTATTCGTCGGCGACCTACCGCATCAATCCCGAGGCCCGCTGGCACGACGGGCAGCCGATCACCGCCGAAGACGTGATCTGGTCCTTCAACGTGATGAAGGAGAACAGCCAGATCTACAATCGCTATTTCGCCAACGTGACAGAGGCGGTCGCGATCTCCGACCGTGAGGTGAAGTTCAACTTCGACCAGACCGGCAATCGCGAGCTTCCCCACATCATCGGCGACCTTGTGGTGCTTCCCAAGCACTGGTGGGAAGGTGAGGACAAGTCGGCCGAGAAGCGCGACATCACCAAGCCAACGCTCGAAGCGCCGATAGGATCGGGACCGTACCGGATCGAGAGTTTCAAGCCGGGATCCGAGATCATCTGGAAGCGGGTCGAGGACTATTGGGGCGCCGACCTGCCGGTGAATATCGGACGTCACAATTTCGACCGTCAGCGCTTCGTCTACTTCCAGGACGACAATGCGGCATGGCAGGCCTTCACGAAAGGCGGCTTCGAGGATTTCCGCCGCGAGAACCGCTCGCAGCGCTGGTCCACGGGCTACAATTTCCCGGCCTTCAATGCCGGCGACGTGAAGAAGGAGGTCTTCGAGACCGATTCCGGCGAGCCGATGCAGGGCTTCGTGCTCAACACGCGGCGGCCGCAGTTCCAGGACCGCAAGGTACGCCAGGCGCTGACCTACGCGTTCGATTTCGAGAGCATGAACCGGACGCTGTTCTACGGTCTCTACACCCGCACCGACAGCTATTTCGAAGGCGGCGAACTGGCGTCCAGCGGGCTGCCGCAAGGCAAGGAACTCGAGATCCTCGAGACGGTCCGCGACGAGGTACCGCCGGAGGTGTTCACCGAGGAATTCAAGCTGCCTGTCTACGACACGCCCCAGGCTACGCGACAGAACCTGCGCAAGGCGTTCGACCTGCTTTCGGAAGCCGGCTGGGAAAACCGCGGCGGCAAGCTGGTCAACAAGGAAACCGGCGAGCCGTTCCGGATCGAGTTCCTCGGCAACGACCCGACCGACTCGCGCGTCTCGGCGCCGTATATCGACAATCTGCGGCGGCTCGGCATCGAGGCGACGATGCGGATCGTCGACACGACGCAGTACATCAACCGCTATCGCAGCTTCGATTTCGACGTGGTGACCGCCGTGCTGGCGCAGTCTGCCTCGCCGGGCAACGAACAGCGCGACTACTGGTCGTCGGCCGCCGCCGACGCATCCGGTTCCCGCAATGTTGCCGGCATCAAGGACCCGGCAATCGACAAGCTGATCGACCGCGTCATCTACGCCAAGGACCGCGAGGAGCTCGTCGCCGCGACCCACGCGCTCGACCGCGTGCTGCTGTGGAATTTCTATCTGGTGCCGCAATGGCACCTGCCGGAAGTGTGGACGGCCTACTGGGACAAATTCGGCAAGCCGGAGAATCAGCCGACCTATATCGGCGTCGATATCGATTCCTGGTGGATCGACCCCGAAAAGGAGGCCGCGCTCGCAGGCGAATACGGAAGGTCGCTCAATTGAGGCTGACGCCGGCCGGGCTCAGCCGCCGCGACTTCCTGGCGATCGGCGGCGGCGCACTGGCGGCGACGCTGCTGCCCAGGGATGCCGGCGCGTCGCTGGCGACCGGCACGCCGCTCCACGGCATTTCGGTGTTCGGCGACCTCAAATACCCGCCCGGCTTCGCACATTTCGACTATGCCAGTCCCGATGCCCCGCAGGGTGGAACCTTCAATTTCCAGCCACCCAACTGGGTCTTCAACCAGTCGGTGCTGACCTTCAACACGCTCAACAGCTTCGTGTCGCGCGGCGACGCGCCGCCGCGCATGGAGCTCTGCTTCGACAGCCTGATGACCGGCGCACTGGACGAGCCGGACGCCCTTTACGGGCTGCTGGCAGAATCGGTCACCATCGCCGACAACCGCAACAGCTTCGTCTTCCGGATGAGGGCCGGCGCGACATTCCATGACGGCACGCCGGTGACGGCGGCCGACGCCGCCTTCACCTTCAACCTCTTGAAGGACAAGGGCCACCCAAGCTTCGTGCTGGCGCTCGCCGACATGGTGGAAGCGGTGGCCGAAGGCGACGACGTACGGGTCACCTTCAACGGCAACCAGTCGCCGCAGACGGTGTTCGCCGTCGCCGGCTTTCCGGTGCTGTCGAAAGCCGACATCGAGGCGCATCCCTTCGACGGATCGCCGATGCGGCCCCTGCTCGGTTCGGGCCCCTACAAGGTCGGCCGTGTCGCCGCGGGCCAGACCATCGAGTACGACCGGGTAGACGACTACTGGGGTAAGGATCTCGGGGTCCATCGCGGCCTCTATCATTTCGACACGATACGGATCGAGTTCTATCGCGAGCGCCAGGCGGCATTCGAGGCGTTCAAGAAGGGCGCCATCCTGTTCCGCCAGGAGTTCACCTCGCGGGTCTGGGCGACCGAGTACGACTTTCCGGCGATCCTCGACGGCCGGGTCGTCAAGCGCGAGTTTCCCGCCGATCTGCGGCCATCCATGCAGGCATGGGCGGTCAATCAGCGCCGGGAGAAATTCAGCGACGTGCGCGTGCGGGAAGCGCTCGGCCTGTGCTTCGACTTCGAATGGACGAACCGGAACCTGTTCTACGACGCCTACGAACGCTCGAACTCCTGCTTCGAACGCTCCGACTACAAGGCCGAAGGCGCGCCCACGGCCGCCGAGCTGGCGCTCCTCGAGCCGTTCCGGGCCGAGCTTCCCGACGCGGCGTTCGGCGATGCGGTCGTGCAGCTCGCATCGGACGGATCGGGGCGCGACCGCAAGCTCCTGCGCAGGGCGCGCGATCTTCTCGCCGAAGTCGGGTGGAAGGCCTCGGGCGGTGTGCTGCGCAACGAGGCCGGCGAAACATTCAGTGTCGAACTTCTGGTCCAGGACCAGAGCCTGACGCGTATCGCTTCGCCGTTTTCGGAGAACATGCGCGCGATCGGCATCGACGCGACGATCCGTCTGGTCGATTCGGCGCAATACCAGGCGCGCCAGAACGACTACGACTTCGACATGGTGATGATGGCGCAATCGTTCGGCGCGACGCCGACCCGCGACCAGCTCGCCAATACTTTCCATTCGCGCGCCGCGGGGCTCGTCGGTTCACGCAACCTGTCCGGCACGAACAGTCCGGCGGTCGACGCGCTGATCGAAAAGGCGGGCGGTGCCCGCGACCGCGATGAATTCGTGACAATCCTGCGCGCGCTGGACCGGGTCTTGCGCGCGCGCCGCGACTGGATTCCAAATTGGTACGCTGCGAATCACAGGGCAGCCTACTGGGACATGTTCGGGTTCAGGGAGCCCAAGCCGGATTACGGCTTTCCGGTCGAAATCCTCTGGTGGCGGGACGAAGAGAAGGCGAAGGCGATTGGCAAGGGGTGAGGCGCAGCGGCGATCCGCGGCGGGTTCCGCGGTCCGCATGCACGGGGCGAAAGACTGATGGGTGCCTATATACTGAGGCGCATATTGCTGATGATCCCGACCCTGTTCGGCATTATGGCGATCTCGTTCATCGTGATCCAGTTCGCGCCCGGCGGACCGGTCGAACAGGTGATCGCCAAGATCACCGGCCAGGGCGGCGCCGGCGACTTCATTTCCGGCGGCGGCGGCGATTCCGGCTTCGACAACGCCAACGGCGCCGACTCCAAATATCGCGGAGCGCAGGGGCTCGATCCCGAATTCATCAAGAAGCTGGAAGAGCAATTCGGTTTCGACAAGCCGCCGCTCGAGCGCTTCGGCAAGATGCTGTGGGACTATATCCGCTTCGATTTCGGCGAGAGCTATTTCCGCGACATCTCGGTCATCGACCTGATCCTGGAAAAGATGCCGGTATCGATCTCGCTCGGCCTGTGGCTGACGCTGATCTCGTACATGATCTCGATACCGCTCGGCATCCGCAAGGCCGTCAAGGACGGCTCGGCCTTCGACGTGTGGACCAGCGGCATCGTCATCATCGGCTACGCCATCCCGGGCTTCCTGTTCGCCATCCTCCTGATGGTGCTCTTCGCCGGCGGTTCCTTCTTCGACTGGTTTCCGCTGCGCGGGCTGACGTCCGAGAATTTCGCGCAGCTTTCATGGCCCGAGAAGATCGTCGACTATTTCTGGCACCTCGCGCTGCCGCTCACCGCGATGGTGCTCTCGGCCTTCGCCACCACGACGCTGCTGACAAAGAACTCGTTCCTCGACGAGATCCGCAAGCAATATGTCATCACGGCGCGGGCCAAGGGGCTGAGCGAACGGCAGGTGCTTTACGGCCACGTCTTCCGCAATGCGATGCTGATCATCATCGCAGGGTTCCCCGGCGCGTTCATCTCGGCCTTCTTCACCGGGTCGCTGCTGATCGAGAACATCTTCTCACTCGACGGTCTGGGCCTGCTCGGCTTCCGCTCGGTTCTCGACCGCGACTATCCCGTTGTGTTCGCCAATCTCTATATATTCTCGCTGATCGGCCTGTTCGTCAGCCTCATCTCCGACCTCACCTACACGCTGATCGATCCCAGGATCGATTTCGAGCGGAGGGACGTGTGATGTCGGACATCCAGTCGAAGACCGCCGTCGAGACAATCCGCGACCGGAGCGAGAAGCCGTGGCTGTCGCCGCTCAACCAGCGCCGCTGGCAGAATTTCAAGGCCAACCGGCGCGGCTTCTGGTCGCTTTGGATCTTCCTGATCCTTTTCGTGCTGTCGCTGTTCGCCGAGTTTCTCGCCAACGACAAGCCGATCCTCGTCTCCTACCAAGGCGAGATCCTCTACCCGGTAATCGTCGACTACCCGGAGGAGAAGTTCGGCGGCTTCCTGGCCGTCACGGATTATCGCGACCCGGTCATCCAGGAAGAGATCGAGGCCGAAGGCTGGATGCTGTGGCCGCCGATCCGCTATTCCTACCGGACCGTGAACAACGAGATCCCGGCCGCCGCGCCGGCGAAGCCGTCATGGCTCTATGACGTCGAGACCCGCTGCGGGCGCTACATGCAGGGCGCCGACGATCCGAACTGCACCCCGGGCAACTGGAACTGGCTCGGCACGGACGACCAGGCCCGCGACGTGCTCGCCCGCGTCATCTACGGCTTCCGCATCTCGGTCCTGTTCGGCCTCGTGCTGACGGCGGCATCGGCGGTGATCGGCGTCTCGGCCGGGGCGATCCAGGGCTATTTCGGCGGCTGGACCGACCTGCTTTTCCAGCGCTTCATCGAGATCTGGTCGTCGATCCCGGTACTCTACCTGATCCTGATCATCGCCGCCGTGCTGCCGCCGGGCTTCTTCATCCTGCTCGGCATCATGCTGCTGTTCTCGTGGGTCGCCTTCGTCGGCGTGGTACGGGCCGAATTCCTGCGCGCGCGCAATTTCGAATACGTCAACGCGGCGCGCGCGCTCGGCGTGCCGAACCGGACGATCATGTTCCGGCACCTGTTGCCCAACGCTATGGTCGCGACGCTGACCTTCCTGCCCTTCATCCTCAACGGCTCGATCACGACGCTGACCTCGCTCGATTTCCTCGGCTTCGGCCTGCCGCCCGGCTCGGCCTCCCTCGGCGAATTGCTGCGCCAGGGCCAGCGCAACCTCAACGCGCCATGGCTCGGCATCGCCGGCTTCTTCTCGCTGTCGATCATGTTGTCGCTGCTGATCTTCATCGGCGAGGCGACGCGCGACGCCTTCGACCCGCGGAAGACGTTCAAATGA
Organism: Rhizobiaceae bacterium; assembly: GCA_023953775.1. Taxonomy (GTDB): domain Bacteria; phylum Pseudomonadota; class Alphaproteobacteria; order Rhizobiales; family Rhizobiaceae; genus JAMLJD01. The sequence continues at coordinate 64,360 of JAMLJD010000015.1, read as the reverse complement.
GCGACGTGAAGAACCCGCTGCTCTCGGTCCGCGACCTGTCGGTCGCCTTCCGGCAGGAAGGCAAGGAAACGCTCGCGGTAGACCGCGCCTCGTTCGATATCGCGAAGGGCGAGACGCTGGCGCTGGTCGGTGAATCCGGGTCCGGCAAGTCCGTATCCGCGCTGTCGGTGCTCAAGCTCCTGCCCTACCCGGCCGCGAGCCACCCGTCGGGCGAGATCCTGTTCGAGGGCAAGAACCTGCTGGCGGCGGACGAGCGCGAGCTCAGGAGCGTGCGCGGCAACAAGATCACGATGATCTTCCAGGAGCCGATGACCTCGCTCAACCCGCTCCACACCATCGACCGGCAGATCGGCGAGGTGCTCAAGGTGCATCAGGGCATGGGCGACGCGAAGGCCCGCGCGCGCACGCTCGAGCTCCTGCACGAGGTGGGCATTCCGGACCCCGAGCGCCGGCTCGGCGCGTTTCCGCACCAGCTTTCCGGCGGCCAGCGCCAGCGCGTGATGATCGCGATGGCGCTCGCCAACGAGCCGGAGCTGCTGATCGCCGACGAGCCGACGACCGCGCTGGACGTGACCGTGCAGGCACAGATCCTCGAGCTGCTCGACCGGCTGAAGGAGAAGAACGGCATGTCGATGCTGTTCATCACCCACGATCTGGGCATCGTGCGCAAGATCGCCGACCGCGTCTGCGTGATGACCAAGGGCAAGATCGTCGAGGAAGGGCCGACCGAGGCGCTGTTCGCCAACCCGCAGCATGAGTACACCCGGCATCTCCTCGCCGCCGAGCCGAAGGGCAAGCCGCCGGAAGCCGATCCCGACGCGGAGACCGTGCTGCGCGGCGAAGGCATAAAGGTGTGGTTTCCGATCAAGAAGGGGTTCCTGCGCACGACCGTCGACCATGTGAAGGCCGTCGACGGGATCGACGTCACGGTGCGCGCCGGCCAGACGCTCGGCGTCGTCGGCGAATCCGGCTCGGGCAAGACGACGCTCGGGCTGGCACTGACCCGGATGATCTCCTCGGAAGGTGACATCCGGTTCGCCGGGTGCGACATCGACAGCCTCTCGTTCAAGGAGATGCGGCCGCTGCGCCGCGAGATCCAGATCGTCTTCCAGGATCCGTTCGGCTCGCTGAGCCCACGCATGTCGGTTTCCGACATCATCGAGGAAGGCATGCGCATCCACTGGCCGGACATGAAGCCCGCCGAACGCGACCAGCGCGTCGCGGAGGTGCTCGCCGAGGTGGGCCTCGATCCTTCCACCCGCTTCCGCTACCCGCACGAATTTTCAGGCGGCCAGCGGCAGCGTATCGCCATTGCGCGCGCGATGGTCCTGAAGCCCCGCTTCGTCATGCTCGACGAGCCGACCTCGGCGCTCGACATGAGCGTGCAGGCGCAGGTGGTCGACCTTCTGCGGGATCTCCAGAAGAAGCACAACCTCGCCTATCTGTTCATCAGCCACGACCTGAAGGTCGTGCGGGCGCTCGCCAACGACGTGATCGTGATGCGCAACGGCAAGGTCGTGGAGTACGGGCCGTCGACCAAGATTTTCTCCGATCCCGAAACGGACTATACGAAGGCGCTGATATCGGCTGCGTTCGATATCGCGACAGCGCCTGCCGGCGTCGTGAGCCAGTAGAACAAGAAGAGGCCGCCGATGACCGAACCGACCGAAGGCCGGATTCTGCTCTCCGTCACCGGGTTCAACCCGCATCGCTGGCACGAACTGCTGTCCGCGGCCCGGCCTGTCGTCCTCGATCCCGACGGTCCGGAAGACCCGTCAATACGCTATGCCGTCGTCTGGAAGCAGCCCGCCGGCATCCTGGCACGGCTTCCCAATCTCGAGGCGATCTTCTCCATCGGCGCGGGCGTCGACCATATCTTCGCGCATGGCGACGTGCCGGACGTCCCGATCGTGCGTATCGTCGCGCCGAACCTTGCCCAGTACATGACCGAATACGTCGTCTGGCGTGTTCTCGACCACCTGCGCCAGGGATCGGCGTACCGGATCCAGCAGCAGCGGCGGATCTGGCACGAACGCCCCCAGCCTCCGGCCGACGCGGTGTCGGTCGGCATTATGGGGCTCGGACAGCTTGGACGGGCGTCCGCGCGGGCGCTCCTTGCGCTCGGCTTCCAGGTCAATGGCTGGAGCCGGTCGGCACAGACGATGGACGGTGTGAAGACCTTCGACGGCCCGCAGGGCCTGACCCCGTTCCTGAACGAGACCGACATTCTGGTGGTGCTGTTGCCGCATACGCCGGCAACCGAGGGGATCGTCGACTACGCGCTGCTCGACGCGCTGCGGCGCGACAATGCGATGGGCGGCGCCTGCCTCATCAATGCCGGGCGCGGCAAGCTGCAGCGCGAGGCGGACATCCTGCGTGCGCTGGATGCAGGGATCCTGAGAGAGGCGAGCCTCGATGTGTTCGAGCACGAGCCGCTCGATGAAGCGAGCCCGCTTTGGACGCATCCACGTGTCTTCATCACGCCGCACGCTGCCGCGACTTCCGATCCCGCGCATCTGGTTCCGCCGATGCTGGAACAGATGGACGCGCATGAGCGCGGCGAGCCGCTGGACAATCTGGTCGACCGCAAGGCCGGCTACTAGACGCTTTCAGGTTGAGACGGAATCGTTCTGACGGCAGCACGCGGCACGCGCGCCGGCAATGAACCTTTCCTGCCGATGGCGCGACCCATGACCGGATGCGCGGCCTCAAGCCGTGCACCGGTTACGCAACCATCAGACAGGAGAACCGACAATGACAACCACCCTGACCCGCCGCGCCATGCTCGTGCTGGCGGCCGGCGCACTCGGCGCGGGTGCCGCGCACGCGGCCGAACTGAAGAAGGTCGACGATCTGCCGATCCTCGTCGACAAGTATCATGCGATCAAGAACCCGGCCGGCCCGGTCACCACGATCGCTCCCGAAAAGCTGAAGAAAGGGCCGGTGCTCAAAACGGCTCCGCAGTTCGAGCCCCGGGACCTGCCTGTTCCGCGGCCCAATGGCGGCTGACATTTTGCAGGCGGCCGGCGGTCTCCCGCCGGCCGACTTTTACCCGGCCGGAAGCACGCGGCGATAGCCGGTAGGCGTTCCGAATATGCCGCCGATGCGGTCGATTGCCTCGCGCAGAGGCTCACGCGTCACCATCATGCGATAGCTGTTGGCATGGAGAATGTGCTCCGGGTCGGTCATCATCGCGACATGGCCGTCCCAGAAGACCAGGTCGCCGCGCAACAGCCCCCCGCCAGGATCCACGGCCTTGCCGACCGTCGCCTCCTGAAGGTCGGAATCGCGCAGGATTGTGGTGCCCGCCATCCGCATCGAGAGCTGCACAAGGCCGGAACAGTCGATGCCGAACGCGGTCAGGCCGCCCCACAGATATGGGGTGTTGAGCAGCGTTTCGGCCACGGACACGAAGTCGGGGGCGACTTCGGACGAAGGCCGCACATGGTCGGCAACCAGCGCGCGGCCGTCGGAGAGCACGACATAGGTCGTTCCGCGCGTCTGCGCCTCGCCGGCAATGTTGGTCTGTGCGCCGAGCGACCAGGCCTCGACCGGCGGCAGTTTCATGTCCGGCCCGGGGTAGACGAAAGTGCGCGGCACCCCGACGACGAAATCCATCGGCCCGCCGGGCTCGCCAAGCGTCTCGGCGCGAACATAGCCGGTATAGCCGTCGCGCACGCCCTGGACCCAGGACCAGCCATCCTTCTCGTCGAAGACCTGCACCTCGTCGCCGCGCAGGAACTGGGTTTCCAGCCGGGCGTCCGGCGCGGGATGCCGCCTCAGGTCGGCAAAGGCCCCGACGATCCGCGCCGGGCGACCTTCGACGAAATGCGGCGCCTCGACCTGCCCGCGCAGGCGCGCGTCGGCCATGTCGTCGCGAAATGCGTGGAGACGGGGATCGAGCGCGGTCATATCGGCAATTCCTTCGCCTTGGCGATCACCATATCACCAAGGCGCTCGACATAAAGGGCGCCTTCGACGGTGCGCTTGACGAGCACGTTGCGCCGGTCGTTTTCGTCGCGGTGCCGCCATACGAGCTTCTTGGCGCCCATGGTGTCGAGCGCGCGGGTGATCACCGGCTTGGTGACGCCCAGCCGGGCCGCGAGGCCGCGCACCGTGTGGGGCGGAGGATCGAGGTAGATCGTCAGCAGGATCGCCATCTGCCGCATCGAAAGGTCCGGCGCGTCGTCATGCACCTCGGCCAGCGTAACAGCCTGCCAGAGGCGCAGCGCCTGTATCGGCCGCATGGTGATCGACATGGTTGTTTCCGGATCCGGTTTCGTTTCGGTTCCGTATCATTATTTCCGTCATCGCGAAATACTCTATCGGCCAGCGATCAATCACCCGCCGAGACAGCCGCGGTAAGACTTATCGCAAGGCCTCGTGTGCATCGAGCTTCGAGCGCGAAGGCTGGCCTTGCTTGCGCGCTCCCATCTCACCGGTCTCGCGATAGCGGCGATAATAAACCCAGCCCGTCAAGATCCCGATCGGGAAACGACGAGCGGTCTGCCGCGTTGAAGCCCTCCTTCGATCACCGAAATCAACCGACCCCGAAGGTCGTCGCTCAGGCTCCTCGTCATCGTCACCTCCTAGCAAATCACCAGCAGCACTGAATAAGGCAACGAACGACCCGGGAATGCTCAAACCGACTCCGCATTCATCGAAGATGCTCTAGCGAACTATGGTTTCATCGCCGTCATCGACAGTGACTATGGCAGACGAGGCGTCGGAGTTTTCATTGTAGCATTGAAGCAAAATTTTATGATCGCCACGGCCGGTCACATCCACAGTACCGTCTGCAGACGCCTTTTCAAACGTCTGATCGAACCTCAGTATACCATCGACATAAATAACGGGTCTCGTCTTGTTGCCAGAGCGCGCGTTAGTTGTAATACATGTGCCAACAATGCTGGCTCTCGTTGCTTTTTCAAGCCTTAAATTCATTGTCGCGTAGTGCCGCCCTCGAATCCCTTCACCATTTTGTGAGAGTGCAGGCAGCGCAGCACTTGTCGAAACAAAAATCGTCACCAGAAAATTCATTGATTTGAGAGCTTTCATTTCTTCCTCCATCATTCAATTTGTTATTTTTACCCTATATGAATGCTTTAAAACTTGCAAGATACGGAAGTTTAGTGACTACGACCGCTTCGCTTCACACCGTGTTGAGCGAGGAATAGCTCAGTCGTTGATTTTGGAGTCATAGAGCGCGCGGTGCTTCGAGCGCCGCTCTGGCAGATGCATGCCGGTCAAAACGCACGCGACCTGCTCGACCGATGCGGTCCCATTTCCGCACGAGCACCCGACCGCCGAGCAGATTGCGCTAGACAGACAGCGCATAAACCATCGCTTGTTACGCGCAGACTCAATATTGCGCAGCACCACCATCTCCGGAAGATATCAAGGTGCATCGTTCACCCCCTTTTCCGGGCCGATCACATGCCGGTAGAGAGTGGCCCGCGATACCCGGAGATGTTTGGCGACGGCCCCGCAGGCGTCATCTCAGGATCAGAGAGCAATGTGCGGGTGATTACCGCTGTCTCTCGCTAAGCGCCACGGGCGGCCCTGCACGACTCCGCGCTTGCGAGCGGCTTCCAGCCCTGCTGCCGTGCGTTCGCCGATGAGGGAGTTTTCAAACTCCCCGTTCGTGCCGAAGACATGGAACACCCCCCACCGCAGTTTTCTCTGAGCGATACTCCCCCGGCGATCTATCGCAGAAACGGTCCGAACTGACATAAATCCCGTATTCAGTTGGGGGAATCAGGAGGCAGAGATTCGACCGCGCTAGTCTAGTTCATGAATTTCCGTGCAATCACATGCTCGATGGCGCGTATGGCCTGCGCCTCGCCGCCGGTCAGGCCGTGATGCCGGTCCTGCGGGTTCCACGCGAAGACGTCGAAATGCGCCCAGGATTTCGCCTTCTCGACGAAACGCTGGAGGAACAGGGCCGCCGTCACCGAGCCGGCGAAGCCGTCGGTCGTCACATTGTTGATGTCGGCGACCTTGGAGGCGAGCTTGGCCTTGTAGGGCTGCCACAGCGGCATGCGCCAGATCGGATCGCAAACCGCGAGGGATGCATCCGCCAGCGCATCCGCCAGCGCGTCGTCATTCGTATAGAATGGCGGCAGGTCCGGACCGAGCGCGACGCGTGCTGCTCCGGTCAACGTCGCCATGTCGACCAGGAGCGCGGGCTCCTCGTCGTCGGCAAGCGCCAAGGCGTCGGCCAGAACGAGACGGCCCTCGGCATCGGTATTGCCGATCTCGACCGTGATGCCCTTGCGGCTGGTCAGCACGTCGCCGGGCCGGAACGCATCGCCGGAGATGGAGTTCTCGACCGCGGGAATGAGCACGCGCAGACGAACATTCATCCGCGCAGCCATGATCATCTCGGCAAGGCCGAGCACGTTGGCCGCGCCGCCCATGTCCTTCTTCATGTTGAGCATGCCGCTCGGCGGCTTGATGTCGAGGCCGCCGGTATCGAAACACACACCCTTGCCGACCAGCGTCACCTTCGGTGCGTTCTCCGCTCCCCATTGGAGATCGATCAGGCGCGGCGCCCGGGCGGATGCGCGGCCGACCGCATGGATCATCGGAAAATTGCCGTCCAGCAGCGCGTCTCCCGCAGTGACCTCCACGGCCGCGCCATGCCGGCCAACGAGATCGCGGGCGGCGGCCTCGAGGGCGTCTGGGCCCATGTCGCTGGCAGGCGTGTTGACGAGATCGCGCACCAGCGTCACCGCGCCGGCCATGCGCTGGACCCGGTCGATGTCGACGCCGTCGGGCACGGCGAAGCGAATGTCCCGGCCGGGCGGTCGGCCATACCGGCTGAAGACATATCCGCCGAGGGCTACGGCGAGCGCGGCGAGTTCGCCGTTCTCCGGGGACGCGGCGAAATGCCAGTCTCCCTCGGGCAGGTCGCGTCCCAGCCTGCCGGACACGAGCGGCGCATAGACGTCCTCGCTCGTTCCGGTTCCCAGCAGCGCACCGACCACCGCGCCGTCAGGTCCGGGAACCGTCAGCACCCTGCCGGACTCACCGGAAAACCCGTGCGCCTTCGCCCATCGCATCGCGGATGGATCGAGGCTCGCGCGGTCGAGCCTGTCCCGCGCTATGCAGTGGACCGGAAGCGAGGTCCCGGCGCGGCTTGAGACGAGTTGAACTGGCATCGAAAGACATCCCGGGCATTCGGCCGGGAGGCCGATCTTAACCTCCCGTTAGGGTTAACAGAATATTTCTGGCCAAGAGAACGCCGGCTCGGCCGGTGCGAATCTTGGAGCGTGTCGAAGATGTCGAGCAATCACGGATCGGGCAGCGGGGCAAGGCGATTGATCACCACGGCCATGGCGCTGGCGCTCGCAGCCGGCGTCGCGGGTTGCGCCAAGGACCGCATGAGCACGGGCTCGGTGAACCGCGCCTCGGGCTACCAGAACATGTCGGCCTCGGAGCTCGACGCATCGGCCGACAAGCTTGGCAAGGCCTACACCAAGAACCCGACCGACAGAGCGGTCGCGATGCAGTATGCCAGCCTGCTGCAGATGAACGGCAGGGCCGACCAGTCTCTCGCCGTCATGCGCAAGCTCGCCATCGCGCATCCGAAGGACCGCCAGGTGCTCGCCGCCTATGGCAAGGCGCTGGCCGGCGCCGGGCAGTTCGAGGCCGCCCTCGATGCCGTGCGGCGCGCCCAGACGCCGGAGTATCCCGACTGGAAGCTGCTTTCGGCCGAAGGTGCGATCCTCGACCAGCTCAACCAGCCCAAGGAAGCCCGCGTGCTCTATCGCAAGGCGCTCGAGCTCAAGGGCGACGAGCCGTCGATCCTGTCGAATCTGGGCATGTCGCATCTCCTGGAAGGCGATCTCAAGACCGCGGAAAACTATATGCGCAAGGCATCCGAGCTACCCGGCGCGGACAGCCGCGTGCGTCAGAACCTGGCACTTGTCGTCGGGCTGCAGGGCCGCTTCAAGGAAGCCGAGGCGATCGCCCGCCAGGAACTTTCGCCGGATCAGGCGCAGGCGAACGTCGCCTATCTCCAGAGCATGCTCGCGCAGCAGAATGCGTGGAACCAGCTCAAGGACGAAGAGAAGAACACCAACTAGTCGCGCATTCACCTAAGTCTGAATGCCGAAAGGGGAAGGCGCGGACGCCTTCCCCATTTTCTTTTGTGCCTTTCCGGGCCTGGTCAGAAGATGCCGCGTTCCGACACCTGAATGCCTGCCGGGCCAAGGATGACCGCGAACAGCACCGGAAGGAAGAACAGGATCATCGGCACCGTCAGCTTCGGCGGCAGCGCGGCGGCCTTCTTCTCGGCGGCATTCATGCGCATGTCGCGGCTTTCCGACGACAGCACGCGCAGCGCATGGCTGACGGGGGTACCGTAGCGTTCTGCCTGGATCAGCGCCTGGCTCACGCTCTTCACCGTTTCCAGCCCGGTTCGGTTGGCGAGGTTTTCGTAGGCCTGCCGGCGTTCCTGCAGATAGGACAGCTCGGCATTGGTCAGAACGAACTCCTCGGCAAGCTCGACGGACTGCGAGCCGATCTCGTCGGCGACCCTGCGGAACGCCGCTTCCACCGACATGCCGGACTCGACGCAGATCAGCAGCAGATCGAGCGCGTCCGGCCAGGCCATCTGGATCGACTGCTTGCGCTTGGAAGCGCGATTGCTGACGTACAGCACCGGTGCGTAAAAGCCCGCATAGGCGACCACAATACAGATGAACAGCTTGATGAAGGGCGGCTGCTCGGGGAAACCGTCCATGAAGAAGACATAGACCGCCGCCAGCGCGAAGAAGACGAACGGCAGCACCAGGCGGAAGAACAGGAACCGGGTCAGCGGATTCTGGCCGCGGAAGCCCGCCATCTTCAGCTTGGCCAGCGTGCTTTCGTCGACGAGCGCCCGACGCAGATCCAGCCGCTCGACGATGGAGCTCATGCCGGCCGACTTCTCTTCGCGCAGGCCCTTGCGACGCCGGTCGGCCTCCGCGGCAAGACGGGCGCGCTGCTTGGCGCGGAGCTCGTCGCGCTCGAGGGCGACGGACTTCATGCGGGACTTGAGCGGGTCGCCGCCGAACGCGGGCAGCAGCGTGAAGACCGTCGCGAAGACGGCAATGCCGACCAGCAACGAGATCATGAAGACAGGATCGGTGATCGCGTTCACGACTTGATCGGTCATCGCATCACACCTCGAAATTCATCATCTTGCGCATCACGAAGATGCCGATCGACATCCACACCAGCGAGAAACCGATGATCATGTGGCCGGCGCTCGTGGTGAACAGCGGCATGATGTAGTTGGGGCTCGACAGATAGACCAGGAAGGCGACGATGAACGGCAGCGCGCCGATGATCGCCGCCGAGGCCTTCGCCTCCATCGAAAGCGCGGCGACCTTGGCCTTCATCTTCTTGCGGTCGCGAAGCACCTTGGAGAGATTGCCCAGCGCTTCCGACAGGTTGCCGCCGGCCTGCTGCTGGATCTGGATGACGATGCCGAAGAAGCTCGCTTCCGGGCACGGCATTGTCTCGTGCATGCGCATGGCGGCCTCGGTGACCGACAGGCCGACCTGCTGGGCCTCGACGATCCGCCGAAACTCGGTCTTGACCGGTTCCTTGGATTCGGTCGCGATCAGCCGGATGCCATCATTGAGCGGCAGACCCGACTTGACGGCGCGGACGATGACGTCGAGCGCATTCGGAAACTCCTCCAGAAACGCCTTCACGCGGCGGCCGCGCTTGAAAGAAACGAACCAGCGCGGCAGTCCGAGGGCACCGGCGACCAGGACGCCGGGGACCACGATCAGCGGCGCACCGAAGATGAAGGCCACCACGGCCAGCACGAGGCCGCACACAGCCGAATAGAGATAGAAGCGTTCGACCGTGACGTTCATGCCGGCCTGCCGAAGCTGGATCTTCAGCGGCGGCTTTTTGACGTTGCGGTCCTTGGCCTTCTGCTTGTTCTCGAGGTCCTTGAGCGAATCCTGGACGGTCTTGCGGCGCTTGGCCGCCTCGGCCAGACGATCGCGCGAAGCGATTTTCGACGATCGGTCGGTATCGGCCTTCTTGACCGTTTCAAGACGCTTGCCAGCGTTGTTCTCGTTGGCGATCCGATCGAACAGGAAGACATAGGCGATCGCACCAGCGCTCAGCCCGGCGAGCAGCACGAAGGCGAGTACCGGCACCATCAACGGAACTCCTGCCGACAGATATGCATCAGTTGGCCTTAGCCTCCATGGCCTCGAGGGCATTGGCCAGCCGCTGTTCCTCGCCGTAGTAGCGAGCGCGGTCCCAGAAGGCGGGCCGGCCGACGCCGGTCGATACGTGCTGGCCAATCAGGCGACCGGACGAATCCTCGCCCTTCAGGTCGTAGAGCATCAGGTCCTGCGTGATGATGACGTCGCCTTCCATGCCAACCACCTCGGTGATGTGCGTGATGCGGCGCGACCCGTCGCGCAGACGCGCGCACTGGATGATGACGTCGATCGACCCGACGAGAATCTCGCGCACGGTGCGCTGCGGCAGCGCGAAGCCACCCATGGCAATCATCGATTCCATGCGGCTCAAACACTCGCGCGGATTGTTCGAGTGGATCGTGCCCATCGAGCCATCGTGACCGGTATTCATCGCCTGCAGGAGGTCGAACACCTCCGATCCGCGCACCTCGCCGACGATGATGCGTTCGGGGCGCATGCGAAGGCAGTTCTTCACGAGGTCGCGCATGGTGACCTCGCCTTCGCCCTCAAGGTTCGGCGGGCGGGTCTCCAGTCTCACGACATGGGGCTGCTGGAGCTGCAGTTCGGCAGAGTCCTCGCAGGTGATGACGCGCTCAGTCTTGTCGATGTAGTTCGTCATGCAGTTGAGCAGCGTCGTCTTGCCCGAGCCCGTGCCGCCGGAGATGATGATGTTGCAGCGGACCCGGCCGATCACCTTGAGGACCTCGGCGCCCTCGGGCGAGATGGCGCCGAACTTGACGAGCTGGTCGAGGGTGAGCTTGTCCTTCTTGAATTTGCGGATGGTCAGCGCGGTGCCGTCAATCGACAGCGGCGGCGCGATGACGTTGACGCGCGAACCGTCGGGCAGGCGCGCGTCGCAGATGGGGCTGGATTCGTCGACCCGCCTGCCGACCTGGCTGACGATGCGCTGGCAGATGTTCAACAGCTGCTGGTTGTCGCGGAACCGGATGCCGGTCTGCTCGACCTTGCCGTCGACTTCGATATAGACCTGCTTGGCGCCGTTCACCATGATGTCGGCGATGTCGTCGCGCGCCAGAAGCGGCTCGAGCGGGCCGTAGCCGAGAACGTCGTTGCAGATGTCCTCGAGCAGTTCTTCCTGCTCGGAAATCGACATCGCGAAGTTCTTGATCGCGATGATGTCGTTGACGATGTCGCGGATTTCCTCGCGAGCGCTGTCGGGCTCGAGCTTGGCGAGCTGCGACAGGTCGATCGTGTCGATCAGCGCGGAGAAGACCTGGCTTTTCGTATCGTAGTAGGATTCCGAACGCTCGCGCCCGGACTGCCGGCGCGGCGGCTCCGGCGGACGCGCCTGCTCGGGGGCCGGCGCCTTGGGCGCAGGCTTGGGTTCGGCGGCCGGCGCGCGCGCCTCCGCCGTGGGACGCTCCACGGCGGGACGTTCCGCGACCGCAACGTCGTCGCCGCCGGATGGCGGCGGTGCAGGCCGCCGTTCCGGTGCGGACGTGAACCCCTGATCGTTGCCTCGTTTTCCGAACATGACCGACGTACCAGACCTGTCTTCGGGTTACTTCTTCAGCTTCAGCCGGTCGAGAATGGCCGACAGGCCGGCCGGCTTCTTCGTCTTCGCCTCCGCGCGTCCGGTCAGCACGTGCGCGATTTCCCGGATCGAGCCGACGATCGGGTTCTGCGCATCCATCTCGCCGAGCATCCGGCCGTTGTTGGCCGCGTTGCCAAAGAGCTGCGGCTCGAAGGGAATCACCGCCAAAGGCATCAGTTCCAAAGGCTCGGCGAAGTCGGCCGCGGAGATTTCCGGGCGCTTGGGAACGCCCGCCTGGTTGATGATCAGGCGTGGCGCGGGATCGTTGGGGCGCAACTTCACCAGCATGTCGATCAGGTTCTTCGTGTTGCGCAGGTTCGCCAGCTCCGGCGTCGCCGTAATCACGATCTCGTCGGCCTGCACCAGGGTGTTCTTCGTCCAACCTGTCCACACATGCGGCACGTCGAGGACGATCATCGGCGCGCTGCGCTGCGCCGTATCGATGATCTGCGAGAAGGCGTCGGGATCGAAATCGTAGACCCGGTCGAGCGACGACGGCGCGGCGAGCAGGGACAGATGCTCGGCGCACTGCGCGAGAAGGCGGTCCAGATAGACCTCGTCGATCCTTTCCGGTGCGAAGACAGCCTCGGCGATACCCTGTGCGGGATCCTGGTCGAAATTGATGTTGGCGGTGCCGAAGGCGAGATCGAGGTCGGCGACGACGACCTCCGAGCTGAACAGGCTCGAAACGCTCCAGGCGACATTGTGGGCGATCGTCGAGGACCCGACGCCACCCTTGGCGCCGATGAACGCGATCGACTTGCCGATCGGCTCGGCTTCCGGGTCGACGAAGATCTGGGCGATCACCGAGACGATGTCGGCCAGCGAGATCGGCGCCACGACATATTCCGACACGCCGAAGCGGATCAGCTCGCGATAGAGCCAGACGTCATTGTAGTGACCGATCACCACCACCTTCGAACTCGGATCGCAGAACTCCGCAAGCTGCTGGAGCGCATCGATCAGCCCCTTCGGCTCGAGGCGCGATTCCAGGATGATCAGGTTGGGCGTCGGCGCCGACTGATAGAATTCGATTGCCGTGGGAATGCCGCCCATATGGACCTTGAGGTGGGCCTTGGACATACGCCTGTCCTCGGCTGCCCGTTCGATGGGGTTGGCGATGCTCTCGGTCTCGCAGAACGCCTGGATCGAGATGCGCGGTACCGGCCGCAAAGCCTGCATGGCGCTGACTTCGCTTTCCCCGCCGGCGAGTTCGGGCTGTTCCGATTCATATGCAAGATTGTTCATTCTGTGCCCCGCTTTCGCGCCTGCCGGTCTCTTAGTACTCGACCTCGGGTTCCCACTCGGTGACGGTCGTCTGGTAGGTGTCGATGACGGCCGAGCGCTTCTCGGCGTCCACCTCGGTGCGCCGCCGCGGGCCGAGGAAGTCGGCCGGATTGGCGACCTGCGCCGCAAGATTGTTCTGATAGGAACAGCCGAAATTCGCATAGTGCTTGTTCTCGGCGTGGTTCAGGATGTCGTCCGGCCAGCGCCCGCATTTGCCCGCAACGGCGGCGCGCATGTCGGGATAGCTGACGCGGATCGGCGCAGCCGCATCGTAGGATTCGACGCCATAGGACTGCAGCACGATCCGCTGGCGCGGAATGCCGGTGCGGCCCATGAAGGCCACGAAGTCTTCGGCGACGCGACGTGCGGCGGCCTCGTTGACCGATCCTGCCGGGATCATGACGCTGACGACCGGCGCCGCCCTGCGGTCATACTCTGCAAGAAAGCCGTCGAGCGTCGCCTTCTGGGCGCTGGTCATGGAATGGGCGGACTTTCCGACCGGAAAATCGAGAACCTGCTCGCGCTCCTCCACCACGATCGGGTGGTTGGTGCGATAGTCGTCAGGCACCGAGCCGACGGTGATGGAGTCCCGCTTGGCACATCCGGCCAGAAGGGCTGCTGCGAGCGCCAGGACGACCGGGACAGCCCGCCTGCCCCTCACCATATGTGCAGAGAGATGAACTGACATTTGCGGGTCCCCGATCATTTGTAGATGAAGCCGACGACACCGTGATACCGGCCGGCGGGCTTGTTGGTGTTCTTCAGGCCATAGACCCGGTTGACGCGACCCAGGAACATGCCGGCGCCGTCGCTCGCAGGCGTGAAGTTGTCGTCCGGTTTGGCAAGGTCGTTCCGTGCGACCGGCCGTGACAGATACGGCGTCACGATGATCACCAGTTCGGTTTCGTTGCGCACGAAGTCGCGGCTGCGGAACAGTGTGCCGAGAACCGGCAGCTTCGACAGTCCCGGCAGACCGGAGACGTTCTGCCTGATGTCGTCGCGCACCAGACCGGCGATCATCATCGAACCACCCGAGGGGAGTTCGATCGTGGTGTCGGCAAGGCGCTTGCGGATCGACAGCAGCATCGTCGATGGCCTGCGGCCACCCGCTTCCAGCGTCACCGCGCCCTCCGAGGTCGGCTCGGAAACCTGGGTGCGCAGCTTCAGGCTGATGCGGCCCGGCGACAGGACGACGGGCTGGAACTCCAGACCGATACCATATTCGAGCCGCTCGACGTCGTAGGTGACCTGGTTGGTGTCCGCATCGACGTTCTGACCCGTGATCAGATTGAATTCGCCGCCGACCCGGAAGGTCGCCTTCTCGCCGGACACGGCCGTCAGCGTCGGCTCGGCAAGCGTCTTCATCACGCCGTTCTGTTCCATCGCCGTGAAGTAGGCGTCGAGAACCGACGTCGCGGCATGGAAATAGGTGCCCGAAAGCGGCTTGCCGAGGCCGGAGAGCGGATCGATCGCACCCCAGCTTATGCCGTCGCTGCCGGCGGAGCCGATCAGATTGACGCCGAGCTGCTTCATCACGCTGCGGCTGATCTCGGCCACGGTCACCTTGAGGGTAACCTGGTCTTCGCCGATGATCTTCAGGAGATTGACGATCCGGCTCGAACGGCGCTGCTGATCGGGATTGTCGATAGCCACGCCGCCGGTCGTTCCGCCGCCGGCCGCCGTCTGGGAGTACTGTCCGGTGGTCGCCTCACCGCCGCTGACGAAGATCGTCGCGAGGTCGACGGCGCGCTTGGCATCGAGCGGCGTCTCGACCGTACCCGTCAGGACGACGTTGTCGTTGACCAATTCGACATGGATCTCCGAGGTCGGCAGGAACCGCCGCAGATAGTCTTCCAGGCCGGCGACATCGCGCTCCACGGCGATGTCGAGACTGGCGATCTGCTCGCCATTCGGCCCGAAGACGAAGATGTTGGTTTCGCCCACCTGCTTGCCGAAGAGGTAGATGCGCCGCGCCGTGCGCGTGACCGCATCCGCCACAGCGGGGTTGGCGACGAGAATGTCGTAGGCATCCTGAGGCAGGTCGATCACCAGCGACTTGTTCAATCCAAGCTTGATGCGCTGCTCGGCGGAAGAGGCCCCGACGCGGGCGCCGCCATTGGCATCGGCCGGAGTGACCAGACCGTCGACCGGCAGCGCGGTCGCGGTGATGCCGAGCGCAAGGGCAAGCGCCAGCCTGCGCACAACATGTTTGCGGGACAGCACATTCATCGAAATCTTCCTCATGCCGCTCATTGCCGCGCCCCAACCTCTGAAACTTCGCCGGACTTGATGAAACGCACCGTGCCGTTTCTGCCGTTCCCGGAGAGCAGGTAGTCTGCGCTTTCTCCAACGCCTTCCTGCGCATCGGCGACCGAACGCAAAGCCAGGGTCAGCCGATCGGCCATCTGCTGGGCCACGGTGATGATTTCCGCCTGTTGAGGCGTCAGCTCGAGCGTCGCCGTGTTGCCGACGATGACGAGGCGACCTTCCTCGTCCTCCTGGATCTTCTGATCGATGGCCAGGACGCGGATGTTCTTCAGGATCGTCTCGGTGATGAACCCGGTCTCGCCTCCGGTTCCGGTGTCGGACCTGCGGGTCATGATGACGTCGACCGTATCGTTGGGAAGGATGAAGCCGCCAGCGGAGGTATCCGCGGAGATCTGCGTGGCAACGGCGCGCTTGCCGGACGGCAGGATCGACGACATGAAGCTGCGGCCCTCGCCGACGAGCTTGGAGCGCCGCAGCGGCTCACCCGCGTACATTGGAACTCGGGCGACCGCGCCGGCCAGGGTTTCGACCGCGTCAGCTTCCTTATCGCGGGTGATGTACTGCTCGCTCAACGCGTCGGACGGCCACGCCTGCCACCGAAGTTCCTTGCCGACGGGCGCGCCCATCGGCACGTCCCCCTCGAGAATCAGAACGTCCTTGAGTTCGATGGCCGGCCCCTTCGGCTCAGCCTCCACGACGATCTGCTGCGGCGGGCGTGACGCCATCTTGCGCGCGATGTAACCCGCGCCGATGGCGGCCGCCACGGCTATCCCCAGGATCGCAAGTCGGGAAGTCTTCATATGTCCGGACCTCGTACTCGGCAGTTCACTACGCCGATCCGGACTGTGCGGTGCCAATCGTCAAATTACGGTTAATGGACCACTTACAATCGTGCTTAATTTAAAGTTGACGCAAATTCTCCCGAACCGGCGTCACATCTGTGCGAGCGCCCAGACCATCAGCGCCGTCTTCGGAAACACCATCAGACCGCCGATGCCAAGCGCGACGCCGTATGGCACGCCAGCCTTGTCGTCCGCGAAATGGCGCAGAAACATGTTGGTTCCCGTGAGCGCTGAAAGCGGCGACTTGCGATAGGCGATGATGAGAACGCCCATAACGCCGCCGACAATCGCAGCGAGCAGAAGATATTCGACCAGAACAAGATTGAACCCGATCCATACCGCCGTCGAGGCCAGCAGCTTGGCGTCGCCGCCGCCCATGCCGCCCACGGCGAACAGGCCGAAGGTCACAGCGAGGACCGCGAGGCCGGCGACGAAATGCATGCCGTAGAGCGACCACTCCATGCCGGTGAACGGCGCAATGATCGCGAAAGACGCAACCAGAAGTATCGATACGCGGTTCGCGATCGTCATCGACAGAATGTCGGATATCGCCGCGTAGAGCATGCAAAACGGAAATACGACGAAGATGGCGGCTTCGAGCATGTCTGGCGCTCCGGAGTTGGCGTTTGCCTCACGCTAGCGCGGCAGGATTAATCTTTGCTGAAATGAAGACCCTAAACGAAAGAAGGCCGTCCGCGACGCGGACGGCCTTCTTTCAACTTTTCAGGCTGTGCCCGAGCTGAACTTAGCTCTGGGTGCCTTCCAGCGTGTTCGCGATGAAGTCGAACTGGTTGTTCAGCGCGTTGCCGAGGTTGCCGGCGCCAACCATGATGGCCAGGGCGATGAGAGCGGCGATCAGGCCGTACTCGATGGCGGTTGCGCCAGACTCGTCCTTGGCAAAACGTGCGAAAATCTTGGACATGAGAGAGCTCCTTACTCCACGTGTATTTACAGCACTTCCGTCAACGGTTCTTGGCGTGTCGATCGGATGTCGTGGACTTTAGGTGGAAGCTCTTGCAATCGACTTAACAAACAGCCTTACCGGAATCTTTCCAGCGCCGGACGAGCCACGTGGTTAATCGCTGGCTAATATTCCGACCGGCCCCTTCAGGGCGTGATGGTGAAGGGGAGGCTGATGGTTCCGGCCTTGTCGGATGCGATGTCGCGGGTCTTGTACTCGACCACGTAGTCGCCGGGCGGTGCACCGTCGAGCGTCAGCGTAATCGTCAGCATGAACTCGCGGTTGCGCGCCTTGCTGGTCAGCGCCAGCCGCTGGAAATCGTCCTGCCCGCCGACCACCTGGCCGGCTGCCGTCTTGACCAGGAGATCGACGTCGAAACCGAAGGTAAAGGTGCCGTCGGCGTTTTCGATCCAGCCATAGCCAACCGGCTCGGCATAGACGACGACCGGCTCGCCGGGCTTGAAGACGGCGGGGCTCTTCTCCTTATAGATTCCGAAACCGCCGGGCGCGCCATCGATCACGACCGCGGTGCGAAAGCCGATCGGAATTTCCTTCCACACCTCGAGCACCGCCGCCTCGGCGGCGTCCAGATCGTCCATTGTTTCGGCCACCGCCATGTCTGTTGCACCCAGCAGAAGGATCCCGGCAAAGGCGCCGCACATCAGGTTTCTCGGCATGTGCACCCCCATCGACCATACAGCGTGCCGCCGCAGCGCACGTCTTTGCCTACACTACGTCGAGGCGGCCACTTTTCAAAGGTGCAGCCGCCCGACGCCGATGTTTAACGCTTGGTTCACCAATCTCCTTCATCTTCTCTTCAAACATCGGGTCTTGCGGGGTTTCAGTCCATGTCGCGCGCATTCACAGCCATCGCGGTTCGCTTTTCCGGCGCAGCGCTGGGGATTTTTCTCGCAGCGTCGACAGCTCTCGCCCAGCCCGGCATCGAAGTCGTCATGAACCAGGCCAAGATCGTGAAGCTCACACGGCCTGCCGATACCATCGTGATCGGCAATCCCGACATCGCCGACGCCTCGGTGCAGGACGCATCGACCGTCGTGCTGACGGGCAAGGGTTTCGGCGTCACCAATCTGGTGATCCTCGACACGGACGGAAATCCGATCGTCGACGAGCAGATCACCGTGACGCGCCATGCGGCCAAGACGGTCCGCATCTATCGCCGTTCGCAGATCCAGACGCTCTCGTGCACGCCCTATTGCGAAGGTGCGTACAAGTCGGAAGCCGAGCGGAACTCGGAACTCGAGATGAGCCAGTAGGGCCCGGCACAGCCTGCCGCGCGGCGAAACACAAGCCTCCTTATCGCGAAGCTGCCACTTGCCAGCCGTTGCTTAACGCGACGTTCACCCGAATGCGCCAAATTGCGTTGTCGGGAAAACCGGTCCTCAACCGATTGCGGTTAGAGTTCAGGCGTTGCGATGGCACTTGACAGGGGGCATTGGCGAGCGATGACGACAACGGGCCGCAAACCGTTGGACGGACAGGCACAGCGGATCACGCCCGCCGGTCTCGTACGCCGATTTTTCCGCGCCCGCGGCGGCGCGACGGCGATAGAATTCGTCATTCTGGCGCTGCCCTTTTCGGCACTGATCTTCGCGATCCTCGAGAGCTGCGTCTCATTTGCCGCGCAGCAGCTCATATCGAACGCGACCGACGATATTGCCCGGCAAATCCGTACCGGTCAGGTCAAGGCGGCCGACATCACCGAAACCAAGATCCGCACGATGGTCTGCGATCGCATTTCGCTGGTTGTCGGCGACGACTGCCCGGGGCTGGAGATCGATTTGCGGGAATACACTTCGTTCGAGGACGCCGCCAAGGCGTCGTTCAAGATCGAAAGCGGCGAAATCAAGCTGACGAAGAACGGCGCCAGCGACGGCGATTTCAAGATCGAGCCCGGGAAATCGCTGACAAAGAACATGCTTAGGGTCTTCTATCGCTGGCCGGTAATGACCGACTACCTGCGCAAGTCGATGGCGAACCTCAAGGACGACAAGACGCTGCTCTATGCAACGACGACCTGGCAGAACGAGCCTTTCGATGACTGACACCGCAGCAAATACGCGCCGCACCGCACATCCATCCGATGCAACCGAATCCAAGCGTGGATTCGGTGCACGATGCATGCAGTTCATTCACGATCGCGGCGGCGTGGCCGCCGTCGAGTTCGCACTTGTCGCTCCGCTCCTTCTTACGCTCTACTTTGTGACGATGGAGGTTGCGCAGGGCATCGAAACCAACAAGAAGATCGGCCGCGTGGGCAGCATGGTCGCCGATCTGATCACGCAGCAGCAAACCATGAATCCAGCCGAGCTGGATGCGATCATGGAGATCGGCAGCTCCATCCTGAAGCCCTACAACCGTAGCAATCCGAAGGTCTATATCACAGCCATCCAGGTCGACGACGACGAGAACAATCCGACCGCCACGGTGGTGTGGTCGCGCAAGCTCGTGAACGACGTGACGAGCGATTATCTCGCGCCCGGAACCGCCGCCACGATCCCGACCAAGTTGGTGACGCCCGGATCGTTTCTCATCCGCGTTTCGAGCGAGCTGGACTATTCGCCGGTGATCACCTGGAGCGCGGCCGACACGCCGGCCTGGGGTGTCGCAGCGATCTTCGACGGCATCAAGATGGCCGAGATCTACTATCTGCGGCCGCGCATGAGCAACACGATCCCCTGCGCCGACTGCAACAGCTAGGTCGTCACCGCAACGTCGCCAGGCCCGTTCTAGCGGCGGCGCCCCTCCGGGACGGCGAGCGCCAGAGCCTCGACCACAGGCACGTAGCCGGCATGGGTCGACGCGACGAAGCCGCCATCATGGTCAGGTTCGAGAAAATCGTAGGTGTCGCGGTCGCTGACATAGAGGCCGCGCAGGAAGACCGCGAGCCGGCGCTTGATCTCGGCATCGAGGTCTGCGCGCACGGCATGCGGCCCGAACGGAACCGGCGGCGACGTCCAGACGACGTCGAACTCGTCGGGCGTCAAACCCCGGTCCGCCAACAGGGCAAGCGTCCCGCCGGATAGCGCCTCGCCCTCCTCGCCGGTCGTACGCGCCCAGCCGAACAGTCCGTCCGCGTCGCCGGAAACGAAAGCCGCGAGCGCGGCCGACGCGGATTGTTCGCCGCCGAGCCCCTCGACAGCGGCCGATGCCCCGATATCGTCAGGCGCGATCGTCGCGCCGGCAGCCATGAGCCTGCCGGTCAGGCTGTCTTCCGGCCCGGCTGCGATCCTCAACTTCAACGCCTCCGCAACCGTCGCCGCCAGCCCTTGCCGCACGATCAGCACGGCGCGGATGCCGATGGCACCGTCCGCACCCTGCGGCGCGGCAACCGGCTCGACGCATTCGCACAGCCGCCATGCTGCAGCATAGGCGGTCGCCGAGTAGACGGCATAGTCGATGCGACGGTTGATCTGGGCGTCGACGAGGCTGGGATAGTCACGCGCAACGAACACCTCGACCGGCTGGCCAAGCGCATGCGAATAGGCGGCGCGGATCGCCGACAGGCCGGTGATCGTGTGATCGGAGCCCGGCTCGCCAAGCATGCCGATCCTGAACGTCGCCTGTTGCTCCGGCTCCGCCGCCCCGGCACCTTGAGCCAAGCCGGCGCCGACGAGCAGCGTCACAGCGAGCCGGGCAGCCAGATTGGCCGTTTGCCGTGGTTTGGTGGTGGTCGGCATTGTTCCCGTCGCCAGGCCGAATCGCTATCGCAGCATTGTCCGCGGCGAATCTTGCGGTTTGGTTTCCGAATTGCCAATGGCCTATCGCGGTCCTATGTCTCGGGCGACGACAATCTGACCGGAACACCCCCGATGGCGCGCGCTTTCCTCTTTGTCCTTGATTCCTTCGGTATCGGTGGCGGAGCCGATGCGGAGCGTTTCGGCGACACAGGTTCGGACACGTTCGGCCATATACTGGAAGCCTGCGCGCGCGGCGACGGCGATCGCGACGGCTTGCGAAGCGGTCCGCTGAAGTTGCCCAGGATGGGCGCGCTCGGACTGTTCGCGGCATCCGAACTGGCAACCGGCAAAAAGCGCGATGTCGGCGATGTCTCCGGCTTTTTCGGCGCGGCCGACGAGGTGTCGAGCGGCAAGGATACGCCGTCGGGGCACTGGGAGATCGCCGGCCTGCCTGTCACCTTCGACTGGGGATATTTTCCGCAGACGATCCCGACCTTTCCCGCGAACCTCACCGCGGCCATCGTCGAGAAGAGCGACATTCCGGGCATATTGGGCGACAAGCATGCTTCGGGCACCGAGATCATCGCCGAACTCGGCGAAGAGCACATCCGGACGGGAAAGCCGATCTGCTACACCTCCTCGGACTCGGTGTTCCAGATCGCCGCGCACGAGACCCATTTCGGACTGGAGCGGCTCTATGACCTTTGCGAAACGGTCCGCAAGCTGATCGATTCGCTGAACATCGGACGGGTGATCGCGCGGCCGTTCATCGGTGAGAGCAGCGCCGACTTCAGGCGAACGGCGAACCGGCGCGACTATGCCGTGCCGCCGCACGAACCGACGCTGCTCGACCGGCTGACCTCGGCGGGGCGCACGGTCTTCGGCATCGGCAAGATCGGCGACATCTTTGCCCATCGCGGTGTCGGCGAGATCCGCAAGGCGCCCGACAACATGACGATGTTCGACGCCGCGCTCGCCGCGATGGACGAGGCGGGCGACGGCGACCTCGTCTTCGCCAATTTCGTCGATTTCGACTCGCTTTTCGGCCATCGTCGCGACGTGCCCGGATATGCCGCGGCGCTCGAGGCCTTCGACCAACGCATTCCCGAAGCGCTGGCAAAACTGAGGCCCGGCGACATGCTCATCCTGACGGCCGACCACGGCAACGATCCGACATGGCCCGGCACCGATCACACGCGCGAGCGTATCCCAATTCTTGGAACGGGGCCGGGGCTGAAGGCCGTGTCGGTTGGCCTGCGGCCGACATTCGCCGATATCGGCGAGACGGTCGCCGAGCATCTGGACATCGCGCCGGGCCGTCACGGGACATCGTTCTACGCCGCGATACGCGGCGATGCCTGAGCTGCCCGAGGTCGAGACCGTCCGGCGCGGCCTCCAACCGACCATGGAAGGCGCCGAGATCGCAAAGGTGGAAGTGCGGCGGCCGGACCTGCGCTTTCCCTTCCCCCCGGAGTTCAGTGACAAACTCGAGGGCCGGCGCATCGTCTCGGTCGGCCGCCGCGCAAAATATCTCCTCATCCATCTCGACAGGGATCCGGTGCTGATCGGACATCTCGGCATGTCGGGCTCGTTCCGGATCGAACGGGACGGCGATGCAGCGGTTCCAGGCGTGTTCCACCACGAAAGGTCGAAGCTCGCTGCGCACGACCACGTGGTGTTTCACCTGTCGACCACGAGCGGCCCGGCACGCGTCGTCTTCAACGACCCTCGCCGCTTCGGCTTCATGCTGTTCGCCGAAGCCGCGGCGCTGGACACGCATCCCATGCTTGCCGGTCTCGGGATCGAGCCGACGGGCAACGCCCTCGACGGCAAAGTCCTCGCAGAACTGTTTTCGGGCAAGCGCGCGCCGCTGAAGGCGGCGCTGCTCGACCAACGCCTGATCGCCGGGCTGGGCAACATCTATGTGTGCGAGGCGCTGTGGCGCGCGGGGCTGTCGCCCCGAAGGCAGGCCGGCAGCATCGTATCGCGGTCCGGCGCGCGAACCGAGCGGCTCGCCGAGGCCATTCGCTCGGTCATCGCCGAAGCCATCGCCGCGGGTGGATCGTCGTTGCGCGACTACGTCCAGGCCGACGGATCGCTGGGCTACTTCCAGCATGCATTCAGCGTGTACGACCGGGAAGGCGCACCCTGCGCAAAGCCGCTGTGCGAGGGCTCGATTTCGCGGATCGTGCAGGCAGGACGCTCCACTTTCTATTGCCCGGCCTGCCAGCGTTAGGTACCACCGGCGCAACGCTTCAACTCGATGCCGGCTATCGGCGAGGAGGATCATCCATGGCCTACGAGACGATCACCGTTGAAACCCGCGGCAAGGTCGGCCTTCTGACGCTCAATCGTCCGAAAGCCCTCAACGCGCTGAACACGACCGTGCTGAAGGAAGTGGTCACGGCGCTGCAGCACTTCGACAACGATCCCAAGATCGGCGCGATCGTCCTCACAGGGTCCGACAAGGCATTCGCCGCCGGCGCCGACATCAAGGAGATGCAGCCGAAATCCTACATGGACGCCTTCATGGAGGATTTCTTCGCCGGATGGGAGGCGATGACCCGCATCCGCAAGCCGATCGTCGCCGCGGTCGCGGGATATGCGCTGGGCGGCGGCTGCGAGCTTGCCATGATGTGCGACTTCATCATCGCAGCCGACAACGCCAAGTTCGGCCAGCCCGAGATCACGCTCGGCGTGATGCCGGGTATGGGTGGGTCACAGCGGTTGACCCGCTTCGTCGGCAAGTCCAAGGCGATGGACATGTGCCTGACCGGGCGGATGATGGATGCCGATGAGGCTGAGAGGTCCGGCCTGGTATCGCGGGTCGTACCTCTGGGCGAGCTGCTCGAAGAGACCCTCAAGGCGGCGACCAAGATCGCGGATTTCTCGCTTCCGGCGGTGATGATGACCAAGGAAGCCGTCAACCGTTCCTACGAAACGACGCTGGCGGAGGGGCTGCGCTTCGAGCGGCGCCTGTTTCATTCGATGTTCGCGCTCGACGACCAGAAGGAAGGCATGGCCGCCTTCGTCGAGAAGCGGTCCGCCAACTTCAAGAACCGCTGAGGCGTTGTAACAAGGCTGTTTGCAGCGGCGCCTTTTTGACCACGTTCCGGCGTTGACGGATGCGGCAAGCTTGACTATAAGCCGCGACATCTGAGGCGGCCTGACGGCTGCCCCTATTTTTTTGGCATTCGCGCCGAAGGGCGAACGCCCGGTCCGCAGAAAGAAGAGAGACACAATGGCCAATACGACGTCGGCCAAGAAAGCCACGCGCAAGATCGCTCGCCGGACGGCGACCAACAAAGCTCGCCGGTCGCGCGTTCGCACCTATGTCCGCAAGATCGAGGAAGCTCTCGCAGCCGGCGACAAGGGCGCAGCCGAAGCTGCGTTCGTAGCCGTTCAGCCGGAGCTGATGCGCGCCGCCTCCAAGGGCGTCATGCACAAGAACACGGCGTCGAGGAAGGTCTCCCGACTCGCCAAGCGGGTGAAGTCGCTCGGCGCCTGACAAGGCCCCTTATCGACGGTCACGTGACAGGGCCCGGCGCATCCCGCCGGGCTTTTCCTTTTTGACCCAATGGCTTGCAGTTTCGACCCGCGCCACCAGGCGGCGGGATGGCTGATCCGTTTGCCGGATCGGGTCGCGAAACTGTCGTTACGTTATGCCGGAATTGACAGCAGGTCGGCATCCGGCGGACATATTTTATCTTTTATTTCCAATGGGTTACAGAAGGTAATCCACAGGCTTTCCACGACCGCTCGCACGCGGCGCCGGCAAAAGAATGTCAAGCAGTTTTTTTGAGTTTTTTTTGGCGGGAAGCGCCGGAAATCGGTGTCGCGGTAAAGGTTATGATTCAAAAGCGTTTAGCGGCTTCGGGCCTGTCGGCAGGTACCGAATCGGCCTGTCCTGATACTCCAAATCGTAAAAAAACCGTTAGCCCCACACTTGCCCTATCCACCGCGATTTCGATAAAGTCCACCTCATCGAACGGGACGGGCCCACGGCCTGAAAGCTAGCCCAAATCGGCAATTTTTGCAACGTGGACGCAATCCGCGATTGGGCGAGCCATGTCTCGCGAGGGGCAGGAACAAGACGGATCAGAGTGCCGGATGGCGCAGGTCGACCACGATCGTCAGAATCGGGGGCGGGACTGTTTGTCGGCGAGAAAGGGGAGTTCCGCGAAGGCGGAGGAAGGAGAGGCGAACGCCGTCGGCTGATGGCATCGATGCAGAATATCACAAACCGGAACAGGGGTGCGGATCGGACGACGAGGAAAGTGTCCGTACGCGACCGGCAGCAAAAAAACAGGGAAATAGAGATGCACAGCGGCATGCAGGGGTTGGTCGAGGCGGGTCGCCCCTTTGCAAAAAACGATATTGGGGGATGCGGTATGGCGGACGCCGAGGGTTCCAGCACGGTCTTTGATCGCGTCAAGGCGCAATTGCGCGCCCAACTCGGCGGCGAGGTCTTTTCGAGCTGGTTCGGACGGATGAAGCTGGCCGAAGCCACGAAGGGCGTCGTGCGCCTGTCGGTCCCGACCGCATTTCTGCGGTCCTGGATCAATGGCCACTATCTGGATCTGATCACCGCGCTCTGGACGAAAGAAGACCCCTCGCTGTTGAAGCTGGAGATCATCGTCCGCTCGGCGACACGGCAAATGCGCCAGCAGCCGGCACAGATTGACGACAGCCATCGCAAGCCCGCTCGCCAGACACCGACCGCGATGCCGGCCCAGTCCTTCTCGCTTCCGCGCGTCGAACGGAGTTCCACGCCATCCGCCCGGATCGAGGGCGACGGCAGGCGCAAGGTTCTGGGGTCGCCGCTCGACCCGCGATACAGCTTCGAATCCTTTGTTGAAGGGCCGTCCAACCGGGTCGCCTTCGCGGCGGCGCGCGCCGTCGCCGAGGCCGGCTCGAATGCGGTCCGCTTCAACCCGCTTTTTCTTCATGCAAGCGTCGGGCTCGGCAAGACGCATCTGCTGCAGGCGATTGCCGCGGAAGCGGTGAAGCGCAACCCGCAGGCGAGCGTGGTCTATCTGACCGCCGAATATTTCATGTGGCGTTTCGCGACCGCGATCCGCGACAACAACGCGCTCATCCTGAAAGAGCAGCTTCGCGACATCGACCTGCTGATCATCGACGACATGCAGTTCCTGCAGGGCAAGTCGATCCAGAACGAATTCTGCCACCTGATCAACATGCTGCTCGACAGTGCGAAACAGGTCGTGGTGGCCGGCGACCGACCGCCCTCGGAGCTGGAATCGCTCGAGCCGCGCGTGCGCTCGCGGCTGAACGGCGGCGTCGCGCTCGAGATGGGCGCGCCCGACTACGACATGCGGCTGTCGATCCTCAGGCAGCGCCTGGTGTCGGCAAAGGCCGAGGACAACACGCTGGACATTCCGGACACCATACTCGCCCATGTCGCGCGGACTGTCACGGGCAGCGGCCGTGAACTCGAGGGCGCGTTCAACCAGCTCCTGTTCCGGCGCTCGTTCGAGCCGCAGATCACCCTCGAGCGCATCGACGAGATCCTCGGTCATATCTACCGGACCGGCGAACCCAAGCGCGTACGGATAGAAGACATCCAGCGCATTGTTGCACGGCACTACAACGTGTCGAAGACTGAGCTGCTGTCGAACCGGCGGACGCGCACCATCGTGAAGCCGCGCCAGGTGGCGATGTATCTTTCCAAGGTGATGACCCCGCGCTCGCTCCCGGAAATCGGCCGGCGTTTCGGCGGCCGGGACCATACGACAGTGCTTCATGCCGTGCGCAAGATCGAAGGCATGACCGCCAACGACAACACTCTTGCCCAGGAAGTCGAGCTCCTGAAAAGGCTGATCAACGACCAGGCCTGACCGGGCAAAAAAGGGGGATGCGGCAAGGAGACGCCGGCATATCCGGCGTTATCCCCAGAAAGCCCGCGGAACGGCGAGGGGGCCGCTTCGCGGGCTTGCCTTTCGTGCTGATTTCCTGTCAGTCTGCTTTGAATCCGGCCATTTCACCGCCGGCCCGGACGTGCCTTCGTCCGGTTGATGTTTCAAGAAAATACGAGACGGGCTCGTCATGCGTGTAACCCTCGAACGCTCCAACCTCCTGAAGTCCCTGAATCACGTTCACCGGGTGGTGGAGCGGCGCAATACGATCCCGATTCTGTCCAACGTCCTGATCTCGGCGGACGGCGCCAGCATCGAGCTGAAGGCCACCGATCTCGATCTCGAGGTGACGGAGGCGACCGCGGCCAATGTCGAACAGGGGGGCGCGACGACCGTCCCGGCGCATCTGCTCTACGACATCGTGCGCAAGCTTCCCGACGGCGCCGAAGTCATGCTCAAGACCGACGAGAACGGCGCGTCCATGACCGTCATCTCGGGCCGCTCGAGCTTCAAGCTGCAATGCCTGCCGCAATCCGACTTTCCGGAGCTTTCCGCCGGTTCCTTCTCGCACATCTTCCGGCTGGACTCGTCGGCGCTGCGGACGCTGATCGAGCGGACGCAGTTCGCGATCTCCACGGAAGAGACGCGGTACTATCTCAACGGCATCTACTTCCATACCATCGAGTCCGACGGCAAGCTGATGCTGCGCGCGGTGGCGACCGACGGCCATCGGCTGGCGCGCGCCGAAATGGAAGCGCCGGCCGGCTCGGAAGGAATGCCGGGCGTCATCATCCCCCGCAAGACCGTCAGCGAAATCCAGAAGCTGGTCGACGACCCGGACGTGGCGGTGACGACCGAGCTGTCGGACACCAAGATCCGCTTCACCATCGGCAGCGTGATCCTGACGTCGAAGCTCATCGACGGTACGTTCCCCGACTACCAGCGCGTCATTCCGACCGGCAACGACAAGAAGCTTGTAATCGACCGCCAGACCTTCGCGCAGGCCGTCGACCGCGTTTCCACGATCTCGTCCGAGCGCGGCCGCGCGGTGAAGCTGGCGATCGGCGACGGACAGTTGACGCTTACCGTGAACAATCCGGATTCCGGCAGCGCGACGGAGGAACTCGCCGCCGACTATGATGCAGATCCGATCGAGATCGGCTTCAATGCCCGCTACCTGCTCGACATTGCAGGCCAGCTCAACGGATCGGAAGCCCGCTTCATGCTGGCGGATTCCGGCTCGCCGACCCTGATCCACGACACGGCCGACGAGAACGCGCTCTACGTGCTGATGCCAATGCGGGTCTAGCGCGGCCGTAGTTTGGCCGGCGGAGACGATGAAACGGGCGGAAATCCGGTGGATTTGACGGACGATGCCAGGCGAACCTTCGTCGAGCGATTGTCGCTATCCAATTTCCGGAACTATCCGGCGCTGGCGCTCGACCTCGCACCGCACGCCGTCGTGCTGACAGGCGAAAACGGCGCCGGCAAGACCAACCTTCTCGAGGCGCTGTCCTTCCTAACGCCGGGGCGCGGGCTGCGCCGGGCCGCCTATGGCGACATTGCGCGCGAGGGCAGCGCGGGCGGCTTCGCCGTCCACGCCCGGTTGGCGACGCCCGCCGGCGATTGCGAGATCGGCACCGGAACGGCCGGGACGATCGATGCCGACGGTGACGCGACGCGCAAGGTGCGAATCAACGGTGCAACCGCGCGATCCGCCGACGAAATGCTCGAATGGCTGCGCGTGATCTGGCTGACGCCCGCGATGGACGCACTGTTCGGCGGGCCTGCCGGCGATCGCCGGCGGTTCCTCGATCGCCTGGTGCTGGCGATCGACCCAGCGCATGGTCGCCGTGCGCTCGACTACGAGAAGGCGATGCGATCGCGTAACCGTCTGCTTACGGAAGACTCGCGTGACAACGCATGGTTCGACGCCATCGAAAGCCAGCTGGCCGAAACCGGCACCGCGATCGCGGCGGCACGGGTGGAGATGGTCGGGCTGCTCGATCGGATGATCGCGCGCCTTCCCGAGGATGGCCCTTTCCCGAAGGCCGTGCTCGCGCTCGCGGGCTTTCCCGAAAACGCGGTCGCCGGCGCGCCGTCCATCGAAACGGAAGAGAATTTCCGCCGTGACCTGCGGGACGGGCGGGCGCGCGACCGTGCGGCGGGACGCACGCTCACCGGGCCGCACCGCTCCGACCTGCTCGTCCGGCACGGCACCAAGGACATGCCGGCGCATCTTTCCTCGACCGGCGAACAGAAGGCGCTGCTGGTCGGCATCATCCTGTCGCACGCCCGGCTCGTTGGCGAGGTCTCGGGGATCACCCCCATCCTGCTTCTCGACGAGATCGGTGCTCATCTCGACGAGGGCCGGCGTGCCGCGCTGTTCGGCATCCTGCGGGACCTCGACTGCCAGCACTTCATGACCGGAACCGAACCGGCGCTGTTCACAGACGTCGCCGACGGGCTGTTCCTCAATGTTTCCGGCGGCACCATCGAGACGATCGAACGGCGCTGACAATCGTGGCCGGCAGGATTAATGTCACGGCCATGAATGCCTCCCCTGCCCTCTCCGAGATCGAACTCGAGCGCTATGCGCGTCACATCGTGCTGCCCGAAGTCGGCGGCGCCGGCCAGCAGAAGCTGAAACGCGCGCGCGTGCTCGTGGTCGGAGCCGGCGGACTCGGCGCACCCGTGCTGCAATACCTTGCGGCGGCCGGCGTCGGGACGCTGGGCATCGTCGACGACGATCATGTCTCGC
Source organism: Rhizobiaceae bacterium (assembly GCA_023953775.1). GTDB lineage: Bacteria > Pseudomonadota > Alphaproteobacteria > Rhizobiales > Rhizobiaceae > JAMLJD01. The sequence continues at coordinate 34,895 of JAMLJD010000015.1, read as the reverse complement.
TGTCGAACCTGCAGCGGCAGATCATCCATGACACGGACGCCGTGGGCGACAGCAAGGGCGACAGTGCGGCGCGTGCCATCCGTCGCCTCAATCCCAATGTCGCGACCGAACTGCACGAGATGCGGCTCACCGCGGCGAACGCGGCCGATCTCGTCGGCGCCTACGACATCGTGGCCGACGGGTCCGACAATTTCGACACGCGCTACGCGGTCGCCGATGCCTGCGCGCTGGCGAAGCGGCCGCTGGTGACGGCGGCCGTCGGCCGTTTCGACGGCTCGGTGACCGTGCTCAAGCCCTATGAGGCGGATGCGGACGGGCGACGCCTGCCCTCGTATCGCGATCTGTTTCCCGAAGCGCCGCCGCCGGGCATGGTGCCCTCCTGCGCGGAAGCAGGCGTCATCGGCGCATTGCCCGGCGTCATCGGAACGCTGCAGGCCATGGAAGTGATCAAGCTGATCACCGGCGCAGGCGAGCCGCTGATCGGCCGTCTGCTGCTTTACGACGCGCTGGCCTGCCGCTTCGAAACGGTTCGTTACAGAGCCGCTGCATGACCACCGAAGGCGGCGTCACCGTCGGAAAGCTGCCGGCGGCATTCGACCGCTGGGCGGCGCTGCTGGACCTCATCCGCGGGTCGTTTGCCTATATGGACGGCGTGATCGATCCGCCGTCCTCGATGCATCTCCTCGACGTGTCGACCCTGGCCGAGAAATGCGCCCGGGAGACCGTCTTCATCGCCCTGGACGGCGAGCGGATCGTCGGTTGCGTCTTTCTCGCACACCGTGGCGACCACGCCTATGTCGGCAAGCTGGCGGTGGCTCCCGACCGGCAGGGGCGCGGTATCGGCGGCATGCTTATGCGCGCTGCGGAGGAAGAGGCGCGACGGCTGGGTCTGTCGCGGATCGTGCTCCAAAGCCGCATCGAGCTTACCGCCAACCATGCCGCCTTCGCCCGCTTCGGCTTCGTCGAGAGCGAGCGAACCGCGCATGCGGGCTACGACCGGCCGACGTCGCTGACCATGACCAAGGAGTTGGCATGAGCCTGGCGCTGACGCCGGACGAGCGCGCCGTCGCAGCCGGCGAGGCGGGGGATGGCGCCGGCATGGCGATGCGCATCGTCGCCGAGGCCGCGCGGCTGCTCGGCGCCCCGCATCTCATCCCGATCGCCTCCGCGCATATCGATGGCGCGCTGTATCACGGCGATTCGGGAACCCTGTTCGCGGAGCGGCTCGTCGATGGCGGTGCGCGCGTCGCGGTACGCTCGACGCTGAATGTCGGCGCACTCGATCTCACCGGCTGCTCGCATGTGCGGCTTGCCGAGCCGCAGCGGAGCATGGCGCGGCGGATGATGGACGCCTATGCGGCCCTCGGTTGCGAGACATCGTGGACCTGCGCGCCCTATCAGGCCGGCCACCGGCCGTCCCCGGGCACCGACGTCGCCTGGGGCGAGTCCAACGCGGTGGTGTTCTGCAACTCGGTGCTCGGCGCGCGGACCAACCGCTACGGTGACTTTCTCGATATCGCCTGCGCGATCGTGGGCCGCGCGCCCTTCTACGGCTTGCACGATGCGGCAAACCGCCGGGCGGAGTTCGTCTTCGACCTTTCCGGCCTCGGAAGCAGCCTGCTCGCCCAGGAGCACATCTGGCCGGTGCTCGGCAGCCTCTACGGGCGGGAGGCCGGCACCGCGGTCGGGGTCGTGGCAGGCGTCGACAGGCATCCGGGCGAGGACGCACTGAAGGCTTTCGGCGCCGCGGCCGCCTCGTCCGGCGCTGTCGGCCTTTTCCACGTCGCCGGCGTCACGCCGGAAGCCGCCGACGTCGCGGCGGCGTCAGGTGGCGAGACGCCGAGGCGGGTCATCGCCGTCACGCCGCAAATGGCGGCAGCCGCCATGCGCGAACTGTCCACTGCATCGCGCGACGCCTCGATCGACGCCGTGGCGATCGGAAGCCCGCATCTGTCGCAGGGCGAGTTTGACCGGCTCGAAGCGCTGATCGCGGGCCGGAAACTGGCCGTGCCCTTCTATGCCTGCACCGGACGGCATGTGCTCAAGACGCTCGACGCGACCGGACAGCGGCTGCGCCTCGAAAAAGCCGGCGTGACCATCGTCGCCGACACTTGCGTCGTCGTCACGCCGATGCTGCCGGACGTGAAGGGCGTGCTGATGACCAATTCCGGCAAGTTCGCGCATTACGCACCGGCAAACACCGGCTACGCCGTGACCTATGGATCGATGACGGACTGCGTCGAAAGCGCGTTGACTGGTAAGTATGTGCTTACGGAATTGACTACATGAAGGCCGAAGTCCTTATCCCCTCCGGCGCGGCGGAAGGTCCGGCGCTCGTGCTCGACAAGCCGATCAGCTTCTGGGGCGGCGTCGATCCCTTTTCCGGCACGGTGTCCGATCCCCGGCACCCCCAGCACGGCCACAATGTCGGCGGTACCGTCCTCTTCCTGCCCGGCACGATCGGCTCGTCCTCGGCATCGGCCGTGCTGCTGGAGCTTGCAAGGGGCGGCAACGCGCCCGCCGCGATCGTGATGCCGGAGCCGGATGCGATCCTGCTGCTCGGCCTGGTCGTCGCGAAGGAGATGGGCTGGGCGGTACCGATCGCCGTGAGGCTCGATCCGGCGCTGCACGGCGCCTTCGATGGTCATCGGGTCGCGGTCGACAGCGACGGGTCGCTGGAGATCCTGTCTACACCTTGAGCGGCAGGACGCGGTCCGGCGGCCGATGACCGTCGAAAAACGTCCGGACGTTGATGATCACCTTCTCGCCCATGTCGATCCGGCCTTCGATGGTCGCCGAACCCATATGCGGCAGGATCACCACCTTGCCCTTGGCAGCCAACTTGACGAGCTTCGGGTTCACCGCCGGCTCGTGCTCGAAGACATCCAGCCCGGCGCCCGCCAGCCTGCCTTCCTGGATCATCTTGACGAGTGCGTCCTCGTCGATGATGTCGCCGCGAGCGGTGTTGACCACGTAGGCCGAGGGCTGAAGCAGCGCCAGGCGGCGCGCCGACAGCAGATGGAACGTGCCCGGCGTGGACGGGCAATTGACGGAGATGATGTCCATGCGGGCGAGCATCTGGTCGAGGCTGTCCCAATAGGTCGCCTCGAGGCTCTCTTCCACGGATTGTGCCACCCTGTGGCGGTTGTGATAGTGGATCGACAGCCCGAAGGCCTTGGCGCGGCGCGCCACGGCCGTGCCGATCCGGCCCATGCCGACAATGCCGAGACGCTTGCCCCAGATCCGGTGGCCGAGCATCCAGGTCGGCGACCAGCCCTGCCATTTCTGGCCGCTTTTCAGGACCTCGGCACCCTCCGTCAGCCGCCGCGGCACGGCCAGGATCAGCGCCATGGTCATGTCGGCGGTGTCTTCGCTGAGCACATTGGGCGTGTTGGTGACGGTGATGCCCTTCGCCGCGGCGGCCGAGACGTCGATATTGTCGACGCCATTGCCGAAATTGGCGATCAGCTTGAGGTTGGGACCTGCCTGGGCGATCAGCGCGGCATCGATCTCGTCGGTGACGGTGGGGACAAGCACGTCCGCATCGCGAAGCGCGGCGACCAGTTCGGGCTGGGTCATCGCGCGATCGTCCAGATTGAGCCGGGCGTCGAACAGCTCCCGCATGCGGGTCTCGACCTGGTCGGGCAATTTCCGCGTGATCACGACAAGCGGTTTCTTCCTGCCGGCCATTGTTTCCTCGAATCCGGGTCCTTGTTGAGACCTCTTTAACCAACACAGGCGACACTTCAAACCGGTGTCGACGCTTCCTCCTTCCTACCAAGGCGGGATGGCGAAGACAAAGAAAAAGGCCCCGTTTCGCGGCGTCGAAACCGGGGCGGTATCCGTGTCCACGCAGGATTGTCCATGGTCCGCCTGCTTCAGATCTCGCTTGCAGCGGCGCTTGTCGCCGCCGCGGTCGCCAACCCCCGTTTTGCCGCCCCTTCGGGTGGCGACGCCGCCGCCCAGGCGATGACGCTCGGGCCCAGCGGGTTGCCGTTGCCGCGCTTCGTCAGCCTGAAATCCAGCCGCGTCAACGCACGGATCGGCCCGGGCCTCAACTATGGCGTCGAGTGGATGTATCTGAAATCGGGACTGCCGATGGAGATCATCCAGGAATATGACAACTGGCGGCGCGTGCGCGATGCGGACGGCGCGGAGGGCTGGATCAATCAGGCGCTGCTTTCGGGGCGCCGGACCGGCATCGCCGCGCCATGGCAGAACGGCAAGGATGCACGGATCGAGCTGTTGTCGGACCCGCGCGGGGACGGCCGCGTGGTCGCCTATGTCGAACCCCGCGCCGTGGGCTCCATCGTCCAGTGCAACGGCGAATGGTGCCAGATGAGCTTTGACGGCCACCAGGGCTGGATGAAGCAGGCTATGGTATGGGGCGCCTATCCCGGCGAAACCGTCGCGGAGTAGGCAGTCCGGACGGTGCCACGGCAAGGTGACGCCACCTCGCGCCGCGTAGCCATGCTTTAAGGCCTTGGTCTAGTCGCGCCCTATGCGGCCCATATGCGTGTCGCGGAAGCCCGAGCCGAACTTGAGGCCATAGCCCAGCATGCGGTCGATCGCGATGTGGGCAAGCCATATCAGTGCGATGTGGATCCACAGGGGCGGGCCGGCATAAAAGCCGAACACCAGAAGGGCCAGCGGCAGCACCGTCGTGTGCAGCGCGTTGTAGCAGACCGCGCCGACACGCGGCCCGCCGAGATAGCCGAGCATGGACAGGTCCGGAGCCAGGATCAGCACCGCGAAGAGCAGCCAGGAACCGTCGGTGATCGCGAAGGCGAATATCGCCAGTGTGGCGAGCGCCAGCCATTCCACACGGATGAGGGCGGCAACCGGCCGCAAGACTGTCAGTCGGCGCGTTTCGGCCGAAGCCGGACGACGATATCGACGTTGGCGACTTCCATGCCCGCAGGCGGCTCCGGAAGGTTGAGCACCGTCACCGGACCCTCGGCGATATCCATCAGGATGTTCTCGCCTTCGATGAAGAAGTGGTGATGGTCGGAGGTGTTGGTGTCGAAATAGGTCTTGGCGCCTTCGACGGCCAGAATGCGCAGCAGCCCGGCCTCGGTGAACTGATGCAGGGCATTGTAGACAGTCGCCAGCGAAACCGGGAACCCGGCGGCCTCTGCTTCCTCGTGAAGCTGCTCTGCGGACAGGTGGCGATCGCCCTTGGCGAAAAGCAGCGTGGCAAGCGCAACGCGCTGCCGCGTCGGCCGAAGGCCGGCGTCTCTCACGCGCTGTTCGATCCCGTTCTTGCTGGTTGTCGCAACCGCTGTCATCGGCAATGCTTTACCCGGCGTATGAAGTCCAACACGCCGCGGCACGCGGCTTTGTCCTCGTTTATCCACGGATATATATTCTCTTAGGACAAGCCGATCAATACATCCCGGATTCAGCGCATTGACGCTGTAGAGCGTGCGAGATAAGCGCTGTCGGCGGTTCCAGCCGCAAACCGTCTATGGTAGGTGAACTCAAACGCGCGCTCGTCCTGTCGGTCGGCGCAACGGGATGGAGATCATATGGCGCTGGCGCAAACGAGTTTTGGCTACGAGGACCTTCTGGCATGTGCCCGGGGAGAGCTCTTCGGCGAGGGAAACGCACAGCTGCCTGCCCCGCCGATGCTGATGTTCGACCGGATCACCGAGGTTTCCGAAGAAGGCGGTGAGTTCGACAAGGGCTTCATCCGCGCGGAACTCGATATCAAACCGGATCTCTGGTTCTTCCCATGCCATTTCATCGGCAATCCGGTGATGCCGGGCTGCCTCGGCCTCGACGCGCTGTGGCAGATGACCGGCTTTTTCCTCGGCTGGCTGGGCCTTCCGGGCAAGGGCATGGCGCTGTCGACCGGCGAGGTCAAGTTCAAGGGCATGGTCACGCCTTCGGTCAAGAAGGTGGAGTATGGCGTGGACTTCAAGCGGGTCATGCGCGGCCGCCTCGTGCTCGGCATCGCCGACGGCTGGCTGAAAGCCGACGGAGACCCCATCTACAAGGCAACCGACCTGCGCGTCGGTCTCGCCCAGCAATAGCCGGCCGGCATCGGCCCGACGGAAAGAAGCAAGAGGAGAACGCGATGAGACGGGTCGTCGTCACGGGCCTTGGTGTCGTGTCATCCATCGGCAACAACCAGCAGGAAGTTCAGGATTCGCTTTATACGGCGAAGTCCGGCATCAGCTTTTCGGACGAGTTCGCCGAGCATGGCTTCCGCTGTCAGGTATGGGGCGCGCCGACGCTCGATCCGAGCGAGATCGTCGACCGGCGCGCGCTGCGCTTCCTGTCGAAAGGCGGCGCGTGGAACCACGTCGCCATGGAGCAGGCGATCACCGATTCCGGCCTCGAGGACGGCGACGTCACCAATGCGCGCACCGGCATCATCATGGGATCGGGCGGACCATCGACGCGCACCATCGTCGAAGCGGCAGACATCACCCGCGAAAAAGGCAGCCCGAAGCGCATCGGCCCGTTCGCCGTGCCCAAGGCGATGTCCTCGACCGCGTCGGCAACGCTGGCGACCTGGTTCAAGATCCACGGCGTCAACTATTCGATTTCGTCTGCCTGCTCGACATCGGCGCATTGCATTGGCAACGCCTACGAGCTGATCCAGTTCGGCAAGCAGGACGTCATCTTCGCCGGCGGGCATGAGGATCTCGACTGGACCATGTCGAACCTGTTCGACGCGATGGGCGCGATGTCGTCGAAATTCAACGACCGCGCGCCGAGCGCATCCCGCGCCTACGATGTCGACCGCGACGGGTTCGTTATCGCCGGCGGTGCCGGCGTTCTGGTTCTTGAGGAGCTGGAGCACGCAAAGGCGCGCGGCGCGAAGATCTACGCCGAGATCACCGGATATGGCGCCACTTCGGATGGCTACGATATGGTCGCGCCGTCCGGCGAGGGCGCCGTGCGCTGCATGCGGCAGGCGCTGGCGACCGTCGAGGCGCCGGTCGACTACATCAACACCCACGGGACATCGACCCCAGTCGGCGATTCCCGCGAGATGGGCGCGATCCGCGAAGTCTTCGGCGACAAGATGCCGAATATCTCGTCGACGAAGTCGCTGACAGGCCATTCGCTGGGTGCCGCCGGCGTCCAGGAATCGATCTATTCGATCCTGATGATGAAGGGCGGGTTCATCGGCGAAAGCGCGCATATTGAAAACTTCGATCCGGAATTCGAGGGCATGCCGGTGGTGCGCGAGCGCATCGACAATGCGAAGATCGATACGGTCCTGTCCAATTCCTTCGGGTTCGGCGGCACCAACGCGACCCTCGTCTTCCAGCGTTACGCCGCCTAGAGCGGTTCATCTTTAGATGGAAGCGGTTTGATGGCCGGGATTTTTTGTGCAGGCGAGGAGAATGCCGCAGCATGATGCAACCATCATGCGAGGATTTCGACGCTGCCGGCGCGGAAAAGACCGCCAAGTCGGCAAAGGCAAGTCATTGGATTCACATTGAAACCGCAATCGTTTCAACGTGGTCTTGTCGCGCCCCGAACGGCGTCGCGAAAGGCTGACGGTATTCATACCGCATCGCCTTCCGCTCCTGGCCGGGACACGAAAGACCGACGTTCAAACGATTCCAGCTAAAGATGAACCGCTCTAGGGAAAGATCACATGGGTGAATTGATGAAGGGCAAGCGAGGGCTTGTCATGGGGGTCGCGAACGACCACTCGATAGCATGGGGCATAGCCCAGCAACTTCATCAAAACGGCGCCGAACTGGCATTCACCTTCCAGGGAGAGGCATTCGGCCGACGGGTCAAGCCGCTGGCCGACAAGGTCGGCGCGTCGCACGTGCTGCCCTGCGACGTCGAGGACAGCGCGTCGATCGCGAGCGTCTTCGATACGCTGAAAGACGATTGGGGCGGGCTCGACTTCGTCGTGCACGCGATCGGTTTCTCCGACAAGAACGAGTTGAAGGGCCGCTACTGCGACACCAGCCGCGACAACTTCACGCGCACCATGGTCATCTCCTGCTACTCCTTCACCGAGGTTGCGCGCCACGCCGCCGCGATGATGGACAATGGCGGGTCGATGATCACGCTGACCTATGCCGGGTCGGTGCGGGTGATGCCCAACTACAATGTGATGGGCGTCGCAAAGGCCGCGCTGGAGGCCAGCGTCCGCTATCTCGCCAATGATTTCGGCCCCGGCGGTATCCGCGTGAACGCGATCTCGGCCGGTCCGGTACGCACGCTCGCGGGCGCGGGCATCGCGGATGCCCGTCATATGTTCTCCTTCCAGCAGCGCAATTCACCGCTGAGGCGCACCGTCACCATCGACGAGGTCGGCGGGTCCGCCCTCTATCTGCTCTCCGACCTGTCCGCCGGCGTGACGGGCGAAGTGCACTATGTCGATTCCGGCTACCATATCGTGTCGATGCCGACGCTGGCCGAGCTGAAGCGCACCGACCAGGGTGGTGAATGACACCGGGCGACCGGTGGTAAAATTTAACCATTTCGGGGAAACGGTTCTTAATATCCGCGATGGTAGATTGCATGCCACAGCAAGGAATTGGGCATGCAGGACAACCTCAATCCGAACCGGAGTCCGGTTTTCAGGCTGATCACGATCGCTGCGGCCGGTCTCGGCAGCTTCGTCCTCGGGCTGTGGGGCCTTAAGTTCGGCTTCGGGAACCAGGTCGCCGGCATGCCGGCGGAGGTCATTGGGGCGGTGATCGCGGCTCTCTGCTCGCTGGCCGCCGCGGGTGCCGCGCTGTCCTTCTTCGCAGGCGTCGACGAGTCCGCCGACTATGTCTTCCGCGAGACCCAGATCGACAAGCTGACGGGCATGCATGCGCGCACGTCGATGATCGGCAAGATCACCGAAGCCGCGATCAAGACCGAGCGGACCGGCCAGCCGATGTTCCTGATCGACATCGATATCGACCGGTTCAAGCAGACCAACGATTCCATCGGCTATCAGGCTGGCGACGAGCTGATCCGCGTGTTCTCGGCGCGCTTGAAGGACAATCTCCCGAAGAAGCTGACGCTTGGGCGCATCGGGGCGGGCGAATTCGCAGTGCTTTATCCCGACGACGACACGATATCGTCGATAGACGCGATCCTGGACAACCTTATCGAAGTGATGTCGGCGCCCTATCAGCTCTCGACGCACCTGCAATCCGTCAACATCTCCGTCGGCGTCGTCGCCATGCCGAAAGACGGGACCGATCCGGTGGACCTTCTGCGCCGCTCGAACCTGGCGCTGCAACATGCCCGCGCGCATGGCGTCGGCAACTGGGCCGTCTACCAGCCGGACATGGGCCGGGTCGCGGAATACCGCCAGTGGGTCGAGTCGGAACTTCATGCCGCGTTCGAGCGCGGCGATTTCGATCTTCACTACCAGCCGCAGCTCGACCTCAAGAGCGGCAAGATCATCGGATATGAAGCGCTCATCCGCTGGCGCCACCCCGACCGCGGCATGATTCCGCCGGCCGAGTTCATTCCGATCGCCGAGGAGACGGGCATGATCGGGCCGATCGGCGAATGGGTGCTGCGCAAGGCATGCCGCGACGCCCGCTTCCTGCCTGCCGACTGTTTCGTCGCCGTCAACATCTCGCCGGTCCAGTTCACCAACAAGGACTTCATCGCCATGGTCGAGGGCGCGCTCTACGCCGCCGACCTGAAGCCGGAGCGGCTCGAGATCGAGGTGACGGAAACCGCGATGATGCAGGATCGCGAACGCGCCGCGCTGATCTTCGAGGAGCTGACGAAGATGGGCGTCTCGGTGGCCGTCGACGATTTCGGCACCGGCTATTCCAACCTCAGCTACCTGATCGACTTCTCGTTCCAGAAGCTGAAGATCGACCGGTCGTTCGTCAGCCGGCTGGAGACCGACAGCAATTCGGGCGCCGTCGTCTCGACGATCGTCGGCCTGTCACGCGCGCTCGGTGTCCATACCATCGCCGAGGGCGTCGAGACCGAGCATCAGGCGGTGCTGCTGAAGGCCGCGGGTTGCGAGGTCGTCCAGGGCTACTATTACGGCAAGCCGGCGCCGCTGATGGTGCAGGAATCCGAGCAGGCCCCGGCCCACGCCACGATGCACTGACCGGCATGTCGCGAGATGCCGCACGAGGCCTGGGTTACCGGCGTGCGCGGATCACCTTGAAGCCCTCGCCCGAAGCGATCTCCGCCGCTTGCGCGAAGACATCGGCGAGGACAGCCTCGTAGGGTAACTGCCGGTTCGCCACCATGTAGAGCAACCCTCCCGGCTCCAGTGCCGCCGCCGCGGCACGGATCATGCCCGCGCCGAGGCCGATATCGGCGGCGCGCGCACGATGGAAGGGCGGGTTCATGACGATCGCGTCGTAGCGCCGCTCGGGATTTTCGCGGAGCAGGTCCCTCCAGTAGAAACCGATCTCGACGTCTTCGACAGCGCGGACGTTCGTGCGGGCCGCTTCCAGAGCATCGAAATCCGCCTCATAGAGGTCGATGCCGGACAGGCCATCACACATCTCGACGACCTTCGCCGAAAGGTAGCCCCACCCGGCACCGAAATCGGCCACTCGCCTGCCGAGCTTCGCGGGCAGGTTTTCCGCCAGCAGACGCGAGCCCGGATCGACATGCTCGTGCGAGAACATGCCCGGCGCCGTTCTGAAGCCCTCCGCCATCACAGTGGCTTCCGGCGCCAACGTCTCGGCCAGGCGTGTGGAAGCCTCGCCGCCGGGTGCCCGGAACCAGAACGCGACGCCATGATACTTCGACGCCTGGCCCTCCAGCAGCACGAGGCTGCCCAGCCGCTTTCGCAGGCTCGCCGCTCCGTCCGACTTCATACCGGCTACCACCACAAGTCCGCCCGGCCTGACGCGCCGGACGGCATCGGCAATCCAGCCTTCATTTTGCTGGCGATGCCGACCCGCTCTCACCAGCGCGCCATCGAAGGCTTCGCCAGCGGCTCGCGGCTCGACCGGAAACCCGGCTGCCGCGAGTGCCAGAAAATCCGACCGCGACGGCTGCACCATCGCCGGCGATACGGGAAAGGCCGGCGAGAGACGAAACCCCGCGGCGGGATTGAAGCAGAGCAGGCGGTCGCCGGCTGCCGGCGGTTCGATCTCGCCGCTCTCGAACGGAAACAGAAGAGTCCTTTGCGCGTCGTCGCTCATCGCGATGCAACTCCCGAAAGTCCACAAGGCAGCGGGCGCGCCTCCGAAAGGAAGCGCGCCCGCCTGAATGTCACCGGTGCCTTTGCCGATCAGGCGCTGGCTTCCTCGGCGTCCTCGCTCTTCTTCTCGCGGACGATTTCCTTGCCGGTCTCCTGATCGACGACCTTCATCGACAGGCGAACCTTGCCGCGCTCGTCGAAGCCCATCAGCTTGACCCAGACCTTGTCGCCCTCCTTGACCACGTCGGTGGTCTTCTGGACGCGCTCGGGTGCGAGCTGGGAAATATGGACCAGGCCGTCCTTGGGGCCGAAGAAGTTGACGAAGGCGCCGAAGTCGGCGGTCTTGACGACCGTGCCCTCGTAGATCTCGCCAACCTCGGGCTCGGCCACGATGGTGTGGATCCACTTCTTGGCCGCCTCGATCTCCTTCGCATTCGACGAGGCGATCTTCACCGTACCGTCGTCCTCGATGTTGATCTTGGCACCGGTCTTCTCGACGATCTCGCGGATCACCTTGCCGCCGGTTCCGATCACGTCGCGGATCTTGTCGGTGGGGATGTTCATCACTTCGATGCGCGGCGCGAACTCGCCGAGCTCGGAACGACCCTCGGAGATCGCCTTGGCCATTTCGCCGAGGATGTGCAGGCGGCCGTCCTGGGCCTGGCCCAGCGCGACCTTCATGATCTCCTCGGTGATGCCGTCGATCTTGATGTCCATCTGCAGCGAGGTGATGCCGCTGGCGGTACCCGCCACCTTGAAGTCCATGTCGCCGAGATGGTCCTCGTCACCGAGAATGTCGGAGAGCACCGCGAAGCGCTCGCCTTCCTTGATGAGGCCCATGGCGATGCCGGCCACCGGCTTCTGCAGCGGCACACCGGCATCCATAAGGGCCAGCGAGGTGCCGCAGACGGTCGCCATCGACGACGAACCGTTCGACTCGGTGATCTCGGAGACCACGCGCAGCGTGTAGGGGAACTGTTCGGCGGCCGGCAGCATCGGATGGATGGCGCGCCATGCAAGCTTGCCATGGCCGATCTCGCGGCGGCCCGGCGACCCCATGCGACCCGTCTCGCCGACCGAGTAGGGCGGGAAGTTGTAGTGCAGCATGAAGGTTTCTTTGTAGGTGCCGGTGAGCGCGTCGACGAACTGTTCGTCCTCGCCGGTGCCGAGCGTCGCGACGACGATCGCCTGGGTCTCGCCACGCGTGAACACCGCCGAACCGTGGGTGCGCGGCAGGACGCCGACTTCCGACACGATCGGGCGGACCGTCTTCAGGTCGCGGCCGTCGATGCGGCCGCCGGTGTCGAGGATGTTCCAGCGAACGATCTTAGCCTGCAGGCCCTTGAACACCGTTCCGACCTGCTCGGAGGTCCATTCGGCTTCCTCGCCCTCTGCCGGCGTGAAATGCTCCTTCACCTTGGCCTTGACCGCATCGACCGCGGCGTAGCGCTCCTGCTTGTCGGTCAGCTTGTAGGCGTCACGCAGCTCGCCTTCGACCAGCTTCAGCATCTCTGCCTCGAGCGCGGAGAGATCGGCCGGGTTGTGGTCGCGCGGTTCCTTGGCGGCAACCTCTGCCAGCTTGATGATCGCGTTGATGACCGGCTGGAATGCCTTGTGACCGAACATCACGGCGCCGAGCATGGTCTCTTCGTCGAGTTCCTTGGCCTCTGACTCGACCATCAGAACCGCTTCGGTGGTTCCGGCGACGACGAGATCGAGGCTCGATTCCGGCATTTCGTCGACATGCGGATTGAGAACGTATTCGCCGCCGATGTAGCCGACGCGCGCCGCGCCGATCGGTCCCATGAAGGGCACACCCGAGAGGGTAAGCGCTGCCGAGGCGCCAACCATGGCGACGATATCGGGATCGTTTTCCAGATCATGCTGGAGAACCGTGAGGACGACCTGCGTATCGTTCTTGTAGCCGTCGGCAAAAAGCGGGCGGATCGGTCGGTCGATGAGGCGCGAGGTAAGCGTCTCCTTCTCGCTCGGGCGTCCTTCACGCTTGAAAAAGCCGCCGGGAATCTTGCCGGCGGCGAAAGTCTTTTCCTGGTAGTTGACGGTCAGCGGGAAGAAATCGAAGCCGGGCTTCGGCTCCTTCGCAGAAACCACCGTGGCGAGAACGACGGTCTCGCCGTAGGTGGCGAGCACCGCGCCGTCCGCCTGGCGGGCAATCTTGCCGGTTTCGAGAATGAGCGGACGGCCGCCCCATTCGATCTCGACCTTGTGATGTTTGAACATGTCTTGTCCTTGAAATCGCGGAAGGACCGCGCCGCTTCGTGCGGGCGGGACGGTTCCGTCTGGCTTCGTTGCGGACGCGCCACGGGCAAGACAACGGGAGGCTCACGAGGTCCGCGGCCGGGCCGCGTCGAGCATCCTGCAATCCTGCCCCATGACAGGTCCATGAGGCGATCCCGGATAGTCCTTTTTCACGGTCCGGAATCTGGGGCCGCGCCCGACTTCTACACGGGGCGCGGCGGAAGCCGGCCGCACCTTGCGGTGCCGGCCGGCGAATTCCGCGTCAGCGGCGGATGCCGAGCTTTCCGATCAGCTCCTGGTAGCTGCCTTCGTCCTTGCCCCTCAGATAGTCGAGGAGACGGCGGCGCTGCGACACGAGCTTGAGAAGACCACGCCGGGAATGGTTGTCCTTCTTGTGGTCCTTGAAATGTTCGGTGAGGTTCTTGATCCGCTCGGTCAGCACGGCCACCTGGACTTCCGGAGATCCGGTGTCGCCCTTGGCCTTGCCATATTCCTTGATCAGTTCCTGCTTGCGCTCTGCGGTGATCGACATCGCGTTTTCCTTTCTGTTGTCGAGGAAGTTGGGTCGCCCACAGCCGGGATGTCGTCCAGCAGGGGCCGGTCTCATGGCGCACGGAGGCGCGATGATGCGGCGCATATAGTGCAAAACCGGGGAAAATGAAAGCCCCGACGTAAAGCGCTGTCAGCAGGCGTTTTTCACATAGGCGTCGGGCACGGCCTCGGTCCACGCGATGCTGCTGGCCTCGTTGCGCGAACCATAGGGGCCGTCGCCGACGCAGTAGAACCCGTTGCGGAAGTTCGGGTAGTCGTTGGTGTGCATCACATGCAGCCCGGCGCCGCCGCCCGCATAGGGCCCACCCAGCCAGTCGAGCCGCGCATTGGCGTCACTGTGGCGCTTGAAACAGCCGAGAATGACGTACCAGCCGCAGCCCTGGACCTTGGCAACCGGCAGGCCCGGGGCATCGGCGGCGGTCCTTGCGCCCGGCGCGGCGCCTGCCGGCGCGACGAGCATCAGCGCCACTGCAGCAAATATGATCTTGTTCATGAAATCCCCCTTTGAATTCTCTTGCGTCTGCCGGGTGGCAATCGGGCGTCTGCAACCCACCTGCAGCTTGCCGCAGCGGAAGGACGAGTCAAGCAGGCGCGCTTCATTGCCCAAGCCACCGGCATTCAGTGTTCCTCGTCCTCCTCACAGCCGAGATACGGATCGAAGACCCAACCCTCGGCATTGTCCTCTGCCAGCCGTTCGACCGCGTACCAGACCTTGCCGTTGTGTGTCTTCTGCTCGTACGGCCTGACGCGGACGCCGTTGGCCCACGTGCCGAGGATCTCGCCATTCGGTTCGGTCCGGATGTTGAGCGGCGTGCCCGTCGGGTCCGCGACCACGCAGATCTCACCGAGACCGTCACTGCCCGAACATGACAGATAGGCGCCGAATACCCAGCCCCAGGCTTCCGCGTAGCGGGCGATCAGCGCCCATCGCTTGCCCTGGTGGTCGCGGTGCTCGACCACTTCGACCATCGCGCCCCGCTTCAGGGTGGCGAGAATGGCGCCGTTCGGACCATCGCGCACGTTGAGCGGCGTGCCCGTCGGATCGATCACCGTGCAAACGGGCGGTCCGCCGCACGCTTCCGCCGTACTGGCGGACAAGCCGGCGATCGCAAGGGCGGCAAGGGCCGCCATCCATCTTCGCGCCATGTCAAACCTCCCGGATAGACATGAGCTTATGGCCCGCCGGCCTGTCCTCAAAGCCATTTCTTCCATTTGAAGTAGCCGACCAGCGCAACGCCGACCAGCGCCATGAGCCCCAGCGCGGCGGGATAGCCGTAGCGCCATTCGAGCTCCGGCATGTTCCACGGCGAGACGTTCGGATCGAAGTTCATGCCCCATACGCCGACGAGGAAGGTCAGCGGGATGAAGATCGCCGAGATGATCGTCAGCAGGCTGACGATGTCGTTAGTCCGCGCCTGGACGAGCGACAGGTTCATGTCGATCAGTCCGGTCAGCATGTCGCGATAGGTTTCGACGATCTCGATCAGCCTGACGACATGATCCTGCGTGTCGGCGAGGAAAAGCCGCGTCTCGTCGGTGATGAAGCCGGCGTCGGAGCGTATCAGTCCGGCGACCGCGTCGCGCGCCGGCCACAGCCAGCGCTTGAGCGCGATCATCTCGCGCCGCAGGATATGGAGGTCGCGCGAGCGGTTGAGCTGCGGCTGGCTCAGCATCTCGTCCTCGAGCCGGTCGATCTCCTCGCCCGACGCGTCGGCGGCCGGGAAATATCCATCGATGACCGCGTCGAGCAGCGCATAGGCGAGGTAGTCAGCCTTGCGCGTCACGATCCGCGGCGCGTGGTCGGCGATGCGCTTGCGCACCGGGTCGAAGGCATCGCCGGGGCGTTCCTGAAACGTGACGACGAACTTCTCGCCGAAGAACAGGGAAAGCTGCTCGGGCGATGCGTCGGGGCCGGCGTCGAGCATCTTGAGCACGACGAAGGCATGGCTTTCGAAGAACTCGGCCTTCGGGCGCTGGTCGGTGTTGACCACGTCCTCCAGCGACAGCCGGTGAAACCCGAAGACCGTACCGATTTCGCCGATCGTATCGACATCGCCGAGGCCGACGCAGTCGAGCCAGATGACGGGCCATTGCTGAATCAGCGCTGGCAGGTCGGCGACCTTGGGGGACTCGATCCGTTCGATGCGTTCCGGCGAGATCGCCGTCAGCCGCAGGGTGGTCCGATGCGCGGCGGGGTCCGCCGTCAGCGTTCCCGGCGCGGCGCCAACCGGCGACCGTCTGCTCTTCTTCGCCTTGCGGCGCTTCTTGCGGCTCGTCTCGGCCATCGCGAATCCGTCTCCGTTCGTCCCAGCTTAGCCGGGGCGCGGAGAGGGCGAAACCGCCTGGACCCTACAGTGCGAAGACCCGCCGGGGCTTGAACATGCCGGCCTCGATCGCGCCGATGGCGAGCAGGCGGCCGCGAAGCGTCGCACAAGCGTCGGCTGCCTCCAGAGGCGCGTCGCGCCCGATAACCGGGTTGCCGGAGCGCACCCGCGCCGCGGCATCATCGCCGAGCGGCACCTGCGGCAGGCCGTCGAGTGCTGCACCCGTGTCGATCAGAAATGCGTCGAGGTTGGTGAAATCCGGCGCCTCGTCGCCGTCCGTCGTCGCCGGCGACGCGGCCTTCTGCAGCTCCTCCAGCGACACGAGGTCGTCCGCGGTGAAGGGAAAGACCTCGATACGCCGGAGTTCGGCGATGTGGCCGTAGCAGCCGAGGTCGCGACCCATGTCGCGGGCGAGCGAGCGCACATAGGTGCCCTTGCCGCATTCGATCTCGAAGATCGTGCGGTCGCGGTCGCCGCAGTCGACGATGTCGAGGCGACCGATTTCCACTTCGCGCGCGGGAATGTCGACGCGCTCGCCTTCGCGGGCGAGGTCGTAGGCGCGCTCGCCGCCGATCTTGATCGCCGAGAATTGCGGCGGGGTCTGCATGATCAGGCCGGTATAGTCCGGCAGCACTGCGCGGATATCGGCTTCCTGCGGTCGCTCGTCCGAAGTCGCGCCGACGTCTCCCTCGAGATCGTCGGTCGTGCGCTCCTCGCCCCAGGCAACGGTAAAGCGGTAAATCTTGGCACCGTCCATGACATAGGGAACGGTCTTGGTCGCCTCGCCGAGCGCGATCGGCAGCATGCCGGACGCCAACGGATCGAGCGTTCCGGCGTGACCGGCCTTGTCGGCCTTGAACAGCCATTTGACCTTCGAGACGGCCTCCGTCGAGCCCATGCCGGCTGGCTTGTCCAGCACCAGCCAGCCGGAGACGGGCCTGCCCTTCTTCTTGCCCCTGCGCGCCATCACTCGTCCCCGTCGTCGTGGTCGAGGTCGCGGGCGACTTCCGGCGAGCGCAGCAGGCGGTCGATCTTGTCGAAATTGTCGTAGCTGGTGTCGAGGCGAAACCGGAATTCCGGCATGTACTTCATCTGGCGCAGCGCGCCAGAGACCCGGCCGCGGATAAATTTCGCGTTCCGGGCGAGCGCCTTGATGACGGCGTCGTCATCCTTCGCGCCAAGCGGCGCGACGAAGGCGGTGGCGATCTTCAAGTCGGGCGACATGCGCACCTCGTTGACCGAGATGACGGTGCCCTCGATCACGTCGTCGCGGACCTCGCCGCGCTGGATGACGTCGGCGAGTGCATGGCGCACCTGCTCGCCGACGCGAAGCTGGCGCTGGGAGGGTGCGGAAGAGGACGAACGGGACATTTTCCGGTTCCTGGGATGGCGATCGCTCTGCTTGCCCGCGCATGAAAGGACGCCGGGCAATCCGGCGGACCTCGCGCGGCGGCCCCTCCCGTTCCCGAGAGGGGCGACTGTGAGCGGCGCGCGGCTAGAGCGTACGGGTCACCATCTCGACGCGGTAGGCCTCGATGACATCGCCTGCGCGAATGTCCTCGTAATTGGCGAAGGCCATGCCGCATTCCTGGCCCGCCGGGACTTCGGCAACTTCGTCCTTGAAGCGCTTCAGCGTCTTCAGCGTGCCCTCGTGGATGACAACGTTGTCGCGGATCAGGCGGACGCCCGCGCCACGCTCGACCTTGCCTTCCGTCACGCGGCAGCCGGCCACCTTGCCGACCTTGGTGATGTTGAACACCTCGAGGATCTCGGCATTGCCGAGGAAGGTCTCGCGACGTTCCGGCGACAGCAGGCCGGACATGGCCGCTTTGATATCGTCCACCAGGTCGTAGATGATGTTGTAGTAGCGGATCTCGATGCCGGCCTGCTCGGCCGCGTCGCGCGCCTGCTTGTTGGCGCGGACGTTGAAGCCGATGATCGCGCCCTCCGAGGTCTCGGCCAGCGAGACGTCGCTCTCGGTGATCGCGCCGGCGCCGGAATGGACGATCCGCGCACGCACCTCGTCCGTGCCGAGCTTGTCGAGCGCGTTGACGATGGCTTCGATCGAGCCCTGCACGTCGCCCTTGATGACCAGCGGGAACTCCTTCAGGCCCGAGGTCTGAAGCTGCGACATCATCTGCTCGAGCGAGCCGCGCTGGCCGGCCTGGCGGGCGACCGCCTTCTCGCGGGCGAGCCGCTGGCGATACTCGGACACTTCGCGGGCGCGCGCCTCGGTGTCGACCACCGCGAAGCGGTCGCCGGCCTGCGGCGTTCCCTGAAGGCCCAGCACCTCGACCGGGGTCGCCGGCGGCGCTTCCTTGAGCTGCCCGCCATGATCGTCGACCAGGGCGCGTACGCGGCCCCACTCGTTGCCGGCGACAAGGATATCGCCGGTACGCAGCGTGCCGGCCTGAACCAGGACCGTGGCGACGGGGCCACGGCCCTTGTCGAGCTTGGCCTCGATGACGACACCCTCGGCGCTGCGGCCCGGATTGGCCTTCAGTTCGAGAAGCTCCGATTGCAGAAGGACCGCCTCGAGCAGCTTGTCGAGATTGGTTCCCTTGGTCGCCGAGACCTCGACGTCGAGTACCTCGCCGCCCATGGATTCGACGAAAACCTCGTGCTGCAGCAGTTCCGTGCGCACCTTCTGCGCATTGGCGTCGGGCTTGTCGATCTTGTTGATCGCAACAATGATCGGAACACCCGCCGCCTTGGCGTGATTGATGGATTCGATCGTCTGCGGCATCACGCTGTCGTCGGCCGCGACGACCAGGATCGCGATATCGGTCGCCTGCGCGCCGCGGGCGCGCATCGCGGTGAACGCGGCGTGGCCGGGCGTATCGATGAAGGTGATCTTCTGGCCGTTCTTCTCGACCTGGTAGGCACCGATATGCTGGGTGATGCCACCGGCCTCGCCGGATACGACGTTTGCGTTGCGGATCGCGTCGAGCAGCGAGGTCTTGCCGTGGTCGACGTGGCCCATGATGGTGACCACCGGCGGCCGCGACTCCATATCCTCGGACTTGTCCTCGACGTCGAACAGGCCCTGCTCGACATCCGATTCCGAGACGCGCTTGACCGTGTGGCCAAACTCGCTCGCCACCAGCTCGGCCGTATCGGCGTCGATCACGTCGCCGGGCTTCATCATCTGGCCCTGCTTCATGAAGTACTTGACGATCTCCACGGCGCGCTCGGCCATGCGGTTGGCAAGCTCCTGGATGGTGATCGTCTCGGGCAGCGTCACCTCGCGCGCGATCTTCTCGCGCGGCTCCTGGCTCATGGCGCGCTTGAACTTCTCCTGGCGGCGGCGCATCGACGACAGCGAGCGGCCACGCGTTCCGCCATCCTCGGACAGCGCCGACGTGAGCGTCAGCTTGCCGCGACGACGGTCTTCGTCGGCGCGTGGCTTGACCGGCTTGGCGACTTCCGGCTTCACCGGGCTGCGACGCGCGCCGTGGCCGCGCGCGGATGTGTTCTCGTCATCTTCGGCCACTGCCTGATCGGCAGCCGGCGCCCGGCGACGCGCTTCCTCCTCCGAGCGTCGGCGGGCTTCCGCCTCGGCCTGGACCCGCGCTTCTTCCTCCGCCTGGCGGCGGGCGGATTCCTCGCGTTCGCGCTGCCTGCGCTCGTCTTCCTCGGCGCGGCGCTTTGCGTCCTCGGCCGCTCGCTTGCGCTCCTCGACCTCGCGGATCTTGGAGCCTTCGAGCGCGCGACGGCGCGCGTCCATCTCCTGGTTGGAGAGGTCGTTGAGAACGACGCCGGACCGCTCGGCGGACGGGCGGGAAGGCGCGACGGGTGCAGCCGGGGCCGGAGCGGCGGCCTGCGGACGCGGCGCAGCGGTCACCGCAGGCGCCTCCTGCCTCTCGTCGGGCCGCGAGAACTTGCGCTTCTTCGTTTCGACGACGACGGATTTCGACCGCCCGTGCGAGAAGTTCTGCCGCACGGTGCCCTGTTCAACGCCGGGCCGTTTCAATGTCAGCGTCTTCTTCGTGCTGACACTCAACGTCTTGTCTTCACCCGATTTCGTATCGCTCATTCCATATCCTCTGCGGCGCCGCCGTTATCGTGGTCGGGCGCAATTCCAGTCCCGTCGTCCGGGGAACCGCCCCGGTACCGGTGAAGCGCGACAACGCGCTTCAGCGCCGCCTGGCCCGCCTCAGTCGCGAGCACGGCAGCATGTATCACATTTGTACCCCCCAATGCCAAACCCATTTCGCCTTCCGAAAAGAGTTTGTATGCGGGGATCGCTGGCCCACCCTGATGCACGACCGCACGCCGTGCTTGCGTCAGTTTGCGAACGCCGTCATCGGACGCTTCGCCCGCGTGCAGCACGCCGACGGCCTTGCCGGATCGTATCGCGGCCTCGGTCTTGGCCGCACCAAGGGCGACGGCCCCGGCCTTTCGCGCAAGTCCGACCGCACCCAGAGCCGACTTCGCAAGCAGCGCGTCGACCATGGCGCCCAGCTCGGCGTCGCTCCGGATGTCGGCCTTCAGCGCCCTTGCGAAGAGCTTCTTTCGCACCGCCTGGTCGACATATCGCCGCTCGGCGGTAACCCAGCAGCCACGCCCCGGCAGGTTGCGCTTGAGATCAGGAACGACCGCGAGATCAGGACCGGCGACGAAGCGGATGAGATCCTCCGCTTCGCCAGCGCGGCGCGTCACTATACATGTGCGCTCGTTCATGTCGTTCAAGAGGCGCTCCCGGCCGGTCGCTCATCTCACGCGTCCGCCGCGTCGGCGACTTCCTCGCCTTCCGCCTCAGGCGCGAGGTCTTCCTCGGTGATCCAGCCGGCCTTCAGCCGCGCTGCCATGACCATCTCTTCGGCCTCGGCGCGCGAGGTCCCGTGGTCTGCGAGAACGCCCGGGAAGAACTTCGTCTCGCCGTCCTTGCGTTCCTTCCAGCCGACGAGATCGTCGACGGCGTAGCCGGCGAAGTCCTCGACCGTCTTCACGCCGTCCTCGCCAAGCGTCACCATCATCGCCGTGGTGATGCCGGGAATCTCGCGCAGCTCGTCCTCGACGCCCAGTTCCTGGCGCTTTGCATCCTGCTCGGCCTCGATGCGGTCGAGATATTCGCGCGCGCGCGTCTGGATCTCCGAGGCGGTGTCCTCGTCGAAGCCGTCGATCGACGAAATCTCGTCGGCATCGACATAGGCGACTTCCTCGACGCTGGTGAAGCCCTCGGACGCCAGCACCTGGCCGACCATCTCGTCGACGTTCAGCGCATCCATGAACAGGGTCGAACGCTCCACGAACTCCTTCTGGCGACGGCCGGACTCCTCCTCCTCGGTGAGGATGTCGATATCCCAGCCGGTCAGCTGCGAGGCCAGACGCACGTTCTGGCCGCGCCGTCCGATGGCCAGCGAAAGCTGGTCGTCGGGAACCACGACCTCGATGCGCTCAGCATCCTCATCGAGCACCACCTTGGTGACCTCGGCCGGCTGCAGCGCGTTGACGATGAAGGACGCGGCGTTGTCGTTCCACGGGATGATGTCGATCTTCTCGCCCTGCAGCTCGCCGACGACGGCCTGCACGCGGCTGCCGCGCATGCCGACGCAGGCGCCGACCGGATCGATCGAGCTGTCGCGCGAGATCACGGCGATCTTGGCGCGCGACCCGGGATCGCGGGCGACCGAGCGGATCTCGATGATGCCGTCATAGATCTCCGGCACTTCCATCGTGAACAGCTTGGCCATGAACTGCGGATGGGTGCGCGACAGGAAGATCTGCGGTCCACGCTGCTCGCGGCGCACGTCATAGACGTAGGCGCGCACGCGATCGCCGTATTTGAAGATTTCGCGCGGGATGAGTTCGTCGCGGCGGATGATCGCCTCGCCGCGGCCGAGGTCGACGATGACGTTGCCGTATTCGACGCGCTTGACGGTGCCGTTGACGATCTCGCCGATGCGGTCCTTGTATTCGTCATACTGGCGGTCGCGCTCGGCCTCGCGCACCTTCTGGACGATGACCTGCTTGGCCGACTGGGCCGCGATGCGGCCGAAATCCATCGGCGGAAGCTGCTCGGCGATGAAGTCTCCGACCTGGGCGTCGGGGTTGCGCAGACGGGCGTCGGCGACCGAAATCTCCTTGGCGAAGTCCTCGACCGTCTCGACGACTTCCATCAGCCTCTGCAGCTTCATCTCGCCGGTCTGCTCGTTGATGTCGGCGCGGATGTTGGTCTCCTGGCCGTAGCGCGAGCGTGCCGCCTTCTGGATCGCATCGGCCATCGCCGCGATCACGATCTGCTTGTCGATCGACTTCTCGCGCGCAACCGCGTCCGCGATCTGCAGAAGCTCGAGCCTGTTTGCACTGACTGCCATTTCAATCTCCCAAGGCATGGCCGCGCGGCGGCGCCGGCGGCTGCAGGTTCATTCCGGTGTTTCTGTGTCGTCGTCCGCGTCGATCGGCTCGCCGCGCGCCCTGCGCCGTTCCTGGCGCGCCTTCTTGTCGCGTTTCAGCGCGTCGCGGATCAGATCGTCGGTCAGGATCAGCCGCGCATCCTCGATCCGCTCCAGCGGAATCGACACCACGGGTTCGTCGCCGTAGCTCGCCTGGTCGCGCTCGAGCGTCAGCGCGCCTTCGGAAACGGCCGCGATCCTGCCGCGGAAGCGCTTGCGGCCTTCGACGACCGTATCGGTCTCCAACTTGGCAAGGTGCCCGACGGCGGTCTCGAAATCGCCGCGGCGCACCAGCGGCCGGTCGATGCCGGGCGACGAGATCTCCAGATGGTAGGCCTTGTCGATCGGATCCTCGACATCGAGGACCGGCGACAACAGGCGGCTTGCCTCCTCGCAATCCTCGACCGTCATCGTGCCGTCGGTGCGTTCGGCCATGATCTGCAGGGTCATGCCGTTCTGGCCCGACAGGCGCACCCGCACGAGCCGGAAATCGGCGCCGGCCAGAACCGGGCCGACGATCGAGGCGATGCGCGCATCGATCCCCGTCTCGCGGATGATGCGATCGTCGAATTCTGCGCTATGCGACCGTGTTTCTGCCATTCCGTTCCCAAAGGCGGCAGGTAACAAAAAAGAGCGGGACCGGGTGGACCCACTCTTCGTCATGCCGACCAAGAATTTGACCGCTATATACGCCCCAAAATGGGGCGGCACAAGTGCATCCGGCGCAAAAGCCGCCTATCACGCCGAGAGTAGGTCCAGCCGACGGCGAAGAAACGCGAATTCGTTCTCGTTGGCCGACAGCGCGATGGCGCATTCGTAGGCTGCGATCCGGATATTCGTGGTCGTCTCCTTTCGTCGATGCCCGCGATGCGGACACCGTGAAAACGAGCGGCCGATGCCGGAATCGACAAAGCCGAAGATTATTTTCGAGAAAAAGTCAGATAGGCCGGCGTGCGACCCTCGCGGATTGCCTTGGCTTCGTACCGGGTGCCTGGCCAGCCCTCGTAGGGTCGCCGCCAATCGTCGGCCGTTTTCGCCTCGAAGTCGAAGTCGGCGCTGCGGCCCATCAGGAGCAGCGTCCAGTCGACATAGCTTTCGATGTCGGAAGCGAAGCGGCACCGCGCGCCCGGTCGCATGACGCGGGCAAAACGGTCGACATTGGCCGGATTGACGAAACGGCGCTTCCAGTGCCGCTTCTTCGGCCAGGGGTCGGGATAAAGAAGGTCGATGCCGGCAAGGCTCGAATCGGGCAGCCAGTCGAGCAGGAATGTCGCGTCGTCGTCGAAGACGCGGAGATTTCCGAGCGGCGCGCGGTCGAGCGCAGCCATCAGCTTGGCCATTCCGTTGACGAAAGGCTCGACGCCGATGAAGCCCGTACCCGGAAACCGGCCGGCCTCATGCAGGAGATGCTCGCCGCCACCGAAGCCGATCTCGAGCCGTACCGTGGCTACGGGGTGCTCGAACAGGTCGCGCGGATCGGAAGGAGCCTGCGCCGTGAGGTCGAGGCGCAGCTGTTTCAGGCCGCTTTGCAGAGCCTCGGCCTGGACCGGCCGAAGCGACTTTCCCTTCCTGCGTCCGAAGAATGCCCGGGCGGTTTCGTTCGCAGCCATCAGGCCACCGCCATGACCTCAGGCGAGCGCCTGCTTGAGCGGCTTGACCAGATCGGTGCGTTCCCACGAGAACGATCCGTCGCGGCCGGCCTTGCGCCCGAAATGCCCGTATGCGGCGGTCTTGCCGTAGATCGGCTTGTTGAGGTCGAGATGGCGGCGAATCCCCGATGGCGACAGGTCCATGACCTCGCGCAACGCGGTCTCCAGACGCGCCTCGTCGACCTTTCCGGTTCCGTGCAGGTTGACGTAGACCGCCAGCGGCTGCGCGACGCCGATCGCGTAGGCAAGCTGGATGGTGCACCGATCAGCAAGACCGGCGGCGACGACGTTCTTGGCCAGATAGCGCGCGGCATAGGCGGCCGAACGGTCGACCTTTGTGGTGTCCTTGCCGGAGAATGCGCCACCGCCATGCGGGGCCGCGCCGCCATAGGTGTCGACGATGATCTTGCGCCCGGTCAGTCCGGCGTCGCCATCGGGGCCGCCGATCACGAACTTGCCGGTCGGATTGATGTACCAGTTGCAGTCGGGTGAAATCTCGAGATCGCCCATCGCTTCGCGAATGTAGGGCTCGACGACCTTGCGCACCTTTGCCGAATCCCAGGAGGGATCGAGATGCTGGGTAGACAGGACGATCTGGGTCACCTGCGAGGGCTTGCCGCCGACATAACGGATCGTGACCTGGCTCTTGGCGTCGGGACCAAGCTTTGCGGCGTCACCCTTGCCCGACTTGCGGGCATCGGCGAGCAGCTCCAGAATCTTGTGGCTGTAATAGATCGGCGCCGGCATAAGGTCCGGCGTCTCGCGGCATGCATAGCCGAACATGATGCCCTGGTCTCCGGCGCCTTCACTGTTGGCGTCGGCGGCCTTGTCGACGCCCTGAGCGATATCGGCCGACTGGGCATGCAGCAACACGTCGATCTTGGCCGTCTTCCAGTGGAACCCGTCCTGCTCGTAGCCTATGGCCTTGATCGCGCGACGCGCCGCCGAACGGAACTTCGACGGGTTGACCAGCGGCATGCCCTTGGAATCGGCAACGGTATTGCCGTCCTTGTCCCTCTTCAACAGTGACGGCGGAACGCGAACCTCACCCGCTATGACGACACGGTTGGTGGTGGTAAGCGTCTCGCAGGCGACACGGACATCCCACGGGTCCATCCCCGCTTTCTTGGCTTCCTTGTAAACCAGGTCGACGATCTCATCCGAGATGCGGTCGCAAACCTTGTCCGGATGACCTTCCGACACGGATTCGCTGGTGAACAGGTAGGTGTCTCGTATCACGGGTGTCCCCTCTCGAAAAAATAGCCGGCGGAAGGCGCCAGCCAAACGACGGCACCCTGTAGCGAACCGGGCTCGCGTGCGTCAAGGACCGTTGTGCGGACGCTCGATCGGCGCGACCGCGGCGCAGCGGTTGGCGATGCCGGCCGCCTTCGGGCCGTCAGTCGTCTTCGACCGCAAGCGCCTTGACGAGATCGAGAACCTTGCGCCTGATCTTGGGATCACTGATCTTCACGAATGCGCGATTGAGCTGAACGCCTTCCGCGCTGTTCAGGAAATCCACCACATAATCGGTTGCGCCGTCCTCCGCGAACCCTCCTTGCGCTGTAGATTCCTGCCCGGGTGCCCCCTCAAAGAAGAAAGAAACGGGCACGCCGAGAATCGACGATATCGCCTGGAGACGACTCGCGCCGACTCGATTTGTGCCTTTTTCGTATTTCTGGATCTGTTGGAAAGTTATGCCCAGGTTTTCGCCAAGCTTTTCCTGGCTGATACCAAGCATATTGCGGCGCAGCCTGATTCGTCCCCCAACATGTACGTCAATCGGGTTTGGTTTTTTCTTGTTCTCTACCATCGTCCCCTCGCCGCTTAGGCAGCCGGTATTGTCGCTTATTTCCGTCACCCCCATCCGACGCGTCGCGACTTGCCCCAACTACAATGACGCAATCGACACCTGGGTACGAGCGCTTCACTATGAGTTTCTAATATATGTGATGTCAATTCGAGCCGGCGCGGCTACGCAGGCTCATCGCGACAGCCGCGACGCCCAATAATATCAGGATCAGCACGCCGTTAACAGCGGTGCGGCCGACGCGCATGTCGACGCCGCGCGCCAGCGGAACCTCGACATCGAGCACCCCGACCGCATCGACGGCCAGCGCGTCGACGATCCGCCCGTGAGCGTCGACGACGGCCGAAATGCCGTTGTTCGCCGCCCTGACGAGCGGCAGGCCGGTCTCCACAGCGCGAAGCTGGGCCTGGCGGAAATGCTGATAGGGGCCGGGCGTGTCGCCAAACCAGGCGTCGTTGGTAACATTGACGAGCATGTCGGCGTCCCGCGCGCCTTCATCGACCAGAGCCGGAAAGATGATCTCGTAGCAGATGAATGGCGCGGCTGCGACGCCGTCAGCCGCCGGCAGCGCGTGGCGCGTGCTGCCGGGCGAGAATGAGCCGGGAAGCGCGACGAGTTTCGAGATGCCGAGGCGGGCAAACATCCCTTCGAAGGGAAGATATTCACCGAAGGGCACAAGATGCATCTTGTCGACCGCGTCGTCGATTTCGCCCTGGTCGTTGATCGAGACCACCGAATTGTAATAACGGGCCGCATCCGGCCCTGACCCGCCCTCCGAACGCACCGCGCCGACGAACAGCCGCTGGCCCGGCTGGAGCAGCTCGCCGATCGCGACCAGCGCGTCGGGACGCTCCGTGAAGATGAACGGGACCGACGTTTCGGGCCAGACGATCAGTTTCGGCATTCCGGTTTCGGACGGGGCCCCGGAAAGCTCGAGATTGTTGGCGAATATGCGGTCGCGGACCGTCGCGTCCCACTTTTCAGCCTGGTCGACCGAAGGCTGGATGACGCGGACAGCCAGCGTGCGATCGGGTGCCGGCGCCATGGACAGGCGCGCGTAGCCATAGCCGGCATGGGCGGCGAGCAGCAAAACGCCAAGTGCAAGACCGGTTCTGACGTGGCGATCGGATGCGGCCAGGGCCGGGAGCGAGAAGACCAGAACGGCGAGCGCGTTCATGGCATGCGGCCCGACGACCGCCACCGACTGCATGAGCAGCGGTACCGGCATGGCGGCAAGACCGACAGGATTCCACGGAAAGCCTGTCAGCAGGAACGACCGGAGCCATTCGGCGACCGCGAACGACACGGCCAGCGCCGCTATCCGGCCGAAATCGTCGCTCCAGAAAGATCGGGCGAGCGCGGTCGCGAAACCGTAGAAGAGCGCGAGCAGCGCCGGCAGGCCCAACACCGCGACCGGCAGCGCCCAGGCGAATTCGTCCGCCTCGACGAGGAGCGCATTGCCGACCCACCACAGCCCGGCCATGAAGTAGCCGAAGCCAAACCACCAGCCGACGGCGAAGGCCGGCGCAAGACGGAAGGGCAAGCGCCGCGATCCGTCGCCCTCGGCGCCGTCCAGCAGCCAGACGAGAACGGGAAAGGAAATGAAGCAGGCGGCGAAGAAGTCCCATGGGGCCTGCCCGAGGGCAGCAAGCGCTCCCGCGGCAAGCGCCGCAAGCGCCCGCCGCCAGCCCCACAACAGAATGATCCGGCCGGCCAGGCGCTTCATTCGGCGTTCCGCGTCACGAGAATCACTGACCCAGGATTAGCAGCAGAGCGGCCGCGCAACAAACGGTCGGCGCAGGCCGGGCCGACCGGGATCAGGCGTCCTGGGCGCGCGCGCTGCGCCTGCGGCGTTCGGCCGCCCGGCTCTGAACGATGCGCACCCGCTTGACCCGGCGCGGATCGGCGTCGAGCACGTGGAACTCGTAGCCGGGAATGGCCTGGACGACTTCACCGCGGGCAGGCACCCGACCGAGCGTGTTGAAGATCATGCCGCCGATCGTATCGACGTCCTCGGCATGCTCGCCAGCCATGAACGTGCCGCCGATGACTTCTGCGACGTCGTCGATCTCTGCGCGCGCGTCGACGACGAACACGCCCTCACCCGTCTGGGTGATCATCGGCTCGTCCTCGTCGTGCTCGTCCTCGATGTCGCCGACCACCATCTCGACGATATCCTCGAGCGAGGCCAGGCCATCGGTGCCGCCATATTCGTCGATCACCAGCGCCATCTGGATGCGCTGCGCCTGCATCTTGCCCATCAGGTCCGAGGCAAGCATGGAGGGCGGGACGAACAGCAGCGGTCGGGTCAGGTTCGATTCGCCGATCGTCCTCGACAGGTCGACATTGCCAAGGTCGAGCGATGCGGGCGTCGTGGCGCCATTCTTGCGGCTGCCGCGGCCTTTCTTCTGGCGCGCCACCTTGGTGAAATAGACGACGACGTCGCGGATGTGGATCATGCCACGCGGATCGTCGAGCGTCTCGCGAAACACCGGCATGCGGGAATGGCCCGACTGCTCGAACATGACCAGAAGCTCGCCAAGCGTGGTCGACAGTTCGACCGCCTTGATGTCCGCGCGCGGCACCATCACGTCCTCGACGCGCACTTCGCGCAGCCGCAGGATGTTGTGCAGCATCGCCCTCTCGCCCGGCGAGAAGTCGGCCGTGTCGTAGGTGGATTCCGACAGCGCGTCCGTCAGGTCGTCGCGCAGCGTCGACCCGTTCCTGGGGCGGAATACCGTGGTCAGCCTCTGAATGAGCGTCGGCCTGGGTTCGCGAACGGTCCTGGATGATATCGGACTGTCGTCACCCTGTTCCGCGCTTGGCGCATCGCCTGCGGGTGTTTCGCCCGCGACCGTATGTGAGTTCTCGTTCATCGTCTCTAGATGCGTGATCCGTTCACTTATGCATAAGGGTCGGGAATGGCAAGGCTTTGAAGCACCCGCCGTTCCAGCGCCTCCATCTCTTCCGCTTCGCCCTCGTCCTCGTGGTCGTGGCCGACCAGATGGGCCAAACCGTGGACGATCAGGTGGCTGATGTGATGATCGAGCGGCTTGCCCTCGTCGGCCGCCTCGCGGGCAACCGTCTCCCATGCCAGAACGATATCGCCGAGGAGCGGCGGCCAGCGCCCGTCGTCGCGCATCATGCCGGACGGGAAGGACAGGACGTTGGTCGGCTTGTCCTTGCCGCGCCACGCCGCGTTCAGGTCGCGGATCGCGGCATCGTCCGTGAACAGAAGGGACAACTCGCTGGCCTCGCCCCTGGCGCGCGTCTCGGCGAGGAACGCGGCGACGGCTTTTTCCGCAAGCGCGCGCAATGCAGGCTCGTCGGGCCAGGCGCCCGCGGCCCGCTCCAGCTCGATCTCGACATGTGGTGTCATGGATGAACGCCGCTCCGGGCGAAGGCCGGCCGGATTTCAGTCGCCCGGCCGCTCCTGCTTCCTCGCATTGATGGCGTCGCGGTCGTAGGCCGACACGATCTCGGCGACCAGAGGATGGCGCACGACGTCCTTCTCGTTGAACCTAACCGTCACGATGCCCGGCACGCCGTCGAGGATGCGCAGCGCCTCGATCAGCCCCGAACGGGTGTTCGGCGGAAGATCGATCTGGCTCGGGTCGCCAGTGACGATCATGCGGGCGTTCTCGCCGAGACGCGTCAGGAACATCTTCATCTGCATCGGCGTGGTGTTCTGCGCCTCGTCGAGGATGACGGCGGCGTGCGCCAGGGTGCGGCCGCGCATGAAGGCGAGCGGCGCGATCTCGATGACGCCCGCGGCGATCGCGCGTTCCACCTTGTCGCCCGGCATCATGTCGTAGAGCGCGTCGTAGAGCGGGCGCAGATAGGGGTCGACCTTCTCCTTCATGTCGCCCGGCAGGAAGCCCAGGCGTTCGCCCGCCTCCACGGCCGGCCGCGACAGCACGATCCGCTCGACAAGCCCGCGCTCGAGGAGCATCGCGGCATGCGCGACGGCGAGATAGGTCTTGCCGGTGCCCGCGGGGCCGATGCCGAAGACGAGCTCGGCGCGCTCCAGAGCGCGCATATAGGCGTCCTGATTGAGGGAGCGGGCGTAGATCGTGCGCTTGCGCGTCGCGATCTGCGCCGCCGCCATCTTGCCCTTCTTCTCAAGGGTCGGCAGCGAGAGCTGGTCGTCGGCGGCAACCGCCATGCGGACAGCGCCGTCGACGTCGGATTGCGCAATCTCGGCGCCCTTCTGGAGCAGGTCGTAGAGATAGTCGAGCGCGCGTCCGGCCTGTTCGGCCGAGGTCGCGCCGCCGCGCACCGACACCTGGTTTCCCTTGGAGCTGATGTCGACCCCGAGCTTCTGCTCGATGCGGGCGAGGTTCTCGTCGAACTGCCCGTAGAGCGAACTCGCCAGCTTGTTGTTGTCGAATGTCAGAACGATGTGCGCCATGTCCGAGGCCCCAGCGGGCGGGTTCTTCACGTCCGGCGTTGCGCTCAATCGTGTCTCCTTCTCGCGCGCTGGCAATTCACACCGCTTCCGCAAACAGGCTGTTGGCGCCGGTATCCGTGATTCGCACATCGACAATGTCGCCGATTCGCCCGGCGGTTTCATCAACAATCACCGGCTGGAGCCACGGCGAACGACCGACCAGCTGGCCGGCATTGCGGCCCGGCTTCTCGATCAGCAGGCTGATCCTTTTTCCAACGAGGCTTTCGGCGAATTCCATCTGCTGTGAACGCAGAAGCGCCTGCAATCGTTGCAGGCGCTCGTCCTTGACCGTCTCGGGTATCTGGTCGCCCAGATCGGCGCCGGGCGTGCCCGGGCGGGGCGAATACTTGAACGAAAAGGCCTGTGCGTAGGTCACAGTTTCGACGATACGCAGCGTTTCTTCGAAATCCGCGTCCGTTTCACCCGGAAAACCGACGATGAAATCGCCCGACATCGCGATATCCGGTCGTGCGGCGCGGATCCGCTCGACCAGACGGCGATAGTCGTCGGCGGTGTGGCGGCGGTTCATCGCCTTCAGGATGCGGTCGGAACCGGCCTGCACGGGAAGATGCAGATAGGGCATGAGCGCGGGCAAATCGCGGTGGGCCTCGATCAGCGCGTCGTCCATGTCGCGCGGGTGGCTGGTCGTGTAGCGCAGGCGCGCAAGGCCGGGAACCTCCGCGAGGCGGCGCAGCAGCTGGCCGAGGCCCCATTCGGCGCCGTCCGGCCCCTCGCCGTGCCAGGCGTTGACGTTCTGGCCGAGCAGGGTGATCTCGCGGACGCCACCCTCGGCAAGCCGCTCGGCTTCGGCAAGGATGCGATCGACCGGCCGCGAGACCTCCGATCCGCGCGTATAGGGCACGACGCAGAAGGTGCAGAACTTGTCGCATCCTTCCTGCACCGTGAGAAAGGCCGTGACGCCGCGCGCGCCGACTGTCCTGCGGCTCGGCTGCGGCAGGTGGTCGAACTTGTCCTCGACGGCATAGTCGGTCTCGACGACCTTCTCGCCGCCCCGCACCCGGCGGACGGCGTCGGGCAGGCGGTGGTAGGTCTGCGGGCCGATCACGAGATCGACCGCCGGCGCGCGGCGCAGGATCTCCTGCCCCTCCGCCTGGGCGACGCAGCCGGCCACGCCGATGACCGTCTCGCGGCCGGCGCGCGCCCGTTCCTCCTTGATCCGGCGAACGCGACCCAGCTCCGAATAGACCTTTTCGGCCGCCTTCTCGCGAATGTGGCAGGTATTGAGGAGGACGAGATCGGCATCCTCCATCGTCTCGGAGGCCACATAGCCCTCGGCGGCCAGCGCGTCGTTCATGCGCTGGCTGTCATAGACGTTCATCTGGCAGCCATAGGTCTTGACGAAGACCTTGCGCGGTGTGTCCGCGGCAGGGCTTTCAGCGTCCGGCGACCCGGTGGCCTTCACGATCTCTTCCAGTTCCATGGGGCGTCTCTAACGCCTTTCGGTGACAAAAAACAGACCGTTTGCGCGTCACTTCCGGATCGGCGGATCATGCAGTATCGCAGCCATCGTGCTTCGCACCTCGCCTTCCAGCCGGCGTGCGATCTCCTTGCGGTTGGTGGCGGCGGTGAATTCGACCGGTTCGCCGAAGCGCACCTCGACGTCGATGCCGCCCTCGCCGAGCATGGCCTGGATATGCGGCCACAGCTTGCGGTCGCCGATCCAGGCCGTATGGCGGCGGTGGAACCGGCCCATCGGCATGCCATGCAGCCGCGAATAGGCGATCGTCACCGACTGGACGGTGACGCGGTCAAGATCGGTTTCAGCGATCGCCATCTGTGCCGCGCCGAACAGCGTCGACTTGAACGGCAAGATGACGTTGCCGTCCGAGGTGCTGCCCTCGGCATAAAGCAGCATCACGTCGCCCTCGGCCAGACGCCGCCCCAGTTCGCTTGCCTGCTTCCCGGAGGCGCGCCTGTTCTCGCGTTCGACGAAGACCGTGCGCTGGAGCCGCGACAGCTTGCCCATCAGCGGCCACCGGCCGACCTCGGCCTTGGCGACGAAGTGGAGGTTGGCGATGCCGCCGATCACCATGATGTCGGTCCAGGAGATATGGTTGGCGGCCAGAAGGAGGGGACGGTCCTGCGACATCCGGCCTTCGACGTGGACGCGCATGCCCAGCAACCGCGTGATGAGCTTGTGCCACATGCGCGGCACGAAATGCTCCGACGCGATGCCGGTCTTCAGGATCGTGTATTGCGAAACGGCGACGAGCGTCGTGCCTATCCCGACGGCAAACAGGGCGAGCCCGAGACGCAGGCGCGGCAGCAGGGTGTGGCTTGTATCCGTCAAGAAGCGTGTCCCGGCCCGGTCGGCATGTGTGAACGTCCTAGCGAAGATCGCGGCGCATAACCAGCGCATTGCGCGGCCCCGCGCCGCCGTCGGGATAATACCCGCCGCGTTTCCCGACCTCGAAAAAGCCCAGCCGCCTGTAGAGCGCAAGGGCGGCGGCATTGGTTTCGTCAACTTCGAGGAACAGCGCCGCGGTCCGGCGGCCATGAAGCTCGCGCAGCACGGCGTCCATAAGGCTGCGACCAAGGCCGTGTCGACGATGCGGCGGCGCTACGGCGATCATCAAGATCTCCGCCTCGTCGGCCGCCTGGCGTGCCAGCACGAAGCCGGCCAGGCCTGCCTTCCGGTCACCGACGCGCAAGCCGCCATAGCCGAAGACGGGCGGCTGCTCGAGCAACGCTTCGAATTCGGCATCGCTCCATGCCCGGCCGAACCCCTGCCCGTGAAGGCGTTCCAGCGCCGCGCTGTCCTCCGGGCCGAGCGGCTCGATGGCATAGTCGCGGGCGGCAGGACGGAACGGCACGCGCATCAGCCGGGCTTCCTGGCCAGGGCAAATCCCGCCTGCGGCTTTGCATCCGCGCCGCGCAGATAGAACGGCTTCGGCTTTTGTGCCGGGAAGGGACGCGAGGCTGCGAGGCGCGCATAGACGGCTATGTCGGCCGTTGCCCCGCCGTTCGAGGCCCGCCGTCCACGACCGGCCACCTCAAGCACCTGCGCGGCACCGGAGCCGGCGACCAGAACCGCCTCGTCGCCGATGAGGGAAGCGGCCTCTGCAAAGCTCATGGCCGCCGGGGCGGTCACGACGTCGCCGGATGCATCGAACAGGGCTGCGTAGACCTCGTCGCGCCGGGCATCGATCGCGGCAAGAACCGGCACGTCCGGTTCGGCGTTCCTCGTCTCCGCGGCGATCGCCTCCAGCGTGGTCACGCCGGCGCACGGAACGTCGAGCGCGAGCGCAAGCCCGCGGGCTGCCGCGACGCCAACGCGCACGCCGGTGAAGGAGCCGGGGCCGACCGCGACGGCGACGGCCGTCAGGTCGCCGTAGCCAACGCCGGCGCGTTCGAGCGCCTCGGCGATCGTCGCCATGAGCTGCTCCGCATGGCCCTTGCCGATATCGGCAACCGAGCGCCCACGCTCGCCGCCTGCGTCCCATATGCAGGCAGCACAGAGGTTAGCGGCCGTATCGATGGCAAGAATGGTCATCCGGAGGAGACGGCGTCCAGCGCCAGTTCCATCCGCGGCAGATACCGGCCCGGGATCGAGGCGGATTCCGAGGCCCCGGTCTCGACCGCGCCCATGCTCCTGTAGAATACCACCGCTCCGGGATCGGCGTCGAGGCCGAGACGGCACGCTCCACGAGCTGCCGCGGCCTCTGCGACATGACCGAACAACGCCTTGCCGACACCTCGACGGAAGAAGTCC
Source organism: Rhizobiaceae bacterium (assembly GCA_023953775.1). Classification (GTDB taxonomy): domain Bacteria; phylum Pseudomonadota; class Alphaproteobacteria; order Rhizobiales; family Rhizobiaceae; genus JAMLJD01. Next base: position 616 of record JAMLJD010000015.1, on the reverse strand, counting down.
GGCTCGACGAAAAGCTTTTCAAGTTCCGCATCGGCTCCCGACATCGAAAGCTCGGCCATGCCCGCCAGCCGGCCATCAACGACAGCCACGATCATGCCGTCGTTCGAGGCCGGGAGCCGGACGGCCAGTTCGTCGCGGCATGCGTCCATGAAGTGGTCGTCGTAGCCGTGAGACGCCTTGGAACGAAGGCAGAGCGCACTCAGCGCCACGGCCTCGTCAGGCCTTGGCCGCCGCAGCGATACCTTCATTGCGGTCGCGTTCCTTCAGTTCGAGCCGGCGCGCGTGAAGCACGGGTTCGGTGTAGCCATTGGGTTGCTCGCGGCCCTTGAAGACCAGGTCGCACGCCGCCTGGAAGGCGATCGAGGCGTCGAAATCGTCGGCCATCGGCCGGTAGAGCGGATCGCCTGCGTTTTGCCGATCGACGATCGCCGCCATGCGCTTCATCGTCTCCATAACCTGATCCCCGGTGCAGACGCCGTGGTGAAGCCAGTTGGCGATATGCTGCGAGGAGATGCGCAGCGTCGCGCGATCTTCCATGAGGCCGACATCGTTGATGTCGGGGACCTTTGAACATCCGACGCCCTGGTCCACCCAGCGGACGACGTAGCCGAGGATG